>NZ_CP025781.1:1903504-2538006 GCF_004194535.1 Iodobacter fluviatilis | reverse complement strand
TGTTAATAATGATAATTTGGATTGGTTAGCAATCTCATCATTATGGCGAAAATAAACTTCAACATCGTGGCCATGTTTTTTTAGCAACGATATTTCATTGGCAACAACAGAGTCTTCCCCCCCAGTTTGTTGATAAGCATTATGCACCATTAATACACTTATCATTATCTGCTACCTCGATAAATAGGCTGAGAAAGGCATTGCATAATTCCTTCCGCAAAATTTCTAGCCATATTTTCGACGCTATATTCTTTAGCGCTTGCTAAGCAAGCCAACTGCATTTCCTTTAGTGCTTGCTCATCATGAAGCAACCTTATCACTGCAGCGGTATATTCTTCTAAAGTATTGCCGGTTATAACACCATTATTCCCATTACTAACATACGCAATTTCAGGGCTATGCAAGCCACAATGCGTGGTTAACATTGGAACAGCACATACAAATGAATCTAAAACACCCAGCCCAACTAAGCCAGGGTTGATCATTACAGAAGAAACCGCTAATAAATCTACTTTTGCTTTTCCTTTGCACACCCCCATATATCTAGCCCAAGGGTACTCTTTGCAAAATTGAATGACCAAATCGCGCTGCACACCATCACCTACAATGAGCATTTCAAAATCAGGAGTAGCCTTTTTTATGGCAAGCAGAGCAGCCAGCATAAAATCAATACGCTTTTCATCATAAAACGAACCAATAAAAATACCGACATTCTGTGTCTTAATATTTAAGCGAGCTCTAATCAATACTTTTTCATCATCATGAATATCATCAAAAAGTTCTGACATTTTCTGCGTATCAATTGAGTTGTTAGCAATCGTAATGCGATTAGATGGGAAAGAAAAACGCTTAATTAATGGCAAACTCATGGCCGTATAGCCAAACCACCAATCCGCTCTTTTAGCAAAAAAACGTTTAACCGTTTCACTCCAGCTCTTTGGATTACCTTGAAGATTTGCGCCATGCCCAAATAATGCCATACGAATAGATGTGTAATAGTATTGAACAATTAAATTAAAAATAAGTTTATTTTCATGGCTACAAATAACTAAATCAGCATCCTTAATTCTGCCAGCAAAAGGCTGCCAGCAAATTCTGCCTGAGAAAAAATAATGAGTAGGTATTTTCTCAGCCCATGGCAATTCGCCAGAGTCATTCTTACTTAATTCGTGCTTATTGGGCATGCCGTGTAATAATCTAAACTTACACCCCCTCATTTCAAGCTCCTGGCGCAAAGCTTCAAAAAAAGGCAATCGATAATGCGGTAAGCGCCTTTGCACAAAAACCACAGTAGGAATTAATAAGGAGTTAATGTCATTTTTAGTCATAATTAATTTCAAGTTAAATAAGCGCCAAGTGACTTCATTCGCTAATTTAACACAAATTAACGAATTTTTATCTATTTGAATGCGGTGAGCTCACATCAAAATATGGAATACGGCATCGTTATCACTAAATCGCTCAAGCTATTTTTTATATAAATAAAAAAGCTGGCGTAGCCCAACGAAATTCCCCAAATAAAATGGAGTGTTTTTACGGTTATTGTGTAAGAAAACTCTGCGCGTTTAACTACATCAATTAATTTTGCAACATACTTACCACACATATAGCAAAACTTATTAATAATATGCCCAATCATATTTTACAGAGCAATCTTACTACCCGTAATTTCAAAAGTTTCATCCAACAACTAAATTTTCAAAGCACTTAAAACCTCCTTGCCCTCCCTTGCTCAATAGGGATAAAGAAAGTAGCTTTAAAGCCACACTTACATAGCAAATCGAAAATATTGAGGCTAGCCATCACTGCAGAAATTTAAAGTCATCATAAATCAACCTAATCTTAGTAAAACACAGTATCTTTATATAAAAACTACCTTATTCCATTTAACCATAAAACACAACAATGTATTGTACATTCAATGACACAACTCATTTAGTAATCAAAAATAACTTACAAAATATTATTTAAGCAATATAGGTATTTTGGAAATAGTTATATCTTCTCCAACTATTGGCACACTCTCGCCCAGTGGAAACGTCGTTTTGTTTTCGACTTCTCCTATCTTCGAACGTGAAATTTTATTAACGCTTTCATCCGTAGTCCAAACATAAAACAAAGCTAAATTAGTGCTATTCGTAAATTTACATATCCAAACCACAGAGCGATCAATACTGCATCCCTGCGCTTTACTACCCATAAGTTGTAAAGCAAGATTCTGATACGCGAATGCAGCCGCTTTTTTATGCTTACTTTTTGGCTCAGATAAACCCATTTCGGCGTGGTCGTATGAATACCAATAAAACCGCGACACGCCCTGCGTTAAAGCTAGAATATTTGCACGTAGTACTATTGCAATAGCATTTCCTTGGTCAAGCCGCAGCCACTCTGCACTATATGAATTAGTAATCTCTGGGCCTAATAAATTTTCAATAAGCCAGCCCGACTCCGTATTCCATAAAGGCTTATTTTTTAAATTGTGTCTAGCCATTATCTGATACAGACGTTCAACCAAGCCATAGGCTACTTCTGGATCAGAAGTTGGCACGTATAAATGATAAGAGACAATATCTAGATATTCCCCCGCCCCCATCGCCAAATACTTATCCCATTTGGATAATTCACTTTCTGAATTTCCTGTCATGCTTGGGCCAATTAAGCGATTTTTTTGATTAATTGCTTTTAATTCCACATACGCAATTTTTTGCATTTCCAAAAGCGCATCAAGGCTACCAGACCAAAAAGGCTCTAAATTCACTTCATTAAGTAGCTCATAATCAAATATAACGCCATTATAACGATTAGCAACGGTTTTAATATATCGACGCCAATGCATCATATCCGTAGGTTCAGCTGCACAGCCAAAACCATACGCACATTTTTCTCTAGGCCGGCTTGAAGCCCACTCTGGCGTAACTCCTAATGGCAATAACAAACTAATATTATTTTTTTTACTAAATTCAACAATTGCATCAAGCTTAACAAAATCAAATTGACCATTTTTTGGCTCAATATCTTTCCAGCCCGCATATATATCCCATAATCGCCAACTATGTACATTGGAAAGTGGCCAGCTCTTATTCAGATCAGGCCTATGTACATGCATGCCAAAGTATTCGCTTGAAATCTCTTGCACTAATCTGGCCGACACTTTATTGACAGGCATCGCTAATAAAGAAGCCGCATTGCTTTTCTTTAACATCAACTGCTCATCAACGGCAACGGCCGACTGCAGGAATAATATGGAGAACAATAGCAGGACGAATAATCTAGTTGCTTGCATGATTTGCAATAACTTGGTCATAAATATTCTCTAAAAGCAGTGTCTGACTCCGGATATCTAAGCTTTGTGCAAATGCCCTCCCTGCTAGCCCCATTGTTTTTCTCCACTCATTTGACTGTGCCAATACATAATTTAACTTTTCAGCCAGTTCATTGAAATTTCCAGGCTCAAACAAATATCCTGTTTCATTGTCAATTACGCCCTCGGGCATTCCACCACTCCTACTAACTAACACTGGAACACCTGAAGCCGCCGCCTCAAGTAAAACCATGCCAAACGCTTCAGTTTGCCCATTTTTATCAGGTAAGCTTGCTTGCACATAGCAGCTACACTCTTGCATTAAACGCTGCACAACATCATGCGGTTGCGCCCCTAACCACTCCACTCGATCATCGACAGCTAATTCAGTAGCCAGTTTTTTTAACATTATTGTTTCATATCCTGCCCCAACTTGAAGCAATTTCCAGCCTAAACTTGCAGGAACTTGAGCAAAAGCCTTAAGTAAAACCTCTACGCCTTTCCATGAAACATGACGTGAAACATTTAAAATAAATTTACTTTGCTGCTTGCTAGGGGCAAATTTTTTTGTATCAATCCCAATGTAATGGGTAAATATTTTATCGCTAGGAATACCCCTAGCTATCATTTTGTTACGCATAAAATTAGATACTGCAATAAAAGCATCTGCATTTTTATATAAATATTGTTCATGCAATAGAAATTGAACATTAGTTGGCCGCAGGGTTTTAAACTGAGACCAGCGGCTCATTTGAGTATCAAAACCATGGCTAGTTGCAATTAATGGCAAACCTAATTTTTTAGCCGTTGGCATAATCATTACCGCATCAGGTAAAAAATGAGCATGTATAAGGGATAATTTTTTTTTTCCTAATCCACGCACAAAGGTGTTTGATGTTCTGCAAAGTGTATACTTAACTCTAGATAATTTAGAATTGGAATCAATTGAAAGAGAGTCAGCTGCAATGGGGGAATTCAAATCCCTACAAACATAAATTGGAGAATACTTTATTAACGAACGAGCTTGCTCTATTATGAAAGATTCAGACACAATTGGCATTACCGTTCTATAAATTGCAACATTTTTCACTATAATCTCCCTCTTATTTTTCTTGCTATATAAATAAGACCAAATAATGAGAAAAATTGAGATTGCGTCAAAACCCCTTCTGCTGCAGGCTCAAAAAAATAAATTCCCAGCAAGCCAATTATGCCTCCTTTAACACCACAAACAACATAATTGAGCTCTTTGTCATCAGATATATCACTATCACCAATTAAAATCAAAACAGATGCAAATAAAAAAGCTATTAAAGAGAAAAAACCATAATTTATTATTATATTTAAGTATGTATTATGAGCATTGGGGTATATAAACTTCCCAAACGTAAAGATATTACTAGCCATTAACATATCTCTTTGCATTGATCCAATAAAAAACTTCAATCCTTCATTAGAAAATATATAAAATGCAGACTGCCATAGCTGATACCTAGTTTCCATTGTTGATAACGTTTGTTCTTTTGAATTTAAAGAAATATATGCCATGGAAAAAATTATAATAGGTATTAAAATAACAATTAATCGCCCAGCTTTTTGCCCTTTCACAATATATAAAAAACTACAAAACACACCAATTAAGCTCCATAAAAATGCCCCCTTGGCTTGAGCGTAATAATAAGTGACAAAAAACAAACACAGCCCCATTAAGCAAAAAAATTTAGCTATATGTTTCTTTACATAAATAGTTAAAACCGCAAGTGCACATACAGGTGCAACTAAATATAATCCAAGAGCATTTGGATGACGAAAAAAACCTACTGCAATATTAGTTTTTAAAATTGAACCATCAAGACTCATTTTTCCTAATTTGCTAACATCCACATCAATAATATAGGGCCAGCCTAGTAACCCTTGCATAACGCCTAAACCTGCACTAATAATTCCAAGTAAAATCAATAATCGAAACAAGATAAGTAACTGTTTTTTGTTTTTAGTAAAAATAACTAAAATGGGCACTAATATACATGCAGGCAAAAGGTCTTTAAAGGACTGAAGCCCAGCTGCAGAACCAGCTAACAGAGAAAGAAATGCGCCCACTCCAGCAACAAACGCATAAATCATTACCCATTTTGACTCTTTAAATGCACTTTTCCACACTAATACCCCATGTATTGGATTAGCAACAATAGCCAAAAACAAATAGAAAATACTTGTATAAACTGCAATCTCAAGTATGGTAAAACTCACCATACCAGAAACGCCTGAAAACACCCGAAACTCCCCCATCATTAATACAAATAAAAAAACAGGAACTAAAAATGACTGAGAAAATTCATTATTATTCAAAATATATTACCAGTGGTGATTAAATTCAACCTTTGTAAAACATATAAGAGCTTGAAAAAATAAAAATCATTCATAAAGTTAGCACATCAACAATATAAATTATTAAAAAAAATCACAACGAGACCTTCCAAGCAAAAACAAAAGGAATAGAAGAATAAAAGAATAATCTTAAATAAGGAAATTTAAGTTTATATATTCTCTGTGAAATATAATGAATAAGCCCAAGACTACATAAACTAGCAATAAAAAAAGCCCAAGCAACGCCTTGCGCCATAAAAAATTTAACCAAAAACAAACCTAATACTATTTGAATAAATGCACCTAGTGCTGTGGTATATATCAATAAATGTGTTTTATTTTCTTGTAACAAACCAATGTTTAAACTAGGCTCAATCGCTCGAACTACTACGCCAAAAATAAGCGGAAAAAGCAGGCTAGCTTCAATATGAACCCCTGGAGCCAATAAAGGTAAAATCCAAGGTGATGCTAAGCATAATAATGCCCCGGCCAATGAATATGCAGCGGTGAATTTAATAGCCATCCTTGCAAAAAAGGCTTGCCCACGATCTGGATCTTCAATATGTTGAAAGCGGGCAGTTGGCCACCATAATGCAACCGGTGTAATTAAAAAATTAAGCACACCGGCTAACTTTAGTGCGATAACATATTGCCCTAAAGTTTGTTTATCTAATACAGAAGAAACAATAAAACGATCTGCATTATTTAAAATAGTAGCAAAAATAGCTGAAATGAGCATAGGCACGCCATACTTTATTGCACTATGCTTAAATACTTTTTTAGCCGCTAAATCAACTGGTAACGTTTTATTGCCTTTGAAAATTTGGTAATTTGCCAGAAATGCAGCAAATGTAACTGCTGCGGCATAGACAGCCAGCCACTGCACTGCGGTACTTACTAATACAGACTTACCAGTAATATTTATAAATGCGAATATAGCTAATATTCCAAATTTACTGATAATCCCTAGCATATAAGGTAGGGCAAGCAATTTAGCCCGTGCTGCAGCCAAACCTAAGCCTAATATTGCTTCCGCAACAATCACCCAAGGCATCAATAAAATAGCGTAAGAGAACTTAAACTGCAGCCCACCCCAGACGCAAGCTAAAGTAATTGCGAATAACATTGGGCCTATCGCTAACTCAAGGCATACACGTAGTGCTGCAGTTACATCAACTTTATCAACATTAACTAACTTTAATATTCCCCAGTTACCCCCCATTTGTGCAATCAACGCAAATAAATAAATAGCAGGTTCAAATAAACCCCACTTACCATATTCCTCCACACCTAAGGCTCGAACGATTAAAGGGATCATTAAAAACTGCAGTCCAGCTTGAGCTGCATTACTAATAAAAAACCCACCAAATATTTTTTTAATCATTAAATGTAGAGGTCACAGTTTTTTAACTAAGGTTAAAATACAAAAATATTTATTTTTTTAAATTAAATATGATTAGAAAACTCAGAATAAACATTAACAAGGCCATCAATAAATGGCATGCTAGCCCGCCAACCCATTTGATTTAATTTACTGACATCCTGCAATTTGCGCATCGTGCCATCTGGCTTACTCGCATCAAATACCAGCTCGCCGTTAAAGCCAACCACGTCACAAATCGTGCTCGCTAGTTCACGAATTGTCATATCTTCGCCAGTGCCAATATTAATCAGTGGCGGGTGTTGATCATTTAATTGTTTTTTATATTCTGTATCGGGCAAGTTCAATAAATAAACGCAAGCCTCGGCCATATCTTCACAATATAAAAATTCACGTTTTGGAGTGCCGCTGCCCCAGACCACCATTTCTTTTGCGCCGCTTTGTTTGGCTTCATGCGCTTTGCGAATAAGCGCAGGAATCACATGGCTGTTTTCCGGGTGGTAATTATCACCAGGGCCATAAAGATTAGTCGGCATAACTGCTAGGTATTGCGTGCCATATTGACGGTTATAGCTCCAGCACATTTCAATACCGGCAATTTTAGCCAGAGCATAGGGCTGATTGGTTTGCTCTAAAGGGCCTGTTAAAAGATACTCTTCTTTAATTGGCTGTGGGCAATCTTTAGGGTAAATGCAACTAGAGCCTAAAAACATCAGGCGGTTAACGCCATGCTGATATGCAGCATGAATCACATTATTTTGGATCATTAAATTCTGATAAATAAAATCACCACGGTACACATTATTTGCATGAATGCCGCCTACTTTTGCTGCGGCTAAAAATACAAAATCAGGCTTTTCTGCTGCAAAAAAAGCATCGACTGCGGCTTGATTAGTTAGATCTAATTCTGCATGAGTGCGGCTTACGATATTTGTGAAACCTAATTTATTTAGCTCACGCACAATCGCAGAACCCACCATGCCACGATGGCCAGCAATGTAAATTTTATGTTCAGGCAGGATATAGGACATTTTATTTATTCAATTTAATAGGGGGATAAGCTGGGCACAATGTGCCCAGATTGATATTACTACTCAGTTGAAACAGAGACTGTATAACCATGTGTTTTTAATAGGGCATGCTGACGAGCATTTTGCAGATCATGAGCCACCATTTCTTGCACTAATTCTGGCAAGGTGGTTTCTGGTACCCAGCCTAATTTCACTTTGGCTTTTGTTGGATCGCCCAATAGTGTTTCAACTTCAGCAGGGCGGAAATAGCGTGGGTCGACTTGCATAATGATATCGCCCTCTTTTAATGCAGGTGCTTTATCGCCTTCAATTTTAGTAACGATGGCTTTTTCATCCACCCCTAAGCCCTCAAACTTAAGCGAGATACCCAACTCACTGGCTGACATGCGAATAAAATCACGCACGCTATATTGCACGCCAGTAGCAATCACAAAATCATCCGCCACTTCTTGTTGCAACATCATCCATTGCATTTTGACGTAATCACGGGCATGGCCCCAATCGCGCAGGGAATCGATATTGCCCATAAACAGGCATTTTTCTAAGCCTTGAGAGATATTTGCTAAGCCACGGGTGATTTTGCGCGTTACAAAGGTTTCACCACGGCGCGGGCTTTCATGATTAAACAAAATGCCATTACATGCGTACATGCCATAGGCTTCGCGATAATTCACCACAATCCAATAGGCATACATTTTAGCCACGGCGTATGGGCTGCGCGGGTGAAATGGTGTGGTTTCTTTTTGCGGGATTTCTTGCACCAAGCCATATAGCTCGGAGGTGGAAGCTTGGTAAAAACGTGTTTTCTTTTCTAGGCCTAAAAAGCGAATAGCTTCTAATAGGCGTAATGTGCCCATTGCATCAACATCGGCTGTATATTCTGGCGATTCAAAACTCACTGCCACATGCGATTGCGCACCAAGGTTATATACTTCATCTGGCTGCACTTCTTGCAAAATACGGGTTAAATTAGATGAATCGCTTAAATCACCGTAGTGCAATTTAAAACTGCTATTTTCAATATGTGGATCTTGATAAATATGATCAACACGTTGAGTATTAAACGATGAAGCACGGCGTTTAATACCATGCACTTCATAACCTTTTTCTAATAGAAACTCAGCTAGGTAAGAGCCGTCTTGGCCGGTAACACCCGTAATTAGCGCAACTTTTTTACTCATATTATTCTCCATTTAAATTTCCAGCCAGTCTAACTCTGGTTTGTTTATCAACATTATTTAATAGATCATTGGTAAATTTTTCTTGCAGCTGATACGAAGCATCTATTTCTGTTGAAATATTGGACACCCTAAATAATAAGCCATCTGGAATCGTGCCTTTTAAGCCGTAACTTATTTGAGCTAACTTTCTATCAAAGCCAGAACGCAGCGCGGTTTCACCTACGGTAATCCAATAGCTTATTGGCTCTGTTCTACTCCCGTTTACCGCAAGTAAACGCCGTACCGGTATATAATCATTTTTATATTTTAATTTGCCATCGTGAGTGTTTTTCAATTCAAATCCTTGAGCCGGATAACAGTACTCTGGCCTATGTACTTGCGACCCATCCCCTCCTTGATCTCTGCCATAGGCAATAGAAAGCATGATTTGCTCGCCTTTAGCATTAATATAAGTACGGTTTACTATTTGGCTATATAGATTATCCAGTTTTTCTTGTAATTCTGGATTTTTACTAATGGGCACAACGCGTGTATCTTGTGTCCAGTCCGCAAAGGTTTTAGGAATCGATTTTTCTAAATCTATCTTTGGCTTCGTATCGGCCATCGCATTTTTGGGGGTGAGTGTATAGCCTAAAACTGCCGATAAAAATAAAGCTGTAGCAATAACCAATGCATATTTATTTTTTTTTAAATTAAGCATTTTTTTTAATTCCTGCATCAGTAATACCACACTTTTTCATGATCCAGCCAAGCAATGTGTCAAACGACATGAGCAAAAATAACGCGGCCCCAAATAATACAAAACCAGCAAAGCCATGCAAAAAACCTTGGCCTGCGGCATCGCCAAAATAATAGGTGATTAAAATAAGGATGATTACACGAATTGTGTTCGCAGCGAATGAAATTGGCACAACCATCAATGCAATACAAACATTGCGTGGCACAGATTTATATCCCATTAAGTTTAAATATAATAAACCAATCGCCTCTAAAGTAAATAGTGTATGTAAACCAGCACAGGCATCTGCTACCAACATTTGGTATTGTGCTATTTGAATAATTACCCCAGTACGCGAAACAGGATAGCCCGCATGATATAGCAAGGCTTCTGCAACATAAGAAACCGCCATTTTCATAGGCAAAGTAAGTGCCGTCACCAATACGCCAGGCAAAGGCAACATAAATAACATAAAAAACAATGGGAACCACATTAAGCGCAATGCAGCCCAGCCACCAAATAACAGCAATAATGAAGCAAGCACCGCAATAAAAGAAAAAGCCAATACCAAATCAATTGATTGTGATTTACCTAAGATAAATAATAGGCAACTAACAAGCAACAAAATCCCCCCCAATGCTGGCTGCTGTTTCCCCTCAATACAGGCAGAGATTAAGCCGTCTTTATTGCGATAGAAAAGCCATAATCCTATCGCCAAGACAATGGGGCCGTGGGCTTGGCTCTCTTCCCCCCAGATATGGTTTAGCAACCACCAAAATGCCGGAATAAACATAGCAGCCAAGCCAATCAATACTGGCCCAGTTTTAATCAGTAATTCGCGTGGATTATGTGCATAGGCCATCATGTGGTTCACTCCTCAGCCGTAGCAAGCACGCAGCCTAGAATCTCTGCTCCAGTGGACTCCAGCTGCTCACGGGCTTGTGCTAGGCCTTTAACCGTTGTTTGGTTGCGATTTACAATCAAAACAACTCCTTTAGTTCTGGCGGCGATAAGCTGAGCATCCATGGCGCACATCAATGGGCTAGTGTGGTAAATGACCACATCAAACTGATTGGCAAGCTCGCCTACTAGCTGGCTAAATGAATCTCTTGAAAGCAGCTCTTGCGGGTTGGGTGCTTGTGTACCCGCAGAAAGCACGGATAGATCGCGTAAATCGCCAACTTTTTGTATCGCCTCAAGCCCTGCTCTATTAGCCAAAACATCGCTTAAACCAATACGATTTGTTTGCCCAAATAAGGCATGCTGATGTGGGGAGCGCAAATTAGCATCCACCAATAAGGTATGCTCACCTAGCTGTGAAAACACCACAGCCAAATTAGCTGCCAGCAAATCAGCAGTTAGACCTGCATCATAAGAAGCCAAGGCTATCGATTTATTGCCGCTTTCTACCCAGCGCAGCAAGAGCTGACTGCGCAAACTGCGTAGTGCTTCAACACTAGGATCAAAAGGTTGATACGCTGCCAAGATGCGCTGATCAATATCGCTTTGCCCTGCAATTAAATAGGGATAGGCAAACTGATGCGCCAGTACGGATTGAATATCTGCTTCAGTAATAAACCCCAGTTGAATCGCAGCCTGACCAAAACGCAAATTAGTTTCTTTTTGCATTAATAATACTTTTTCAGCCTGGTTTGCTGTTAACTTCCCAGAATCTAGTAATTGCTTGCCGATATTTCCCACAGATGCCGCGGCAGATAGCTCCTCTTTATTAACCATGGTATTCATGCTTTTACCTCCGCCAATCGGCGATACGATTTCTTTTTAGCCGCGGGTATAGGTAAATCAGCAAGCACAGCAATACCCAGAATGGATTCAATATCTTCTTTGCTGCGAATTTTACGATCAAATAACTCTGCAACCATTGAAACAATTACTGCTAATAAAGTGCCAACAAATATAGATAGCACTAGATTTAATAGCGTTTTAGGGCTGGAATGCTTTAGTGGTGGTATGGCAGATTTCAAAATAGTGATATTGCTAAGATCAGAGCGACTTTCTAGCATTGTCTGACTAAAACGCTGCAAGGCTTGATCATAACTACGCTGTGCATTATCTACATTACGCTGTAATACATCAATATTGGCACGGCCTGACTTCAGCTCTAAAACACGTTCTTTCTGTGTTTTCATTGCTTGATTTAATGCGGCCTGACGTGATTGTGAATTACCAGCAACCCCGCTTAAGCCCCCCGAGTATTGAGTCATCAAGTCATTTAATTGATTTTGTGTTGCAGTCACCTCAGCCAGTGCTTGGCGATAATGCGGATGATTTGGGCCATTTTTTTCTGCCAACTCTTTTAACTTTGCTTCCTGAGCCGATAATTGGCCTTTTAATTGCAGGATAAGTGGGTTATTTAAAACATCTGGCGCACTTTGGCCACCGCGTGCCCGGGCTTGAGCGTCAAAAGTTTGTGATTGAGCCCCTACCAATTGACTAGATATTTCATTTAAACGCTGCATTTCAATATCAAGGCGTTCATCAGTTGCAACGATGCCTTTTTCTTGCTGATATTCAGATAGTTTTTGTTGCGTTTTTTCCAGATTCGCTTGTAGCGTTTTCAATTGCTCTTGGAAAAAAATATTATTTTGCTGCGCCGATGCCACTTTAATATCAATTGTTGTACGAATATAGGCCTGAGTAAAGGCATTGGCTAAAGTGGCTGCAAACTGTGGATCAGTTGCTGTATAAGACAAATTAATCACATTACTTTCACGGCTAGGTTTTACTTCTAAACCTTTTAATAAAGATTCAGCAAACCAATTCCTAATGTCACCACGCCCCTTAGTGGCCTCAATAAATTGCGCCTGCGCTTCTGGCAGATTTATCAGCCCCAGCGTATCCACAACTTTTAATGCCCCATTCTGACTAGCAATCATTTCAACTTGCGTAGCCATAAAACTTGGGGCTAAAAATCCAGCTACCTGCTGCCCTGTAACTGGATCAGTCGCTTTGATATCAACGGCCAAAGCAGCATCAGACGTATATTGCTTTGGTAATATCAGGCTAATAATCAGGGTTACTAAAATAACAGTAGAAAAAACAGCAACTCCAATAAGCTTTCTAGCACGTAGGATATTTAAAAACTGTTCGAGTGTCATTATTAGATTTGCTCTATCACGATTAGATTAGAAAAGGCTTTCTTGCACAAAAATAGTATCGTTTTCTACGAGTAAATCACTCAATTCAGCCTCTACTTTCGTAACCGCACCAAACTGATCAATACGATGAATTTCTAACCTGCGCTGAGATGCACGTGGATTAAATCCCCCTGCAACCGCCAATGCCTGCATCACCGTCATTTTTGGCTCCATGCGAAACACACCAGGACGATTTACTTCACCATAAACATAAAACTGCTGAGCACGAGGCACGTAAACGACATCACCATTAATTATGGGCATATTGCGCTTTTCTTCATTCGATAATTTCATCGATTGATTTAAGCTATATTCAATACGCTCTACCCCACGCAACACGATAATTTTGTCACCCGCATTTGGGTTTAGCCCGCCAGCAATAGCGATCAAATCTACTAACCCCGTAGCACCTTCTAGCGCATATCGCCCTGATCGATTCACCTCACCAATCACAGCAATCCGCTGGCTACGGTACTGAGAGATTAAAACACTTACATTAGGGCTATTAATAAATTCCCCTTTTTTAAGCGAATCACCAATTAAAGCTTCTGCCTCGGTGTATTGCAATCCCAATAGCTTGATCTCGCCAAGTAAAGGGAATGCAACAGCCCCCTTATCATTTAACTGCAATTCTGTTGTTAAATCAGGGTGATCATAAACACTAATTTTAACTATATCGCCAGGCCCAAGGCGATATTCAGCATTAGGTGCAGCAATGGCAAAAGTATTGTAAAAAAATACAAAAACCAAGGCGATAACAAGCTTTGCTTTCATTATTTTAGCCCTTTCAATCCTGCTTTTAATCCATCATCCGTGCTCGACGTGCCGCTTGCTGCCTCTGGATTGGGATTGGGCTCAACAAATTTTTGGGTATATTCAATTTTTGCTGCATCACGCAATGCTTTGATCTTCACTTTGGCATCCACTTGGGCTTTATCATTTTGCAGATAACGCTTAATAAGTGGTGCGGCATTTTCTTTAGCAACAGGGGCTAAAATGCTTTCTTTTAATACCAACAACACCACTTTATCGCCCTCTGGCATTGTCATAATATCGCCAATTTTCATCACCGAAAATTTTGGCAATAAGGCTAATGGTAATTGCTCTGCGGTACGTTTAACTTCATTTTCACTAAATGCAATTTTTTCAGCATCTAAAGTGGCTTTTACCTGCTGTGCATTGCTTACTTTATCTAGCTGTTTAATTATCCCATCGGTATATGATTTTTTATCAATACTAAACACTAAAAAATCATAATTTTTTCGCTCGGCAAATAAAGCAGGATTTTCATTGTAAAATTTATCAATTTCTTCAGGCTTTAACTCTTCCGCTTTGCCTAATACTCGCTCTGCTGCGGCTTGCGATAAGATTTGACGCTTAGCCGCTTCAATCGCTTGTACTATATTAGGCTCTCTATCTAGCTTTAAATCCGTTGCTTTTTGCACCAACAGTTCTTGATCAATAAGTTGATCGAGCATTTGTTGCTTAATAGCGGGGCTAGCATTTTGTACTTGTCCAAGCAAACCATTTAATTGATGAACCGTAATTTCAGTTTTGTTGACCTTTACCAAAACTTGGCTAGGTGATTTCTTTTCATCTTTATCACCGCACGCAGATAGCAATATTACAGCAGCAATAGATAACACAATAGGTTTGATAGCTGTTTTTAGCATTTTAATTCCTTAATATTTTTTCAAGTTGAATTTAATACGCATTCCTGTCACGAAGCACTACAGCAACAGTTAAAACTATAATTTTCAAATCTAGCCACACCGACCAATTACGCAAGTAATCTAAATCGTATTTTATGCGGTTTTGCATTTTATCTAATGTATCTGTCTCGCCTCTAAAGCCATTTACCTGAGCCCATCCTGTAATGCCGGGTTTTACTTTATGCCTAATCATGTAGCCTTTGATTAATTTTCTATACTGCTCATTATGTGCATTGGCATGTGGCCTTGGCCCTACAATACTCATTTTTCCTTGCAGTACATTAATAAACTGCGGCAGCTCATCTAACGATGTTTTACGTAAAAAGCCACCCACTGCAGTTATCCTTTGATCATTCTTAGTTGCTTGGACAACTTTATCGCCGTCTTCCATTACCGTCATTGATCGAAATTTATAGACCAGCACGCTATCGCCATTTTCGCCATAGCGGCGTTGCTTAAAAAATACTGGCCCAGCAGATGTAGATTTAACCGCTATAGCAACGCAGAGTAAAATAGGCCAAATTATCATTAAAATAAGCACAGACAATACAATATCGCTAATTCTTTTAACTACGCCATTCAAACCCATAAAAGGACTTTCACAAATAGCCACAATCGGCATTCCAGCCACATTATCAAAGCGTGCATTAATTAAATCAAAAACAAATAAGTCAGGAATAAAATAAATTGATGCTGTGCTATCTTTCAGCTCGTCAATTAAATCTAAAACCCGCGGTTGAGAGCTCATAGGCAATGAAATAAATATTTTTTTTATACCATTTTTTTTAACAAATTGAGGTAAAATATCCAAGCCACCTATTAAATGTTCTGATGCACTTTTTGGCAGTCTACTGATGGCCCTATCATCAAAATATCCAATAAAATCCATTTTTAAAAAAGGTTCTTCATTGATGTTTTTAACTAATAACTGGCTTGGTTGATTAACCCCAACAACAATAACTTTACTATGTTCTGCATTTTCACCTGAATCAACCCGTAACACATAAACTCGGATCGCAACATGCACACCAATTAGCACAATTGGTGCCACAATAAACCATGTAATAACAAATGGTGGATGGTAATAATTTACAAATCCAGAGACTCGCCCTATTAATACTAAGCCTATCACAACACCTAACCATTCCACGATAAAACGCCCAAGCCCTTGCCATGATCTAGAATAACCAGGAATAAATAAAAACATCCCATCTAACAAAAGGGCGGTTAGTAAAAATGCAAGTGCGCCTAAAATAAACTCATACCCATCCATTGCAACATCAAAGGGTATAGATAATAAGTACAGTGTTACCACAACCAGCACTGGATCGATAAACAGCTTAAAAAAGCTAATAAAAGGCGCAGCATTAGAGAATTCGCGGAATCGATCTGCTAACAAACTTGGAGCAGACACAATACTCGATTCTAATTGGCTTTCATCTATATATTGGTCTATTTTTTGGGCTGTATCATTCACAGTAATATATACCTTCTGATAAGTTTATCATTGATTAATTAAAAATTAATGCACTTATCGTTTATTAAACACTTAATAAACCAGCGTGGCATTCATACCGATTTGGTAGTATTTATAATCAGCATTATTCAAGCTACTGTTCCGCTTTTCTGTTTGCAAATAGCTATTAATTGTTAGCTGTTGTAATGCTTTATAGCCAATGCTTAAGCGTGCGGTATTTGTTTCTTCTTCACTACTTGATTCACTTCCGGCAACTTGAACACTACGATTACGCTGGTTCAAATCAAGATTCCAATTTATTTTTTCTGACATAGTCCATCGAGCATTAAAATTCATATACTGATCTAAGTTTCGCCCTGCGCCGCTTGTAAACTCTGCAAATTTTTCACCGTAGCTGAATCTTAGCCGTGTTTTATCTGTGATCTGCCAAAGAAGCCCTAAATCACCTTGGGGAGTGTATTGTTTTTCATTATTAAAATCAGAAACCCAACGGCTTATTCCTAAAGAAATGTTTATATCTACTTTACTATCAGGCGCATAGGCAAGATCTAGTGAGGTAATTTGTTCGGTAAAGCCAGCCCTTAAAAATAAATCTTGATCATAGATATACTTTCGCCAACTATGCTTAGCTGAGATATAATTACCTTTGCTTGAACTGTACCTCAATCCTATGCTAGCCATTTCATTTTTTGTATCAATATAATTTTTTATATCATGTTGCTCAGTGCTAACTATTGCAGAACCAATAATGGCAATGCTGTTTTGTAATTGCAATGCCCCTTGCCAATTTATGCTATTTTGCTTTTGCATATCCAAAATACTATTGCTATTTAAGCCAAAAATATTATCCTCAAATGAAGCCATGCGTGTTGATGTGCTTGTCCTTAACTGCCCAGTTGCAATACTACCTACAACCCAATCCCAAATTAAATTTACACTCCATTCATTGCGATTTAAATCAGTAAAATTACTATAATTAATCTGATTTACATCCGCCGCTACATGAACAAATTGGCGAGATACAGCTAAATCTAAACTTGCACCTAAACGCGTTTCTAATTTTGAATCAGATTTTTTTTTATGTTTAGCTGTTTGTAAATTATCTTTATTTTCATCTAGCTTAAATGTATTGCTGTCGTATTGATATGCAACATCTGCTGTTAACTTAAAAATATCTTCAGGACCATAAGCAGCTTGCGCATAATCGAC
The DNA here is from genome assembly GCF_004194535.1 of Iodobacter fluviatilis. Lineage (NCBI taxonomy): Bacteria > Pseudomonadati > Pseudomonadota > Betaproteobacteria > Neisseriales > Chitinibacteraceae > Iodobacter > Iodobacter fluviatilis. The sequence continues at coordinate 2,520,471 of NZ_CP025781.1, read as the reverse complement.
CAAGCACACTCCAATTAGGCAGGCACGAAACAACATCACTTGCATCCTTACTTTTTTAATCATCTTATAATTAATGAAGATACATCAGTAGTATTGCAAATGTCCTACCGTACAACACCCTTTATGACATTTTTGTTATTTATTTATTAGTGCAGTTTACCTGTCTTTTAAACTTACTGCATTATTTGCTACATATTACACATTGCTTATATAGCATAATGCAACACACACATGGATAAACTACCCATCACCCCTTACCTTTTAACAACTTACCAAATAACCAAGTTTAAACTTACATAAATGCGCTTATTTTGCGAAAAAAGAGTAATTATTCTCTTTATATCGTCTAAACTAGTCATACTTATTGAGCAATACTGCATATTCATAATGACGTTATCATTACTCAGTAAAATTTCCTTAATACCGCAGGTGTAATGATGTAGTAATTTTTCAAAGTAATCGCTGTATATTATTAAAATGGCATATTTTATAGGTAAAATACCTTGCTATAATCACCTCCTTATTTTTTGTATATATACAACATCTGCATTATTAGGCTGTAACCACAATAATAAAGGCCGCTTACCTAATGGTTTGCGGCCTTTTATTTTTTAGCTTCATTTATTTATATATAGATTGCCACTCAATTTGCATAAATATCGCAGCTTTAAAGCAGCTCCTTCAAGTAGCAGCGGGCTGAACAAGGCAAAAGATATGAGCTGGTACGAGTACCATGAGCATCTTATAACGCCGTGCAGACCCAAACATATAGCCAACCCTTAGCGTGTGAGGGGGTTTTCCTCGCTCAGCAATGGGGCTGGGCCGGAAAACGGCCATTCACTGCGTTATGCTTGGCCATTTTCAGGCTCAGCGCAATTGTGAATGAAACGTCAACAGACCTTAGAATAAGTACGAATGCACATTTAGTATCTGTGCTTTGGTGAGGGGCAATACTTCGATCATTTATTTGATCGGTAAGTAACGCTAGGAAAATGCCATTGAAGGGTGGCAGATCACTCATGCTAGATAACATTGTGCAAAACCCCCAGATCATCCCGCAGTTGGTAGCTGATGCTGGAAAACACAATACGCCTGCACACCATCAGATTGGCATTCTCAGTAATATCTAAGGCGATGCACGATAGTGACAACCCCACCCAAGATGAGCAATCTGTTGCATGCTCATAGCCCGTCTGGAGCCGGCCCCAAAGACAACGCATCAACCCGCCAATACTCTGTTTGAGGGCTGCGTTTTAACAGCCAACTCAAATGACTTAGCAAATACCTTTGGCGCTTCATTGTTCAAACACGAATGGCGGCAAATCCTGCTATAAAAAAATTTTATTAAATATAGTAGATGATCTAACCCTGCTCCTTTACTCGTGTTTTGTAGACCCTTGATGAATCAATTCATTCTTTAACGCCCCACCCCAAACAAAAGCAGTCCATTGGTGCATTGTCATAGCAGCCCCCTTCCCAAAGCTTGCCATTACCCCTCGCCATCAAAAGTCACGCACGCAATATTAACTACCTCGTCCTGAATACCTCACCAGCTCGCTCATCATTCGACTATCTATTGAGTAACCGACAATGTTACAGATAAGTACATTCTTGAATTAATTTTACTAGCAGCCTGTCGGTCTTAACGATCGTAGCGAGGGAAAGACCGGTTTGAGACAGATTTCGCGGGTTTTTGAGGCGATAGCTGGCTATTCAACGAGAAAATGCGTGAAATATGGCCAAATCCGGCTTTTCCGTAGTAGAGCAGTCTTAAGTCCGACAGGCTGCTAGTGACTTGTCTAGTAGAAGAAAAGGGGGGAAAGAACCTCCCTGAGATGGACACGGAAAAGTAGACAGGCAAAAAAAATACCCAGCCTAAGCTGGGCATTTCTTTAACAAAATTTTGGTGGGCCCGGTCGGACTTGAACCGACGACCAAAGGATTATGAGTCCTCTGCTCTAACCAACTGAGCTACAGGCCCGTCATTCTTTTATTTTCGAGTGGACTCGAAAAGAGGCGCTATTCTAACCTTCACTAGCCTGACTTTCAACAAAACTTTTCAGTCTTTCTGAACGAGTCGGGTGGCGAAGCTTACGCAGGGCCTTGGCTTCGATCTGACGGATACGCTCACGCGTTACATCAAACTGCTTACCCACTTCTTCCAGCGTATGATCGGTATTCATATCAATACCAAAACGCATACGCAGAACTTTTGCTTCGCGTGGTGTAAGTGTATCTAGCACTTCCTTAGTCGCTTCACGCAAGCCTGCGTAGATAGCGGCTTCGGCTGGAGCCAAATTGTTTGCGTCTTCAATAAAGTCGCCCAAATGGGAATCGTCGTCGTCACCAATCGGCGTTTCCATCGAGATCGGTTCTTTAGCGATCTTGAGGATTTTGCGGATTTTGTCTTCCGGCATTTCCATGCGATCAGCTAGCTCATCAGGAGTCGGCTCAATACCGGTTTCCTGCAAGATTTGCCGCTGAATGCGGTTCATCTTGTTGATTGTTTCGATCATGTGTACCGGAATACGGATAGTACGGGCCTGATCGGCAATCGAGCGTGTAATCGCTTGGCGAATCCACCATGTTGCGTAAGTCGAGAATTTGTAACCACGGCGATATTCAAACTTATCTACCGCTTTCATCAGGCCGATATTGCCTTCCTGAATCAGGTCTAGGAACTGTAAGCCACGATTGGTGTATTTCTTAGCAATCGAGATAACCAGTCGCAAGTTGGCTTCAATCATTTCGCGCTTAGCACGGCGAGCTTTAGCCTCACCCGTCGACATCTGACGGTTGATTTCTTTCAGGTCTTTAATCTGGATCATTGCGTTAACTTGCAGCTGAGCCAGAGTTTGTTGCTTTTCCATAATAGCGTGCTGATAGCGCGCCAAAATAGCCGAGTATTTGTGCCCGTAGTTGATCTCATCCACTACCCATGTCGTATCTGTTTCACGACCAGGGAAGGTTTTGATAAAGTGATCACGCGGCATTTTTACCCGAACGGTACAGATATCCATGATTTCACGTTCGCTGCTGCGGATTTCATCCACCATGCCGCGTAACTGATCGCAAAGCGATTCAACTTGGCGAGCGCCAAAGCGTGTAATCAGGAAAATCCCAGCAATCGCTTGCTGATGCTCCAGATAAGTTTTGCCGTGCGCGCCTTCTTTAGCCAGCGCTTTGATCATTTTATCGAAGTGCTCGCGCACGATGTCAAAATGCTCACGCACTTGAGTTTTTAATAGCTCAAGATTGGCTTTAGCTGCTGCGCTACCGTCGTCTTCCTCGCCTTCTTCTTCGATCTCTGCCGCTTCGTCAGCATCCTCTGCTTCCGCTTCAATCACTTCGATTGGCGGTGGGGTGTTTTCGTCTGCGTTAGGATCAATAAAGCCGTCGATCACATCATCAATGCGGATCTCATCAGCCAAGCCCTTTTCTACCAAGCCTAAAATATAGGCAACAGTAGTTGGGCAAGCCGAGATCGCTTGGATCATGTGCTTAAGACCGTCCTCAATCCGTTTGGCGATTTCAATTTCGCCTTCACGGGTTAAGAGCTCTACCGTCCCCATTTCACGCATATACATGCGCACAGGATCAGTAGTACGACCAAACTCTGCATCAACGGAAGATAGTGCTGCTTCTGCTTCTTCAGCAGCATCTTCATCCGGCACAGACGGCGCTGCATCGGACATGAGCATATCTTCAACGTCTGGTGCTTCGTCGTACACCTGGATGCCCATATTGCTGATCATGCTAATGATGCCTTCGATTTGTTCGGCATCCAGCATGTCATCTGGCAGGTGGTCGTTGATCTCGGCGTAGGTTAGATAGCCGCGCTCTTTACCGAGCACGATCAGCGTTTTAAACTTCGCTTTACGTTGCTCGGGGTCGGCCTTCTCCTCGGAGGGCCGATTGGCCTCACGCAAATCAGCTTGCGTTTGGTCGTCTTTGTCGATTTCTTGATCTGCCGCCATGACTCTCGAGTTCAGGTATGTTCGGGAAAACCGTAGATTGTATCACAAATTGATGACAACTCTTCGGCATAAGTGCACCCACCTTACTGCTACTGCAAAACGCTAAGCTGTTTGTACTGCGTATGGCTATCTGCCCAGAACCCTTATTACCCATGGTAATGCTAGGGTTCGCTTTGTATGCACAGCAAACAGTCGTACGTTTTCAATTGCCGTTTATCGGTGAGATACGAGTGCTGCAAACTCCAGTTTTTCTCCCTCTGTTAGTCCACCATTCGCTTGCTTATAGGTCAGAGCATAAAAACGCTCTTGCATCATCGGGCGAATCACACTGACTTCTACCGCTTTTAGCGTTGCGGCCAATTGCTCTTCAAGCTCGGCCTCGGAAGCCTTATCAAAGTACTCCCCGCCAGAAATACGCAAACGATGTAGTACATCGTAGTCAAACATTCCTTGCCATGACTCTACGAGTTGCAAACTACCCAGCAAAGGGTAATTACAAATTTTATTAAGCAACTCCTGTGCCAAACCAACGGCTTCAGTCTCTGGCCAAGCTTGCCATACTGGTTCGCTGCGTCGTGCTAAATCTGGGTGCGCCAACACCAGTTGAATCAATTGATGCACCGGCCCAGTCGGCGCGGCCCTAGGTGCTGGTCTTGGCATTTGGCTTGCTGGTATTTTTTCACCTGCCCGCCCTTTCCACTTACTTTTTGGCTGCCAATTGGCTTGCCAAGCTCGTTTTTCGGGCCGGACGACTTGCTGTTCCCACGGCTGACCGTAATGCGCTGGGGCCGATTCACTCTGAAAACCTTCAACGGGCAAATATTCCGGCACAGATCTTACAGGGCCGCCATCCAAAACGGTGCTTAATTCGCTCATTTCTAAGCGAGATAACTCGGCCAAGCGTTTACGAATCATCATTCCAAAGGCTGGCGCTTTGACCTGAGAGAGCATTGGAGCCGCTAAGGATATCAATTTAGCCCGCCCTTCTTCGCTTTCCAACTGAACTTGGCTAGATAATTCTTTCAGTAAAAACTGTGCTAGTGGCACAGAATCTTGCAATAAGGCAGCTTCAAAGCGCTGCTGGCCAAATTCTTGCACGTAAGAATCAGGGTCATGCTCAGCAGGCAAAAAGAGGAACGCTAATTTTTTACCGTCTACCAGTTGCTCTAAACTATTTTCTAGCGCCCGCCAAGCGGCTTTCTTACCTGCTTTATCACCATCAAAGCAAAAATAGACCTCATCGGCCAGCTTCAATAGCTTACGAATATGTTCTGGTGTGCATGCCGTGCCTAGAGAGGCCACCGCGTATTCCACGCCATGCTGATTAAGCATCACCACATCCATATAGCCTTCTACCACCAGCACACGACCACGATCACGGATCGCAGCTCTGGCCTGTGGCAAGCCATATAGTTCCTTACCCTTCTCAAATACGGGCGTTTCGGGCGAATTCAAGTACTTGGGTGCACCATTGCCCATAATCCGCCCACCAAAACCAATCACTTGGCTGCGCTGGTTTAAAATCGGGAACAGTACCCGTGAGCGGAATCGATCATAGCGACGCAGGGTATTTTCTTCTTCCGCCACCAAGCCCGCGTCTTTAATGACCGTGTTATGCTCATAATCAGCAAACACGGCTTTAAGCGATTGCCCGTTACTTGGCGCGAATCCCAGCCCAAAGCGGGCAGCGGTTCGCCCCTCTAGCCCACGGCTTTTCAAATACTCAATCGCCGCCGGTGCCGTTTTAAGCTGGGCGCGATAATAATTCATGGCGGTTTTAAGCACGTCATAAATACCAGGCGCGGCCTTGGCTTTTTCACTGATGGGTGCGTCGCTCACCGGCACTTGCATGCCTACTGATTCAGCCAACATCCGCACTGCATCTGGAAAACTCATGCCCTGATGCTCCATCACAAAGCCCACCGCCGAACCGTGCGCACCACAACCAAAGCAATGATAAAACTGCTTGGTTTGGCTCACCGTAAACGAGGGTGATTTTTCTTTATGAAAAGGGCAGCAAGCGCTGTAATTCTGGCCGGTTTTTTTCAGCGGCAAATAGCGCTCAACCACGTCCACAATATCGACGCGATTAAGTAAATCTTGGATAAAATCGTCTGGTATTTTTGCCATCTTGTTGTTTTTCCAACCCTGATGGACCATTTAGAAACAAAAAACCAACTAAAAATCTACATCTAAGTCTAAAAATTAAATGCAGATTTTCTAGCTCTGATTCACAAATCAGAGCCCATTAAATTAAGCCATTGCCACTTTTACGAGCTTAGATACTTCAGACATATCTGCTCGCCCTGCCAGAGCAGCTTTCAGCTCCGCCATAATTTTACCCATTGCTGCTGGGGTTTTACCATGGCTGGCTACGGCGCTGGCCACGGCGGTGGAGATTTCTTCCGCAGAGCATTGCTGTGGCATATATTCAATCAATACCACCACTTCTTGCTTTTCTTTATCTGCCAAATCTTGGCGATTTGCCGCTTCAAACTGCCCAATACTGTCTTTACGCTGCTTGAGCATTTTCTCAATCACAGCGGTCACTGCGGCATCATCCAGCTCAATACGCTCATCCACTTCACGCTGTTTAATGGCGGCCAGTAACAAACGAATTGTACCAAGGCGGTCAGCTTCTTTTGCTTTCATCGCGGTTTTCATATCGTTCTGGATTTGCAGTCTTAGGCTCATAGATTTCACTCCGTGATTGAAAGAGAAATGCTAAAAGGCCGCTCTAGGCGACCTTTCGGCATGCGCTGCTATAAAACTCTTAGTAGAGCTTTGGTGGCAGTGTTTGGCTACGCAGACGCTTGTGCTGACGCTTTACAGCAGCAGCTTGCTTGCGTTTACGTTCAGCCGTTGGCTTTTCGTAGAATTCGCGCGAGCGAAGGTCTGTCAACAAACCAGTTTTTTCAACAGCACGCTTGAAGCGACGCATCGCAACTTCAAACGGTTCATTTTCTTTTACGCGTACGTTAGGCATCGAGCAATCCTGTTTTACGATGATCTCAAAAAAAGACCAGAATCGTTTACATCAATCAAGGCGTAGCATTATCCATAAACTAGAGACACATGTCAAAGCCCAATCCGCAACAGCTCACCATAAACATGCGGTGAGGCGCGATGACTGCGTTTAAAAATGGCACTTTATATAATTACATCAGGCCGTTAAGATGGCGGATTACATCCCTTTTTGAGTACGCTGGCATGCTGGTATTAGGCATTGAATCTTCCTGTGATGAGACTGGCATTGCGCTCTATGACACCGAGGCAGGACTGCTGGCGCATCAAATCCATTCACAAATTGCCATGCACACCGAATACGGCGGCGTGGTACCGGAGCTGGCCTCACGCGATCATATTCGCCGCGCCCTGCCGCTCACCTCGGCTTGTTTGGCTGAATCAGGCAAAACGCTGGCCGATATCGATGCCATTGCCTATACCGCGGGGCCAGGACTGTCCGGTGCGCTACTGGTCGGCGCTTCGGTGGCCAATGCACTGGCTTTCTCGCTAGGCAAGCCTGTAGTCGCCGTACACCACCTAGAAGGGCATTTGCTTTCACCGCTCCTTGCCAAGCCCGCGCCTGAGTTTCCATTTGTAGCGCTATTAGTGTCTGGTGGGCACACCCAGCTCATGGCCGTGCGTGGAATTGGTCAGTACGAAATTTTAGGTGAAACCGTTGATGATGCCGCCGGTGAGGCTTTTGATAAGTCGGCTAAATTATTAGGCCTTGGCTATCCTGGCGGACCAGCGCTATCTAAATTGGCCGAACAAGGCGATGCAAAACGCTTCACCCTGCCCCGCCCAATGCTGCATTCAGGCAATCTAGATTTTAGCTTCAGCGGGCTAAAAACCGCCGTACTGCAACTGGCAAATAAACAGGACGAGCTGGATCAACAAACTCAAGCCGATATTTGCGCAGCGTTTCAAGAAGCGGTGGTAGAGGTTCTCAGCAAGAAATGCTTAGCCGCACTAAAGAAAACAGGGATGAATCGCTTAGTAATTGCAGGAGGGGTTGGGGCCAATAAGCAACTTCGTGCGGGACTAGACGCAGCCGCTAAAAAACGCCGCTTTGAGGTGTTTTATCCGCCGCTAGAATTATGCACCGACAACGGCGCAATGATCGCCTTTGCGGGTGCACAACGTTTGAAGTTTGCAACGACGGCAGGAAGTTATGCAGTGAAGCCACGCTGGGATTTATCCAGCCTCGCAGCGGTTTAAAACACAGCAATACCAAACACTAACCTTGCAGCACGAAGTTTAGCAAAAACACGGAGAGCACAGAGAAAACCCTTAAGATTTAAGGATGTTTTTTCTACTATGTGCCTCCGTGCTCCCCTAAACTCCGTGGTACTAAATCTAGGTTTACCCCTCCCCCAATCAAGCCACCACAAATGTCTCGTCGATTAGCTCGCCCAATCTGAGCCTTAATCGATCACCCGATTGGATCTGACCTACGCCCTCTGGCGTGCCGGTGTAAATTAAATCGCCAACTTGCAAAGTAAACCGGCTAGAAATCCAAGCAATCAAAGTAGCAACATCAAACGCCATAAGCTTTGTGTCCGCCTCTTGCTTAACTTCATCATTAATTTCAAAAGAAAACGTCACCGCAGCAGGATTGCTGATTGCGCTGGCGGGTACAAATTTAGTCAGTACCGCCGCGCCATCAAAGCCTTTAGATAAAGTCCACGGCATACCGTTTAGTTTGGCCTTTGCTTGCACATCACGGGCGGTTAAATCCAATCCTAACGCGTAGCCAGCAATATGCTGCAGAGCGTCCTCAGTAGCAATATTCTTGCCCCCACGGCCAATTGCTACCACCAGCTCGGCCTCGTGATGCACCTCTTTAGACCAACTAGGGAGTTGTAGCGCTTCACCGGATTGCCGCACAGCAGAATTAGGCTTAATAAACACCACCGGCTCCGCACCAATACTCGCCCCCATTTCCGCAGCATGCGCAACATAATTACGGGCAACGCAAAAAATATTGTTCACATTTATGACCGATTGATCAATCTGAATGCTGGGCATTTAAGACTCCTATGAATAAACTCACGCTAGCAGCCTGTCGGACTTAAGCGATCGTAGCGAGGGAAAGACCGGTTTGAGACAGATTTCGCGGGTTTTTGAGGCGAATAGCTGGCTATTCAACGAGAAAATGCGTGAAATCTGGCCAAATCCGGCTTTTTCGTAGTAGATCAGTCTTAAGTCCGACAGGCTGCTAGGCTTACAAAATAGCAACGGCTCCTAGCCAAGACCCTAGGCTAAATAGCAGTACGATGGCAATCCACAAAATAGCCGTGCGCCAGATCAGGCCCACAGCGCTAGCCAAGTAATCTGGGCTTGCTGCATCGCCAACGCCTAGCTCTGGGCGAAATTTAACGGTGTGATCTTGATGCAAGGTATCGCCTAAGCGCACGCCAATCGCACCCGCTCCGCTCGATAATAAAATGCCGTCAATATAATCCGCCCAAGATTGAGCTTGGGTGCGCCAACAATAAACGGCATCTTCAAAATTACCCATAATGGCAAAGCTGGCGGCGGTTAAACGCACCGGCAAGTAATCGAGCATCTCAAGCGCAGTCACAGCAAATTGCCCAAATGGGCCTGAGCTACGGCCCCACTTTTGTGCCAATAAACTAGCCGCGCGGTAAAGTAACGCACCCGCCGGCCCCACAAACCAAGCCAGCACCACAAACCAAAACAGCGTACCAAACACATAGCGGTAAGAATCAGCCAAACCTTGCTCGATGGCCACTTTAGACACTTCATCAGCGCTCATTTCTGCGGCATGCTGGCCATTCCAATCTGAAAGCAAGGCACGTGCAGTGTCTAAATCATCCGCCTGCAAGGCCTTAGAAATGCCAGAAAACGCATGGCTAAACTGACGGAACCCCATGGTCAGATAAAGTATCGCCACATTCCAAAACAGAGCAAAGCCCACATTTACGCGGCACAAAAGGGCATACACCACAAACGAGATAATCAGCAAAGGCAACACCAATACCAGCCATGCGCCTACACCATTTCGATATTCACCCGCATTAAGGCCACGCTCCAATTGATTAGCGAGGCGTACAAAAGCCAAAGTGAATAGATTACGATTAGATAAGGGCCGGAACTGCTCCAGCGCCAGAGCGATAATAAGAGCAAGAATAGTCATTTTTAAATTCCTGAAGCCGGTCTTGCCGACAACTTTTGCAGACGGCGAAAGATACCACAGGCAACCGCCAGCCCCAAAACCGAGTGTTACCACCGCATAAATTAGTTTGCACGAAAAACAGCGGCAAACGTCATGTAAACATATGCGGTGTAGCAATCATTTAATACAGATTAACGACTTAATTTGCCAGAAAGCTGGCAAATTATAGCCAAGATAAAAATTAAGCTATCGCGTAGAACTTGAAATTAGCAGGGATAGTCCCGATATTTAATTAAAGCTGTTTCGCGCCTAAAAACATACCCAATCGGAGATCACGATGGAACACAAACTGCCTGAATTGCCTTACGCACAAGATGCTCTTGCTCCATTTATGTCAGCAGAAACGCTGTCTTATCACTATGGCAAACATCATCAGACTTACATCACCAACTTAAACAATTTAATCAAAGGCACTGAGAACGAATCATTGTCGCTTGAAGAAATCGTTAAAAAAGCCCCTGCTGGTGGTTTATTCAACAATGCAGCGCAAGTTTGGAACCACACCTTCTTCTGGCTAGGTTTCAAGCCAAATGCAGAAGCTGCAGACCGCGCTCCTGCTGGTGATTTAGCTGCGGCTATTGATAGCGTATGGGGCTCATTTGCTAAGTTTCAAGAAGCTTTCAATGCTTCTGCTGCTGGCAACTTTGGCTCTGGCTGGACATGGCTGGTTAAGAAAGCCGATGGCACCCTCGCTATCGTAAACACCTCTGCAGCAGCTACTCCGCTAACAAGCGCTGACACTGCGCTGTTGACCTGTGATGTGTGGGAACACGCTTACTACATTGATTACCGCAATAGCCGCCCTAACTACCTAACAGGTTTCTGGAAGCTCGTTGACTGGAATGTAGTGGCTGCACGCTTAGCTGCTTAATTGCATTAAAAGGGCACGGCATGCCGTGCACGATAACGTCTGGCGCTTACATACAACAGTATGTGAGCCTAGGCGTTTTTTTATATCGATCAAATGAGCGATAAGCTTATGCTTTCGCACTCAATGCTTATCATCGCGGACAAACTTAAATGAGATTAAAAGCGGCCTGCCTCTGCCTTAGCCTGATTGTTAGCACCCATAGCCTTGCGGCCAGTGTGGAAGAAAAACGCTTAGATGCAGCAAAAACGGTTATGCCACACTTGCTCGCCCCTTTTGAGACTCAAATCAGTAAGCTGAGCAGTAGCTTAGCCACAGCAAAAAATAGCCAAGAAGTAGACACGTTATTAATCAGTGCTGGGCAGGTGCTTTGGAACAATGCTCGCCAACAAGCGCGACAAACCACGGACGATAGGCCGCTTTACTGGGCACGTCTTGCCATGACCCAGCAAATCCGTGATGGCAAGGTGAGCTTTGATGCCAATGCGGCGCAGCGAAATAGCTGGTTAGTCCTGTTTGAGCAAAGCAGCCGCGGCATTCAAGATATTCGCTACACCCAAGGGGTGAAGCGCATCTTGCTAACGGGCTTTGATCCTTTCTTGCTCGATAGAAACATCAATCAAAGCAATCCATCGGGCCTAGCCGCGCTGCTACTGGATGGAAAATTTATTGAAGTGAATGGCCAGCAGGCGCAAATTGAAACCGTAATTGCGCCGGTACGCTTTGCTGATTTTGATGCCGGTTTTGTAGAAGACCTGCTCACGCCCTATTTTAAATTGCCCGTAGATTTAATCGTGACCGTCAGCATGGGGCGCAAAGATTTTGATTTAGAGCGCTATCCGGGCCTGCGCCGCTCGGCAGATTTTCCTGATAATTTAAATATTAAAACCGGCGGCACGCTAAAAACCCCAGTGTTACCGCTACTGAAAGGCTCAGCGCTGGCCGGTGCAGAGTTTGTAGAATTTGGCCTGCCTGCCAAAGCGATGTTGGCCGTGCAACAACCATTTAGTGTTCACGATAACTGCACCATCAGCAGCCTACGGCAAAAAGATTTTTGCCCCAAAAATCTAGCCGAATTGGCAAAAGAAGTATCGGTAGAAGGCTCTGGCGGCGGCTATTTATCTAATGAGATTTCCTATCGCAGCCTGCGTTTACGCGATCAGCTAGGGGCAAAAATCCCAGTCGGCCATATTCATACCCCTGCCATTAAACAATATAACGCCGATAAAGAAGCGGCCATTGTTCAGCAAATAGAAGAGCTACTAAAGGCTGCGCTGGCGAAATAGGCGGGTGTAAGGGCGGGTTTAAAACCCGCCCATTACGCTTTCTAGCCGCCCACCTGACGGCCTAAGAACGGGTAAAATCTTACCCACCCTACATTACAACGGTTCTGCTTTTACGCCCACTGCGGCTAAATGCGGCGGCTTTGACTTCCCCACTGGCAGCAAAGGGCGCGGTGTATAGCATAGATGCTGCTGTTGGCTCGCTGCCATCCAAGGTATAACGCAGAGCCAAGCCTGGCGCGGACACATTCAAAGCAACTAAGCCATCTGTGCATTGCACGCCCGGCAGCGGGATGCGGTAGCCATAACCGCCTAAAAAGCCATCCAGGCGGGGCAATTCACGTTGGCCTAAGCGATTGGCAAACTGGTTCCAATCGGCATTCATTTTGGCATCGCGCTCAGCTTTATTTGCAAGCGCAGTCCAAGCTGGATCTGCTGCCCACGCACGCTCTGCCAAAGCAATCACCCGTGGCATCGCCAAATATTCAACCCGCGCTTGATTACGCGTATTTTCACCCCAGAGCTGGCCCTGAATCCCCAAGACATTTTGCTTACCTGTTGGCGTTAAGCGCTGCATTTGCGCCACTTTTTTCGCATCTAATGGCTTACCAAATAAATCAACCGTAGCGGTAGTGTAAATATCCAGCGGGCAGAATTCATAAGCACCACGCGTTTCAATAAAGCCGCCCCAGTAATAACCTGGCTCTTGCGGATCTTTTGCGTAGGACAAATCGAAATACAGATTAGTCACATTCGACAGCACCACTTGATAGCCTGCATTGGCGAGCTGATAGGCAAAATCCTCCTGCCCCCAGCCCCAGACATTATTCCAAACATAGGGCTGGAATTTGGCGTCTACAAATTCTGGATTCGGGCCATGCTTGCCATCTTGCTTAGATAAGGCTATTTCCTCCCAGCCTCCAAAGATCAGATTGTGCTGTTGCAACAGGGTGCGATAACGGGCAAGGAAGTAATTTTGTAAGGCCTGAATCGAAGCAATGCCCTGCTCTTGCATAAATGCCTGACATACAGGCGAGCCTTCCCATGCGCCGTGCGGCACTTCATCGCCACCAGTATGCATGGTGGTGAGCGGTGCGCCTGCCTCGGCAAACATCGCCTTCATATCCACCAACACCGTTTCAATAAAGCGGTAGCAAGACTCTTGGCCGATGCAGATCACATTGTCTTGCCACAGCTGCACCGATTCGTACTTGGATTGATCGTTGAAATCGCTAAGCAGATATTCTTCTGCCCCCGCCAAATCACCAGCCGCTTTTAAACGCTCATAACGCAGCTCCATCGCCTTAATCGCAGCACGGGCATGGCCTGGCACGTCTATTTCTGGGATCACTTCAATATGGCGAGCGGTAGCAAATTGCAAGATTTCGATAAACTCGGCACGGGTATAAAAGCCGGTTCCCGCAGAGCCAGCCACTTTGGCACCAGAGCCAAAGCTAGGCAATAAGCTGGTTTTTTCGTCCACGCTAAACCCGCGCAATGAGCCAAGCTCGGTGAGCTCCGGCAAAGATGGAATCTCTAAGCGCCAACCTTCATCATCAGTCAGGTGAAAGTGAAATTTATTTAACTTATATAAGGCCATGCAATCTAGTAAGCGCAGCACGGTTTCTTTGCTAGAAAAATGACGTCCCACATCCAAGTGCATGCCGCGATAAGCAAAACGTGGCGCATCCAGTACTCGGCCCAGTGGCACAACCAGCTCAGCCTGTGGATTCTGATAGCTATTCACCGGCAATAACTGACGCAGCGATTGAATCCCATTCATCACCCCTGCTGGGCTAGCGCCGGTAATCACAATGCCGGCCGCACTAATTTCTAATAGATATGCCTCTAGCGGCGCGCCACTTTCTGCCACGCTAATCGCGCCAATTTCTAGGGTAATTCCCGCGCCGGAGCGAGCTCTTTGCAGCTCTACCCCACTCACATCCCGTAGCACAGCACGCAAAAACGCCGCCTCTTTAGCCAGTGGCTCGCTGTGCACAATCAAAGTGTGCGCATTAATCAGGAATTCACCTGCAGTCCAGCTGGCTTCTAATGGGGTTGGCGTAATTTTGCCAACGGCATGACTCGCCAGCAGAGTGAGTGCTTTATTTTCTTCAAAGCGTATTGCTGCAGTCATAGTCGGGACTTGATCGCCTAAAGTGCGATTGCATTGCTCTGGCCGGCTAAATGGCACGATCTCAGGATCACCAATCGCTTCGGCTATTTCGTTTTGATAAACAATATAAAAGCCCAGCGGAGCGTCCGTTTCATTAATCACCCATAGCAAACCCTGATAGCGAATCACCACCGATTCGCCCGCCGCTAAGCCTGCAAATTCTCTAGAAGGGATAAAACGGGAAAGATCGCCATTAACATGCTCAACCCGAAAGCCACCTTGCACGCTTTCTGGCTTGATCTTGCGACAGCTATTAAAACACAGCGCCCAATCTTGCCCAGTTAACGCCACATCAGAAAGATTTGTAATAGTGAGCTCGGCTAAAAAATGGTCTCCCTCGTCATGATTAGTCAGGCATTCCCACTTTAGCTGCAATTGTGCACCCGCTGGCTGCGTCATTTTATCTCCCGTCTCTTTGGTTTTTTTAAAAACATCGCACTCAATAGCGCACAAAGAGTTTAGAAGCATTCACTCCATGAAAACAGCAAGGACTTTGCTTGTATTGCGGAATTACTAAGGGCAGACAAAAAGCACAAGCAACCCAAACACCTGCATTAGCAGGCGCTTCACGCCACTTCATTGCTCTTACTGTCATAAAGGCGCAACAAATAACAAGCGCTTACGTTTAAAACGGGAATATTTACCGGGTAATTGTTACGATCGGATTAATCGCTTACTTACAAGCGTCTCCAAAAAAAGCAAAGTCGTTACCTAGGATAAGAGATGAAATTCCCAATCAAAGCCTTAGCGCTCGCGCTAGCTAGCATCAGCTACGTCTCTTTTGCAGTCGCCGAAGACTCGCCAAATAAAGTACAACGCGTTGAAGTAACGGGTTCAAGTATTAAGCGCATCGTAAAAGAAGGCGCTTTGCCGGTTCAGCAAATTACTAAAGAAGAGATCGTTCGCTCAGGTGCCACCAACGTAGCTGAATTGCTACAGAATATTCCTGCGATGCAAGGCTTCTCTGTGGCGGCAACGGCTGCGGGAACGAACTCTGGCGGGAATGTGAATGCTTCGCTGCATGATATTGGTAGAGCTTACACGCTGGTGTTATTAAATGGCCGCCGTATCGCACCACAAGGCGATGGTAGCGCAGTGAATCTGAATGCCATTCCGATGAGCGCCATTGAACGAATCGAAGTGCTGACCGATGGCGCTTCAGCCATTTACGGCTCTGATGCTATTGCTGGTGTAATTAACTTTATTACCAAGAAAAATCTGCAAGGTGGTCAAGTAGACGCCAGCTATAACGCACCACAGCAATCGGGCGGCGGCTCATCCTGGAATACCTCCTTTAGCTATGGCTTTGGTGATTTGGATGAAGATCGCTTTAACGTTTTGCTATCCTATCGTCACGACGAGCAAACCGCACTAAAAGCCAAAGATCGCGACTTTGCTAAAACATCATATTTACCGTTAAATTTTAACGGCAATAACTATGTTTTTGATAGAACCAGCCCATCATCGATTCCAGCCAATGCCACGGTTCAATTTAATGATTCTAAAAAGAACCCTAATAAAACATTTAATCCTGGATTTCTCAAAACTGGTAGCTGCGGCGAGTTAAATTTTAAGAGCTTAAGCACTGAAGATGCATGTGGTTTTGACTTAGTTAATACTATTGAAATCTACCCAGAATCAAAACGTGACACTTTGTTTTCCAATGTAAAATTCAAGGTCAATGATAACCTTACATTCTTCGGGGACATGGCTCTTTCACGCTATGACTTAACGGCACGTATTGCGCCCAATCCCGTGTCACTGACCATTGATAAAAATTCTGCTTACTATAAAAATTCAATTGAGCCATTCCTATCTTCAGCTCAAAAAGCTGATGTTAAAAAAATATCCGCCACCTATCGAGCTTACGATTGGGGCACACGTGATAGCCAAACGCTGACTGATTCCAATCACTTTGTAGCCGGTGCCGAAGGTGAATTATTAGGTTGGAGCTGGAATACGGCTTTGACTTGGTCCAAGAATGCACTGGAAGAGCGTTATGTCGGCGGTTACATGAAAGACGCCGAATTTCGCGACATGCTAAAAAATGGCTCATTTGACCCATTTGCACCGATTGGTAGCCAATCAACAGCCACCAAACAACTCATCAAAGACTCCATCTTTAATGGTGCGGTCCGTACTGCGTCAACCACGCTGAAAGGTGTTGATGCCAAAACCTCAGGTGAAGTATTTACCCTGCCGGGCGGTGCTGCCAACTTAGGTCTGGGTGTGGATTACCGTGATTACAGCTATGAGCAATCGCCATCAGCAAACGGTAAAATTTATGGCTTTAATGATATTCCAGCCTACGATCTGCATCGCGCGACTTACGGCCTGTTTGCCGAGCTATTACTACCAGTAATTCAATACCTAGAAGTGAGTGCGGCCGTACGTTATGACAATATTAATAAAATTGATAACGGCATAAGCAAAACCACCATGGGTGAAGACATGGCAGCCAGCACTTATAAACTATCTGCTCGCTACCAACCTACTAAGTCTTTCCTGATTCGCGGCTCGATTGGCACAGGCTTTAAAGCGCCAGATATGCTGGATATTGGCCAACCGCTAGTATCTCATGGCGTAACGACCTCCAGAGCATGCCCATTCCCAGATACTGCATACTGCAAACCGGCGAAACTTGCCCAATACGATATGCTTTCTGGTGGCAATGAAAAACTCAAGCCTGAAGAATCAGAGCAATACACCATTGGCTTCCGCTTCGAACCAATATCTAACTTCTCATTTGGCGCTGACTTATGGGATGTAAAAATCACTAACCAAGTCTCTGCGGTAAGCCAAGATCTTGCTTGGAAGGACCCAGCTAAATACGCCAGCTTATTTACCCCGAGCGCAGAAGCCAGCACAGGTGATATGTACTGGGCCTTTAAGAGCATGTCCATGAATATCGGTCAGTCCCACACCCAAGGGATAGACTGGGATTTTAACGGCAATTACAAGCTTGACTTTGGAACGCTAAGTGGCTCGCTGGCAGGTACATATCTGATTGACTCCTCCTACACTCGTGCAGGTACGGATAATGATTGGACAGATAGCCTAGGCCACACCGGTGAAAACAATGCCGTGTCCTTCCGTAATATCATGAAACTCAACGTAGCCTTAAAAACAGGTGCATTTAATAATGCAATCACGGTCAACTACCGTTCAGGCTACGGCGATACTGAAGCAGAGGTACGTAATCTTGCTACAGGTCAAAATGAAATGATTACCTTAGAAGTTCCTTCCTACACCACGATGGATTGGCAAGGTACTTACACTGTAAACAAAGCATTTGAAATCCGTGCTGGCGTGAAAAACATCTTTGATACCGAGCCACCAATGAGCTTGCGCACGGGCAACGGGCATCAAAATGGTTATGACCCACGCTATACAGACCCAATGATGCGTTCTTTCTACATAAGTGGTAGCTATAAGTTCTAAAACTACAGCAAGTGCTTACCCATACACAAAACCCAGCCGCAATGCTGGGTTTTGTTATATTTCAAACAAAGCCATTGATGGAAGCCCCCTAAAACCATTAGTTAACTGATGTTACGCAGGCCTTTAGGTGGAATGCGCTCTGCAGCTGATTGAGAAAACCCTAACCCATTGATTTTTCATAATGGGTGCGTAACATCAGTTAATTAATTCAGAATATATAAATATTAATAAAAACTAACAGTAAGCAAACGTAATATAAATACTTTACTTTGTCAGCCTATCCTGCTAGAAATTCCATATAGTTAGCAAACAGTCGCCGATATTCAAGGCAAATCAGGTCGTTTTTGGGTATCATTGCGACTTCCCGAGGCTTTCCAGACAAGATCAAAGACATGGCTGACGTTCTCCAATTGCGCGGCGGTACCGCGCTTTCATCTTTCCGGGTCGAAAAACTGACCGCCGCCCTAGCCACTCATGGCGTCACCGCCCGCATTTATGCTGAGTATTGGCACTTTGCCGAACACAGCGCAGCGCTGAGTGATGATGAACAAGCGATCCTCAGCAAAATTCTGCATTACGGTGAGCCAGCCCAGCCAGCGCTCGCTGCCGGCAGCTTGATTATGGTCTTGCCACGCTTGGGGACGATTTCTCCTTGGTCGTCTAAAGCCACCGATATCGCCCAACACTGCGGCTTACGCAACATTGCCCGTATCGAACGCGGCATGGTGTTTTATGTTAGCAAGAGTAATGGTGAAGCTTTATCTAATGCCGAGCGTAATCTGCTCTTGCCGCTGATTCATGATCGAATGACTGAAGAAGTCTTCAGCAGCTTGGAAGCGGGCAATGAGCTATTCCGCCACTTTGAGCCTAAACCTTTTCTGACAGTTGATATCTTGGGCGGTGGCACAACCGCACTGGTCAAAGCCAATAGCGAATTTGGCTTGGCACTCAGCGATGATGAAATTGATTACTTGGTAGAAAACTTCAACAAGCTGGGCCGCAATCCCACAGATGTTGAGTTGACCATGTTTGCGCAGGCTAATTCTGAGCACTGCCGCCACAAGATTTTTAACGCCGATTTTATTATCAATGGCGAAAAACAAGATTACAGCCTGTTTGGCATGATCCGCGAAACGCATAAAGCCGCGCCAGCGGGCACAGTTGTGGCTTATTCAGATAACTCTTCGGTGATTGAAGGCGCAGAAATCAGCCGCTTTTACCCACAGGCAGGCAGCGCCGAATACGCATTCAGCGCCGAACAAACGCATATTTTAATGAAGGTGGAAACGCATAACCACCCAACCGCTATTTCGCCGTTTGCCGGAGCTGCAACCGGCTCCGGCGGTGAAATTCGCGACGAAGGCGCAACCGGCCGTGGCTCTAAGCCTAAAGCTGGTTTGGCGGGCTTTACCGTATCCAACTTAAATATTCCGGGGGCCGAGCAGCCTTGGGAAGCACAGCCTTACGGCAAGCCAGATCGCATTGCCAGCGCGCTGGATATCATGATCGAAGGCCCGATTGGTGCAGCCGCATTTAATAATGAATTTGGCCGCCCGAATATCTGTGGTTACTTCCGCACCTTTGAAGAAGACCTAAACGGCGAGCGTCGTGGCTACCATAAGCCGATTATGATTGCCGGTGGTTTGGGCAATATCAGCGCCCTGCACGTTAAGAAAAACGGCTTGCCTGATGGCTCGCTCCTCATCCAAATCGGCGGCCCCGGCATGTTGATTGGTATGGGCGGCAGCGCGGCCAGCTCGATGGCAACTGGCGACAATGCGGCCAATCTGGATTTCGATTCAGTACAGCGCGGCAACCCAGAAATCCAACGCCGTGCGCAAGAAGTGATCGATCGCTGCTGGCAGCTGGGTGCAAATAATCCAGTCCTGTCGATTCACGATGTAGGCGCGGGCGGTATTTCTAATGCCTTCCCTGAGCTAGTGAACGACGCAGGCCAAGGCGCGGTGTTTAATCTGCGCAAAGTCAATATCGAAGAAAAAGGCATGGCGCCTAAGGAAATTTGGTCGAACGAAAGCCAAGAGCGTTATGTATTGGCGATCGATCCTAAAGATTTGCTGGCATTTGAAGCCATTTGCGAACGCGAGCGTTGCCCGTTTGCCGTGGTTGGCCGTGTCACCGACGAAAAGCATCTGGTGCTGGCTGACGATCATTTCGAGAACAAGCCTGTCGATATGCCGATGAATGTCTTACTCGGCAAGCCTCCAAAAATGACACGTGACGTGAGCCGTATTGCGCCTGAGCTGGCTGTTTTTGACGCTTCTGACTTAGAGCTGAAAGAAGCCGCTTACCGCGTATTGCGCTTGCCATCGGTGGCCGATAAATCGTTCCTGATTAATATTGGCGATCGCACCGTGGGCGGCTTTACCGCTCGCGACCAAATGGTTGGCCCTTGGCAAGTGCCGGTGGCCGACGTGGCCGTTACTGCGATGGCTTACGATAGCTATCTTGGCGAAGCAATGGCGATGGGCGAGCGCACACCGCTGGCGCTGATTTCTGGCCCAGCATCTGGCCGTATGGCGGTAGGTGAAGCGCTGACCAATATTGCGGCTGCGCCGATTCGTCAGCTATCCGATGTAAAACTGTCTGCAAACTGGATGGCCCCCGCTGGCCATGCGGGGGAGGATGCCAATCTTTACGATACCGTACAAGCCGTTGGCTTAGAGCTGTGCCGCGAGCTGGGTGTATCGATTCCAGTCGGTAAAGACTCATTATCCATGAAGACCGTCTGGGATGACGCAGGGACTGCCAAGCAAGTAGTTGCGCCGCTGTCCTTAGTGATTTCTGCCTTTGCACCGGTCACAGATATTCGAAAAACACTGACTCCAGAGCTAAAAACCAGCGTAGATACTGATCTGATTCTGATCGATCTTGGCGATGGAAAATGCCGCTTGGGTGGCTCGGCACTGGCACAGGTTTACAAGCAAGTTGGCAATACCGCCCCCGATATCGTAAACGTGCCGCATCTAAAATCTTTCTTTGAAACCGTGCAACAGCTAAATGCCGAAGGCAAGCTCTTGGCTTACCACGACCGCTCCGACGGCGGCCTATTTGCCACGATCACGGAAATGATGTTTGCCAGCCATATTGGCGTAACTTTAGAAATTGATGAACTGTGCATCGAGCGTCGCCGCCGCCAGCGTCAGCAAGATGAGATCACCGCAGAAGACGTGGCTCGCGATGCCAATGCACGCGTCATGGGCGTATTGTTTAACGAAGAGCTGGGCGCGGTATTGCAAGTGAAGCGCACTGATACTGCCGCCGTGATTGCCGCCTTTGCTAACGTAGATATCCGCTCTGAGCTGCATGTGATTGGTAGCACCAACCACGATGACAAACTCAAAATCAAAGCGCGAAATCGCTTGGTGCTTGAAGAATCGCGCATTGATCTGCATAAAGCGTGGTCGGAAACCAGCTGGCGCATTCAGCGCCTGCGGGATAACCCAGCCGGTGCCGATGCAGAATATGCACGCCTTAGTGATAAGCACGAGAAAGGCTTATTCGCCAAGCTGAGCTTTGATCAGAATATCAACATCGCCGCGCCTTATATCGCAACCGGCATTCGCCCTAAGATCGCCGTGCTGCGTGAGCAAGGCGTGAATGGTCATGTAGAAATGGCTGCCGCGTTTACTCGAGCAGGCTTTACCGCCGTTGACGTACACATGAGCGATGTGATTTCTGGCCGTGTACAACTGGCAGATTTCCAAGGCTTAGCCGCTTGCGGTGGCTTTAGCTATGGCGATGTACTGGGTGCTGGCGAAGGCTGGGCAAAATCAATTCTATTTAATGCAAGTGCCCGAGCACAGTTTGAAGCCTTCTTTGGCCGCTCAGATACCTTTGGTTTAGGCGTATGTAATGGCTGCCAGATGATGGCCAATCTATCCGGTATTATTCCGGGTGCTGAGCACTGGCCTAAATTCACCCGTAATCAAAGCGAGCAGTTTGAAGCACGCTTGGTGATGGCTGAGCTGACTAAATCCCCATCATTATTCTTCAGCGAAATGGCAGGCAGCCGTATGCCAGTGGTCATTTCTCATGGCGAAGGCTTTGCCAACTTCAGCCAGCAGGGCGATATCAACAAAGTGCTGGTTGCCATGCGTTATGTGGATAGCCACGGTAAAACCACCGAAGCCTATCCGGCTAATCCAAACGGCAGCCCACAGGGGATTGCCGGTGTCACCACCGCCGATGGCCGCTTCAGCATCATGATGCCGCACCCAGAACGCGTATTCCGCACAGTGCAAAACTCATGGCACCCAAGCGATTGGACCGACGATGGCGCATGGATGCGGATGTTCCGCAATGCTCGTCAGTTTATTGGCTAATTTTTTTAGCCCACAAAAAGCCGACCTATTTAGGTCGGCTTTTTTTATCCCCAAACACAATGTAAAGCTGACTTTGCCTCAGCAAGCTTTTGCATCAAGCGAGCCGCACGGGCTCTTTCGGCGAGTTTTCTAACCACATCTGCCACCACCGCCCAATTGAATGTTTAAAAAATAAATTTAACGTAATTCATAAAAGATTCGTACAAGTAAACAAGTGGAATACTCATAAAAACCAAGGGCATTTACACAGAAAGATTTACAGGCTCTAGGGGCGATGATTTTCTATCGCCCCTACCTAGACTGAATTACTTAGTCAATTTAGGAAAGAATTCAGGCTATCTCTCCTATTCATCTTGATAAACGCCCGCCTGCGTATTGAATGCGCTTTGCGGTGGAACGGTATCCTCTTCAACTGGCAGTGGCTTTAGATCCACAAAACTAATAATGGAAATTGCCAGTGTCAAGAGTGCACTTGTATTTTTAGTAGCATGCGTCAAGAGGTTTTTGGTAATAAAAAATGAAGAAACACCTTTCACATTTGTTCTTGTATTCTCCGTTTTCAATAAAAATGGCCCCGCTATTTTTTTATAGGTATAACTCGGTTTATTTTTAAATAACGGCGCTAGCTTAAATGTTGAGTTAAAGTTATTTGGCTCCCTACGATTAGTTGCCATGCGCGTAAATTGCCTAGAATCATAACGATTCATATTACGAGATGTTGCTGACATTCCAGGCATTTTTCTTGTCGGCACTAGAACGTTGGTTGATTTTTTACTCGTCCTTCCTATGGTCAATTTAAATGTTTTTAACGTCGTTATACTGGAGCCACTTTTTACCGCTGAATAGGCAGCGCCACCAATGGCTCCTCCGATCCCTACCACTGCGGAGGCAATGCCAAAGCCAAGGCTAATTTTCTTTAACTCTTGTGCTTTTTGCTCATTTGTAGTCAGCCCGGCAGCTAGTTTCAACGATGAAGATACCACTCCCAACACAGCAGATAGCATCGCCGTAGCAATGACAATCGACGTTCCGCCAGTGAAAGGAGCGGACGCAAAGGCGAGAATACTAACGAAGATGCCTAAAGCTGATAATGCTACATCCCCCTGCGGCGAGTATCCTGACGGGTCTATCGCACTGACTGGATCACCGAGACAGTAGCGATAGGGATTTAAACCACCGGTGGAAAATGGCGATAAAGGATCCAGACTGGTGAACTGGGCAAATTCTGGCAAGTACAATCTCGCGCCGCTTCCCAAAAGATAACCGCCACTTTGATGATTCTGGATCTCTCCGTTGAATCCGCATCGTGATGGTGCCTGTCCGACTCCGAATGGCGTATAGCTGATATTGGTATCCGTACTGCCGTCTTTTACACGTAGAATAGATCCGTGGCTATCATTGCCAAGGAATTTGGTGCCAGCTTTTGTCACTTCAGCCATCGCGCTGCCAGCATGCCGGACAATAGTGCAATTATCAGATAAAGATTTTGTCTGATGTAACAAATCATTCTGATAGTTATACGATGTATCGCCGCTAGAAATTAACCGACCATACGCATCATAATCGTACGGCACATTATTTATCGTCGCGATTTGATTCAGAGCCGTGTAGGTAAATGTATTTTGCTCCGTCGCGCTTGCAATGCTGGTAACGTTGCCATCCTTATCGTAGCTGAAGGCGATACTGGCCGGATTGGCATTAATGCCGGTGGTCAGACTGTGTGTCAAGGTTGTTAGACGCAAGCCTGTATAGATATAAGTTGCTTCATCACGGTCCGTATTCGGGTATGTTGTAACTACTGTCGTGATGTTATTAAGCCCATCATAGGTAAAGTCTTGCCCAGTGATGGCATGCCCTTTACCATCGCGCGGCAATAAGGATGCGTCATAGCCGTCATCGATTAAATAGTTAATCAGACGGCCACGGCCATCGTAATCATACCTTTCCATCATGCTCGCACCACTGGCAAGCGTTCTGCGGCGCGTTTTAAGCCGATCTAAAATGTCATAGGTCTGCTCAATGGTTGTCGATTGCGTGCCAAATGCAATTGTGCGCTCTACTTCTCGTTCAAACTCATCATACTCAACGGTTGTTGTTTGAACCAGCGCACTGTTTTGTTTAACAGAAATGATACTGACACGACCAAAAGCATCATAGGTCGTGCTTGTCTCGATGCCATTTTCAAGAGATATTTCAACGCGGCCAAAGCGGTCAATGGTTTGGTCTTGGTCGGATCCCCATATACTGGATTGCAAGCGATCGCCATTAAGAGTGAACCTTTTATGCTCAATTGCTGTTGTTGTTCCCTTTCCCTTTCCAAAGTGACCAATTTTGGTCAGTCGCCCAGTTGGATTGTAGTCATAACTGTAAGAGCCTTCTGGGTGGGTGGCTGCTATTTTCATCCCTGCGGGACGGGTTAAGTCGTTTTTAGTCGTGAAATCATAAGAACGAACGACGGTACTGGGTGTGTCATCAGTGGAAACAGCTAAGCTGCCAAGATGATCAAGTTCAGGGATGTAATCCAGTGTGATGATATTCCCTCGCCCATTAATGATCGAGCAAGGATACTCTGAGCCATCTTGATACGTATGTTGCACGGTACTGTTGCTAACAGTTTGACTGAGTTTCCGCCCAACTCCGTCAAAAGTACGCGCTCCAAGAGTCACCCAGGCTTTCCCAATTTTTGCATCAATACGGCAAACCATGTTTTCGGTTGACGCATCAAAATAAGTAATGGCATGTTCCGTGCCATCAAAATGGGTATAGGAGACTGGGCGGTCAAAATCATCGTACTGATTAATACTGGATATGGCTAAGGTCGGGGTGATTTGTTGAATGAGTCGACCAAAGCCATCGTAGGCCATTTTTTTTGTGCTATATACCGTCTGTTTGTCTTTTTTGAGGATATCAACCTGGGCTGGCTGTTTAAATTCATTAAAAGTGGTTCGGGTATACGCCAGCGTAGTGCCTTTTAAATCTTTTTTGCCTTCTGTTTTGATCAAGGCGACAGGGTCATTTTCAATCGTTTCGATAACCCCATCATTGTGTTCGATTTGAGAAATTTCACCCCAACCGTCATAACTATAGGCACTTCTTAGCATTGACGACTCAATACCGCCAGTGTAATCAAAGTCACTCAACACGAGCAAACGTCCGCGGCAATCGTATTCTGTTTTTTTGATTACCCTATAACTGCCTGAATATGCTTTTCCTTTCTCAAACTGACCATTTTCGTCTTGCGACTCAACCAATAACTCCTTTGCAAAACCATCTAATTTAGTCTGGGTTGCAACGCCCCATTCATTGGTAACAGTGATGGTGTAGAGAGCACTTCCCGCAGGGAGTGTGTATTGATGCGTTTGCTTGCTTTCATACAGTGAGCCAGCCGCTTCCGTCATACAAGTTAAGCGTCCGAAGACATCGTATTCATAGGCTATCGTTACATCATTGCTATCCGTGGCATTCAACAGCAGGCCTGTATACAGGTTAGTTGTTTCCACCTCCGACTGTTGGGCAAGATCAAAGCCAATTTGCGTTGTTGTAATACACAATGTGTCATTGGAAAGAATGTAATCGTAAACCGTTTGGTTTTGCTTTCTGTCTGGGCCATTGCCAACTGGCAGTGATTCCGTTTCTTGATGTAGCATGCCATTGAAACAGCTGTTCGGATCATTACGGTAGACAGACTCTGTGATGAATTTGCCGTTATTCAGATTGGAGCTCGACTGCTTTACAAAGTAGCTAAAGGGGGTTGTACTAATAGTTTGATCTGTATATTCAAAGGTTGTCACTTTGGGTGAGCCATTATTGGCGGCGGCACTTTGAGTCGATTGTTTGATAAAACGAACGAAGTAGTTAAACGGATCCGCTGGGCATTTTCCCGGTTCACCGCCCTTTGCATAATAAATATCGGTCGTTTGAATCCCATTGACATCCACTGAATGGGTAACGTTGCCATAATCATCAGTTGTAATAGTTTGTATTTCGATCCGTGGAGTACCACTACCAAGCTGATACTGTGTTTCTATTTTTTTTGCTTGCTGGAGGTTTTCTGGCTGATCATAAAAATTACCTTTCGTTTCATTGTAAGTCGTAATTTTGGTAACCTTATGCTCAACCCCTGCATTAATCTCAGAATTGATCTCAGAGGTCACCAAATGAAAACGATTATAGTTAACCAAGTGAGTGTGTAAAACATTGTCCTCTTGATCAAGCATCATTTCCGTGGTTGAGTAATCATAAGCATCATCGTAAAGATACAAATTATCCTCGGTGCTGCTGGGGTGGTTTCCATTGAACGGATAACCTGTAAAGTTCAAACCAGCTGAATATTCATACGAGAGTTTTGTGGGCGGCTGGTTTCCGCTAGGAATCCGTTCATAGGTCGAAACGTATGGAATATAACTATTTTGAGACAAGCCGCCCACTGAGTGACCTTCAGGCTGATAAACGATCCGCTCTATCCCACCCAAGGGATTAGTCAATTGCGTGATTGCCAAGAATCTAGGGTCATATTCAAATGCACTTGTGAGGCGCAAAGATTTATCGTCTGATACCAGAGAAATTGAGTTCAGCTTATTACTTGCCCGATCACTCAGGTCATAGTCAACATATTGATTGGCATTAATGCGCACATGGATAATATCAATCGCATCTTGATACAGACTTTCAAAGTGAACAAGAGTAGTTCCTTGGTAGTCAGTGATTTTATCGGGGCAATGCATTGGCCCTAAATATTGATACGTAATGTCAAAGAACTCGCCATTTTCATACTGAATACGAGTCAGTTTTAATGCATCACTACTCCCTTCTATCCGAGTTAATGTTTCAATTACTCCGCTTTTATATACAAGAAGAACCTTATCTGTTGTCTCCCGTCTCGCAAAAACATTGATGCCTTTTTTGTCCTTAAAGACAATTCCATCTGACGCTTCTTCTACATTATATGTTTCACCGGTAGAGAGCCGAATAGTGGGGTATGAGTCCATCAGAGCGTCACGATATTGAGATAAGCCGGTCAAACGCCATCCCAGACCAAAACCAGAATCAACCTCTTGCAGCATTGAAAATGTCAAACTCACTTGACGGGAAGCATCTTCGTTAAACACGCTGCGCAATGTTATTAAAGATTGTTGTGCGCCATATTGCCCTGTGCGAAGATCGACGCTGCCTTGCAAATAGGTGGATCCATTAAAAGCATTAGAGTGCATAATTAATTCCTTAATTGGAAATTTTGGATTTGGTCAGAGAAATTTCAATTCCATCTGAAAAAACAAACTTGAAGGCCGAGTTTCTGCAATTCCCCCAGCAAAAATCAGGTTCTAAACTCATTCAGAACCTGAAGAAGGGGACGCAATTACGGTCAATTTTTTGATTTCTAGGATCACTTAGGAAACGAGTTCCTTGCCTCGGGAAAGGCATATAAAACAGCTCAGAAAATATCAAAAACTCATACTGAAATGATTTGCCAAGCATCTACCGAGGCGGGCAGATTATTTAAATATTACGAATCCTAATGTAATGCCCATAATTCTCGTCATAGAGGACATATGCATGCTTGCATCCATAGATATCGATGATGGTCAGACTATTATCTAACCAAGTAACCGGCTCCGAGTAATACCAGCCATCTTTCCAAGCTTTTGACGCACGAATTGTGTTGTTGTGATAGGGGACCGTAACATGAGTGGAATCAAAATCACGTAAAGTTGCAAACTGTCCTGCAATGAAATCGATTTTTTCAGCCTCAAGAAGTAAATGGCAAATAATTGGGTCTTCATTTTGAGTCGTTGACCATATTCTTGTACCGGCGGGATATTCGCTTCCAGTGATAACATAACTAGAACTACCGGAGAAAAACCGCAAGCCCCAAGGCAATGTCCAAGTAAATAAACTCACCGAGTACTCATCCTCTTTACCCATCGGGTTGTTATATATTAGTTGTTCCGGATTACTAATCAATTGAGTTGAGTCAATCGTATAAGGTCTTTTAGGCTTAATAGTTAATACCTTGTTGTATAACAGATCGCCAGACGTTAAATCAGAGCCACCATCAATATGTATGAAAGCGACTAAGTTTTTAGTATCCAATGTGGGATCATCGCAACTTAGATAAAAATAAAAAACTTCTGGAACCGTCTTACTATTTTGCGACGCGATCTCTTCACCATCTAAAGCCGGTTCACAAAGCACCCCACGCAAACCTTGATTAGTCATATTTGACGGGGTGAGTAGGCCCTGCGTATAGCCAGTATTGGTTTTGCTTGAAACCCACTGAGCAGGCATCGTGCTGCTACTTTGCTCAACAATTTTTATTGAGTTTTTTTCAGTCTCAGAAAGTGTTTCAGCGGCATTTAATGTAATCGACACTCTCACTTTTAATTGGTGCCGCGAGTTGGCATAGAGTTCATCGCTTATTACGCCCGTAGCAACATCACCACGCATGCAAGTCACGTCAAAAATCTTTATCGTTTTAGCCATGATAATATCCTTATGCAGTTAATTTTAAAGAAGCGGTCATTCCATAAAAAGGCTCAAGCACTTCGTCGTGAAAAGTAAGCAGCAGTGAGCCGTTTTGCGCGCAAGGCTGGGAAGGGAGTATGTTGCGGATGAAATTGCCAAGATCAGGCTTAGTCTCGAAGAAAAATTGCACAGCCATGCCGTTTTGTCGGGCATAGGTTTCTACCACTTGATAAAGTACTTCAGCTAGCTTCAGTACTTGCGTGGATTGAACTGCTGGCATGATCAACAATTCTCCTTGGACGTCGACAGAGAGCAGGCTCAATATCCGATGCTCACGCTGAGGAAGAAACACGCCATCATCTCGAGTCTTTAACCATGAGTCTGTATAAGAGCCGATCCCGTTCAAATGTTTTGGATACAGAAATTTGGCAACGTAGCGTTTCCCAGCAAGAGCAAAAGGAACCATGTCGAAAAAGTTATTCATCATGTGAACATCACCCACCCAGAGTTCGCCGGTGTGATGACGAAACAAGGCTAGCATTTCAGTTTCATTTAGGGGCATCATAATTTACTTCCTTTGTAAACAATCTATTGGCTGGTGTAGTGATTACCCTTCCCCTTTTTAAGCTCACTTAAAAAGTAGAGTCAGGTATGTAATTACCGTTTTTGTTTCGCCCTGATGCCTCCCAATCCCATGTGCGGGCGTTCGTTATTGAAACTCCAAAACCATTGCGTTGCAGTTTTTTTCACTTCGGCAAGGCTTTTAAAATCATTACAAACTAATCATTCATAACGCACAGTCCGATTAAAATACTCAATATATGCATATAGCTGTGGATTGCTAGGCTGGATACAGGCCAATTCAATGGATTATTATTCTGCCCAATCCTTTAGCCTGATTATGCCTCTTGCTCAATTTCAGAATAATTCCACTCATGCGGGCAGTTTTTTTCAAAATGATTGCTTTAAAAAATAGAGGAACCATCATGTATAAATTGGCTCACCGGTTAAATCGGTACTGCACTTAAGCTAAATAGTGGGACGTATATTGTTTAATATTTAAATGCGTGCTGGATAATGTGGTTTTTATTAAATTACCTAACAATACATTGAGCCATTTTAAAGCATCAATTTCTGTACCTGCTTTTCCTTTTGGCGTAATTACGACTTGATGCTGGAATTACGATAAAGCATGACTACAATAAAAAAAGATATACCATCACAATAAAGTTTATTAATACGCTTCGTAATTACCTGCTGTAACTTCATGCAGGTAGACACATTGCATGTTAACCAAACTTTATAGACAGCAGAGTTGAGAGTCTGAAAAAAGACTTTTTGACTGTTCTATTGCATAAATCCAAATCAGGATGATTTTCCTGTTTTCCCAAACAGATTTATGCCACCACTACGGCGTTGGTGCATGGATACCACCGGCGTGTAACATGCTGCGATGAAGAGTTAAAATAGCAAGTCGGTGGTATCCATGCGCCGGTAATCCCCCCCCCCCACAAAACCAGCTCATTTTTAAGTAGAATTTTCTCGTAGTCTTTGAGGAGCTCTACATAAAAGCCGAAGGCAATTGGTAACGCCATATTATGGCGATTTTAAAGCAGGCCGAAGCCGGCTCGACCGTCCCCGATCTGTGCCGCGAGCACGGCATGAGTTCTGCCTATTTCTATAAGTGGCGCGCTAAGTTTGGCGGCATTGACGTTTCCATGATGACGCGCATGAAAGAGCTGGAAGATGAGAATAAGCGTCTTAAAAAGATGTATATCGAAGCCCAAATGCAGGCGAACATCATCAAGGAAGCCATGTCAGAAATCCTCATAAACATCTCAGCGCCGCGAGATGGCTCACTGAGCAGTTGAAAGCAAGGCCGTTTCTATTCGCGTGGCTTGCGCCAGTTTTGCAATTAGCACGACTTGCTATCGCTATATTCGTAAGTTGGATGTAGAAAACGCAAAAATTGCGGATTCGCTGATTCAGCTCACTGAAACCAATCGAAACTGGGGCTTTGGCCTCTGCTTTTTGCATCTGCGAAATGTAAAGACAAAGCGCTTAGAACTCTAAACGCCAGCGCCATTAGCAGTGCCAGCGGCAAAAAATGAAACATGGCCTATGGATTTTATGCACGATCAATTAGCCGATGGCCGCAGCATTCGCTTATTCAATGTGATTGATGATTTTAATCGGGAAGGATTAGGCATTGAAGTCGATTTCTCTTTGCCAGCAGAACGCGTAATACGCAGCTTGAATCAAATCATTGAATGGCGCGGCAAGCCAAAACGAATCAGATCCGATAATGGCCCTGAATATATTAGTCACCTATTAAAAAATTGGGCAGAGCAACAATCGATTGAATTGGCCTATATTCAGCCCAGTAACCCGCAGCAAAATGCATATATCGAGCGTTATAATCGAACTGTGCGTTATGAATGGCTAACTTGCGATGATTTTGAAAGCCTTGCTGAAGTACAAGAAACTGCGACACAATGGCTTTGGACATACAATAACGAACGCCCGCATATGGAATTGGGCGGCATCACCCCGAAACAAAAACTGGCATTACATGCCTAGCCTCTACTTTTAAGTGAGCTTAAAAATGGGGGGATTGCCAAAGAAATGGACGATGCCGATTCAAAACTGGCATATGGCGCTGAATCGTTTTGTTATAGAATTTGGTGACCTGCTGAACGGCCACCAGTCATTCCAAAGGCATTTACACAGAAAGATTTACAGGCTCAACCTACCAGCGTTGCACTTATTTTTTGAATTCACGAGAGTTTATAATCTAAAATTTATCAGGAATTTTCTTTACAATTTCAATTAAATATCCATTATTTACTTCAATATACCCTCCTTCTTTCAATTGTTTAAGCACCATATGCACGTGAGCCTTTGAAAGTCTGGTGCGATCGCAAATGAATTTTATAAGTGTAATGCTTTCCTTGTATATTGCAGGGGAATAATTCAACCATTCCAAAGTAAATTTAATTTTCAGGTAAGCATCTGTGGATGCCAGAATATACATTCTGACGCTTAAACAACTCATTACCCAAGTTAAATATTTATGAGCGGCGTTAGATATTTCATTTTCATCAGAAAGATTTATAACATCGCTCTCGCACTCATAAATTATTGCACTCTCCATAACGCTGATACTATAAATTGAATAAAGCTCTAAACTTCCAATTATGAACCCATTGTTTGCATGAGCTACAACAAATCCGTCATCTAGCTTAAGTATTAAATTTCCTGATTCGACACTAATTATTTTACCTTTTATATCTTCGGCTTTCACTACTGATCCTTCCAAATATTTACGCATACGACCATTACTCCTTATCGTGGATTGCAATATTTCTGTGGCAGCTTTTGGCGGCATTTTCCAAGAATTGTAAAATTCATTGCTAATAATCATAGAATCACCTTTTTATTAATAAAAAATTGAGCTCCAAAAATTAATGCTTATGCCATTAAAATCATGAATGCGCCCACACTATAAGATGAGTCTATTAATTAAATCTATAAAAAAAATATTCAAAACATATAAATTAATTTATTTTAAATATTAGTTATCTATCAAGTATCGAGTGGTCATAAACTACGCTTAGTAAATAACTCAGATCTGGTTTTTTGCTAGTTCTTTAATGCCGTAATCAGTGTGATATGCCCTAGCGCCTTTTGCGGAATATGGTGATTGTAGAGCTTCAAATATTTTTCCAGTGTAAGCCGCAATTCCTGCTCCGAAGCAAAGTGGGTTTGCTGTACGATTTCACTGATTCGACCATTGAAACGCTCCACCATGCCATTCGTTTGCGGGCTGCGCGGCGGAATTAAACGGTGTTCAATGCTCAAACGTGCGCATTCACGATCAAAGCCATGTTGACCACTCGGCATCTTTTCTTTTTTAGTAAAGCGGTCGGTTTGTGCGTGCCGTTGTCGGTGCCAGCGGCAAAAAATGAAACGTGGTCGATGGATTTTATGTACGATCAATTAGCTGATGGCTGTAGCATTCACTTATTTAACGTGCTTGATGATTTTAATCGTGAAGGATTGGGCATTGAAGTTGATTTCTCTTTGCCAGCAGAGCGTGGAATACGCCGTCTGAATCAAATCATTAAATG
Source organism: Iodobacter fluviatilis (assembly GCF_004194535.1). Taxonomy (NCBI): domain Bacteria; kingdom Pseudomonadati; phylum Pseudomonadota; class Betaproteobacteria; order Neisseriales; family Chitinibacteraceae; genus Iodobacter; species Iodobacter fluviatilis. Next base: position 2,487,586 of record NZ_CP025781.1, on the reverse strand, counting down.
ACGTGGCAAGCCCAAACGAATCAGGTCCGATAATGGCCCTGAGTATATTAACCATCTGCTAAAGAATTGGGCAGAGCAACAATCGATTGAATTAGCTTACATTCAGCCAGGTAATCCATAACAGAATGCATATATCGAGCGTTATAATCGAACGGTACGTTATGAATGGTTAGCCTGCGATGATTTTGAAAGCTTCGCTGAAGTACAAGAAACCGCAACGAAATGGCTTTGGACTTACAATAACGAACGTCCGCATATGGGATTGGGCGGCATCATCCCGAAATAAAAACTGACATTACTGCCTGACCTCTACTTTTAAGTGCGCTTAAAAATGAGGTGATTACCCACCAGCGCCTCCCTAAACCCCATTATTCTACCGAAAAACTACAAATAGCTAATCTGAATCAGCACCCGCTGCTTTTGGCATATAGCGATCCTGCTTGAGAATGGCTTGGCAGGCAGTTAGCTGCCTAACAACGTTATCGGCCTCAGCGGCAAGTCGGAGAGCATCTTCTCCATACGTAACAAGAAAGTCGCTTCGCGGGGTAGCATCACATCCGAGGGGGGAGGAGGAAGCTGCGGGCAAATTTTGTTTGACGCTGGCAAGCTGCTGCTCGCGCAGGCGGAGAGAAGTGCGCAAGCCAGTAATGGCATTATCCAACTCTTTATTTCCATCTTTTTTGCCCTTCTGATAGTCGGCTGAGGCAGCCTGGTCGTTGATAGCGGCCTGCTGTTCTATTTGACGGACAGCTTGCCATTCCTTAATCTGTCGTTCCGCTTGTAATACGCGAAGATTGGCCATCTCAAGCGATGTCTTCATATTCCGCCAGCGCTCAAACGACAACCATAACGCAGTAATTATTAATATAAGCCCAATCTCACGCCAGTATCGGATCGCTTGTGTGATCACGCTTCAGACTCCCTGAATAGTGCAGCCTCTGCATTGCGACGATTCACTAATCCTTTCAGTATTTCCCCCCCCGCCTTGTTCCAACGCGGGAATTGATCGGCAGCGCCAGAATAATTAGCCTCATTTAGTCTCTTTAGCAATGTCGATTTATTAAAATTTCCCAATCCAACGTTGTAACTGAAGCTGATTAGTGCGTCGAATTGATTTTGTGTTAATGGCACCTTCACACTCTTACTTACACCACTTTCGAAACGTTCCAGATCCTGTTGCAGCAATATAAAAACTTGCGAGTGGTTGATGGTTAGGCCTGGCTTTACATCAGTGCCAGTATGGCCATAGCCTATAGTCCATATCCCAACTGGATCTTGATAGCTGGTCAAACGTAGCCCCTCGAATTTCTGTATAAGCGCAATACCATTCTTACCAGTTCGCATAAAAGTACAACCCTATAATTTAAAAAAAGAAAATAGTATTAAATAGCCCCGCTCCAGTGGCTAGGAATGAAATCGTAGTCAACATACTGAATTATATGAAAAAGTCGTATACAACATTCCAATCTAGCCTAGTGACGCTCCTTAACATAATCGCTTTGAGTTTGTCCTTTTATTCACTTCCCTTAATGGCTCTTATTCTGCCTCTCCATAGCTGTATCAATCTTGGCACGCAGCTCTTTCAGATCAGCCTTTATCTCCACTCCAAGATCCTTGCTCTGCTGATCTCGTTGCTGGTTTTGCCTGGATTTGGTATCAATTTTCACCTCCAGTATGGAAATGCGTCCCTCTAGTCGAGACATATATGTAAACAACGCAGCAACTACAGCCACCAGACTAACTAGGCTACCCAAATTAATGCTTTTTTCAACATGCCAGCTTTCTTGATTTTTTTTTTCCATTTCTCAATGACCTTTTCTGATTATTGATAGGCATGTATCAATGCATCTCAATATTATTTCGCATAGCTAGCAATTTTCATCGTGCCTGTCTTCCTCTTTACTTGTATTTCCATCAGGAAATACAGCCCCAATCAAACCAGCCAAAGCCAATCCCACTACAACCACGGCTTCACTCTGCTCCGGGGACAGATAAATTTCACATGCCGTGGCTACGAGCACTAAACCACGCCAAGTCGATGTCTCTTTTGCGCGAGATAATAAATACGTCATCAGTTTCATATTAAATTTCTTCCTTTATTTTCATGAGTTATGAGTTAAATAAGGTTATATCTAACACTGCGTTGATGCATGGAAGTAAAGGAGGGCTCACCAAGAGCAGGGAGCTCAGCTCTTATCCGACATTACGGTCGCAGCGGGCAGATTTTGGGCGACCCGCTTCCAGCATGCGGTCAAAACCGCAATACCGATGGCTGCTTCCATCTACTGTCCTATGAAAGAACGGGCACGCAATTTTGCCCCAATGATCGACTTGTATCGACACATGGCCGTTTCCACCAAGGCGCGTATTCCATAGCCGATGAGACCTGCTGCCAGCCTAATCGCCCCCGTATCTGCAGGTCGGTGATATGCCGGTCTCGTTGACTGGGCACAGAGTCCGCCTGCTCACTGGGTACTGCCGTCGAGCGCGGCGGAATGACTACCTTAATATCATTGCCACGCTTGGCGATGGCATCATACGCGCCAGTGGTATTCATCACGCCAAGGCCTACGACCAGCTGTCGTAGGCTTTGGCCTCCAGCAAGATCAGGTCCACGCCCCAGCCACACCCACTATTAGATGCCAATAGGTTGTCCAAGCGGTCATCGTATTGAGCCCAATCCGCGTAATAACCGAATACAGAGAAGTCCGTATTAGCGGTGGGCTCATACCCGTTACAAACGCGCTTCGACACACGGCTAGAGGTATAAGAAAAATGATTTACTTCCTTTTCAGGATTGAAACCATTTGGTTCGTAAGTCGCCTCCGTACAGCTATCACCCTGAATCAGCATACTGTTGGTAGTCTTGGTTTTTATGACATCACCACAAAATTTATTAACACGTTTCGTAATTACCTACTGTAATTTCATGCAGGTAGGCACATCGCATGTTAGCCAAATTTTATAGACAACAAAGTTGTGAGTCTGAAAAAAGACTTTTCGACAGTTCTATTGCATAAATCCAAAGCAGGATGATTTTCCCATTTTCCCAAACAGATTTATGCCACCACTACGGCGTGAGCCTGTAACTAAAATTGTGTAAATGCCCTGGCCGATTAATCTCTTTCCAGAGAAAATTCATATCAGGCACCACAATGGGTCGTCAAAAATGACAGGCTCTTGCCGCTGAACTCGCTAAAGATATCAAAACTGAAGCGGATTTAAATGCGCTCTCGCGTGAGCTACTCAAACTCACCGTCGAAACCGCTCTGAATGCGGAATTAACCGATCATCTCGGCTACGAGAAACACGCCAACACGGTGGGTGAACGTGGCAATTCGCGCAATGGCAGTACGCCAAAGCACCTTAACAGCCAGCATGGCGAGGTGAACATCCATACGCCGCGTGACCGCGATGGCTCATTTGAACCGCAACTCCTTAAGAAGGGTCAAACCCGCCTGACGCAAATGGATGATCAAATTCTCACGCTGTACGCCAAAGGACTGAGCACGCGCGAAATTGTGGCGGCATTCAAGGAAATGGTCGATATAGACGTGTCGGCCACCTTGATTTCCCGCGTCACCGATCGCGTACTAGAGCAAATCGCCCAATGGCAGTCGCGCCCTCTGGATGCCATTTACCCCATCGTTTACCTCGACTGCATCGTGATTAAAATTCGTGACAATTTACGCGTGATCAACAAAGCTATTTACTTAGCTTTGGGCGTGAATAGGGACGGGCACAAGGAATTGTTGGGTTTATAGATGTCCGAAAATGAAGGCGCTAAATTTTGGCTCTCTGTGCTGACGGTGCTAAAAACACGCGGTGTGCAGGATATTTTGATTGCGTGTGTCGACGGGTTAAAAGGCTTCCCCGATGCGATTACGGTTGAATTGCCGCACACGCGGGCTCAGCTTTGCATCGACAGGGTGCGCAACAGCTTAAGATATGTGTCCAGAAAGGATTACCAAGCCGTTACTGCGGATTTGAAACGGATTTACCAGTTCGCCACGCAAGAGCAAACGCTGCTGGAATTAGAGCGCTTTACGCAGAAAGATTTACAGGCTCGTGCCCTTAATAAACCACATCCGTATATCTAATCAGTGACTAATCTGAGCCAGCGGCGTTGCCAGCGTTGCGTGCACTTTGCTCACTACCGCCTGCGCATCCACCTGAGTGGCCAAACCCATCAGTAGCACATGGTGCTGCTTGCCTTGGCTCCTTATTTTTACTGGATAACCCGCCACTTGCAGGTTATCAAACAAAGCCAAAGCCTGATCCAACTTGGCGTATTTACCCCACACAATCCGCCAGCCACCTTTTTCAATAAGCGCCCCTTTTTGCCCCTCTATTTCTGTTTCGGCTGACCACAACTTAAGTTTTTCTGGGTCTACCGCGCCCACAGGCAAGGGCTCGCCTTGCAGTGGCGCCACGTAAAAGCTTAAAGGCTCATTTAACTCCACCTGCGGATAGCCCTCTGCCCCTACCGCTATTTTTCCTTCCAGCAAGCAAACCACGTTTTTATCCACGTCCGCCTTGCCCCATAAATCCGTACCGCGAATCCCCGCAGTCACGGTAGAAACACTCACATTCACTTCGCGCTCCGCCGTTTTACTTAAGGCATTGGTGGTAAATCTAAATGCGCCCGTCACCATTTTGAGCGCGGCCTTAAATACACTGCCATTCTTGCCATCCGCCTCATTGATCTGATCGACTTGCATGTTTACATTCTCACCAAGCTTTACTCGACTGCCTTCAGGTAGCTGTAAATAAACTCTGGCTCCTGCACCTGTCATGATTTTATCCGCCGATAACAACAACATATCGGGAGCCAAGGGTTTTTTCTGCCCCGCCCGCTCTAACCATGCAGGCAATTGCACCGATTCCACTCTAGCAGGCTGTGCATAAGCAAAAGAGCTAAGGAGTAAGCCAAATATTATAGCTAAGCGCATATCAACATCCTTATGAAGCCCGAAATACAAACATTCGGGATATAATCATCGGCTTTGTGAAAGTACAACTGGATTCTTAGGCATGATCGAGCTCTATACACCGTCTACCATCGAAGCTGCAGCCCAGCAGCAGTGGGAAAAAAATCAGGTTTTTGCGGCCATCGAAAAGGCCGGTCAGCCTAAATACTATTGTCTATCCATGTTCCCTTACCCAAGTGGCAAGCTACACATGGGCCATGTGCGTAACTACACCATAGGCGATGTACTCTCACGCTTCCATGCTTTGAATGGATTTAATGTGATGCAGCCTATGGGCTGGGATGCGTTTGGCTTACCTGCCGAAAACGCCGCGATGAAAAATAACGTCGCGCCCGCCATTTGGACTGACTCCAATATCGAATATATGAAGACCCAGCTTAAATCGCTGGGCTTGGCTGTGGATTGGAATCGTGAAATCGCCACTTGTAAGCCAGATTACTATCGCTGGGAACAATGGCTATTTACTCGCCTATTTGAAAAAGGCGTGATTTATAAAAAGAATGGCTCGGTAAACTGGGATCCGGTTGATCAAACCGTACTGGCCAATGAGCAAGTGGTGGATGGCCGCGGCTGGCGCTCTGGCGCGGTGGTTGAAAAGCGCGAAATCCCGATGTACTACTTCAAGATCACCGATTACGCCGAGCAATTACTGCAAGACTTGGATCAGCTTGATGGCTGGCCTGAGCAAGTTAAAACCATGCAACGCAATTGGATTGGTAAATCACGCGGTATGGATGTGACCTTCCCGCTGGCTGCCGCATCAAACGATATCGATTCGCTCACCGTTTACACCACACGCCCCGATACCCTGATGGGTGCGACGTATGTGGCCGTTGCTGCCGAGCACCCACTAGCAACATCCGCAGCCGTGGGCAATGCTGACTTACAAGCCTTTATTGCCGAATGCAAAAGCGGCTCTGTGGCTGAAGCCGATATGGCCACCATGGAAAAGAAAGGCATGGATTCCGGTCATAAAGTACGCCATCCACTGACAGGCGATTTACTGCCGGTGTGGGTTGCCAACTATGTACTGATGAATTACGGCACTGGCGCAGTAATGGCCGTGCCTGCTCATGACGAGCGCGATTTTGCCTTTGCCCACAAATACAATCTACCCATTACCGCCGTGATTGAAACCTCAGCAGGGCGTGATGTGGCCGCGCCTTGGCAAGACGCTTACGGCGAGCACGGCGTATTATTTAATTCTGCCGAATTTGATGGCCTGAATTTTGAACAAGCCTACGATGCTATGGCCGCAAAATTATCCCTACAAAATGCGGGCGCACCCAAAACGCAATACCGCCTGCGCGACTGGGGTATCAGCCGTCAACGCTACTGGGGCTGCCCAATTCCTATCATTCACTGCAAAGCTTGTGGTGATGTTCCGGTGCCAGAGCAAGACCTACCCGTTGTACTGCCAACCGATGTGATTCCAGACGGCGCAGGCTCGCCTTTAGCGCGCATGCCAAGCTTCTATGAAACCACCTGCCCTAAGTGCGGAGCCGCAGCCAAGCGCGAAACCGACACAATGGATACTTTTGTCGAATCCTCATGGTATTACGCTCGATATGCTTCGCCAAAATGCGAAACCGGCCTAGTAGACAAGGCTGCATCAGACCACTGGCTGCCGGTTGATCAATATATTGGCGGGATTGAACACGCCATTCTGCATCTTTTATATGCGCGTTTCTTCCACAAGCTGATGCGTGATGAAGGCTTGGTTTCTGGCGATGAGCCATTTAAAAAGCTGCTCACGCAAGGCATGGTGGTGTGCGAAACCTTCTACCGCGATATGGATAACGGCGGTAAAGACTGGATTAATTTTGCCGATGTAGAAATCGAGCGCGATGCCAAGGGCAAAATGATTTCGGCTACCAGCAAGGCTGATGGCTTGCCGGTGATGGTGGCGGGCGTTGAGAAAATGTCTAAATCTAAAAACAACGGCGTTGATCCGCAAGAGCTGATCGAGCAGTTTGGTGCAGATACTGCCCGCCTGTTTATGATGTTCGCCTCCCCGCCAGAGCAATCTTTGGAATGGTCGGATGCCGGTGCAGAAGGCGCGCATCGCTTCTTAAAACGCCTGTGGAAACTCTCTTACGACCATATCAGTGGCGGCGTTGTAGCGAAGTTTGTCAGCGGGGAGCTCTCTAAGGAGCAAAAAGCCTTACGCTTTGCCCTGCACACCGCCATTGCTAAAGTGAGCGACGACTACAGCCGCCGTCAGCAATTTAATACCGTGATTGCTGCGATTATGGAGCTGCTCAATACTTACTCCGCCATGGCCGTTAAGGGCCAGCTGGCCGATGAAACAGGCCGCACACTGGCGCAAGAAGTACTAGAAGCCGCCGTGATTATGCTCTCGCCTATCGTGCCGCATATTTGCGAATCCATCTGGAGCGAGCTGGTGCCTAGCTCCGTGCTGCAGAAACAAAGCTGGCCAGTAGCAGATAAAACCGCCATGGTGCAAGATGAAGTTGAGCTGATGATTCAGGTAAACGGCAAGCTGCGCGGCAGTATTTTAGTTGCTAAAGATCTGCCTAAAGAAGAGATCGAAGCACTTGCGCTGGCGCATGAGCACGTACAGAAGTTTGTAACCGGCACACCGAAGAAAATCATCGTAGTGCCAGGGCGTTTAGTGAGTATTGTGGTGTAAACCCCATACTCTATGGCGGGTTACGGTCTGCGGCCTAACCCGCCCTACCTCTTTAAACTGGCGAGAAAAATGCTAAAAGCTTTCAGCTCTCTGATATTAATCTGCTTTATTAGCGCATGCGGCTTTCACTTGCGCGGCACAGGCCCAGGCACCTTTCCATACGCCACGGCCAGTGTATTAGGCGATAGCGCCGTAGCACTGCAGCTAAAGCAAAGCTTAGCTTCTTTACCTGGCGTAATGCTCAGCGCAAATAAGCCTGCCGTTGTGATTAACGTCATCAATGAAAGTACCGAACAAAAAGTGCTTACCGTAAATAACGCGGGCCGCGTTAGCGAATATCGCTTGTTCTATCGCATTACCTATAGCGTACAAGCGGGTGAGCGCCAGCTACTTGAAAATGGCAAATTACAGCTCAACCGTGATTACAGCTACGACGAGAACAATAGCCTAGGTAAAGATGCCGAAGCCTCTTTACTGATTGCCGATATGCAACAAGATGCAGCCCAGCAAATCCTGCGCCGGATCAGTGCGCTCGCTAAAGTACAGAATGTTCCCTGACCCATACGCACTGAGGATAAAAGATGCGTCCTGACGACTTGCCGCGCCAGCTCAGCAAGGGGCTATCCGCACTCTATACCCTGCACGGGGACGAAAGCCTGCTGCTGCTAGAGGCCGTGCAGCAAATCAGAGATGCCGCCAAAAAAACAGGCTACATCGAGCGTGAAGTGCTCACGGTGGAAACAGGCTTTGCTTGGTCTTCACTCGAAATGCAGGGCAATTCGTTTTCGCTTTTTTCCGACAAAAAAATAATCGAGCTACGCATCCTCACTGGCAAGCCAGGCACCGATGGTGGCAAAGCCATTGAAGCCTATTGCAGTAATTTACCGCCCGACACCATCACCATTGTCACCAGCCCAAAACTAGATAAAACCGGCCAAAACAGCAAATGGTTTCAAGCGCTATCTGCCAAAGGCGAGGTACTTGAAGCCAAGAACATTGAGCACCGCCAGCTACCCGAATGGATAGCCCAGCGCTTAGCCCGCCAGCAGCAAAAACTCGCCCCCGAAGCACTGCAATTTTTAGCCGATCGAGTTGAGGGCAATTTACTGGCGGCGTTTCAAGAAATACAAAAACTCGCCCTGCTGCATCCAGCAGGTGAAATCAGCCTTGAAGACCTGCAAACCTCGGTGGCCAATGTGGCACGCTACGATGTATTTCAGCTTGGTGCGGCGCTCTTAACAGGAGACGCCACCCGCTTTGCCCGCATGTTGGCAGGCCTGCGCGCCGAAGGCGAGGCACCGCATTTGGTACTATGGTCGCTAGCGGAAGAAATCCGTACCCTATACCGGCTAGGGCTGGGTAAACAGCGCGGCACGCCGTCTGCACAATTATTTAAAGAGTTACGTATCTGGGGCGAAAAACAAAAGTTAGTCGAGCCCGCACTTGCCCGAGTCAAAGCCGCCCAGCTCAAAGCCGCCCTTGCCCAAGCCGCCCTTATCGATCAAATGAATAAGGGCGTGGCCAAAGGCGAGGTTTGGGATGAGTTAATGAATATGTGCTTACCTTTACTAAAGAAAAAAACTTAAGGTGTAATGACCACTTTGCAAACGACGGTTTTTTTCCACGTAGCGAAGCACGGAGCAGCAATACCGAAGACGAAAAGCTATAAAACACACGCAAATCCCATGCCGATACTCAAATAAATAAAAACCGAGACTCCCAATGAAAGAGCAAATCCTCATCAACATCACCCCACAAGAAACCCGCGTGGCCACCGTTGAAGATGGTGTGGTTCAAGATATTCATATTGAGCGATCCGCTCACTGTGGCTTGGTGGGAAATATTTATTTGGGCGTGGTGAAACGCGTCTTGCCTGGTATGCAAAGCGCCTTTATTGAAATCGGTTTAGAGCGTGCCGCTTTTTTGCATATTGCCGATGTGATCGAGCAGCGCCAAAACCCCAATGAGCCGCAGCGTATCGAGCGCATCGTGCACGAAGGCCAGCCAGTACTCGTGCAAGTAGCCAAAGACCCCATCGGCACAAAGGGCGCTCGGCTCTCTACCCAAATCAGTATTGCTGGGCGCTTTTTGGTGTTTCTACCACAAGAAAAACACATCGGCATTAGCCAACGTATCGACAAAGATGGCGAACGCAATCAGCTACGCAAACGGCTTGAATCACTACTCAGCCAATCCGCGCATCAGGGTTATATTATCCGCACCTCAGCCGAGCATGCCACGGATGAGGAGCTCACAGCTGACATCAATTATCTCGATAAAATCTGGGCCGATATCCAGCAAAAATCAGTCACTTTGCCCGCCAGATCACTGTTATTTCAAGACTTATCCCTGCAATTACGCGTACTGCGCGATATGGTTAACACCGAAACCGAAGAAGTTCTCGTAGATTCACGCGAAAACTTCGCCAAAATGAGCGAGTTTGCAGCCTCCTTTGTTTCTGATGTTTTACCCAGAGTAAAACACTATTCAGGCGATAGGCCGCTATTTGAATTATTCGCCGTAGAAGCAGAAATCGAGCACGCCATGGTGCGCCGAGTCGATCTAAAATTTGGTGGCTATTTAATCATCGATCAAACCGAAGCCATGACCACGGTGGATGTGAATACCGGCGGCTTTGTGGGTACGCGCTCATTTGACGACACCATTTTTAAAACCAATCTTGAAGCAACCCAAGTGATCGCCCGCCAGCTGCGCTTACGTAATCTGGGCGGCATTATTATTGTCGATTTTATTGATATGGATAACGAAGGCCACAAACTCGCCGTGATGGACGAGCTAAAAAAAGCCATGAGCCGTGATAGAACCAAGGTAACCATCAGCCCATTTACCAGCCTAGGCCTCGTTGAAATCACCCGCAAACGCACCCGCGAATCGCTAGCCCATGTGCTCTGCCAAACTTGTCCCACCTGCCAAGGACGCGGCGAAATCAAAACAGCGCAGACCATCTGCTACGAAATCCTGCGAGAAATCCTACGTGAGGAGCGGCAATTTAGCGCCAAAGAATATCGCATCCTCGCCTCACAAAGCGTGATCGATATGTTCCTAGACGAAGAATCCGCCAACCTTGCCCAGCTGGCCGATTTCATCCAAAAACCCATCTATTTGCAGGTAGAAAGCGCCTACAACCAAGAAATATTTGATGTGGTGTTGGTGTAAACCAAGAAAACCCCGCCCCAATGAAACCCGCGTACTTTCCAGCATCGCTCGCGGGTTTCACCTGCCCTACAACTAGCTCCCTGTTTTAATCATCCACAGCGTATCTTTATATTGCGTATGCAATACATCTTGGCCAGGGCAGGCCTTTGCCTCAAAGCGGCGCAGTATATATAAAACGCTGGGGTTTAAATCGCAGCGTTTTATTTTTTCCAACTGTGGGACATTAATTTTGGCAAAAAACTCAGGTGAAGGATTCCTTGCGTAATAGCCGGTATTAATCGGAATACCTGCACGTAAAGCCTCCCATGAATAAGCTTGATAATCATCCACATAATCAGCAGGAAGCAGCACAATACTTTTTGCATGACTAATCATGGTTTTAAATGCTTGATTACTCTTTAAATGATCAATATGAACATTAGAATAATCATGATTTCTTGCCCGCAAGCTGCGGTGCCAAGCAGATAAATCACCTATTTGCAAAATAGCAACTAAAAGTAGAATACCGACTTGGCTTCGAGTAGAAAAATTTTTAGATAAAATAAACCCAGCTAAAATCACCAATAAGTAAAACATCGGCCAGATAAGCCGCCCACTTGCGCGCACCATGCCCAACCAGGCCGCCATTTGTGGTGGAATGTCATAAATCAAAAACTGATCGTAAAGTGAAACATGATTGCTTAAAGCAATTAATGACAACAAGAAACAAACCCCCGCCATTGGTAAAGCCCAGAGCAAAGAGACTCTGCGTATCAACAAGCTAAAAAAAGTAATATTAAGCAGAACAATCAAGCCTAACCCCAAATAAGCCTGCCCCTCGTACTGCCCAGCAATTGCCGAAGAAAAACCGGAAAAAAAGCCTGATAAGGACTTACTAGATTCCATATTCAAAAACCAAGCAGACGATGCAGGGTTAATAAATGTAAGTAATGAGGCGGGATAAGAACCATATTCCGAAGTTAAGCTCGATTTAATCGGCAATACAAAATAACCAACCGCATACATTAGCCCCAGCACCACACTCATCGTTAAAATAATGGACAGCAATTGCTTTAGCAGCTGCTGCCATTTTAATTGTTTGCTATGGATAAAATACTGAATATGCGCAGCTACAAAAAAAGGGGCGCACAAAACAAATAAATAAAAATGAATCAACACAGTCAAAACCAATAATGCTGCCCATTTAAAATAAGGAAAGTGGCTTCCTTTTAAACCACCATCTAATAACAAATACATTGCATATAAAAAAGTCCAATGTGCGGTAAGCGATTCATGACCATGCCCGCCAATACCACGGATCGTCATAACGGTAGAAGAAACCAACAGCAAAGCAATTATTAAACTAACAAAGGTGCTACTCATTAATTTTTTTAAAATCAATACCAGCACGCCGCCTGTCAGCATATAGTTAATCATAACAGCCAAGCCCAAAAATTGAACAGGAGCACTCAATGGTGGCAATAAAAATTTTAAAACAATAGATAATAAGGGAATAGAATCAGTAAAAACAATTGACCCGCCAATTTCACTACCAAAATGAGGATTTAGCCCTAAAGGCCAGCGCCAGATATCATTTTTAAAAAAGGCCCAGCCAATAAAATGCTGATAAGAATCCCCCCCTTTTAAGATCCACTGCACATTATGTGGGTCGATTATTTTTAAGCCATAAAAATAAAGGGCAATGAGCAATCCCAATAGGCAGCCCAAGATAAAATCCGTTTTTTTGACCATATGCCCATCCATGTCTAAAACGTCATTACATACAAACAAATTAAGCAAAAGATATTTTAACGAAAGAAATTGACAGCACAAGCATCATCGATAATTTGTGGAGCTTTATCTACAAACCCAAACAAACCAGTAACAATCAGCCAGACTTCACCCCGTATGCATGATAAAAGCGATCCATGTGCATCTATTTCAGCCTATGCCTATCGAGCCAAAACTCGGCGGCTTACATCCTAATCCTATCAACTTAAGCGAAATGTTTTTCGTAGGGCAGGTGAAACTCGCCGAGCTTTGCTGAAACACTGAAAACGGCGGGTTGCACCCCATATGCGCTAACCACAGTCAAAAAGATCTTTTTAGTGCCTTCGGCACGTTGATTTTGGGGCGGTTAGCCACCGCAGGGGCCTTCCTTTCTTGAACGGCCAAGAAACGAAGCCAAAGAAGGCCGCCCCACGAAACACGAAATCCCCTGCGCTGCGGACAATCGAGTCGGCGGCAGGCGGGATTGGCTCGCTGCCTCGCTCCCTTGCCGAAACCCCGCCCCGCTTGTTCCTCGCTCCGGCGTGTTTCAAGGGGACTTTAAGCCCCATGCAAAGAGCGTGGTTGTTATGCTTTTTCGCTGTTTGCTAATGAAAAACAATTTGGTTAGCGCCTATCGAGTTGCACTCGCCCTACGATGATTCAATGTTTGTCATTGCGTGGCAACGACATGATATTTAGCTAAGTTGATAGGATTGGGTTACATCCTCCCTTCGACCACACCTGCGGCCTTTGCCTTAGTAGATCTTACATCCGCCATTCATCAATCCGACAAACGTAGGCAAAAACTTCATATAGGCATTTCATATAGGAGAAATCTTTCCTAGAGTGATGATTATGCCCATCACATACTCCATCCCTCTTTTAACAACGGATCTGCAGCAGCAAAGGCTACAGGCGCTACAGGCTGAGTTTTGTAATGGTTGTAATTTAGTAGCCCCCATTGCGCAGGAGCACCGCTGCTGGCACCGCGTTACCTTACATCATTTAGCTTACCGAGCATTGCGTGAGCAGCTGCCTAATTTAGGCGCGCAAATGGCGTGTAATGCCATTTATGCCGTTTGCCGAGCTTATCGCACTTTGTATGAGCACCCTCTCAGCAAATGGAAGAATCTACCCGCAGAATCGCCCTTGCCTAAATTGTTTTTCTTGCCCTCTGCCCCCGTTTATTTCGACCGCCATACCTTAAGTATTAAAGACAATATTTTGTCGATGTTTACGCTAGAGGGGCGATTGCGCTTTCAATTGCAACTCCCCCCAGAGGTGATTGGCAGTTTTAGCTCGCAACGTTTAAGAGAAATTATCCTTATCAATAGCCATTCCCATTATTTGCTTAATTTTATTTTTTTAAATTTAGATGAAGTAGCGCAATCCAACGCTCAGGACGAATGGCCAGAGTATTTACTGACCCTAGAATCCCCCCAAACTAATACAGAAAATATGTAACCTTTTTTAAAAGGAAATAACATGAAAAAGCAAATGCAGCCCCGCTCTGAACTGGCGATTGTATTACATAGCTTACGCCAGCATTTTTGGGTAGCAGGGTTATTTAGTTTCTTTATTAATTTGCTGATGCTGGTTCCTTCCATTTATATGCTGCAAGTTTACGACCGAGTATTAGCCAGCAGAAATGAAACCACTTTAGTGATGATTACGGTCATTACGCTGGGCTTGTATGCCTTAATGTCTTTATTAGAAATGGTGCGCTCAAGGCTATTGGTGCGGATCAGTAGCAAATTAGATTCACAACTCAATGCGCGAGTATTTACCGCTGCTTTTGAGCGTAATTTAAGAGCAGGTAATAGTGATGCGGGGCTAGCATTGGCTGATTTAAATAATATTCGCCAATTTTTAACCGGCCAAGGTTTATTTGCATTTTTTGATGCGCCTTGGGCTCCTATTTATTTAGCCGTATTATTTATGCTCGGCTCTTTATTGGGCTGGCTAGCCGTAGTGGGTGCGGTGCTTTTGACAGGGCTTGCCTATATCACCGAATTAGTCAGCAAAAAACCCATAGCCGAAGCAGGCACCCACTCCAATTTAGCCACTCGCTTTGCTAATAATAATTTACGCAACGCCGAAGTCATTGAAGCGATGGGCATGCTCGATGGATTAATGCAGCGCTGGTATAAACACCACGGTAAATTCCTCGCCTTGCAAGGTGAAGCCAGCGATAAAGCCGGTGGTATTTCAGCGATTACCAAATTCACCCGTATTAGTTTGCAATCTTTGATTTTAGGCGCGGGGGCCTTGCTGGTGATTGAAGGCTCTACCACGCCTGGCGCGATGATAGCCGGCTCTATTTTAATGGGCCGCGCCTTAGCGCCAATTGAATTAGCGATTGGTACTTGGAAACAATTTATTAGCGTGCGCTCGGCTTACTCGCGCTTGCAAGAGCTGATCGCCACCTTCCCTGCTCGCCCTGTAGGCATGAGCCTGCCCCGCCCTAGCGGCCAGCTTTTAGTTGATAACGTATCGGCCATGATCCCCGGCACGCAAAATATGGTAATCAATGGTATGAATTTTGGCATGGCTGCTGGGCAGATTTTAGGCATAGTCGGACCAAGCGCCAGCGGTAAATCATCCTTAGCCCGCTTAATTGTTGGGATTTGGCCAACTGTTATGGGCAAAGTGCGACTAGATGGCGTGGATGTTTACACTTGGAATAAAGCCGAACTTGGCCCGCATATGGGCTATCTGCCACAAGATGTTGAGTTGTTTTCCGGCACCATCGCCGAAAACATCGCCCGCTTTGGCGAAATAGACAGCGAAAAGGTCGTCGCTGCAGCGCAAATGGCCGATGTACACGAAATGATTTTGCGCCTGCCCAAAGGCTACGACACCGCGATTGGTGAAGGCGGCTCAGGATTATCTGGCGGCCAACGCCAGCGCATCGGCCTAGCCCGCGCCCTCTACGGCAACCCTAGCCTGATTGTGCTGGACGAACCCAACGCCAATCTGGACGAGCTGGGCGAGCGCGCCTTGGTGCAAGGCATCATCAAGGCCAAAGAAGCCGGTGCCACCATCGTACTGATTACCCACCGCACCCATGTGCTGGCCGTGGTCGATTTATTACTAGTGATGAATGAGGGCACCTTGCGCTATTACGGCCCACGCGATCAAGTTTTAGCTGCGCTCAACCCGCCACCAGCCGTTGCTCCGGCAATGGCAGAGCAACAATCTTAAAGGATGGCGAGTTAATCATCGTAGGGAGGGTGCAACCCGCCAGATTTATGTCTCAAAAGTTTATAAACGGCGGGTAAGCACCCGACCTGCAAAAACGACCAGTCAACAGTCTTAGCGCGGGTGCAACCCGCCAAAAACCCACATCAATGAGGGCTGCAACATGTTAAAGCTTGCCAAACAAATATCTCCCGAGCCGGTATTAGATGTCGATAACTCGCTCACCGACACACGCTCCGTTACTCGGCTAGGTCTGTTTATTCTTTTATTTGGCCTCGGAGGTTTTCTCCTCTGGGCCGCTCTTGCCCCGCTAGACGAAGGCGTGCCCACCAATGGTGTGGTTAGCGTAGAGAGTAAACGCAAAGCCATTCAGCATTTACAGGGTGGCATGATTAACAAAATACTGGTTAAAGAAGGCGCAGAAGTAGCCGCCAATCAACCCTTGATCTTGCTCGATCAAACGCAAATTAATGCGGTTTTATCCACCGTACAAAATAATTACTGGCAAACACAGGCGCTGGCTGACCGGCTCAATGCCGAGCTAAATCACCAGTCAAAAATCAGCTTTAACACAAAAATGCTCCAAGAAAGCAATCCCCAAGCCAAAGCGATTATGGAAACGCAAAGCCAATTATTGACCACCCGCCGCACCGCACTGATGAACGAAGGCAATATTCTGCAACAAACCATTGCCGGTATTAACGAGCAAATCAACGGCCTACGTGCACTAGAAGCTGGGCGTAAGCAGCAGATTAAATTGCTAGAAAAAGACATCGCAGGCCTACGTGATTTAGTCGCCGATGGCTTCGCACCACGCACCCGCCTATTTGAAATGGAGCGCTTATTTGCCCAAGTTTCTGGGGAATATGGCGAAGGGCTTAGCCGTATCGAACAAGCCAGTCGGCAAAAAGGCGAGCTTAGCCTGCGGATTTTGCAACGCACGCAAGAATTCAATAAAGAAGTAGAAACCCAATACAGCCAAATTCAAGGTGATTTAAACCGCTGGCGCAATGAAATTAAAGCGCGCGAAGAAGACCTATCACGCACTGTATTACGCTCCCCAGCCTCTGGGCATGTGGTTGGGCTGAATGTACACACCGTGGGCGGCATCATCCGCCCGGGTGAAACGCTGATGGAAATCGTGCCAGAAAACGACGAGCTGGTGGTCGAAATCCAGCTCCCCCCCCATTTAATCGACAAAGTACATCCCGGCCTGCTGGCAGATATTCGCTTCTCCTCGCTTGGAAATAAAGGCACGCCGCCCATTTTAGAAGGCGAGCTAAGCAGTATTTCTGCCGACCGAATTGTGGACCCACGCGGCAATGCTTATTTCAGCGCCAAAGTCGTCGTTACCAAAAATGGCCTAGCCGAGCTAAGCCGTAAAAAACTCGCCATCCTGCCCGGCATGTCGACTGAAGTGGTGATCAAAACCGGCGAGCGCAGCCTACTCGACTATATCGTTCGCCCTCTACTCAACCGCCTTGCCTTTGCGTTTACAGAGAAATAAGGAGATGACGATGCAAGTAAAACTGGCCCTTATCCCCCTCCTGCTCCTCAGTGCGGCCCAAGGCGCAGACTTAGCCAATCTCTACCCAAAGGCAGTACAAAACGACAGCCGTTTTGCAATTGCCAAGGCGCAGAATTTAGCCTCACAAGAAATTGTCCCCATCGCCAGAGCGGCGTTGCTGCCCAATCTATCGCTATCCGCGCAGGGCAGCCGTGAATGGGTGAATACTGAATTTGATGTGGGGGAAGGCGCAAAAGAGCAAACCATTAGCAAAGATTATTTATTTAATGGCCAAACTTACGCAGCCACCCTCACCCAGCCCCTATTTAGAATGGCCGCTTGGGATAATCTATCGCAAGCCGAGTTTCAGCAAAAAGAAGCGAATCACGCGCTTGATCGCAGCCAACAAGAGCTGATCTTACGGCTGGCTCAGCAATACCTTGATGTGCAGCTGGCTTTTGACAAACTACAACTCTTGGGCGAGCAAAAAAAGGCCTATCAAGAGCAAAAAACCCAAGCCAGTAAATGGTTTGCAGCCGGCTATGGCACCATCACCGATATCAACGAAGCACAGAACCGCCTTGATTTTGTTGATGCCGATATCCTTTCTGCCGAAGCCGCGCACAGCAGCAAGCTACATGAACTCAGCGTCACCGTCGGCGAGCCAATGAGCAAGCTAGCCCACCGCAAACCCACCGATATGCAGGCCGATTTACACCTACGCTACCCCCTAGCCGAGTGGCTGAGTCAGGCAAAACAAAACAACCCCATCCTATTCGAGCGCCAAGCCTCCGTTGACGCCGCCCAATTAGAAATCAGCAAAAATATCGACCAACACCTGCCCACCGTCGATCTGCGCCTGCGCAGCAGCTATGAAGACAGCCCCAGCTACAGCACCGTCGATAACTTAATCAAATCCAACTCCATTATGGTTTACGCCAGCATCCCAATTTTTTCTGGCGGCGAAATCAATGCCCGCAGCAAACGCGCCGTTGCTCTACACACCGCCGCTAGCGAAGATCAGCGCAATACATTGCAGCAAGTTGAGCTAGGCCTGCGCCAACAATATTTGGATTTAAGCTCCAGCTCAGCGCAAATCAAAGCCCTGCAAGAAGCCGTGCGCTCCGGCGATGTACTGATCCAATCCACCCGCAAAGGCATTCAATCTGGAGTGCGCAGCAATGTGGATTTGCTCAACGCCCAAAGCCGATTTTTTGAAGCCCAACAAAAACACACCGCAGCCCAATACACCTACCTAAGCGGCTATATCCGCCTAAAGTTTTATGCCGGCACCTTACAAGAAAACGATTTGCAGGCGGTGGATCAGGTGTTGCGTTGAGTACCAGCCCTCTCCTCAAAAAGGAGCAAAAAGAACGCCCCTCCCTATAAAAGAGGAAGCTTAGGGAAAACAAATGATTGAACAAGCCCAAGCACTAGCACTAGCAAGCAGCGGTCAATTTACCGAGCTAATTACACTGTGCCACACCCTGATTGCCGCACCCGATGCACCAATTAATCAACTATTAGACGTAGGCGTGTTGCTCTATAACTCAGGCTTTTTATCGGCCGCAGAAAACTGCTTTGAACGAGCCAAGGCCCAAGATCCAGCCGATCTTCGAGCCGAAGTTAATTTAGCCAATCTGGCGCGAGATAGAGGCCAGCACACTAAATCACGCCATATGTACGCAGGCTTACTCTTACGCCTGCCTAATCATCCCGCCATACGCCGCAATCTTTTAATCGGCTTGGAATACGATCCACAGGTTTCGGCGGCAGAACGCCTAGCCAAGGCCAAAGATTGGGGAAAATGGGCCATCGCAGGAAACGAGCGCCCTAGGCCGCCCTGCCCAGACCTAAAAAATCGCCAACTGAGAGTAGGCTATATTTCTGCCGATTTTTGCCAGCATACCGTCGGCATTCTGGTGCATAAAGTTTTAGCTGCTCATCAAAAAACCCAGCCCTTTGCCTATAGTGCTGGCCCTATTCATGATGAAATCACCGATGTAATACGCCAAACCTGCCAATTTAGAAACATTGCCAAGCTAAGCGATCTTGAGCTAGCTCGTTTAATTCAAGAAGATCAAATTGATGTACTGGTCGATTTATCTGGCCATACAGCAGGCTCGCGCCTCAAGGTTTTTGCCCTACGCCCCGCCCCAGTACAAATTAGCTGGCTGGGCTATTTTGCCAGCACTGGTCTGCCCTATATCGACGCCGTCTATTTAGATAGCGATCATGCACCACTAGGCACTGACGCCCTATTCACCGAAAAAATCATCCATTTAGCCAAGGGCCGTTTTTGCTATAGCCCCATGCCCTTTGCCCCAGCAAACGTAGCCCCACCGCCTTGCTTTGAAAATGGCTATATCAGCTTTGGCAGCTTTAATAACACCGCCAAATACAATGCCGAAGTTTTCGATTGTTGGGCCAAAATTTTACTTGCTGTGCCGCACAGCCACCTTATTTTGAAATGGCGTAATTACAACGATGAAGCATTGCAAGCCGCAACACGACAAGCCTTTGCCGATCTCGGAGTCAACCCCGATCGAATTCACTTACGCGGCCCCAGCTTTCATAGCGACTTACTCAAGCAATACGCCGATATCGATATTGCCCTCGATCCCTTCCCCTTTTCTGGCGGGCTCACCAGTTGCGAAGCACTTTGGATGGGTGTGCCGCTGATTACCCTCGCACAAGATCGCGTCGTCAGCAGGCAGGGCTTAGCCATTGCAAATACGATAGGCCACCCAGAATGGGTAGCACTAAACAGCGATCAATATATCCAAATCGCCATCACGCTCGCCAATAATCCCGAACAACTTGGCCAATTGCGCCAAAGCCTACGCCAACAGATGCGGCCCCTCACCGATGTTGCGGGCTTTACCCAAGCGCTAGAACAACAGTTGATTCTTAGCTATCAGCAGGCCAGTAATATGGATAAAACAGTTTTGCATGTTGGCGCAGGTTATAGGCAGAGCGGGGCAACGCTGCCACCGGCCCTGCAATCATGGCAGGAGCTACGCCTCGATATCGACCCAGCTACCAAGCCAGATATTATCGGCTCCATGCTGGATATGAGCGGCGTCCCCACCGCCAGTGTCGACGCCATTTACTCCGCCCACAATATCGAACACGTTTACGCCCACGAAGTCCCACTTGTGCTGGCCGAATTTCTGCGGGTACTCAAAAACGACGGCTTTTTACTGATTACCTGCCCAGATCTACAAAGCGTATGCGCCCTTGTTGCCAACGATCAGCTTGGCGAAGCCGCTTATCAATCACCCGCAGGCCCCATCAGCCCTCTCGATATTTTATACGGCTATCGCCCAGCCCTAGCAGCTGGGCAAATCTATATGGCGCACAAAACGGGCTTTACCGAAAAAACGCTAGTTGCCGCCTTACAGGCGAATGGTTTTAGCAGCATCGCCAGTAAACGCCGCAAAGCAGGCTTTGATCTATGGGCCATCGCCTGCAAAACCCCTATCGACGAAAGCACCTTACGAGAACTCGCCAACAAAACACTCCCTTAAGGATGTGACTCGAAATAACTTCCCGAAATAAACCCGTCATTCCCGAATGATTTTATCGAGAATCCAGCCGCGTAGCTGGATTCCCGCCAAAGGCTCGCGGGAATGACGACTGTTTAAAAATCGGGAAGTTAATGTGAGCAGTATCCTAAGCAGCCCCTCACCCTTAGGAGCAAAGGCCGCAACCATTTTTTCACCCCTCAAAAAAGGCAGCAAATATGAGCGACTGGACAGCAGGATATATTGCAGATATTGCCTACACCTACGGCTATTACACCGAGCTTAATCCGCTACGGCTAAAGTTGGCGTTTTTAAATGCGGGCTTAGCCTGCCCAGAAATAGCTAATGCGTGTGAATTAGGATTTGGCCAAGGAATGAGCGCCAATTTGCATGCCGCCGCCAGTATCACGCAATGGCACGGCACCGATTTCAACCCATCGCAAGCAGGCTTTGCCCAGGAATTAGCCAGCATATCAGGCGCAGGGGCAAGATTATTTGATGAGGCCTTTGCCGACTTTGCCGCCCGCAGTGATTTACCCGAATTTGATTATATTGGCCTGCATGGCATTTGGAGCTGGATATCGGATGAAAACCGTAGAGTGATTGTGGAATTTATTCGCCGCAAATTAAAAGTAGGTGGGGTTTTATATATTAGCTATAACACTCAGCCCGGCTGGGCCAGCTTTGCGCCAATAAGGCATTTAATGACCGAGCACGCCGAGATTATTGGCGCAGAAGGCAATGGTATTGTCAGCCGAATTAATGGCGCACTCGATTTCACCGAAAAACTACTTGCCACCCAGCCGATGTATGCGCGGGCTAATCCGCAAATAGCGGATCGAATACAAAAAGCAAAAGAGCAAAATCGCCATTATCTAGCGCATGAATACTTTAATCGCGATTGGCTGCCCATGCACTTTGCCAGCATGGCCGAATGGCTAAAGCCTGCCAAGCTTAGCTATGCCTGCTCTGCGCATTATATGGATCATATTGATGTCATTAATTTAACAGCTGAGCAGCAACAATTTCTGGCAGAAATTCCCGATACGCAGTTTCGCGAAACCACGCGTGATTTTATGGTGAATCAGCAATTTCGCCGTGATTACTGGGTACGTGGCCCGCGCACACTCAGCCCCCTTGCCCAAGCTGAGCAGCTACGCCAACTGCGCGTGCTACTGATTCAGCCCCGCAGCGATGTATCGCTCAAAGTAAACGGCAACCTTGGCGAAGCCACCTTACAAGATAGCACTTACACGCCCATTTTAGATGCCATGAGCGATCACCAAATCATCAGCCTAGGCAAGCTAGAACAAGCCACCAACCTGCCCTTTGCACAAATTTTTCAAGCCATTATTGTGCTCACCGGCGCAGGCAGCGTTGCACTGGCACAAGAAGACACGCACATCGCCAAAGCCAAAAAAAGCTGTGAAAAGATCAATCACTACCTATGCCAGCAATCGCGTGGCAGCAGCGATATCAACTACCTAGCCAGCCCCGTATCCGGCGGCGGTATTGTAGTTGGCCGCTTTCAACAACTCTTTTTATTAGCCCGCAGCCAAGGCAAAAAACACCCCGCAGAAATGGCGCAATTCGCATGGCAAATCCTCGCCACGCAAAATCAAAAGCTGGTTAAGGAAGGTATCACCATAGAAAGTAGCGAGGACAATATCGCCGAATTAACGCAACAAGCGCAGCTATTTTGCGATAAGCAAATCGGCATATTAAAAGCATTGGGGATTGTTTAAAAAACAGGGTTTGCGTTGGGCGGGTGCAAGCCAATCCTATCAACTTAGGATGTGGCTCAAAATAAATTCCGAAAAGGCACACTCATTTTGATTGTCATTCCCGAGTGTTTCTGTCGGGAATCCATTGGCTCTGCTGGATCCCCGACAGAAACACTCGGGGATGACGAACATATCAACTTGGAAAATAAATGTGAACCAAGTCCTTAAGCGAAACGTTTTTCCTAACAGCCTGTCAGATTTAGACGGTCGAAGCGAAAAATCGCATGGTCGAGACCAGATTTGGCCGGATTTGCAGCGCCAATAATATGGAGGCTTATTTTAAAACCCGCTGTGCAAGCGCATAAAAGCGCTTTCTTTCCTCAATGCCATTGTAACCACCATTAATGGTCAAGCTAATAAACTCCACGGGCGACACGTCTAATACCTTGCCGCGATATTTTTTCTTTAATATATCTATATCGGCATGATTAGCTACATCGTTTAAATTTTTATTGGCCCAATATTCGCAAGCGCTCCAAACCGCGTATTCGGCTTGCTCCAAATATTCTGGGTGATTGATAAATAAATCTCGGTGGCCTTTTTTAATGCCCAATTGCAAATAATTAGCTCGCCCCGTAGTTTGGAATATCCCCCGCCCTTTAAAACGTATCCCATCCCCCGCCTTGCGATTGCCTAAATCCGCCCTGCCCTCATACGCCGCGCCCGTGGCATATTCTTTAAATGTTTTAAAGTAATCACTTTCATGGCAAGCCTGCGCTAAAAAATGCGCGTATTCCTGTGGGCTATCAATTTCATATTGTGGGCAAAGTTTATTGATCCACAGTACCAAATCAGGCATCAGCTTAGATTCCTTACCCGCAATGGCTGCTAAATGCTGAGTGCTAATCACGATAGCCATCTTCCCTCTCCTAGAAATAGAGAGTTTCTTTATAAGCCACGTTACGCCCTAAAAATAAAAACCCCGCATCCATAACAGATGCGGGGTTGGGGGTAATACAAGAGGCTCACAAACAGACGTTTAAAGCATCGATTAAATCGAGCCTGCCCCTTTGGGCCGGTACTTTTAGGTCAAACGACTAAATCACCCAAACAGTAGAAGCAGCAGACGCTGTAGTTGATAGAGCCGTTACACCGGTTACCCCAACCAAGTTAACTACGATATCAGTACCTGCTAAATATCCAGCAACTGCGTCGCCATTTTCAACTAAATAGGTATTTCCACCATGCTCAAATGCAGTGGTGCGATATTGCGTTGCACCACCATAAGCAGCTTCGGTAGCAATCGCAATTTTAGTTGCCAAAGTCGCTGCTGCTGCCCCCGTACCCGTAAAGGTAAAGATACCTGTTGCAGATAATGCGGCAGTGACCGTTGCATCAGCAGCAGAAGCTGCTGCGGCAACTGCCGCCCCAATGGAGGCCGTATTAATCACATCAACTTTATCACCAACCAATACGGTGGCCGAATTAGTAAAGCCAGTGATGCTTAAGTTAGGTAGCGCTAAAGTACCACCAGTTGCACCTGCAGCAGCATTGGCAACTGCAATGACATCAGCTTTCGCAGTAGATGCCGCTAAATTAACGGAGAATACTTGGCTCCCACCAGTGATCGTGTTGATTCCTGAACCACCAGTTAAAGAGAAACCATTCGTAATTGCTCCCGTAGCATCCAAAGTCAAATTACCCGTTGCGGTGCTGGCATTAATGTTGTAATTAGTTTGTAAAGCAACGGCACCTAATGTAGTTACCACCACGTTACCTGCCCCAGAAATATTGAGGTTAGTTAACGCGAGAGCATTAGCTAAGGTTGTGATTGTTGTATTATCAGTCGCCACTAAATTCAAGACTTCTACACCAGCGATAACTGGAGCTGTCAATGTAATAGTATTCACTGCCGCCAGCTCATCACTCACCGTCAACTTCAGCGTATCAATTTGACCAGGAGTCAGTGCATTTTTTACGGTAAGGGTATCAGTACTACTCGCCAATACAGTCACATTGCCCGCAGTCGCAGCATTAATATTGGTGACGGTTGAACTACCTGTTAGACGTAATCCGGTCAGCGTATTAGCAGCCGCTAGATTATCCAGATCTAATGTAGAACCACCCGTACCAATAGAAACAACCTCAAACCCTGTGTACTTAGCCCCCAAAGCGACAGATGCGATATGACCATCAGCAGCTAAAGTCAATCGGTCCCCCGTACCTGCCCCTGCAGCGACAGAGCCTGTAGTTAAAACAGCACCCGTTGTAATGAAATCATCACCCGCCCCACCTGTAACTACAATCGCTACATTAGTGCTTAATACAGCCCCAACACCGCCAGCCGTTAAACCTGATGCATTAATAGTAGCTACCGTCGCATTTTCGATCGTACCTAATGTAACGGCAGCAGAAGCAAGAGCCGTTGCTGTTCCTGCATTATTAACCGCAGCCCCTGCAACAGTAATCGTCGAAGCTGTGCCGGTAAAGCCAGTGATATTGCCTGTGGTTAAAGCGGTTGTTGCATTAACAGTAAGAGCAGTATTTGCTGTACCAGATAAGGCAATTGCACCCACTGTATTAGCAGCACCAGTAGAGTTAATCGTATTGGATGTAATACCAGCCCCTGTTTCAGCTAATGCTCCAGCCGTTGTTCCACCTGAAATATTGATGACGCCCGCAGCGACAGTTGCACCATAAGTAAAATTTAAAGCTCCGTTTGTCACTGCGCCATTACCCGCAACACCAACTGCTTGCCCCGCAGTAAGCCCAGTTAAGGTCACCGCATCAGTCGAACGATCAGAAACAAAAGAAGTGGCACCCGCGAAGTTCCCCCAACGATTGCTTGAGCATTGCCCGACACACTACGGAAATTAATCACTTCAACGGCTGAAGTTGATGCACCAGATACTCCATTGGCAGCTAAAACATCAATCGTTAAATTAAGTGTATCTGTGCCCGCTCCACCATTAATTGTATCCGCAGCATTAAATGTAGGATTCGTCGTTGCAGCTGTGGCAAGGAAAGTATCAGCACCAGCAGTGCCGGTAATCGAATCAGTTGCAGTTGTAAGAGTAAATGTTGATCCCGTTGTAACAGTAGGAACGACTAAAGCCCTCGCCTGTGTAATAACCTCCGTAGTCGAAGCCGCCTGATTTGCCGTCGTTACCGTCGCCAAGAAAGTACGGGCAGCCACCGCAGAAGCATCACCCACATACTTCAAAATACCAGTGTTATCAGATACGGCAGTTGTGTAAGCAGCAGCCACAGCCAACTTAGAGTTTAAGGTGCTTAAATCCGTACCCACTGCGCCATTTAAAACGGCCACGGCCATCGTGCCCGTGGTTAGGCGGCCAGCATTGATTTCATTGATATAAAATTGCAAACCCACGGTTTCTGCCGCGCGGCCAAACGATGCCAAGTAAACAGCGTTGATTTGTGCGGCTAAGGCTTGCGAGCCATACAATGTTACCGATTCTGCGGAGGTAGCGAATGCGCTGGCAATAGCCGATGCACCGCCTTCTTTATCAAATTTTTCCGCCCAAAATTGCTGCCCAGCGTAGTCGGCTGGACGTTGATAGTAAGCGACATAGAGTTTTTGCACGAATGCTAATGCTGCTGCAGTTGCCATTTTACGTACTCCAAAAAGTTTATGTAAGCTATTGTCCAGCTTCTCGCCAGGGCTTTTACATAATGGATCGGCCTCTCGACAAATGCATTGTTCTCCTCCCCTAAATTTAAAAATGTGATAGCAATCACAAAATGAAACTTAGCCTTGCTGCAAAGGGCAAACGGTGGTTGTCATTATTTTATAAAATCTTAACTCTTTGTTTTTATTAATTATTAACAAATAAGAATTTAATGATATTAATAAAACAACTTGATTTAAGACCAAAAATAGCAACACCCGAGCCAATTACACCTAGTTTAATAAGGTGTAAGCAGACTTGACCAAACCTTACATATATGATTTTTAATAGAAATAGTGAAATCAATGGCGCATCGTCGTACGCCAAGACTTGTCTTCAAGCGCTCTTGCCGTTTCATCTACCCTTGATTACAGCTTTGCCCAGCTTGTCAAATCACAAAGCCACATAGGACTTAAGCTACTTGGCGTTTTACAATAAGCAAATTACTTATCAATTTAGCCGCTTGCTTTTGCAAAGCTTTCACTCGATCCCTATTGGAGCCATACCATGCATGCTGCAGATCTATTACAGTCGCTCACCCTTAGCCAAAAAGTGGCGCAAATGTTTATGGTGGGTTTTGATGGCTTTGTACCTAATACGCATATTGAAACAATGCTTAAACAACAGCAGATTGGCGGCGTTATTTTATTT
This sequence comes from Iodobacter fluviatilis, assembly GCF_004194535.1. Lineage (NCBI taxonomy): Bacteria > Pseudomonadati > Pseudomonadota > Betaproteobacteria > Neisseriales > Chitinibacteraceae > Iodobacter > Iodobacter fluviatilis. The sequence goes on along the minus strand of NZ_CP025781.1, from coordinate 2,460,717 downwards.
AGGCGCAATGTGGCAAATACAGAGCAAGTAGCCGCTTTAAATTTACAGTTGCAGCAAATCAATGCCCGCTTTAGCCCCGTGCCACTATTAATAGGTATTGATCAAGAAGGCGGGATGGTGATGCGAATTGAAGATGGCGTCACACCACTGCCATCAGCAATGGCTTTTAAAAATACCGCTAGCGTGGCCGATTGTGCGGCACTCACCCAAATTGGCAATGCGGAGCTTAAATCGCTAGGCATTAATATTAATTTTGCGCCGGTATTGGATATTAATAACAATCGGCAAAACCCTGTGATTGGCGTGCGTGCCTATGGCGAAACCGCCAACGAAGTTTGCCAGTTTGCCCTAGCCGCATTAAGCGGTATGCAAGCAGCAGGTATGGCGGCCACCGGCAAGCATTTTCCTGGGCATGGCGATACCGCGATGGACTCACACGTGGGCATGCCGGTGGTGGCACACGATAGGCCACGTTTAGATGCGGTAGAGCTAGCGCCATTTTGTGCGGCATTTAATGCGGGGCTAGATGCCTTGATGACGGCTCATGTGGCTTTTCCTGCCATTGAGCCAGATTTATCTATCCCTGCCACACTTTCCCACGCGGTGCTCAATGGCTTATTAAGAAAAGAACTAGGCTTTAAAGGCGTAGTAATTACCGATTGCTTAGAAATGGATGCCATTGCCAAAGGCGTGGGTACGGTGGCAGCAGCGGTGCAAGCCGTTAGGGCAGGCGCAGATATTGTGCTGATTTCGCACACGCCAAGCACACAAACCGCCGCCTTAGCCGCCGTGCAAGCTGCAGTTGAAGCGGGCGAAATTGATATTGCCCAGATCGATGCATCGGTACTGCGTATTTTGGCTTTAAAACAGCAATATCAGATGCAAAACTGGGCAAGTTTAGTGCCCTCTTTACAAGCGGCCAGCAGCATGGCGCTATCGCAACGCGTACACCAAGCCGCCATTACTGGCAGCACTCAACCATTAGATAAAAATAAGCCGGTGCATTTAATCAGCGCTGAAGTGCGTGCGCATACAGAAATAGATGAAGTGGCTCTAGGCAAAACGCCAGAAGCGCGCAACTCGCTAGCACAGCCTTTAACCGAGCTAGGTTTTACGGTTAGCGAGCAGTGGATTGCGCTAAGACCCGACTCAGCAGAGCTTGATACAGCCCTCACGCAAGCGGCCCTTGCACCGCAAATTATTTTTGTTTCATATAACGCAACGCTTAACCCAGAGCAGCAAGCCTTGATTGCCGCTTTGCCACAAGAAAAGCTCTGGCTGATCGCAGGGCGGTTACCTTATGACTTAGATTTAGTCCCCAAGCGGCAGGCCGATTAAGCTGCTGCGCCAACCGCCCTGCTGCTTTGCAGGCCATTGCGGAAAAATTAGCCGGAAAATAAGCCCGTACATCAGCATTCATTCTATAAAGGCCCAGCATTTTAATAAAAATGCTGGGCCTTACAAATTTAGCATAAGAGTACTTCTTGAGGGCGTGATGCGCCCAAGATATAGCAACTAGGGTCTGTAATAACACTGCTGAACTTATTGTGGGGCAATGCCTTGTTGCTATGCCACTGCGCAACTTCAATTAATCCATAAATTATCAAATAATTTAAGTGTGAAACAACTCACGCTACAACATTTTTGGCTGATACCAATAATTCTTGCCATAAAAAGTAAAAACCCTTTCATTTCACATAATTACCCCCAAGAAACCTACCTTTAGAGCTACATCACACTCAACATCCACACAAAAAATCCACGTACTAATTGATTGTATGTACATCGATGATGTTGTACTAGGTAATGCCTCTTTTTTCCTTATATCTCGCTAATACCAGATAAAAAACACACAAGTAATCACACATTGAAATGACATCGCATTCTAGGTACAAAGACAAACAAATAAAGATACATAGGAGGCTTTTATTTACTTAGCCAATAAAAAAACTCTTCTAGTATTTAATCATTAAATGACCATTTCAAAAAATACTTAATTTTAAATTGGAGAAAAAATGAACATGCTAAAAAAAACAGTCGCTATTGCTCTATTTTCAATATTAAGTAGTGCTTCATATGCAAAAAATGCTTATGTTGATCAATTTATTAGCTTTACTAATGGTGCAGGTGTAGATAAAAGCGCCAGCGCTCAAGGCGGCTTTAATAGCGCTTATCCGGTATCTGTAAACCCAACTATCGCCACTGGTGCCCCCGTAACTGGTGAATGGGTTTCTTTGCCTCAAGACTATATGGCCACCTACGGATTTAATGGACAGCAAGCCACTGGCACTATCAGTATTTTCAGTATTGCCAATGGCGCAAATGAAGTAGCCAGTGTATTTGGCCGCTTAAATAGCGCCTCAGCGTGGAGCCTAATCGGCACAGTAACGGAAGGCGGCGGCTTAGGGCTAGGGCCACAGGCATCGTTTCTAACTTTAACCAGTGCAATTAGCCAAATTATGGTTAAAAGCCATGGCAGTGCAGGTGCATCACCAGGATTTGACTTAATGGGCATTCAAGGCACAGGAATGGTTGCAGTACCCGTGCCTGGGCCAGAAACCTATGCCTTAATGGGTTTAGGCTTAATTGCGGTGTTTGCCCACCGCCGTAAAGCCGCAAATGCATAATTTGCATTCTAAGCCAGAAAAAAACTCTATATCCAGAGTGCTCTAGTATCAATAGAAAAAGGCCATTAAATGGCCTTTTTTATTTTTAAAACGCAAAGCTCACATACCAAGATAGCGATCTGACTGATGATTAATAGCAATCGCTAAGTTCAAGGCAAATGCGCCAAGTACAGAAATAAACAGCTGCTTATGATCAACCACGCCAAAGCCTACGCATAAGATAAAATATAAATCGGTAACTTAATCAAAAATTGCACCGTGCCATATGGCCAACGCGCAATATAGTGAAGCAAAAATGCTAACTGTAGCCTCACCGGTAAGTAACCTTTGAAAGCCTTCAAGAATGGTGTGAGAGTGCTGTGGCTAAGACATTCGAAACCGATAGAAAGAAAAGCAGGCGCGCAGCATAGCCATGGATGTTATGGGGGTAAACGGAAGTAAGTCGCAGAGAACTTTCGCCGTTAATCAGTCATGCCAGACTAATGCTGAAGTTATCCATGATGACTACCGATAAACTGGCATATCTGTAATGCAGAACTTTGATAGGGAGTTTTATCGTGATTAACTCTGTTTCGCAAACAAATGCCGCAAGCAATGCTACCGTTGTAAAAGACAGTAACGACACCAAAGATGTAGAAAAAAAGCCAGCCCCTACCGAAGCCAGCATTCGCGCTCAAACCAATCAGCAAATTTTGCAAGCGTCTTTACAGGTATCGATCAGCAGCGGTGATAAGCCAATGCAACTGCTCTTTCGAAATGCCATTGATAAAATTAATGATGCACTAAAACCTGAGTTTGGCGATGACGCAATTAAAAATGCAATGAGCCAAGATAATTCCCCGAAGGCACTGCAGGGCGAATTGTTGCGCTTTCCACCGGGTTTTATGAAGCATTTGCCAAGCAAAGACCTGGGCAAGACCCCGATAAAATAGCCGCAGAATTTACCAAGGTGATTCGTGGCGGCGTAGAAGAAGGCTTTAAACAGGCCAAAGATATTCTTAAAAGCTTACAAGTGCTCGATGGAACCATTGCCAGTAATGTGGACAAAACCTATGAGTTAGTACAAAAAGGGTTGGATGATTTCTTAGCAAGTAAAACCAAAAAACCAGAGCAAGCCACTTAGAACCGCATTTAGGGCACGGCTTACCGTGCCCTTACCAATTGATTAGCCCAATCGCTTCAAGACTTCAGCCCTACCAAGCAATGCCAATACGGCATCTACCGAAGGGGTATGCGTAGTACCGCATACTTTGGCGCGTAGAGGCATACCTACTTGGCCCATTTTTACACCCTGCGATTTGCAAAACTCTTTTATAAAGGTAGAAATGCTGGCGGTATCCCACACTTCCAAGCTAGCAATTTCAGCAGCAAATGCGGCAAGACGTGCCAAATCATCTGCGCCTAAATGCTTAGCAACAATCTCATCCGAAGGGGTGAGTGGCTGATAAAAGTACGTGGCTTCTGTGGCCAGCTCTACAATAGTTTGTACTCGCTCTTTAAGCAGCGCCACTACATCTGCCAAGGCGGGCCCAGAGGTCAGATCGATCCCTTTTTCATCCAAGAACGGCTTAGCCAGATCTGCAAGGCGAGCGGTATCGGCGGCCTTAATATGCTGGGCATTCAGCCACAGCAGTTTTTCTTTATCAAAGCGGCTTGGGCTAGCCGATACATCTTTTAGATCAAACCATTCTACAAACTGCGCCATAGTAAACAACTCATCGTCACCGTGGCCCCAGCCTAAACGCGCTAAATAATTAAGCAGTGCTTCGGGTAAATAACCCGCGCTAGCGTAATCGACCACGCTCACCGCATCGCGGCGCTTAGATAGTTTCTGGCCCTGATCGTTATGAATCATTGGCAGGTGGGCAAACTGCGGCAGCGGCGCGCCTAGTGCGTTAAAAATATGAATCTGACGCGGCGTGTTGTTGACATGATCGTCACCGCGAATCACTTGGGTAATGCCCATATCCCAATCATCCACCACCACGCAAAAATTATACGTTGGGGTGCCATCTGGGCGAGCGATAATTAAATCGTCTAGCTCAATATTGCCGATCTCAATCCGGCCCTTCACTAAATCATCCCAAGCCACTACGCCATCTAGCGGCGTTTTAAAACGTAAAACGGGCTGCACACCCGCTGGTGGTGTTGGCAATGTTTTGCCTACTTCTGGTCTCCAACGGCGGTCGTACTTGGCTTTTAAACCCAATGCTTCTTGATCGGCACGCATAGCATCGAGCTCTTCTTTAGACATATAGCAATGATAAGCATGGCCACTGGCTAAGAGCTGCTGCACCGCTTCTTTGTAGCGATCCATACGCTGCATTTGGTAAAATGGGCCTTCATCGTAATCAATGCCTACCCAGTGCATGCCATCCAAAATCGCTTTCACGGATTCTGGCGTAGAGCGTTCTAAATCGGTGTCTTCAATCCGCAGCACAAAAGCGCCACCGTTTTTGCGTGCGTGCGCCCAAGAAAACAGCGCGGTGCGCACACCACCAATATGTAACAAGCCCGTAGGACTAGGGGCAAAACGAGTACGTACAGTCATGACAGCTACCAAGAGAATAGAGCGAGGAAGGGGATATTGTAGCCGCTAGGCGCAAAGCCGCCTACCGAGCACATCAGGCTGGCCACACAAAAGCCGAAAAAATCACGTATAAGCTGTGATTTTTGGCAAAAAAGCACTCCAGCAAGCGCCCTTCAGCAAAGTATGCAAAAGGCGCTCACTCCTTACAGATTTATACTGCTATTTATTTAGCCTGCTGCAAGCGATATTCAACCAACTCAGCAATGCTGAGCACCTGCAGGCCGTTCTCAGCAGCGTAGCGGGTAATATCGTCCCCACGCGCCATCGTGCCATCTGGGTTCATTAGCTCGCACAATACGGCGGCGGCTTGCAAACCCGCTAATACAGCGAGATCAACCGACCCTTCGGTATGGCCACGGCGCGCCAATACCCCCCCCGCAGTGGCGCGTAGCGGGAAAACATGGCCAGGGCTAGCGAGATCTTCAGGCTGAGCGCCTTGGGCAATCGCAGCCTTAATGGTCGTCACCCGATCTGCGGCCGACACACCTGTGCTCACCCCATGCCGCGCCTCTATCGATACCGTAAACGCCGTGCTAAAGCGGCTTTGGTTATCTGCCACCATAGGCGGCAATTGCAAATGCTGCAGGGTTTCATCCGGCAGGCACAGGCACACAATGCCGCTGCCATCACGGATCATTTGCGCCATAGAGCGGTCGGTGATTTTTTCGGCCGCGACGATTAAATCGGCTTCGTTTTCACGGTCGAAATCATCCATCAATAAAACCGGCCGCCCTTGGCGCATATCAGCCAAGGCCTGTTTAAAGCGAATTGGAAAAGTACTTTGAATAGGATTTGAAACAGCTTCGATCAACATAAAGAAACGCTCTCGCAATAAAAGGGGCGAAAAACGGTTCAGGGAGTGGGATAGCCGCAAGCTATCCGCCATAAGCCTATGTATGGCAGCTAGATTACCGCTCATCTTCTTTCATCCGGACTATCACCGTCGGCTCTGGAATTAAACCAGATCTGCTGACCCTTCCCAATACAAGGAGGCGCTCGCGGGCTTGTGTATTTTTTTTGAGAAAACAACACACTTACCGCCGGTGGGGAGTTGCACCCCGCCCTGAAGACGTACGACTTTGGATGATTAATCCAAACGCTATTGTCGATCCTTGCAGTGCAGCATGTCCAGCCAAAACGGGAAAACACTTACAAAATAACTAGGTATTGTTGAAAGCTCGTTATAGATTTGCTGTTATCTAGCTAATATTAGTCAGCACATAAAACAGCCATCCACAAGCCGTTGAAAGCCCAAAAAGTGTGGGAGCGCAGCTTGCTGCACCCTATATATACGTTAGCCCATCATTAATAATGTAAGGCGAGAGAAAAATCCTATTAAGAACGAGCGCTAACGCCCCGGCGGCGGCGTAATTTGCTTAGTTTTGTAATCACAAACATCATTTACTACGCAGCTCCAGCATTCGGGCTTACGGGCTTTACACACGTAGCGGCCATGCAGAATCAACCAGTGATGGGCGTTAAGTTTAAATTCGGCGGGGGTGTTTTTTAACAGCTTTTCTTCAACAACTTTAACATCCTTGCCAGGGGCTAAACCCGTGCGATTAGATACGCGGAAGATATGCGTATCCACCGCAATGGTTGGGATACCAAACGCCGTATTCATCACCACATTGGCGGTTTTTCTACCCACACCGGGCAGGGCTTCCAGCGACGCTCTATCCCTTGGCACTTCGCTGCCGTGCAGCTCGATGAGCATACGGCAGGTTTCCAGCAAATGCTTAGCTTTGCTGTGATAAAGGCCAATGGTCGCAATATAGGATTCCAGCCCTTCCACACCTAAAGCCAAGATGGTTTCTGGCGTATTGGCAGCCGGGAATAAGCGCTTAGTCGCCTTATTCACCCCCACATCGGTCGCTTGGGCTGAGAGCAATACCGCCGTCAGCAGCTCAAAGGGGCTGCTGTAGTTAAGCTCAGTGGTTGGGTTAGGATCAAGATCTGCAAGACGCTGGTAAAAGATCCGCCGAGTTTCTTTATTCATTTTTTAATCCAGAAGCTCATTTCTGGCTCAAAACAGCTCCCCGGCATATCAAGCGCTTTGTCTTGCATATACGCTTGGGCATCCATAATTGCTTGGTTGTAAATGCTAGGCGCAATTTCTTGCATAATGAAATCTAACAACATGCCGGCCTGTAAATTACCAATAGGTTCGTCCATATTTTTATCAAAATAATGCTTAATTGACTTTATCAATAAGGCTTCGGCCTCTTTGCTTATTTTTAATGCCATTAGAACTGATCCATATAAATTGTTAAAACGCTTAGAGTAGATTAGACAGCCTGCGTGCTAGGTTTACCAAACTCAGAGATGCTGTCACCGCAGGGCCTCCCTGCTCACTATTCATCTTTATCACGGGATATCGTATCCCACTCATCCCATGGCTCGCGCATGAGCTGAATGTAGTAATAGATGCCAACCGCCAGCAGAGTAACCCCCAAAACCAGCACGGCTAGCTTGCCCCAAAACCCAAAGCTCAGCAGCCACCAAATCACGGCCGCCAGTACAAAATAAGCCAGTAGCTCAATGGCTCGCCACAGCATGGGCCAGTCGTCCTGCTTTTGCCTCAAGGCGTTTATCCAAGGCTGTTTTCACCGCAATCAGCAGACCTAGGCCAATAAATGCACCAGGCGGCAAGATGGCGAGTAGAAACTGATAATGCATGTCGGCGGGAATAATATGGATCGTCCAAGCTTGCGCCTTAGGGCCAAACACCAGATCAATACCAGAGAGCAAAGTGCCCTTGCCCACCAGCTCACGCATTCCCCCAAGCACCGCCAACACCAACGTCAGGCCAATGCCCATAAAGAAGCCATCTAGCGCCGAATCCCAAACGCTATTCTTGCTGGCAAACGCCTCCGCCCGCGCCAACACGATGCAGTTAGTGGTAATCAGCGGGATAAAAATCCCCAGCACCACATATAAGCCATGCGCGTAGGCGTTAAACAATAAATCCACTACGGTAACCAAGGCCGCAATAATCAGAATAAAAATCGGGCTGCGTAATTCATTAGGCACAAACTGGCGAATCGCTGCAATGGCCGCGCCCGACACCAGCATCACTAGGCTAGTCGCCAGCCCCAGCGACACACCATTCACAATATTGCTCGACACCACCAACACGGGGCACATGCCCAAAATCTGCACCAGCCCAGCATTTTGCTTCCAGATGCTGTTGCTAATAATTTGATTGCTCACTTTACGCTCCAATTACTTACATGTACCACACGTGATCAACTCTCTCTTTACGCGTGGGCACAAGTGCCCACGCTATAAAAACAGCTGTGGCTGCTTCGCTACGTATTCCAACACCCGCTTTACCGCCGCTGTAACCGCACGAGGGCTGATGGTGGCACCTGCCATATAATCAAAACCACCGCCGTCTTTTTTTACTTTCCAAAAATCTGCGTTTTGCGGGGTGAGTTCGCGGCCTTTGAATTGCTCTATCCATGAGGATTTAGCCACATCGATATAATCCCCCAACCCCGGTGTTTCTTTATGCGCCACCACCCGCACCCCCAGCACCTGCCCATCTTTTGCTACGCCAACCAGCAGTTTAATTTTGCCAGCATAGCCATCAGGGGCTGTGGCTTCAAATACAGCAGCCTCTGTTTTGCCGGCCTTTTTAGCCAGATAAACATAGCTATCGCCATCATTACCCATGGCTTTGCCATCCTCCGCAGATAACAGTTTTGCACCTTTCAGCAGATTATTATCAAAACTTTTGGCAGGTAAAACTTGGGCGATCAGCGCCGCTTTAGCTTTTTCTTCATTAAACAGTACTTTCTTGCGAGTGAGCTGGTACGTGCCCGCCATCAACGCCGTAAACACCACCGCAAACAAAAATAAAGTCCCCGCGCCACGCACCCCATTGGCAAACATGGTTTTCATTTATTTCTCCCTAATAGCTACAAACACAACCTCAATCTTAAAACACGGAGAAAAACCTCATAAATAACGTTTTCTCCGTGAAACTCGGCTTTATCTGTGTCCTCCGTGTTTCAAGGTGTCGGTTTATTTATCTTATGTTTTCGCTTTACGCCCAAAAACCGGCGGTTGGGTGTATTGATCGATAAAGGGGGTGGCGATATTCATGATCAGCACGGCAAAGGCCACGCCATCAGGATAAGCCCCAAACATTCGGATCATATAAGTCAGTAGCCCCGCTAAAGCGGCAAAGATCAGCCTGCCGCGTGGCGTGGTCGGTGCAGTTACGGGGTCTGAAACTATAAAAAATGCCCCCAAAATGGCCGCGCCGCTAAAGAGGTGAAACCAGGGCGGGCTATAATTAGCTGGATCTATGCCGTAAAACACACTAGCAGTCAGCATAAAAGCACCCAAGAATCCCACTGGAATCTGCCAAGGAATGAGCTTTGCTCGCAGTAAATATAAGCCCCCCAGTAAGAACCCCGCCGCTGCCCATTCACTGCCCACGCCAGCCAGATTGCCAAATAGCGGTGCGCCCATTACATCTGCCAAATCCTGATGCGCTTTTAAACCCGTTTTAATGGTATCTAGCGGCGTAGCCGAGGCCATGGCATCAAAAGCCGCTGGCACTGCTCCGCTAAAAATCGTGATCACTTGAGTGATACTATCCAAATGCGGCATATCCAGCGCTAAAGGCGCAGCCCAGCGCGACATTTGCGCTGGGAAAGACACAATCATCACCGCAAAGCCCACCATGGCTGGATTAAATGGATTCTGCCCCAGCCCGCCATATAAATGCTTGGCTAAGCAAATAGCAATCAAGCTAGCCAACACCACCACCCACCACGGAGCCAGCGGCGGCATAGACAAGGCCAGCAGCAATGCGGTTACCGCAGCCGAGCCATCTAAAATAAACGGTTTGATCGGGTAGTTGCGTAGCTTTAAGCAAGCCGCCTCCGCCAGCAGCGCCGTTAGCAGTGCCAGCGCAATCTGCACCAACACCCCCACGCCAAACGCCCAAGTCAGCGCAATAATCCCCGGCAACAAAGCCGCCGCCACTTTGAGCATGACGACTTGCAAAGGCGTCGGTTTAATAAAAAAGGGCGATGTGTTCATTTAATTCCAAAAAGGTAGAAACTCAGGTACGCAAAAAAAACCTAAAATTTGTAGCCACACACAGAGAAAACATAAGAAGAAAATGAGAACAAATGTTCTTCTCCGTAAAACTCCGTGTTTCAAGGCGTGGGTTTTAATCTGTATCACATCGCCTAATAAGGCAAATCATCCGCATCGATACCGATAAAATCGGGCTCTGGGTCTTGGCTAAACTGCACGGCCTGTATCGCTGTTTGGCCTTGCATCAAGGCTTTAGCCACCCGGTGCATGCCGTCCATTACCCTGCCGTTTTGCGACAAAATAATGGGGAAGCGCAGATCTGTTTCATTAATTAATTTGGCGTGTTCGCTAATGGCGCGGCAAGTTGGCACGGCTCCACCCTCGTCAAACCAGTAACTCTGATCTAACTCAGCAATCTGCTCCAGTGGCAGGCTGATTACGGCAAACTGTGCGCTCAGCTTAATCAAGCGGTGCACATCCCAAGCCTTTAAACCCTGCTCTGATGCGCGTAAATGATATTGCTTTCGCATCGACTCAAGATCATTCATCTTTCGCCGCCTTAGCGGCTTTTGCCGCCATCGCTGCATCAATACGCGCTTGGCGCTCTGCGGCCAGTGCCGCTTTTTCCTCTGGGCTCATGGCGGCAAGACGGGCTTTTTCTGCATCTCTTTTGGCCATAGCAGCCCGAATTTTGGCTGCTTTTTCTTCATCAAGTGAAGATGCTGACTCTTCAAGAGGTGCTACGCTTTCTGCTTTTCTTAGTGCCGCAGCGGCTTTAGCCTCGGCGATTTCTGCCTGCTTGGCGGCCTCCCAATCACTGCGCTCTTCTGGGCTCATCGCGGCAATGCGAGCTCTTTCTTCACGGCGCTTATCAAGGATTTCTTTGGTGCGATCGCTCTTATCTAAGCTGCTCACAGGGATATTTTGTGCAGGAGCCACTACTGATTCTTCGCTGTGCACCATCGGCACAGCGGCCTCCGCTGCCACTTTTTTCGCTGCAGCTCTCGCCATTGCCGCCGCAATTTTGGCTTTTTTCTCGGCAGCTAATTGCGTGGCTTGATCGGCGTCGGTAGCAACAACGCCCACATCACTCGCTGGTGATTCGCTAGCGCTCGCCGTTCTAGCCATCGCTGCTTTAATCTTGGCAGCGCGGATGGCGTCTTCCGGATCATCAGACACCTCGGCTTGCGCCAGCTTTTGGGCTGCTTTAGCGGCAAGGCGCTCGGCTTTTTCCTGCTTTTCACGCTCAGCGCGAAATTCTCTAAACTCAAAGCGCTCACGCGCTAAATCGGCGGCATGTTTGGTTTTTTCAGCGGCCCAGATTTCAGACTTTGCAAAGCGGTAGTAATCCACCAAGCGGATATTGCTAGGGCAAACATAGGCGCAAGCGCCGCATTCGATGCAATCAAACAGATTGCGCTCCTGCGCTTTACCAAAGTTTTTGCTTTTGGCAAACCAGAATAAATCCATAGGCTGCAGTTCGGCAGGGCATGCTTCCGCGCATTTGCTGCAACGGATACAGGGCATTTCACGCGGTTTTTCAGGGAAATCTACCGGCGATTTGGCAATCACACAATTGCCCGCCTTGCTCAGCCCCACTTCTAAAGATGGCAGCTCAAAACCCATCATCGGGCCGCCATAAATATAGCCGCTGCTGCCTTTATCCCCCGCTTCTTTTAATAGATGTTTAAGCGGCGTACCAATCAACGCCTCTACATTACCTGGCCGCTCTACATTGCCAGTAATAGTGACCACGCGCCGAATCACCGGCTCACCATGCGCCAGCGCGCAATAAATACTGTGAATGGTGGCCACATTAAAGCACTGCACACCCAGATCCGTGGAACGCACCCCGCCTGGCACTTCGATATCGCACAGTAGCTTGATTAACTGTTTAGCGCCGCCCGAAGGGTAAAGCGTAGGCACCAACACCACCTCAATCGCAGCCACCGCGTGGCTTTGGTTAGCGGTAATGGCTAAGCGCAGTGCCTCTGCGGCCTCTGGCTTATTGTCTTCAATGCCAATTTTGATCTGTTTGGCGTTTAACAGCTGCTGCACCATCAAGATGCCGGCGATAATCTCGCTGGCGCGCTCTCTCATCATGCGATCGTCGCAGGTAATATAGGGCTCGCACTCCGCGCCATTAATCACCAGCGTATCAATCGCTTGAGTATTGAGCTTAAGGTGCGACGGAAACACCGCGCCGCCCAGCCCTACCACGCCCATATCGCGCAGATAATCGCGCACTGCCTTGGGCCCAGCGCTTCTCCAATCAAATGGCGTTTTGGCAATCCACTCATCCTTGCCATCGGTTTTCAGCGTAATGCACAAATCGGCAAGGCCTGAAGGATGTGGCACTTGGTGCTCGCCTATAGCGATAATCTCGCCCGAAGTAGGTGCATGAATGGCGGCCGAAACCATGCCATCAGCACTAGCCAGTTGCTGGCCTTTTAATACCCGCTCGCCCACCACCACAAGCGGTTTTGCAGGGTTACCAATGCTTTGCTGCAAGGGCAAAATTAAAAATGGCGGCAGCGCAGCAGCGCGGATTGACGTGCGGTTGGACTCGGTTTTATGCTCGGGCGGATGAACACCGCCATGAAAAGTCACAACCTTCATCACAGGGTTGGTTTGAGTCATGATTTAACTTTGATGGGGATAACAGGATAGCGCCAACGCCAGTTATTGACCGTGGTTCCCACGGGAACAATATCAATACAATCCACAGGGCAAGGGGCGACGCAAAGCTCGCACCCAGTGCACTCCGCAGCAATCACAGTATGCAAATGTTTGGCAGCACCAACAATGGCATCCACTGGGCAAGCTTGAATGCAGAGCGTACAGCCTATACAGACCGCCTCATCAATCAAGGCAACGGATCGTGGCTTTTCAACGCCATTCTCAGCATTCAGCGGTTTAAATTCTTTGCCCAGCAGCTCCGCCAGCTTGCGGATACCATCCTCGCCACCTGGCGGGCAACAATTGATATCAGCCTCTTCATTAGCAATCGCCGTGGCATAAGGCTTACAGCCAGGAAAACCACACTGACCACACTGGGTTTGCGGCAGGATTGCGTCGATTTTATCCACCAAGGGATCTTCATCAACCTTGAACTTGATCGCTGCAAAGCCCAGCACTGCACCTAATATCAGCGCCAAAATAGCCATTAAAACGATGGCCAGTAAAAAAGACATAGCTTTCCTATAAATAATTGCAGATCACAACTTACAAACCCAAATCTTGAACCACGTAGGACACCGAGAACACGGAGGGGCACGGAGAAAACCTAGGAATTAATGGAGTAATAATAAAATAAGGATCTCCCGAAGAGGGCGTAGATTGAAAATCAAATCCATTTCTACGTAATGCCTTCATCAGCTATTGATATCGCGTTGGTTTTCTCCGGGTAACTCTGTGTCCCTTGTGGTTAAAAATTAGGGTTTTATCGCACCAAGCCCGCAAAACCCATAAATGCCAAGCTCATCAACCCCGCTGTAATAAACGCAACCGGCGTGCCTTTAAAAAACGCGGGGATATCCGCCCCTTCCAGCCTTTCGCGCATCGCGGCAAATAGGATAAGCACTAGGCTAAAGCCCACGGCAGAGCCAAAGCCAAAGAGTAGGGATTCTACAAAGTTGTACTTTTGCGCCGAGCTAATCAGCGGCACGCCCAATACGGCGCAGTTGGTGGTAATCAGCGGCAGGTAAATCCCCAGCGCCTGATACAGCACTGGGCTGGCTTTATGGATAAACATTTCAGTGAATTGCACGATAGCGGCAATCACCACAATAAAGGCCAGCGTGCGCAGGTATTCCAACTGCCAGAAGATCAGGATCTGATCGATCATCCACGATGTGCCCGAGGCAAGTGTCAGCACAAAGGCCGTGGCAAGCCCCATCCCAATCGACGCCTCCAGCTTTTTGGATACGCCCATAAACGGACACAGCCCCAAAATGCGCACCAGTACCGCATTATTAACCAGCACCGCGCCCAGAAGCAGCAGTAAATAGTGTTGCAAATCCATTGTTTATCCAAATAGCAACGCGTGCTCACGCAAATTAAATTTACAAGCAAACTCAGCTGAGTTAGTACATGAGCCAAGTCTTTAACCACAGAGAGCACAAAGCAAAGGGCAAATAGATCTCAGGCCCTTTGTTGTTTTCGCTGTGATCTCAGTGCTCTCTGCGATTCAGGATTTAATTTAGCCCGCCATTGCAGCAGTTACATCGCAGCAATCGCCTCAGCGCAATCGCTGACTAACTGAGGGCCTTCATAGATTAGGCCGCTGTATACCTGCACCAAGCTTGCTCCAGCGCGGATTTTTTCTACGGCGTGTTCACCCTTAAAAATACCGCCCACGCCAATAATCGGCAAAGCGCCATCTAGCGCTTCAGCTAAATCACGAATCACCTTAGTTGATTTAGCCCGCACCGGCGCACCGGATAAGCCACCGGCCTCTTGCCCATGCTTTAAATGCTCAACCCCCACGCGCGATAAAGTGGTATTGCTGGCAATCACCCCATCAATCCCACTCGCCACTAGGCGCTCGGCGATGTCTTGTACTTGGTTGCTGTCTAAATCCGGTGCTATTTTGAGGGCAAGTGGCACGTATCGGCCATGACGATCCGCAAGCTCGGTCTGCTTTTGCTTTAATGCCTTTAATAAACGGCCTAATTCATCCGCCCCCTGCAACTGGCGCAGGTTTTTAGTGTTGGGGCTAGAAATATTTACCGCTATGTAGCTGGCGTGTTGGTAGGCTTTATCTAAGCAGATCAAATAATCATCAACGGCGTTTTCAATCGGCGTATCAGCATTTTTACCGATATTGATCCCTAAAATGCCTTGGTAATTACTGTTTTTAACATTTTCAATCAGCTTATCCACACCGTCATTATTAAAACCCATACGGTTGATAATGCCTTCAGCTTCGACAAGACGAAACAGCCGTGGCTTAGGATTGCCAGACTGTGGGCGCGGCGTAATCGTGCCAATCTCTAAAAAGCCAAAACCCAGCTCTGCCATTGCATCGATATGATCGCCATTTTTATCAAGCCCAGCGGCAAGCCCTACTGGATTAGGAAAATCCAAGCCCATTACAGAGACAGGGCAATCTACAACGGTAGGCGTAAACGAGCGCAAAAATCCTAAGCTATGCAAAGCATGCAAGCCATTAAACGCGGCGGCATGGGCTTTTTCGGCATCAAGTAAAAAAAGAAAAGGTTTAGCAAGCTGATAAGACATGAAGGGGGACGTCCAGCAAAGAGTGGGCTGGGTGAACCCCAGCCAAGAATTAACTTAACCCTTGCGATTTACGCAAGCATCAAACGTGTTTTGCATCAAAGTTGCCACAGTCATCAAACCCACACCACCCGGCACCGGAGTAATCCACGCGGCTTTTTCTTTGGCCAGATCAAATTCAACATCACCACAAAGCTTGCCGTTTTCTAAACGATTGATACCTACGTCAATCACAATCGCGCCCGCCTTAATCCAATCCCCTTTTACAAAATTAGGGATGCCTACGCCAGCTACTACAATATCTGCACCGCGTACTTTGCTTTCTAAATTTTGAGTTTTACTATGGCAGATCGTAACAGTAGCGCGTGCCAGTAATAGCTCTAAAGCCTGCGGGCGACCGACGATATTAGATGCGCCTACGATAACCGCATCTTTACCCACAATATCAATGCCGGTGCGCTCTAACAAAGTCATCACACCGCGAGGGGTACACGGGCGCAGCAAAGGCATTTTTAAAGCGAGACGGCCAATATTGTAGGGATGAAAACCATCCACATCTTTTACTGGGTCGATCAGCTCGATCACTTTCTCTGCATTGATATGTTTTGGCAAAGGCAGTTGCACCAAGATACCGTCGATCTCGTCATCCTGATTAAACTTAGTCACCAAGGCCAGTAAATCAGCCTCTGATGTATCCGCTGGCAAATCAATATCAACAGAGCGAATACCCGCATTGGCGCACTGACGCTTTTTATTACCGACGTAGACTTGGGAAGCAGGGTCTGCCCCAACCAAAATCACGGCAAGTGCAGGAGCACGCAAGCCACTTGCCACACGGGCATCTACTTTGGCACGTACATCACTAACAATTTCGGCCGAAATAACTTTTCCGTCGAGAATTTGGGCTGTCATGGGTAAAACTCCTGCTGTTTCTATCGCAAAAAAACGCATTTTCTCATGCAAAAGCCGCTAACCCAAACATTTCCTACATATTTTTCAAAGTAAGCCACCTTGAGCTAAACAAGAAACTTCAAAAAATCCACCCTATATTTCAAATATTTTTCAAAACAAAAATCATCTTAAAAAACAATACATAGCATAAGAATTAAGTCAGTTTCCAGGGGATTTATGCTATCGCCCCCAGAAAAAAGATCATTAAGGTGCTTGACGCAATAAAATCGACACAGTATATTGCGTCCTCTGTTCGGGGCGTAGCGCAGCCCGGTAGCGCATCTGCTTTGGGAGCAGAGGGTCGTGAGTTCGAATCCCACCGCCCCGACCAGAACTTATTCTTATACGATAAGTTGTTTTAAAGTAAGAACTTATTTACCCAGATAAGAAAATTTATAGTACGGTTGTACAGTGTGCCCGTAGCTCAACTGGATAGAGCAACGGCCTTCTAAGCCGTAGGTTACAGGTTCGATTCCTGTCGGGTGCGCCAAGTGTGTGATCGACTATTAAAACGGACCAAAATTTTAGTTTTAGACTTATGGCATTTTAAGTCTTAAACGCACCGCTCAGCGGTGGCTGTAGCTCAGTTGGTAGAGTCCAGGATTGTGATTCCTGTTGTCGTGGGTTCGAGCCCCATCAGCCACCCCAGTAAGAAAACAAAAAGCCCATCCGCAAGGTTGGGCTTTTTGCTGTTCAACGTTTATCTAACTCTCTATTTTTTCAGCTACAAAAAAACAGGCACTCTCTAGTCGCCTTTTTTTTGCATTAGGGTACGGCTCACATTAACTTCAAGACTTTTAAACCGTCATCATTCCCGAGCACCATTGGCGGGAATCCAGCTACGCGGCTGGGTTCCCGATAAAATCATTCGAGAATGACGGGCTTAATTTCGGGAAGTTATTTTGAACCACATCGATAGAATTGCTCAAGCAAGCCGCCACAATTTACCCAGCCATATGCTCATAAACAAAGCTATACGCCCTTGCGGCCTTTTCTTGGCGTAAATCTAGGTTATAGGGCTGCGGTAATGTTCTAAAAATATCTCTAATCGTTTTTTGCACTGCGGCGCGGGCTTGTTGTTTTAAACGCCAATCCAGAATCAGCTTTTCCGCTTTCAACTTTGCCAATAGCTCTTTCGCTAAACGACGCACTTCTTGCTCTTGAGCGGGCGTTAGTGGCGGGTCGGGCTGGGTCAGAATATCAAATACCGCCAATTCTTCTTCGCTCAGCCCCAGTGATACGCCACGTAGCTCTTCTGCACTCAGCTCCTTAGTAAATTGCTTGAGTTCGGCAACAAAAGCTTCAACATTCATACAGCCTGCATTGTAGGCATCAATTAACTTTTGAAAACGCGCTAGCATCCCCTCGCGACTTGGGTTTTTGCTCGCCAACTCATTAAGCTTTTTCTCAACAGCACCTTTTAACTGCTCTGCAGCAATGTGTTTACGCTTGCCCATTTGTAATTGAGCATCCAGCGCTTCAAAATCGATTTCAGATAAATCAATTAAAGCCTTAGGCATACCGCTGGCTGGGATATGGTAGCCCTCAGTAGCAATAGAATCATCGAGCAAAGCCTCGATATCATTCATGACATCGCTAATATCTACAGGAGGCATTAGAGCCTTCACCTGCCTTGCTAAAAAAGCCAAAGCCACTGTTTTAGGCGCGTAATCTGCGGCATGGGTATCCGGCAAAATTGCTTTGTAGTGTTTGGCTACAAAACCCGCCAACGCCATAAACTGAGCCTTGATTTCTTCACTACTTACAATGGCATCAACTGCATCCATCATCAGGCCGACACGGTAAAAACCTTCGGCAGCAATAATTTCAGCAATACTGATACGCTGCACCTGGCACCACATCTCAGCATCGGCAATGGCCTGTTCCAGCAACAAGATAAGCTGTTGTTTGGCCTCCAGCGGCATTTCACCCAAATGCTCGCCCTGCCCGCCCTCTCCACCCCTGCCTGAATGAGCATAAACAGACAGCGCGTCTTGCAGATGACGGAAAATCCCAATGTAATCAACAATCATACCGCTGGTTTTGCCACTCGCAACACGATTGGCGCGGGCAATGGCTTGCATGAGCGTATGCGCCTTCATCGGCTTATCAAGATACAAAGTCGAGCACGTTGGCACATCAAAGCCCGTAATCCACATCGCGCAAACAAATACCAGTTTCAGTTTGGTCGTCGGGCTTTTGAATTCTTCTTCCAAATCACCCTGCATCATGCGGCTGCGATGCGGCTCAATATCCAAGCCTTTCGCTTTCAGGTCGGCCACTTCATTTTGGCCTTGCGACACCACCACGGCCATATCGGTAGCTAGCATCAGCTCGATACGCGCTTGCAAAGCCAAGGCATGCTCGCCCGTGCTCAACTTCAGCTCGGCATGTAGACGTGCCAGCGTCGCTTGCCAATGCGCTTGTACCTTGTCATACATTTTGATGGCAGTGGCTTTATCAATGCACACCATCATCGCCTTGCCGCGATAGCCCCGGCCAGTAAAGTGTTCGACGATATCAGCAGCAATGGTTTCCAGCCGGTCGTTCCGGGTAATCAAATGATATTGGCGACCAAATTCACGCTCTAGTTTTTTCTCTTGTTCCCCGTCCAGCTCAGCGTTTTCCAGAATCGCTGCCAAATCGGCATCCAAATCTTCATTCGTTAATTGCAAAGCGGGAATGCGATTTTCGTAATACAGCGGCACAGTTGCGCCGTCTTCAATCGCTTGGGCAAAGTTATAAACCGAAACATAATCACCAAATACTGCACGGGTTTTTTCATCCTCGCCTGCAATCAAAGGTGTTCCGGTAAATCCAATAAAAGCGGCATTGGGCAGTGCCTTACGCATATTCATTGCAAACGTACCGTATTCACTACGATGCGCTTCATCCGTAATAACAATAATGTCAGAGCGATTCGATAGGGTCGGGTATTCCTCGCCCTGCTCATTACGGAATTTTTGAATCAGCGTAAATACATAACGCTGATTTCCAGCCAGCAACTCTTTTAAATGCACAGCGCTATTTGCCTGAACTTCAGCACCATTTATGCTGCCGGTATTGGCAAAGGTTTTATAAATTTGCGTATCAAGTTCTTCGCGGTCGGTGACAATCACAAAGGTCCACGCACCTGGACGTTTGCGCAAAATTTTCTGCGTAAAAAACACCATTGATAAACTCTTACCGCTGCCTTGGGTATGCCAAAACACCCCCAACTTGCCTTGGTTTTCGTTCAGCTTGCCCACTTCCTCAACGGCTTTGTTCACACCAAGGAATTGATGGTTTTTGGCGACCTTCTTCACCAGCCCACCACGAACCAGCTCAAACAGCGTGTAGTTTTCAATCAGGTCAAGTAATCGCTCGGGCAGCAGCATCCCGCGCAGTGCAGTTTCTAGCGATACCTTGGCGGGCTCTTCTTCGGTCGAAATTCGCTTCCATTCGGCAAAGTGCTCCCACATCGACGTAAGTGTGCCGACCTTGGTTTCGCGGCCATTGGATAACAAGATAAACGCATTGAAGTGAAACAGTTGTGGGATGCTTTGCCCACGGTAATCACGCAGGTTTTCATCAAAGGCCGCTTTTAGATGAACACTAGGCGCTTTAAATTCCAGAAAGACCAAGGGTAAGCCATTGATAAACCCCACCCCATCACAGCGACGCTGGTACATATCACCAGACACCCTAAACTGCGTCGCCAGAAAATAATCGTTATTAGCAGCATTTGCCCAGTCCACCAGCTTTACCGTTTCAATACTCGGTAAACCATCTGCACCAGCAAAGCTTACTTTTACGCCGTCACGCAACAGACGATAAATAGCTTGGTTGGCAACCACCACCGATTCACGCGAACGGTCGATATTTAAGGCATCAAATGCCAGCTCATAAGCCAATGCAGGCAAGCCCGGATTAAGCCACTCTAACGCTGCCCGCAAGCGCTTGGGCAAAATCACCTGGCATTCGTTTTCTCGCCCTTCAGTTCCCGCCTTACCCAACTTTTCTTTAAATAAATCGGCATGCTGCCAGCCCAAAGACTTAAGCAACTCAATAGCAGGAGCCTCAACCAATTTCAGCTCACCATAGCCAGCAGACACTTCACGCGCAGAATGTGGGATTGGTTTTTCGATGTTATAGGGCAAAGGATTTATCCTATTTATCCAACGACAAACAGTAGCCTTATCAAAGACCTACCATTCAATATACCCAGAAAATAGGATAAAAAAGTAAGCTAAATAAAACCAAATTTTGCTGTATTATCTTATTTTTAATCTGAACATTGTCGAAAGACTACCCAAGTCGCATCAATCTTACAAGCTAGCAATCAATGCGCCCTTGGCTCCTTGCTTTTGACGCATGGAAACAGCGCGAAAAATACCACGCCCTGCCTTCGATAGAGTGTGTTTCAAGAGCGTCATTGCCACACTCAAAGTTTATCGCCCAGCTCCCGCTCAATCTGCTCGATACTCGGTAAATTGGTTTGCAATTGTGCAGGCAGACTTTCAATCAGTTGATATTCAGCGACGCCGATGGGCTTATTACTATCCCGCAAAGCATACTCGGCCACGACTTTGTTTTTGCTTTTGCACAGCAATAAACCGATGGTGGGCGCGTCGTGCTCGGATTTCATCTGCATATCCACCGCCGTCATATAAAACCCAAGCTGGCCCGTATGCTCTGGCTTGAAAGCACCCGCTTTAAGTTCAATGACGATATAGCAGCGTAATTTCAGATGGTAAAACAGCAAGTCGATGAAAAAATCATCGCCGCCCACTTCCAAATGCACTTGCCGCCCGACAAAGGCAAAGCCCGCGCCCAGCTCCAGTAAAAAATTAGACACATGCTGTATCAGCGCCGCTTCGATTTCGCGCTCATCGGCCTGCTTGCCCACGCTTAAAAAATCAAAAATATACGGGTCTTTAAGCGACTGTTGCGCCAAATCGGAGTGTGGCGCAGGCAAGCGTTCAGCAAAATTAGTGACCGCCTGACCTTCCCGCTCCAAACGTCGGGTTTCAATATGCATCGTCAACACGGCGCGCGACCAGCCGTGCTCAATGGCGCGTTCCGCATAAGTCATCCGCCACTGCGGGTCTTTCAGCTTGCTGAGCAAGACCAAATTATGCCCCCACGGCAATTGTCCAACAGCCTGCTGGACAATTGCCGCTTGCGGCCACGCCTCGGCGAATGAGCGCATATACATTAAGTTAGCGCGGGAAAAGCCCTTCAGCTCAGGAAACGCCGCGCGCAAATCATGCGCCAGCCGCTCAATCACTTTTGCGCCCCAACCCTGCTCGGCCTGCCGCGCCAAAATATCGCGGCCAATTTGCCAATACAACAGCACCAGCTCACGATTCACCGCCAGCGCAGCCCGCTGCTGTGCAGTATGAATGCGCGACTTCAGCTCAAGCAGCCAAGCCGCATAGTCGCTAGGTGTATCGCTCAAAGAAATAGGTTTATCAATGTCCATGTGGCAATACCCTTAAATATATAATTTCGACAACGCGGCTATCATGCAAAGGGTATTTGTCAGCAGACATTGATTATCAATATCCAGCACCATATACCCATCAAACCGCATCCGGCAGCACCAGCGTCGAAACATCCAACTCACCCGAAATCAAACGCGGCAAGAGTAGGTCGCGGGTTTGGCGGAGGTTTGCATTTTTTGTTTCTAAATTAAGGACCAAATCCATAAGCGGTGAGACATTAGCTTCAAATGCATGGATGACTTGAGCTGGCGCAATTGCAAGTCGCGTCGTCTTAAACACGCCCTTAGTAATTTCCTTAAAGGTCGAGCCAGTAGCTATTGACGCAAAATAATCCGCATTCTGTGTCAGCCAATGATAAAGCGACCACAAAGGAAATTTTTCATTTGGAATGCAGGTGATAAAACCTTGGTTAGTACATGCCTCGGTTGTATTTACTGCAATAACACCAAGTGTAGCTCTACTTGTCATCATCACTGAGCGAACAGGGAAAAGACGCGCCGAGCTTTTTTTCAATCCCAGTGCATTAATTTTGCTACCAGAGCACGCCATAAACTTTGAACCTGAACGGGTAAGGTCGGTTGGCGAATACCAATTAATATCACCGTTTTCCCAATAGCTAGACTCTGCTTTCGATGGTGTACCACCGCCTAATATCTCAAACGTGTTTTCAACAGTTTGAATAGCCCACCCTTCCGGCACCAAGCCTAGCTCGGTTTCGACTTTTTGGTCTTGCTCGTGGCCGGGGTAGCGGAAGTGGACGAACCATTCTTCATAAATCCGCCGCGCCATTTCCTCCAACACCGCAATCCGCCGCGTGTTGTTCTCAATCAGGTCGTCGTAGGCGGAGAGAATGGCGGCGATACGATTCTGTATTGCTCTAGGCGGTAATGAAATCTCCATTTCTTTTGCAGCACCAACGTTAAAATGTTGCTGTGCAACACCTACGAGGTTTCCAGCAACGGATGCTTTACCCCACGAGGAGTTAAAGACTGCGGCAAGAAAATAGGGATTCAAATTCGATGACGGCGTAATTACAACTAAATCTGCGCAATTGACTTCGCCCATACCTTCGGGAATGACGCAAGCAGTCCCTGGATAACCAGTTCGCACGATGGCAACATCACCAGCACGAAGTACGGACTTGCGTAGAGACTCATGAAATTCTTTTGATACATACTTAACATCTTGCATATGCAACCGAAAAGGCAAGATGTTTTGCGACCGTAAAAATGGGACTCCGCTCTCGATATAACAATTTGCCATTGAACCCACATGACCGACAGTAATCCGCGAACAAACATCCTTTAAGCGGACCTTAGTCCAATCGTGAATCATGCCAGAGACTCCAAAATTAAAGACATTCGTATCGAAATTTCCATCTCTAACTCGTGGCTTTCTGCATTCAAAACCTCAAGCTCTTCACTTAATGCCTCAAGCCGCTCAGCGAAGACCACCTCATCAAGACTAGTATTTTCCACGCCAACATAGCGCCCTGGATTCAAACTCCAGCCTTGCGCTTCGATGTCGGCCAACGTCGCCACTTTGCATAGCCCTGCCGCGTCGGCATAGACGCCAGCGGGGAAATGCTGCGCGATAAGTTCAGCGCTGTCATGGTGGTTTTCAACTGCTTCGCCGCGATACAGGCGGGCGATATTGGCGAGGAATTCAGTTTGCGTTGGTGTGAAGTCGCGCACGGAACGGCTGACTTGGCGGTAGAGGTGGCGTGCGTCGATGAACAGTACTTTATCTTTGCGCTCACTGCTGCGCTTGGCCTTATCAAAGAACCACAAAGTACACGGCAGCGTAACGGTGTAAAAGAAGTTCGAGCCGACGCTAACCACCGCATCCACTGCACCGCTTTGCAGCATTTGCTTGCGGATTTCCAGCTCGCTGCCGCGTGCGTCCCCGGCGGAATTCGCCATCACAAAACCTGCGCGGCCCGTGTCGTTCAGCGTGCTGTAGAAGTATTGAATCCACAGGTAATTGGCGTTGTCGGTACTCGGCAAGCCAAACGGCAAGCGCGGGTCGCCCTTGATACGGTCTTTATCCACGCCACTGACGTTAAACGGCGGATTGGCCATGACAAAATCGAACTTACCTAAGGACTCATGCGGGTCTTCAAAAAAGCTATTGGCCACGCGAATATCGCCGGACAAACCATGCACGGCCAGATTCATTTTGCCGAGTTTAACGGTATCGGCGGATTTCTCCGTGCCAAATACCGTGAGTTCGTCGGCGGCGCGTTTATTGTGTTGATTCACAAATTCCGCGCTTTGCACAAACATACCGCCCGAGCCGCAAGCGGGGTCGTAAATGCGACCGTGGTAGGGCTGAAGGATTTCGACAATCAATTTAACGATGCTGGTCGGGGTGTAAAACACGCCGCCCTTTTGGCCTTCTTTCATCGCAAAATTGCCGAGGAAGTACTCATAAACGCGGCCAAAGGCATCGCCTTCAATTTTAATCGGTGCCAGCAAGCGTAATAGCTCTTGAATCACGCCATTATCAAGGCGGGTATAGCTGCGCGGCAGCACGCCGCGTAAATCTTCGTTCTCCAGCTCTACCGCTGCCATGGCATTGTTGACCGCCAAGCCTAAATTTTCTGACTCAGCAAGGCTCACCAAATGGCTAAACCGCGCATGCGGCATTAAATACAGTACGCCCTCGCTTTGGTAATCGGTTTTGTCTAACTCATCCTCTGCTAAGCCAGCACTGGCAAAGCGTGCTTGGGCTGCGGCAAATTTGGTTTCGGCATAGCGTAAAAACAGCAGGCCCAATACAGGAGTAGAAAATTCAGAAGGCTTGAGGTCGGTCATGGCCCAAAGCTGGTCAGCGGCAGACCAAAGCCGTGTTTCAAGGTCTTGAAGCGAGGTATTCACGAGAGATATTGCCTGAGTTGCAGATTTAGCTGGGCAGTGTGCCTCCTTCCCCCTAGCAAGGCAACTTGCACGATCAACAAAAGCGAAGACATTCGTCATTCCGCGCAGGTCGAAATCTAGCAGCCTGTCGGGCTTAGCATCAGTCAGCTGCAAAATCACCTGATCGGGCTATATTTCACCATATTTTTGACCAACAACTCGTTATTGGCGCTGCAAACTCGGCAAAATCTGGTCTCGACCATACGATTTTTCGCTTCGAGCGTCTAAGTCCGACAGGCTGCTAGCGATTCTGGATCCCCGATAGAAGCATTCGGGGATGACGGTGGAAGCATTCGCGGATGACGGTAGACTTGCTTGTTTGCACAGCAGCCCAATTAGCGTTGGCAATGCGCATGCACTTGCCATACGATGCTGCCATTCTCGTATCCAGAGCACGACTCGTGAAGCTTGGCCTTATCTCTCTATTTATTTCTGCATCACTCTGGGCCGCACCGCCTAAGCCGCCTTTTTATCAACTCAATGCCAGCCAGTTGGCGGTGGTGGTGAATCGTAATGATCCGCTCTCTGCTGAAATTGCTCGTTATTACGCAGAAAAACATGGTTTAAAGCCTGAGCAGATTTTTCAAATTAGCCTGCCCACAGACCGTAGTTGGATTAGCGAAGGTGAGTTGGCAAAGGCCAAAGCGGAGCTGGATACGGCACTACCCGCTCATATTCAGGCGCTGGCACTGGCATGGGCCAAGCCCTATCGGGTGAATTGCCTGAGTATCACTTATGCCTTTACGCTGGGCTATAAAGAGGGCATTTGTCAGAGCACAGGTAAGCCGACTCCTGCCTCGCCATACTTTAACCATGCCAGCACCCAGCCCTTCAGCGATTTAGACTTGCGCCCCAGCATGATGCTGGCAGCCAATAATCTGGCGGAAGCTAAAAAATTAATTGATCGCGGCGTAGAAGCTTGGGGCAGTTTCCCAGCAGGCACCGCTTATTATTTAACCACCAGCGACAAAACACGCAGCGTGCGAGCGCCGCTCTTCCCTCCAACGCAAACCGTAGCCCGCCCGCCAATTAAGATTGAAAGCTTAAATAGCGATGCCATCAGCCATAAAAAAGACGTGCTGATTTATCAAACGGGGCTCACTAAGGTTGATAAATTAGAAACACTGCGCTTTGTGCCTGGTGCACTGGCCGATCATTTAACTTCTTTTGGTGGCATGCTTACCGATAGCAGCCAAATGAGCAGCTTAAAATGGCTAGAAGCCGGTGCGACTGCCAGCTATGGCACGGTGAGCGAGCCTTATTCTTACCCGCAAAAATTTCCCAATCCAGTTGTTCTGCTCTATCACTACTTGGCAGGGGCGACTGCGGTAGAGGCTTATTGGAAGAGTGTGGAGTGGCCAGCGCAGGGGGTATTTATTGGCGACCCACTAGCGGCCCCGTTTCGCAGCCTTAGCCCAAGGAAACAATAATAACGGGCACTTATGCCGACGAGTTTTCAATGGGTATATGGCGCGCGCGGGCACAAAAACGTGCCCACCCTCATGTTTAAGACCTTATAATCAGCCAGCGATTATTTGAGGCGATATAAGATATGCATACCTTTTACTGGCACGATTACGAAACATTTGGCATTAACCCGCGCCGTGATCGGCCCAGCCAATTTGCCGGTATCCGTACCGATGCCGAGCTAAACGAGATCGGTGCGCCGCTGATGCAATATTGCAAGCCCGCTCCCGACTATCTGCCCGATCCTGAATCCTGCCTACTCACGGGGATTACCCCACAGCACTGCTTAGAAAACGGCGTGGATGAGTTTGAATTTGCCGCACGTATTGAGGCCGAGCTTGCCGCCCCAAGTACCGTAGGCCTAGGCTATAACAGCATCCGTTTTGACGATGAAGTCACCCGCTTTATGTTCTGGCGTAATCTGATTGAGCCTTACTCACGCGAATGGCAAAACGATTGCTCGCGCTGGGATTTGCTCGATGTAGTGCGCACTTGCTATGCCCTGCGCCCCGAAGGAGTGAACTGGCCAACCCATGAAGATGGCCGCCCTTCTTTCAAACTAGAACACTTAACCAAAGCTAATGGCATTAGCCATGAAGCCGCACACGATGCCTTATCCGATGTGCGGGCCACCATTGCGCTGGCAAGGTTGATTAAGCAAAGCCAGCCTAAACTCTTCGATTTTTGCTTCTCGCTGCGCAAAAAAGACAAAGTAATGGAGCAAATTGGCCTACCGAACGCTCGGCCATTTTTACATATCAGCGGCATGTTTCCAGCCGATCGCGGCTGCATTGCCATCGTCTGGCCGCTGGCCATGCACCCTAGCAATAAAAATGAAGTCATCGTCTGGGATTTAGCCTTCGATCCAACCGAGCTATTTACCCTAGACGCCGACACCATACGCCAGCGCATGTTCAGCAAAAGCGCGGATCTGCCTGAAGGCGTCACCCGCCTGCCAGTAAAAAGTATTCATATTAATAAATCACCCATCGTGATTGGCAATCTAAAAACGTTAAGCAGCGATCGAGCCACACACTGGAATATCGATGTAGAACAAGCGCTGGCACATGCAAAAATAGCTGAAACTGCACCTGATATGGCCGCCATCTGGCAACAAGTCTTTAGCAGCGAACACGTCAAAAGCGATGTGGATGAAGACTTATACGGTGGCTTTGTTGGCAATAACGATAAGCGCTTGTTGGCCAAGCTACGCCATTTCAGTGGCGAAGAGCTAGCCCGTGAACCGGTGAGCTTTGAAGATAGCCGCCTCGAAGAAGTCTTGTTCCGCTACCGCGCCAGAAACTTCCCCCAGAGCCTCTCCCCCGCAGAGCTACGCCGCTGGGAGCAGCACCGTGCAGCAAAGCTCTTTGATGGCGCTGGCAGCGCACGCACGCTAGAAGCATTTGGCGACAAAATTGATGAGCTTTCAGATCATATCGACGACAGCCAAGCAGAGTTACTGGCTACGCTGTTTGATTACGCCGAAAGCATTATGCCGGATGAGGGCTAGCCTTCTCTCCCTTCCCCTCTCCCGCAAACGGCGAGGGGAAAAGATCCAAGCCTTTTCCCTTCTCTGCCCAAGAAAATGACTCCAATCTCCCGCCGTCGCTTCCTTGCCCTTGCCGCCAGCAGCGCCCTTGTGGCCTGTGGCCGTGTGCCGGATTTTTCTCGCTTTACACGCTGGGGCTTGCCCATTCAGGTGTATATGCCGGGGATGGCAGAGGGGCATCGTTTGCGCCAGCCAGACTTTCCTGCCCCTAGTGCAGAAATCAGCACTCACGTATTGATTTTGGGCAGCGGCGTAGCAGGGTTGGGAGCTGCGTGGCAACTGGCTAAAAGTAGCACAGAGTTTCTGCTCATTGAAGGGCCAGAGTTTGGTGGTAATGCTGCAGAAGGCCAACTTGGTGGGCAGCCCTATCCACGCGGTGCGCACTATTTACCGCTGCCATCCAAAGAATCTAGCCATGTGCGCGAGCTACTTGCCGAAATGGGCGTGATTGAGCATGGCGCTCTGAGCGATAGCCCGCATTTTAATGAAGCCGTACTGGTGCACTCCCCCGAAGACAGGTTGTATATCAACGGCCAATGGCAAGACGGCGTGGTACCGCAGCATGGCATTTCCAGCGCTGAAGCCCAGCAAACCGAACGCTTTTTTGCCCTTACTGAGCAACTAAAAACCAGCCTAGGTTCAGATGGAAAACGCCTATTTGCCGTACCCTTGGTTTTATCCAGCCTAGACAAAAAATGGCGGGCACTAGATAGCCAAAGCTTTGCAGACTGGCTGGCCGCCGAGCAATACACCGCCCCCAGCCTGCTATGGTATCTGAACTACTGCTGCCGCGACGATTACGGCAGCGATTTAGCCCACACCTCGGCATGGGCGGGGCTGCATTACTTTGCCAGCCGCAACGGCCACGCCGCCAATGCCAGCAATGGTGCCGTACTAACTTGGCCCAATGGCCTATATCCACTGATTAAATATATGGCGGAAAAAATCCCCGCTGGCCAACGTCAATCAGGCATGGCTTACCACGTAAGCGAAACCAAAGATGGCGTAGAAGCGCTTATCTTTAATACTAAAACTGGGCAAACACAGCGCATCAAGGCCAAAAAGGTCATTATGGCGATGCCACTGCACGTCACGCAAAAACTGCTGCCCTTAGCCCCGTATGGCTTTTTGCCTGAGCATATGCCAGAGCACGCGCCTTGGTTAATTAGCAACTTTTTACTCGATGGCTTTCCGGCAGAATCTAGCACCGAAGCGCTGGCATGGGATAATGTGCTGTATCAAGGCAAGGGGCTGGGTTATGTCGTGGCTAGCCATCAGCTGATCCGCGCGGCAAAACCTGCCCAAACGGTATTTACAGCCTACCACGCTCTATCAGACCTTACACCCAAGGCAGCAAGACAATGGCTACAACACGCCAGCAGCGATGAGCTTTACGAATTAGCCGCCAGTGATTTACGCCATGTTTACGGCTGGCGCTGGCGGCAATCTATCAAGAGTGTAGAGATCACCCTGCGTGGCCACGCTATGGCAACGCCCTCGCCGGGTTTTTTAAGTAATCAGGGGCTAGCAGCCTTACGTGTACAAAACGGCAAGGTTTTATTTGCTCATTCAGACCTGTCAGGCTTATCAATCTTCGAAGAAGCTTTATGGTGGGGCTGCCGAGCTGCTAAGCTAGCGCAAGGAGATTCAATATCATGATGAACGGTTTATTCCTTATTCTTATTCTTATTTTAATTAGTGCCTTTTTTTCTGTTTCAGAAATTGCTCTGGCTGCATCGCGTAAACACAAGTTGCAGCAAATGAGCGAAGAAGGCGATAAGCGCGCCGATCTAGTGCTCGCCTTGCAAGAGCGCCCAGGGGATTTCTTTACCGTGATACAAGTTGGTGTGAATGCCGTAGCTATTTTGGGCGGTATTTTTGGCGAGCCCACGTTTACTCCGGTTTTTAAAGCACTCCTCATTCAGCTGGGGGTATCCATCGAGCTTTCCCATACCTTAGGCTTTTTAATGTCTTTTACGCTGGTTACCAGCTTATTTATTCAATTCGCCGATTTAATCCCTAAAAGAATTGGTATGGCCGTACCAGAAGCCACTGCAGTAAAAGTGGTTGCACCTATTTTATTTTGTATCTTTTTATTACGTCCGCTGGTATTTATTTTTGATGGTATTGCCAACATCATTTTTAATGTCTTTCAGTTGCCCGCTGTGCGCCGCGATGAAATCACCACCGATGATATTGTGGCAATGGCGGATGCTGGCGCAATGGCCGGCACGGTAAGGCGTAAAGAACATAATCTAATTGAAAATGTATTTGAATTAGAAACCCGCACCGTCACCTCGGTGATGACTGCACGTGAAAGCGTGATTTTCTTTTCACTAACGGATACGGAAGAAAATATCCGCGCCAGAATGCTGGCCGATCCCCATTCTAAATTTTTACTTTGTGAAAATAGCATCGATAGCGTATTTGCCTATATTGATGCCAAAGATATATTGCAATTAGTGCTTAAAGGCGGCGAAATCAATCTACTGGAAGGCTTAAAGCAATGTGGCAATCGCAAATTGCTGACGATTCCTGATACGCTTTCCTTATCTGAAGTCCTAGAGCAATTTAAAGAAGCGCGTGAAGACTTTGCCGTTATTTTGAATGAATATGCATTGGTGGTTGGAATTATCACACTCAATGATGTCACCATTCAATTAATGGGCAGCATGGTAGATCCTGGTGCCGATCAAATTGTTCGTCGGGACGAAAGCTCATGGTTAGTCGATGGCGTAACACCGATTGAAGACGTAAAAAAAGCTTTAGATATTGATGAATTAAAAGACGAGGAAAACTACGAAACCATCGCGGGCTTTATGATGTATATGCTCAAACGCATTCCTAAAAAAGCCGAGCTGTTGATTTTTGGCGATTACAAATTTGAAGTGGTCGATATTGATAATTTCCGTATTGACCAGCTGCTAGTCACGCGAATTACCCCACAAAAGAAATCCGAAGAAGAGTAAAAAGCATGAGGAAAACGTAGTGTAATTTTGAGCACCAAAAAGCCCAACAATCCTATAAGGGATGTTGGGCTTTTTTTTACTCCACACCATATACTTGTAGGGGCGCTGCTTGCTGCGCCCCTACCTAACAGCGATATCTCTTAACGCTTAGACGTTTTACGAATCTCTTTTTCGTCCTGCCACTCATCCACACCTTCTTCGATATTTTTCAGAATAAGGGTGAATTTATAAAATACGTCTTTGGTATTAGAATTCTTTTTCACAATTGAAGTAATTTCACCTGTTAGCAAATACTTAGCGCCCTTCATTTGGCCAAGCTTAGCTTTATTTTTATAGAGCCCTGTTTCGTTTTGTTTCTTTAATTCTTCAACCTGTGCATCCATCGTGCTGCTATCGGTTACAAACTTAACACCAGATTTCATCAGCTGCGTTTTCATGCTATTGGTAATATTGCGGGTATCAATATATTCAGACGTTTTATTTTTAACTTCAGATACCACAATAAATGGGCGGCTAGCCATTGATGGATGTTGCATTAAAGAGCGTGCCATCGTTTCGGCAATCATTTGTAAATCGGTAGAACCAAATTCATTACTTACCGTTTCTACGGCCTTGCTATCGCCATACACCACATCGCCACCACCAACCGTAGGCGTTGAATTGGAGGCGCAGCCCCCTATCAGTAAGATAGCTGCAAGCACAGCACTGATTTTGGCACATTGTTTCGTCGTTTTCATTGCATTATTCCTTTGTGATGTGGGGCTCATTTAGCCGCTGGAGCGCCGGTGTTTTCAGGGCTATTTACTTCCATTCTAAAATCAACCGCCTCTGTAACGGGGGCAATTGAATGAATAGTTTGCTTTTGCAAGCCAATAAATTTCATCGGCTTCCAGCCCTCTTCTGCGCCTACGGTAAAGCCTGCGTTATCTAGCCAGCGAAAGCGATAATAAAGCTGCTGATCACCCTTATCTTGGTTCTGTATTTCTAACTGCACCGCCAATAAGCCATTGCGTTGCAACATTTGTCCACCATTGAGCTTTAGATACTTCATTTCGCCCAACTGCTCCACTTTATCCGCAATGGAAAGAGGAGCGGCCTGTACTAGCGTAGAGCATCCCAATACAGCGGCCAATAACACGCCACGGGCAAGATACTTTTTCATAATGATTCCTTTATTAAACGGATTTAACGGATATCTAGCAGCAAATACAACGCCCACAAACCTCACCAAGATCACGCACAAATACCAATAAACGTATGGCCTTTTATTTGTGTATTTTGTATTGTTAGTGGGCTAAATCGTGTTATCCCCTACCTATTGGCCGATTGCCCAAAATAAACCTGATTACCCATCACCCGAATCGGCACGATTTGATACGCCCCCGCTACTTTTAATTCAAAAGCCTCTTGTCCCTGAGCAGTGGGCACTAATAGTTTGTGCATTCCAGCCGGTAAAGACACCCGCACGATGGCAATTTGTGCGGGTAAGGTGCTCCAAGTGCGCTCGTCAGCCTGTTCTGTTACCACGGTAACCAAGCCAAGGATCAAACCCGCAATAGCGCTCGCATTATTATCCCGATCACTGAATTGTTTTTGAGCCGCAGCTCGGCTCACCGCGCGCACCGTGGTGCGCAAAATAATGCCAGGCATTTCATCGCGTAAAGCGCGGCGGCTCATTGCATCCACGCTGGTAATCGTGCTCACCCCCAAGCTACGGCCATCGAGTTTTAATTGCGCCGGAGCAAAACCGTTATCCGCCCGAATCACCGGAAACGACACCGCCGTAAAGCCCGTGCGATAAATCGGCAGTGGTACAGTGATCGATTTGCGGGCGGGCGCTAAGCCAGAGCTCAGCACCAACAGCACATCGGTCATGCCACGCTTAGACGCTTTGCTATCCAGCTGCAGCAGGCCTTCTTCTAAGACCTTACTATTAGGGCGCAACTCTATCGCTTTACGATAGCCAGGCGCGGCTAGGCTTTTTTCACCTAAAGCCTCATAAACAAAGGCGGCTAAATAATGGCTAAAGGCATTTTGATAACTATTTTTTAAAGCCAAAACTTCTGGATCATCTAGCGTTTCTACGGGGTAACCTTTTAAATCTTTAAAGGTGGTTTTTACCCCCTTACCCCTCGCTTCTTCTTCATCTTTTTCATAAATACGCGCGCGATACTCCGCAATAATCGCTTCACGTTCATGGGTTTTTTTGATCTCTACTCGGGCATTATTCCAGTCACCTGCCGCCGCATGGTTAACAGCTAAAAGGGTGGATAGCAGCACTTTTTCATAATCGTAGCCATCGTAACGACGGGTTTTATCGTTAATTAAAAAACTGCCTACGTCTCCTAGTAATTTATCTGGGGAGTACTTAACGAGCTCTTCCCAATCATGAATTTTTGCATCGGCCTTTAACCACGCGTTTGTGCTGGCAGGCAGATCATTTTTAAGCTGTAACAGCTGGCCTTTTTCTAAGTAGTACAGCAGATCTTTATCGCTATTATTGGCTTCCAATACCGCCAGAGCGTTATCTGGCTTGCCCGCCTTGGCAAGATCAATCACCCCTTGCGATTCAGCCTGGTAACTGCGCATGGATCCGCAGCCGCTTAAAAGCAAAGCAGTGATAACGCAAATGGCTTTTACACATTTCATTCGGGCAACGGCCTCGGTTACATAATGCTGATTGAATATAGTGAATGAATTTATCACATTGAAAACTTAACTTTGTAACCGATGTTAGCCATATGTTCAGCAAAACAAATGCACAATTAATCACATTCAATTTAAACCAGCTCATATTAAAGCACAGGCTTAGGGTCTGTTGACGTTTCATTCGCCATTGCGCTGAGCCGAAAAACGGCCAGTCACAAGGTATGTGACGAAGGTAATAACGGGTTATTGTCGAGGAGCATCACGCAGGGAATGGCCATTTTCCGGCTCAGCCCTTCGGGTTTAGCCCCAAACAATCTGACTAATGCCTCACCGCAATTACTGTTGCATGTAAGCCAAACCTAGTTCGCAATCAGACAAAAATAAGACTCTTCAGACTATACTGAAAGCGTATTCGAGGAGCGCTGCAACTCTAAGCCCTGTTCCGCTAAGAGCTAGGCTCGAATTCGACCCTAGGCTAACTGCGTTCTCCTGATAAACCGCGCCGAGCACTGCATGCGCACAGGTGGTGCCATGCTCGGCTACAGATAGGAATAACACTGTGGCTCATCTTGATTTAGCAAAAGCTGATTTTAAAGTCGCCGATCTGTCCTTAGCCGATTGGGGGCGTAAAGAGATCCGTATTGCAGAAACTGAAATGCCAGGCCTGATGTCGGTACGTACCGAATATGCAGCCGCGCAGCCGCTCAAAGGAGCGCGTATTGCGGGCTCCATCCATATGACTATCCAAACTGCCGTACTGATCGAAGCCCTACAAGCGCTCGGGGCAGAGGTGCGTTGGGTATCGTGCAATATTTTCTCTACCCAAGATCACGCCGCCGCAGCGATTGCCGCCGCAGGCACAGCGGTGTTTGCCCATAAGGGCGAAACGCTCGAAGAATACTGGGATTTCACCCATCGTATTTTTGATTTCTCCAACCATCAATACGCCAATATGATTTTGGATGATGGTGGCGATGCCACTACCTTGCTACACCTTGGTGCGCTGGCTGAAACCGATTTAGCGGTGATTTCTGCCCCTGCCAACGAGGAAGAAATTGTCCTATTTGCCTCGATTAAAGCAAAACTCGCCAAAGACCCAACGTGGTATTCCACTCGCCTAAAACATATCAAAGGTGTAACCGAAGAAACCACCACCGGCGTGCATCGCTTATACAAGATGCACAGCGAAGGCCGCTTATCCTTCCCCGCCATTAATGTAAACGACGCGGTAACCAAATCTAAATTCGATAACCTTTACGGCTGCCGTGAATCCTTAGTGGATGGGATTAAACGCGCCACCGATGTGATGATCGCCGGTAAGGCCGCCGTGGTGTTGGGCTACGGCGATGTCGGCAAGGGCTGCGCCCAAAGCTTACGTGGACTAGGTGCCGTGGTTTACGTCACCGAGATCGACCCGATTTGCGCGCTGCAAGCGGCCATGGAAGGCTACCGCGTGGTGACCATGGATAGCATCTGCAATCAGGCGGATATCTTTGTGACCACCACCGGCAATGTCGGCGTAATTACCCATGAGCATATGCTCAAGATGCGCAATAACGCTATCGTCTGCAATATCGGCCACTTCGATAGCGAGATTCAGGTAGCGTCCTTAAGGCAGTACGAATGGGAAAACGTGAAGCCGCAAGTCGATCATATTATTTTCCCAGATGGCAAACGCATTATCTTGTTAGCCGAAGGCCGCTTGGTGAATTTAGGCTGCGCCACCGGCCACCCAAGCTTTGTGATGTCCAACTCATTCACCAATCAAGTGCTAGCGCAAATCGAGCTATTTACCAAAACTGAGCAATACCCGATTGGCGTCTACGTGCTGCCTAAGCACCTCGATGAAATGGTTGCCCGTCTACACCTTAGTAAAATTGGCGCGGCTTTAACTGTGCTTACCGATGAGCAATCGGCCTATATTGATGTACCTAAGCAAGGGCCTTATAAGCCAGCGCATTATCGGTATTAATTAAGTCTTTAGATAAAAATGGGGAGACTTGTCTCCCCATTTTTAACTATCAACAGCATCTATTATTCTTTACCTTCATGTGTTTCAATCCCTTTTTATATGTTCCATCTTTTTTCATAGCCAATAAAACCACATCAAATCTATCCCGCAAAATAACCCGTTTTTTCTTTTTAGAAAAAGCCATAAAGCGAGGAATAGCTTGTATTGCTAGTTCACGCTCTCTGACTTTATCCATAACACCTTTGCGCTTTAAAATATCCAGTACGCCGTATTAATTGTTTACCAAGACATCAAAACGCCCTGCTAATCGTTTTTATATTTTTTGCTGCTACTTAGACGCTGGCCTTGCCTCGCTTATCGCCTTGATTACCGGCGTTAGCTTTAGGCTGTTAGCAATACGATTGCGCTGGCAGCTACCGGTTTTGCGCGGCGATCATATTCGTGGCTTTGATTAGCCGCACAAAATCTACTCCCTTTAGCTAAGATAAATGCACGCATTTGCTCTAGGGTCTGTTGACGTTTCATTCGCCATTGCGCTGAGCCAGAAAACGGCTAGCAGCCTATCGGACTTAAGCGATCGTAGCGAGGGAAAGACCGGTTTGAGACAGATTTCGCGGGTTTTTGAGGCGAATAGCTGGCTATTCAACGAGAAAATGCGTGAAATCTGGCCGAATCCGGCTTTTCCGTAGTAGATCAGTCTTAAGTCCGACAGGCTGCTAAGCACAGGCATGTGACGAAGGCAATAACGGGTTATTGTCGAGGAACATCACGCAGTGAATGGCCATTTTCCGGCTCAGCCCTTCGGGTTTAGCCCCTTTTTGGGGCTGCACGCAGCCGTGAATAAAACGTCAACAGACCCTAGGTGGAGTACATCATGCCAAAATGGTTGGCTTTACTGAGTTGCCTAAGCGGGCTGGCGCTCGCCCAGCCGGTTAAACTGGTGACGGGGCCCGATTACCCGCCCTTTACTGACGCATCAAGCCCAGATGGTGGGCTGGCCGTTAGCCTCGTTAAACAGGTCATGAATCAGGCAAAACTCCCTTATCAATTAGACTGGCGGCCTTGGGCTAATGGCTATCAATCAACCCTAAAAGGGGAGTATTTAGCCACTTTTCCCTATATCAGCAGCCCTGAACGGCTGAAATTATTCGAGTTTTCAGATCCTCTGTTTACCCTTGAAATAAAAGTGTTTGCCCTGCCTGGCAGCCAGCTGGACGGAACCCAACTCAGTAGCTTACAAGGTAAACGCTACTGCCACCCTTTGGGCTGGGCCTATTTAAAAGAGATCGAGTTAATGGTTAATAAGGGATTATTTCAGATGATCCGCCCCTACGATATGAGCTCTTGCATCCGGCTTATCTCAGAAGACAAAGCCGATTTTATTCTTACCGATCAAATACAAGGCAGTAAAGCCATTTCCCAGGTTCCTGGGCTAAAAAAAACGCCTGTAGCCTGTGGCGGCATTATGGAAAAAGTAACCTTAAAGCTAATGGTAAAAAAAAATCAGCCACAATCAAAAGTATTTTTGCTGCAATTTAATGAAGCGCTAACGGCGTTACGAAAAGCGCCGAGTCAAAACGAGTAAATAAGGATATTTTAGAAGCGCAATCAGCCTATTTGCTCTCAATAATCCCGCTCCATCTTCGGCCGCACCATGGCTACCCGCAAAGCTACGTGGGTAGATTTAATAAATCATGCCGCCACGGCTGATTTAGCTTGCTCCACCCTCACGCGCCCGTTCCCTAGGGGCTAGATACACCGCCTCCCTGCCTAAGCATCCTGACAATGCAATGACAATGATTTACATAAAAATAGATTTACTTCTATTAGGCAGCTGGCAAAATCTGCTTTTCTTATGCGCTGCCTGCTGATGAAAATACCGATTCGCCTTTTTAGCTTTTTACTCGCCCTGCTGCTGCATCTAGGCTTATTTACGCTTTATTATCCCGCTCCGCGCTTCAGCCCGGTTGATACTCCCAGTGTGGAGGTCACGCTATTAAAAATTCTCACTCGCCCCATTGCACCCACAGCAGCACCAGAACCACCTGCGCTGAAAACCTCAAGCCCCAAACCCGTTGCTTCAAGCCACAGCACAATAACGCAGCAATCAAGCCTAAACACATCCACTAATACGCCCCTGCCCCAACCTAATTCAGCCACAGAAACCATCATTGGCAATCTAGACAGCGCCTTAAGTAGCCCCGCCAGTGCCGTAGCCGCACTGCCCAAAGGTTTTTTTAATAGCAAAAAAACCATACCAAACCTTGCCCCGCCACCAGAAGAGCATCGCACCGTACTGGCAAAAGAGCTGGATAAAGCAGTGCGCGGCGATTGCAAAAACGCATACAGCCAAATGGGATTATTGGCGATTCCCATGTTATTGCACGATACGGTTAGGGATACAGGCTGCCAGTGGTAGCCATGCTTTTTATGCTCACGCGCAGAGCCGCCACGCGTGGGCACAAAAACGTGTCCACCCTACATTTTTTGCGCTTTCGCTACGAAAATAGGCAAGGCCAGTGATATCAACGCCGCTATAGCCACAAAGACTGCCGATATCCACAAGCAAGCGGCAAGGCCTGCGATTTGGTAGATCCAGCCTGATAAAACCGTGCCTATCAACCGCCCTACCGCATTGGCCATATAGTAAAAGCCAACATCCAGCGATGCGCCGTCTTCCTTGGCGTAGCTAACGATTAAATAGCTGTGCAATGATGAATTAATCGCAAACAGCACGCCAAACACCGCCAGCCCCAACAGCAATACAGCTTGCACCGATAAGCTCAAGCTGATCACGGCGGGAATGATGGCCAGCGCCAGGGCCCAGTACAGTGCCGATCTACCGTCGGGATGCTTACCAGTCACAAGGGGAGCGAAGGATTGCACGATGCCGTATGCAATGACCCAAGCAGCAAAAAACGCCCCGATACGCCAATCGCTCCAACCCAGTTGAGTAGCCATATACACCGGCAGAGCCACCACAAACCAGACATCGCGAGCACCAAACAAAAACAACCGCGCCAGCGATAGCACCTTCACCGGCCTACTTTTAGAAAAAACATCCGCAAATTTAGGCTTGTTTTTTGCCTTACCTAGATCTTCTTTTAAAGAGAACATGCTAGCCAGCCAAACCAAGCACAATACTGAGGCCAGCAGCCAGATCGCCCCAGTAAACCCCAATGCAGATAGCAAAGCGCCACCCAAAAAGAATCCTACGCCTTTTAAAGCATTTTTAGAGCCAGTTAACAGCGCCACCCACTGATAGAGCCGCCCTTCCGCGCCTTTAGGCAACAGTGCTTTAATACTGCTTTTAGCACTCATTTTATTTAAATCTTTGGCGATACCTGATAGCGCTTGCGCCGCCATCACCCAAGCCACCGTCAACATGCCTACTGGGACGGTAAGCGCAAGTAAAGCCAGTACTTGCAACGCTAGGCCAATATTCATGGTTTTATTCAGACCAACCCGCGCGCCCACCCAACCGCCAACCAAATTAGTGATCACACCAAAAATCTCATAAAACAAAAACAGCATAGCAAGACTCAGCGGCGAAAACCCCAACTGATGGAAATGCAGCACCACCAACATCCTGAGCGCCCCGTCCGCTAGGGTAAACGCCCAGTAATTACCGGTAATGATGAGATATTGGCGGATTTGTGGGGAGAGCATCGTGTTCCGTATAAATAATTGATCTTACAAAATATAAACCCAAATCTGGCCCTACAGAGAACACAAAGGGCACAGAGTTTCACAGATAAATACAGATGTTGAACTCAGCCGTTCACTTGGTTTTCAGCCATTTTCAAACCAAATAATCTAAGTTTTATCGCGACTCATGGCTTAGGGTTTTAAAGCCCATTCAAGCACGCCGAAGCGAGAAAGTGAGATCCATGCAGTGGTTCCCCTTCAAAAATAAACATACCAAAAGCAGAACATCATAGCGGGTTACACCCAGCACCAACCGCTTAGCCCCCCCCCCTCTATAAGCCCCACTTTTTTCACCAGCTCTGCGGTGCGGTTTACATAGCCCCATTCATTGTCATACCAAGCGTAGAGCTTAAGCTGCGTGCCGTTAATCACCATAGTAGAGAGCGCATCGATAATGGATGAGCGAGCGTCTCCTCGGTAATCTACCGATACCAGTGGGCGCTCTTCATAGCCCAGAATATCTTTCAGATAAGTTTGGGACGCTACTTTCAGCAGGCTATTCACCTCTTCAGCTGTCGTTGCGCGTTCCAGCTCAAAAACACAATCAGTGAGCGATGCATTGGTCAATGGCACGCGTACTGCGTGGCCATTAAGGCGGCCTTTCAGCTCAGGGAAAATCTCGGTAATAGCGGCCGCCGAGCCTGTTGAAGTCGGAATCAGGCTGGTGCCGCAAGAGCGAGCGCGGCGCAGGTCTTTATGTGGTGCATCGATAATAGTCTGGGTATTGGTTAAATCATGGATTGTTGTCATGCTGCCGTGGCGAATACCCAGCTGCTCATGAATCACTTTCACCACTGGGGCAAGGCAATTGGTGGTGCAGCTGGCAGCGGTCACAATGCGGTGAATGCTCGGATCGTATAAATGATCATTAACCCCCATTACTATATTCAACACCCCAGCTTCTTTGATTGGCGCAGTCACCACGACGCGTTTTACACCTTGGTCTAAATAGGCTTGCAGCAGAGCGGTACTCCGCATTTTGCCCGAGGCCTCTATCACCACATCGCAGCCCGACCAGTCGGTATCTGCAATGGCGCTGTTGCGGATGGTTTTAATCTGCTGCCCACCAATCACAATATCATCACCATCGCTTATAGCTTCATGAGCAAAACGCCCATGTACAGAATCAAAGTTGAGCAAATGCGCCAGCGTGGCAGCGTCACCAGCCGGATCGTTAATCTGCACAAACTCAAGCTCTGGCCAGCCCCAAGCTGCACGTAAGGTCAAACGCCCCATTCGGCCAAAACCATTAATGCCTACTTTAATCGCCATTATTTTGCCCTTAAGAAGTTCAACGTCATACTAAACACATCAATGCAATATTTCAAATATTATTGTATAGTTGAAATATGGAAAAAATAATCGCAACTACCATTTTTGAATCGCTCTCTTCCGGTGTACGGCTAGACGCGTATCGCCTGCTGGTTAAGCAGGGCGATAAGGGCATGGTGGCAGGGGATATCGCGGCGGCTTTGGGGCTGCCCGCTACTAATACGTCTTTTCACCTAAAAGCACTGGCGCAAGCCAAGCTGATTACAGTGGAGCAGGAAGGGCGCTATATGCGCTATCGAGCAAACCTGCCCCTGATGCAGGAGCTAATCTCGTTTCTAAGCGCAGAATGCTGCGAAGGCCATCCAGAGCAGTGCTTTGATCCGTCTGTCTCTTGCTCAATCCAGAAGGATGTATCGTGTTAGAAAACACCAGTAAAACAACTGAGATGAGCGTTTTTGAGCGCTATCTTACGATCTGGGTCTTTTTGTGCATTATTGCGGGAATTGCTTTGGGGCAATTTTTACCCAGCATTTTTCAGGCCATTGGCGCAATGGAGCTCTCTAACGTCAACCTACCTGTAGGCATGCTGATCTGGATTATGATTATCCCGATGCTGATTAAGGTCGATTTTTCGGCACTGAGCGAGGTGCGTAAACACGTCAAAGGAATTGGAGTCACGCTGTTTGTAAACTGGCTGGTAAAGCCTTTTTCGATGGCGTTTTTAGCGTGGTTGTTTATCCGTGTGCTGTTTGCCCCTTACCTGCCCGCTGAGCAAATCGATAGCTATATCGCCGGATTAATCTTGCTGGCCGCCGCGCCATGCACAGCCATGGTATTTGTCTGGAGCAAACTAACGCATGGCGACCCGCTGTTTACGCTAAGCCAAGTCGCCTTAAACGACAGCATTATGGTAGTGGCATTTGCGCCACTAGTCGCGTTTTTGCTAGGTATATCGGCAATTATTGTGCCTTGGGCCACGCTCATTACCTCGGTGGTTTTGTATATCGTCGCGCCTGTTATGATCGCCCAGCTATTGCGCAAATCTTTACTGGCACAAGGCCCCGCCGCCTTTGATACAGCCATGACTAAAATTGGCCCTTGGTCGATTAGCGCGCTATTAGCCACGCTGGTTTTACTGTTTGCTTTTCAGGGCAAAGCCATTATTGAGCAGCCACTGGTCATCGCCTTATTAGCCGTGCCGATCCTGATTCAAGTACTGTTTAATTCAGGGCTGGCCTACTGGCTAAATCGAGCGCTAGGCGAAAAACACAATATCGCCTGCCCATCGGCACTCATCGGCGCATCTAACTTTTTTGAGCTGGCAGTGGCGGCAGCAATTAGTTTATTTGGCTTTCATTCTGGCGCAGCATTAGCCACCGTGGTGGGAGTATTGATTGAAGTGCCGGTCATGCTCTTGGTGGTCAAAGTAGTGAACCGCAGTAAGCCTTGGTATGAAAAAAACTTAATCTGAATCAGTCGCAAGAGAAACGTGTCAGCCGCCTCACTCGCCTCGAGCTCACGCTTAGAAATTATTCTCGTAAGAATGAGAAATACGTTGCAACTCACCATAAAAAATAAACTTAGGTGTATTTCGCTCTTGTACGGCAATACGCAATGGCGCTTCAGCAAACGTATGCCCGCTAAATAATCCGCATAGCCAGATTAGTTTTAATTTGAACATACCTCACTCCGCCTGATGCGCAGCCCAAATTGTTTATCTATAAAGCTAATTTGCTCAATACGGGAAACTTAAACCACAGACGACGAGCTGCGCTCATGTTTATTGATTTTTTGCCATGCTGGGGAAAGCGCGGCGATCAGAGAAATTAATGCCGCATCGGCCTCAGCCTCACCGCACATAAAGATATCCACTGCGGCATAGCCATGCTCGGGCCAAGTATGAATCGATAAATGTGACTCCATCAACAGTAATACGCCGGTTACTCCTAACTCAAGGCCAAAATGGTGAAAGTGTCCAGCCAGCACGGTGGCATTACCCGCCTCTGCGCCGCTTCTTAATATCTGCTCAATTTTGACTGGATCTGCCAGTAGAACCGGCTCGATCCCGGATAAATCAGCAAGAATATGACGTCCTAAACTCATAAAAACCTCAAAAAACCCATACTTCTAAACAAGACAAAGTGCGATTTAAAATACCTATTCGGCATGTATTTAATATGTAAAAAGATAATTTTTATACGCTAGTCCCTTATATTGTGACCACAGCGGGTGTTTTTGGGACGCTCATTTATGTCCGCCGCCGCCGCCGCCCCAATTACTACTCCCACTGCTACCGCTAGTCCAGCCCCTCGATGAAGAGCCACTGCCACTGCTACCAGAGGTGACATTTATGAGCGTACAAATGCCGATAATCACGAGGCAATATGCTTTATAAAAGCTAGGTTTCAATTCACAACTCCAAATATTTAAAAATATAGAGGCACGGCCTAGGGTCTGTTGACGTTTCATTCACGGCTGCGTTTGGCTCATTTTTGGGGCTGAACAAGGAGAAAATGGCCATTCACTGAGTTATGCTCCTCGACAATAACCCGTTATTGCCTTCGTCACATGCCTTGTGCCTGGCCGTTTTCCGGCTCAGCACAATGGCGAATGAAACGTCAACTGACCCTAGCGAGCAGGTAACCAAACCAAAACCAAGGCAAAAAACAATAACCAAATTCCACCAAAACCATTAAATATCAGCAGAGGTAAATTAATCACCATTAACAGCGCAGTAAACATAATGGCTAAACTTTTAATTGAGCTGGGGCTGGCATCTCCGCTGGCAAAAGACGCGATAGGCTTAGCAAACCATTGCCCTACTAGCTCGCTACTGATTCGCTTGGCCCTAGACCACGTGACTTCACTAGGGCTACGCTCTTTAGATAAGCGCACGCCATTTAGATCGTAATCAGTGAACGCGGTTTTATCCCCCACATGCACCCGCCAGTTAAAAGCGCCAGCAGCATAAGTGACGTGGGCGTTGTAATCGAATAACTTGCGATACTTTTTGCCATTGAGCATGGCCTGCGCGGCATTGTGCATCTCTGGCCATTGGTTTAACACCTCAATCTGATCCCAGCCTTGCTGGCTTTCTACCAACCACATAAAGCCAAGGCTGGCGTGATAGAGCAGGTATTCGGTCCAGTCGCCATCTACCTCGCCCTCTTCACTGCAGCGCATCAGACCGATCAACAGCCATTTTTTATTCTCAATGGTAGCGGTGTCGCCCAGCTGCAAAGTGCTATGAAACGCCTCTAGCTGCCTCGCCTTTCCGATAGCAATCGCTTTATCACCGGCGCAATCCACTTCCATATGGCAGGCGGGGCAAACCAGCTGCATCGCCATCCCTGCAATATATTTCAACGGGCTAGCGCAGCTTGGGCAATCAAGTACATTGTTTTTGCCAGCCAGCCGCCCCGCGCTTTCTGTAATTTGATCGTCACTGCGCAATAGCTGACACTTTAAATCAGCAAGATTGACGGCCTCGCCCACAAATAGCTCAGGTGCGCCCTGCGAGTAATCAAGTGTAATAAAACGCGCAGCATGCCGAGCATCCACCACCTTGGCCACATAGCCCTTGCCAACGGTAAATGGCAGCTCCCCCGCACCAGACACGCACTGCGCCGTGCGTACATCAGAAAAAGCATAGCTACGCTTATCATATAAATACGCCATGTCTGGCTGGATATTGGCAAAGGCTGGCGCATCCACCGCCGCGCCTAAGCTCTTGGTCAGCATATATTGGCCAGAAGCG
Source organism: Iodobacter fluviatilis (assembly GCF_004194535.1). NCBI lineage: Bacteria > Pseudomonadati > Pseudomonadota > Betaproteobacteria > Neisseriales > Chitinibacteraceae > Iodobacter > Iodobacter fluviatilis. Next base: position 2,416,506 of record NZ_CP025781.1, on the reverse strand, counting down.
TCAGCCAGCCAAGCCGCACTGCCGTCATCAAAGAACAGATACCACTCGTTCCAAAAGCCTGCGTCGTAACGCAGCTGAATCCGCCCCACTACATTAAAGCCTTGGCCCTGATATTGCCCGCTGGTGCCAATCTGAATCCGCGAATAGTCTTCCAAAGCGCTCGACATTTTGCCGATGTCTTTGATCTCATCCGCGTTTCTAAGCAAAGTGCTCTGGCAATACTCGCATACCGCCATCACCGATGCGGCAGAACGAAATGAAACGGGCGCCCCACAACTTGGGCAGGCAGCTGTGTACATAAATGGAACCTGATGATTAAAAAAATTTCAACAAACTTAAAACTAAAATCCTGCACCACCGAGAACACTGAGTTTCACAAAGAAAAACTAAACCCTGTGTATGTCCTCAGTGTTCTACCCGCACTCTGGGGCTACGGTTTTTTTAACCCACCAGTTTTTTAATCACTTCAGCCTTAGCTGTGTCGTAATCCGCCTGAGATATTAATCCTTGATCAAGCAAGCCTTTCAACGATGCCAGCTTGGCCTGAGGATTATCTGCAGCAGAGGCTGCAATAGGTGCCACGGCAGGAGCAACTACGGGTGCGGCGGCTGGATTAATACTGCTTTTCATCGCATCTGCCATCACCTGCCCAACACCAACGCCCGCAGCAAGGCCCGCACCGATTCCTGCTAGCCCGCCCTCGTTTTGCGCCGCCAGCGGAATGCTTTGCGCCACCTGATACTGGGTGTATTTACCCAGATCGCCCATCATGCCCATCGAGATACGGGTATCGATGGCTTTTTGCAGCTCTTCGGGTAGGGAGATGTTTTCAACGGCAAAATTATCTAACTCAAGACCGTATTTACCAAACACAGGGATTAAGGCTTCTTTGATTTTCTCGCCCATCAAGCCCTGATTGCCCGCCATATCTAAAAATGGCACACCAGAGCCGCCAATTGCGCTGCTCATGGTGGAGACCACAAGATTGCGCAGTTGTAGCTCTACTTCATCACGGGTGTATTGCTCACGCGTGCCGCTGATTTCCTTAAAAAACAGTACAGGATCGACCAATTTGTAAGAAAACACGCCAAAAGCACGCAAGCGCACCATGCCAAAATCGTTATCCCGAATGGTAATGGGCTGAGGCGTGCCCCATTTACGGCCTAGCTGAGTGCGAGTGCTAAAGAAATACACGTCTGATTTAAACGGCGAATCAAACAGCTTGTCCCAGTTTTTTAAGTTGGTCAGCAGAGGCATATTCTGTGTAACCAGCTTATGCAAGCCTGGCGCAAATTGATCTGCAATTTGGCCTTCGTTAACAAACAAAGCCAGCTGCGAATCGCGCACAGTAAGGCTGCCGCCATTTTGAATTTCAAAATCTTGCATCGGAAAGCGCCAAGCCAGCACACCGTCTTGATCTTCATTCCACTGCAAAACATCGATAAACTGCTTCTTAATAAAAGAACCGAGACCCATGATGCGCTCCTAGGATTAGCACATTAAACAAATAAGTAATTTTATAACGATTGCAAAACTTTGAACCACAGCGTTTCACAGAGCAATCATGCAAAATATTTTGTGAAAAATGTAAAGCTTCATCTAATGATGAAATACCCAAGCCCTTACCTTATAAGCAATGCTTTAAATCGTGGAGTATCCCCGATTTAAAACTGCCATTCTCTGTGGTTTAACAATGAGCATGGCAGATCAGGACAAACAACCCGCATTAATCAAACCAATGGCCAACGATAAAGCGCCCATTAAGGCCCCCATTGCGACATTGTTTTCAATTAAATTCTGATTCATATTCGGTAATAGTTTAGATAAAAATAGATGCGCAATAATTTGCACTACCATCGCGCAAAAGGCCCAGAAAATAAACATATCAAAGCTAGCGTTGTGCATCACGCTGGCGGCCAGCGTTAGCGAAAACCCTAGCAGCGCGCCGCCCAAAGATAAAGCGGCGGATAAGCATCCCTGGCGAATCAATGCAAATTCGTCATAAGGTGTAACCTTGGTATACACCAGTACAAATAGCGTCAATAGCCCAAGGCCACTGAGCATATAGATCAGATAATGAATTAAGGCCGTCAGCATTTAATCATCCTTTAAAAATAATATCTGTAGGGGCACTGATGCCTCGCCCTTTACTTAAAACCAGCCTGCCTTTCACATGAAGTACAATATCAGCAAATGTAACACCTACGAAAGGTTAGCCCATTCTAAATGAAACCCATCCCAAGCCAAACATTACAGCAGCGTATTTTAATTTTATCAGTCTTTATCGTCGCCTCATGCGGCCTCGCTTATGAATTAATCGCAGGGGCATTGGCTAGCTATTTGCTGGGCGATTCAATATTACAATTCTCCTCCATCATAGGCTGCTATTTGTTTGCGATGGGGGTGGGATCGCATCTATCTAAGTACGTAAAAGAAGAGGATACCCTCGCCTGCTTTATTGATATTGAGTTATTGGTAGGCTTACTTGGGGGCTATCGGCTACGCTACTGTTTTTAGTATTTGCTTGGATGGGCACGCCGTTTCGCACCGTACTTTATGTGCTGGTATTTTTAATTGGTGTACTGGTAGGGATGGAGATTCCGCTAGTGATGCGGATATTAAATCGGCAAGGGGAGGATAAGCCAGACTTTGCCGAAATCGTTAGTCGAGTACTGACTTTTGATTATCTAGGAGCGCTGGTCGTTTCCTTATTATTCCCCTTAGTGCTTGCACCGAAGCTGGGCATGGCCCGCACCGCCCTGCTATTTGGCTTACTCAATGCCGCGGTGGCCCTTTGGGCAACGCATACTTTTCAGCATGAAATTAAAGCGCACCGTGCCAAGCAAACCCGTGCGGCCATCGTGCTAGTGCTATTGATAGGGGGCTTTTGCTACGCGGATCGCCTGACCCAGTGGTCTGAGCGCGGCCTGTTTGGGGACGAAATTATTCATGCCCAAACCACGCCTTACCAGCGCTTAGTGGTCACCAAATGGAAAGATGATTTACGCCTGCATATCAACGGTAATCTGCAGTTTTCCAGCCGTGACGAGCACCGCTATCACGAGGCCTTGGTTCACCCCACATTAGAGAAACTGCCATGGGCCAAGCGCGTGCTGATTCTGGGGGAGGCGATGGGCTAGCGGCTCGAGAAGTGCTCAAGCACAAGAATATCCAGCAGATTACCTTAGTGGATTTAGACCCCGCAATGACCGATCTATTTAGCCATTCAGAGCCACTAGTCAAACTAAACCAAGGCGCGTTTATCAACCCTAAAGTGCATATTATTAATGCCGATGCGGGCCAATGGCTGGAACAAAATACCGAGCAATTTGATGCCATCATTGTGGATTTTCCCGACCCATCCAATTTTGGGCTTGGCAAACTCTATTCGGTGCCTATCTATCGCCTCATGGCGCGTCATCTCAGCGAAAACGGCCTTTTAGTGGTCCAATCCACCTCGCCCTATTTTGCCCCTCGCTCCTTCTGGTGCATTGATGCCACGCTAAAAGAAGCAGGCTTTCACACCTACCCCTACCACGCCTACGTGCCGTCTTTTGGTGAGTGGGGCTTTATTCTGGCCGACAAAAAAGGCCACTACACCCCGCCCACCCAATACACCGAACCAATGCGCTTTTTGGATGGAGAAGTCACCAGACTGATGTTCACCTTCCCAGCCGATATGAAGCCATGGCCGGTAGAAGCTAATCGTCTCAACAACCAAAAATTGGTACATTACTTTGAGCAGGATTGGCAGCAGGTAATGCGCTAGTCGTTCTAATCCCCCTTTCCAAAGCTTGAACCACAGAGCAATATCCGCATAGCTAGGAACGACTTCGACTTACGGAAAAACAAACTTCAAAAGACAGAAAGTTGAGTGAGGATTATCGCTGCAAAGCTTTAAATTTAAAGCTTTGCAACAGTAAAAAGAGGCTCTATGAAGCTCTTTATTCTCTGTAGAGCAAGGTACCGCCAACTAACGTAAGCCCTTGTCATTAAGTACAGATCAGCACTTCAAAATTTGGGTTTTCAACACTAAATAAAACACGATTTCTATTAAGATCTGATGTTACGCACCCATTATGAAAAATCAATGGGTTAGGATTTTCTCAATCAGCTGCAGAGCGCATTCCACCTAAAGGCCTGCGTAACATCAGTTAAGATACGTCCTAACTTGTTATGGAGAACACTATGTTTGCCCCAGAAATCTACCGCCAGCGTCGTGATACCCTTGCTACTAGCTTGCCGGACAGCCTGATTTTGCTGCTTGGTAACGTCGATTCGCCGATGAATTACACGGATAATATTTTTCCGTTTATCCAAGACAGTAATTTCCGCTATTACTTTGGCCTGAACGAGCCAGGCCTTGCTGGGCTGATTGATACGGCAAATGACAGTGTTACCTTATTTGGCAATGAGGCCGAAGTAGCTGATATCGTTTGGACCGGCCCACAGCCTTCATTAAGCGAGCGCGCAACCGCTGCAGGCATTACACAAAGCCAGCCTTATGCTCAATTAAAACAGCGCCTGGCAACCGCCCAAGCGGCAGGCATTCAAGTGCAATACCTTGCCCCTTATCGCGGAGAAACAATTCTTGAATTAGCAAACTTACTGAGCTGTAGCAGCGCGGCAGTTAAAGCGGCGTTTTCTACCGCTCTCGCCCAACAAGTCATCGCTCAACGCGAAATTAAATCAGCCGATGAAATCAAAGAAATGGAAACCGTGCTGGCCATTACCCGCGATGTACATCACGCGGCGATGCGTGCCTCACAAGCCAATGTGCTTGAGCACCAAGTGGTTGGCTTGATGGAAGGCATTGTACGCAGCCATGATTTGCAGCTTGCCTACCCAAGTATCTTCTCCAGAAATGGCGAAGTGCTGCATAACCATCACCACCATCAAAAACTGCAAAAAGGTGATCTGGTACTGAACGATACCGGCGCAACATCTAGCGGTGGTTACGCCAGCGATATCACCCGCACCATTCCAGTGGGGGCAAATTCAGCCCACGCCAGCGCGAGTTGTACGACACGGTGCTGGCGATGCAAACCAAGGCAATTGCCGCGCTCAAGCCTGGCCTGCCGTATCTCGCCGCACATAAACTTGCCGCAAAAGTTATGGTTGAAAGCATGAGCAAGCTAGGCTTTTTTAATGGCAATGTGGATGACATCGTGGAATCCGGCGCCTACGCCATCGCTTTCCCGCACGGCCTTGGCCACCAGATTGGGCTGGACGTGCACGATATGGAAAGCTTGGGCGAAAACCTAGTTGGCTACGGTGAGGGCGTAGAGCGCAGCAAACTGTTTGGCATGGGCTACTTACGACTTGGCAAACAGCTGAAAGCAGGCATGGTGATTACGGTAGAGCCGGGCATTTACTTTATCCCCGCGCTGATCGCCACCTGGAAAGCCGAAGGCCGCCATAGCGATATGATCAACTATGCTAAATTTGAAGAATACCAAGACTTTGGCGGCATTCGCATCGAAGATAACGTACTGATTACTGAAACCGGCAGCCACATTCTTGGGCCGCACATCGCCCGTACCGCAGCTGAAGTAGAAGCCATTATGGCTGCTTCTTAAAAAGCGACTCTGGGCGGGTTGGCTTACCCGCCCAACAAACTCGTTGTATTCAAACAACAAATCTAGTTTCAGCGCAGACAAACGGCTAAGATCAAGCTCTAACCCATTACCACTCAGACTGCATGAAACTGATCACCTCATATACCAGCCCTTTCGGCCGTAAGGTACGCATCGTTCTAGCTGAAAAATGCATCGAATATCAGATTATTGAAGACAATCCTAGTGCTGCAGGCAGCAATATCCCCGAGCTTAACCCGCTAGGCAAAGTGCCCATCCTGATGGTGGACGACGGTAGAACGCTTTATGATTCACGGGTGATTGTTGATTTCTTAGATCACAGCACCCCTGTTGGCAAGCTCATCCCCAATGAGCAAAGACAAGCCATTAATGTGAAACGCCGCGAAGCATTAGCCGATGGCATTAGTGACGCAGCGGTGTTAATCCGGCAAGAAAGCCTAAGACCAGCACAACAGCAATCACAGGAATGGGTGGCCCATCAGCAAGCCAAAATAGAGCGCGGCCTAGCCTCGATTGCGGCAGAGCTGGATGAGAAAAAATGGTGGGGTAGCGAGCAATTTTCTTTGGCCGATATAGCCTTAGGCTGCACCCTCGCCTATCTAGACTTTCGCCTACCCAAGCAAGGCTGGCACGCGAACTATCCCAACCTCCTCCATTTTTATAATCAAATAGCAGAGCGCCCTTCCTTTATTGAAACAAGCCCACCGCTAATTTAATGTGCAAGCGTTTTTTGCCCACAAAAATTTCTTAAATAGAAAGCTTTTGTAAAAAATACCGTACATCACAACGGGTAAATAGAAAGGAAATCATTGGCTATATTTAAGTTTTCACACAAATAACCTCATATATTCTTTGTAAATTATTTACATAAAATATATGCGTAAGCCACGAGAAGGCTAAGACTAATGAAAACTAAAATATTGATCGTCGATGATGAACAAGAATTCCGCAACCTGATTAAAGATGGCTTAGCGGGTGATGTAGAGATCATGGAGGCGGATAGCGGGATAGATGCCTTAAATATTGTCAGCAATTTTCATCCCAATATTATATTACTGGATATTAATTTACCCGACATCAATGGCTATTCTGTTTGCCTGCTAGCGCGTGAAAAACACCCCGAAGTGCGAGTTGTTTTTATTTCTGGCTCAGATAGCTTAGAAACCCGCCAAAATGCCTATGCCTCAGGAGCGGATGATTTTTTACCTAAGCCATTTCGCATGGCTGAGTTGCGCCGCAAAATTGAATTACTCCAACATATTATAAGCGATTCTGAACGCCTAAAAGGCTCGCTCAAAACCGCGACGGACACCGCGATAAGTGCCATTTCTAACTCAGGAGAAATGAGTACCGTCATTAATTTTATCAAACGTGCAATGAGTAGCCCAGATATTGAATCACTATTAAAAGTACTGATTTCTACCTTTTCTTATGGTTTTGATTTAAATGTCTCTGCACAAGTTCGTACCCAAAATGAACAAAAAACGCTCAATAGCGAAGGCCGCTCTAGCCCATTAGAAGCAGAAATACTCCGCACCTTATCCCACGATAATCCTCGTATCTTTGAATATGGGCACCGGCTTATTATTAATTACCCAAGCATTACCCTACAAATCAAAAACTTACCACAAAACAACCCTGATTTTGCAGCTCGAATCCGCGACCATGCCGCCATTATCACCGAAGCCACAGAAAACCGCATTCATGCCATTACAACCCAACAACGCCTAACCCTACAAAGCAATAATGCAAAAAAAGCAATTAGCGATATGCAAGAACTCGTTAAAGAACTAGAAAGTGATTACAAAATACAGCAATCGAATTCGTGCCTGCTCTTTGCAAGTTTAAAGCAACAAATAGAAAATTCCGTCGCAACACTTGGCTTAAGTCATGAACAAGAATTGCACTTTACTAAGCTCATAGAAGAAGCATCGCAAACCGCCGCTACGCTCTATGACGCAGGTTTTTCACTAAATACAAAATTTAGTGGCATTCGAGCCGACCTAGGCTCACTACTGATAAAAAACACGGAGGAAGAGATATTAATAGCAATTGAAGATAAAACAGACAATATTATTTTTTTCTAAACCATAGACGGATATATTTGAGCCAGCCCCTCATAAAGAGGTAGCCATCATGAAAGATGATTTTTTTTCTGTGAATGCAAGCAAAAGCCGTTGGCAAAAAGAAATACAACTCTGGGCGTGGCTTCCGTTAAAACAGCACCCCAAGGAAGCGCTCATCTTACTAGCAATTGCATTGCCAGTTTTATATATTGCCAGCGCCCCCGATCTAGAAGGGCACTCAAGCGCACTTTCTATCGTTTTACCCTTATTAATTATTTGGGCAGGTTTTCATTTAGGCAGTGTCGCCACAGCAGGGCTTGTGCTAACTTCTGCAATCATGATTTACCTATCTCCCAGCCATCATCCCGATATGATGTATACCTTGCTAGGCTTTGCCTTATTGGGCCAAGTGATTGCCGGATTAATTTACTATAAAAACAAAGCCGAAGCAGAACTTAAAGCCCACTTAAATAAGCTTGTACTGAGCAATCAAGCATTAGACTCCATCTCCCAAGCGGTGCTTATTACATCTGTAGATTATAAAATAATTTATGCAAACAAAGCCTTTGAAGATACCAATGGTATAAAGCAGAATGAAGTTATAGGAAAAAAATGCACGTTTATGCAAGGCCCATTATCTAGTCCAATTATCATTGAAAAGATCCGTACTGCACTTAAAAATGGCCAACCTTTTCATGGCGAAATCATTAATTACCGCAAAGATGGTAGCCATTATTGGAACGAAATATCCATCATACCTATCTTTAATGCACAACAAGAAATCACACACTTTGTAAGTACTCAGCATGATGAATCAGAAAGAAAAATAACTGAGAAAACGATAGAAAAATCAGCAAAAAAAACAGCACAATTATTAGAAGAAATACAAAAGCTAACCAGCAATGTCCCAGGAATGATTTACCAATTTAAATTAGAAAAAACGGGTAAAAGTTATTTCCCCTATTGCAGCGAAGGCATTCGAGACCTCTTTTTAGTTTCACCAGAAGAAATCCTAGAAGATGCGCAAGTATTATTTAATTTAATCCACCCAGAGGATATTAATGAGTTAAACAGCTCCATTTTGGAATCAGCAAAAACGGGAGAGCCTTGGCAGCTGGAATACCGCACGATCTTTCCTGACCAAAGCCTACATTGGATGCTCGGCAATGCACAGCCTGAGGCTCTAGATGACGGTAGTATCTTATGGCATGGATTTATCTCAGACATTTCTGAAATAAAACAAAAAGAATCACAATTAAAAGAACAAGACTCAAAACTAAATTCAATTTTAAAGAGTGCGGCAGATGGCATTATCTTGATTGACTCCAAAGGCACAATGTTTTTGTTCAATGGCGCAGCTGAACATATATTTGGTTATACCGCCGCCGAAGTTATGCATAAAAATATAAGATTATTAATGCAAGAGTCAGAACATAGCCAGCATGATCAATACTTAGACAACTATTTAAACACTGGCGATGCAAAAATAATAGGCATTGGCCGTGAAGTAATGGGGAAAAATAAAAATGGACAACTTATCCCCTTAGATTTGTCTATCTCGGAATGGAAATTAGGCAATGAGCGAATGTTTACCGGCATCGTTCGAGACATTAGCGAAAGAAAAAAAGTACAAGCCCAGCTGATTCAATCGCAAAAAATGGATGCTTTATCCCAGCTATCAGGTGGGCTTGCCCATGATTTTAATAACTTACTCGGCATTATCATTGCTAATCTTGATTTTATTGAGCCTGCCCTACAAGGCAATGCAAAAGCAATGGAGCGCCAGCAAAGTGCAATCAATGCGGCAATGCGTGGCTCTGATATTACTCGGCGGCTATTACAGCTCTCTAGAAAAAGCCCCTTACCTTTAAATGAAATAAAACCAAAATCAGTTGGGGGCTTAATTGAAGAAGTTTTAGGGCTATTAAAACGTACGCTAGGGGCCGATATTAATATTAATACTTTTATTGAACCTAATCTCCCTTTAATCACATTAGATGCTACTGCATTTGAAAATGCACTTATTAATTTAGCCATTAATGCCCGTGATGCTATGCCAGATACGGGTGGCGACATTGTGATTTATCTGCATCATTGGCGACCAGAAATATTCAATCATTGCAAAGATATTAACTTAGATAATCAAGCCTATTTATTACTTGAGTTCAATGACAATGGAAAAGGAATGTCTGCTGATGTTTGCGAGCGAGTTTTTGAGCCTTTTTTTAGTACTAAAACCGAAAATGGCACCGGCTTAGGACTGGCCATGGTTTACGGTTTTGTAAAACAATTACACGGCCATATTCGTGTTTATAGCGAGCAGGGGATTGGCACGATGTTCCATATTTTTTTACCCATTGATGCGGTTCAAAATATCAATATAATTGAACCCGCCTCCAGACATCTGCCAATACAGGGCGGCAAGGAAACGATTTTATTAGTGGATGATGAAGTCGATTTAAGAGAAGTCACTGCTGAGCATTTAACTACTTTTGGCTACAGCGTCATTCAGGCTAAAAATGGTATGGATGCTTTAGATAAACTAGAACATGCGGGCAAAGTGGATTTGCTACTTTCTGATATTGTAATGCCGGGCGGCATGGATGGCGTCACTTTAGCGCAGGATATTGTCGAGTCTTGCCCCCATATAGCGGTGCTACTTACATCAGGTTATCCACACAAAAATAGCTCCAGCGATCGCTCCGAAACACTCTTTGGGGAAATCTTGCATAAGCCCTATCGCCGCGAAGCTTTGATGCTGGCCGTGCGTAAACGGATGGATGAAAAAATTACAGCCTAATGGGCACGGCGTGCCGTGCCCCTGCTATTACTCTGGAATACCTTCCAGCATTTTTTGCAGCTCGCCCGTAGCGAACAGCTCTTTCATAATGTCGGAACCACCTACAAACTCGCCCTTGATATAGAGCTGAGGAATAGTAGGCCAGTTGGCATATTCTTTAATGCCTTGGCGAATATCGGCATCTGCCAGCACATTGACCGCAGCAAACGATACGCCACAGTTTTTAAGCATTTGCACCGCACCAGCAGAGAAACCACACTGTGGGAAAGTGGGCGTGCCTTTCATATATAAAACAACGGCGTTTTCAGTTACTTGCTGGCGAATCAGATCTTGCGTGCTCATAGTGTTTCCTTTGTGATACCTGATAGATTTACTCGGGTATTGTACTTTTATGAAAAAATTGCGGCAAGCTTTGGCTCTTGCCGTCTGTAATGATCGAATTAAAGTTTTCCGCCGCTCACGCGCTCTATCCCAGCTAGATCCCGCCAACTTTGTACGGCTGTAAACCCTGCGGCAGCTAATAATGCTCGGCTAGGTTCGGCTTGATCCCAGCCGTGCTCTAATAATAGCCAGCCATTCTTGTTCAAGTGCTGCCTAGCCCCGGCGATAATCCTGCGGATATGCACCAAGCCATCGCCCTCATCGGATAGCGCGCTACGCGGCTCAAAGCGTAAATCGCCTTGGCTTAGATGCTGATCGTTTTGCTCAATATATGGCGGATTAGAAACAATCATATCAAAGCGCATTGCGCCTATAGCTTGATACCAATCCGATTGGTAAAAACGTACAGCCGCATCCAAGCGGCTAGCATTGGTTTGCGCCACCAGCAATGCGGCTGGGGATAGATCCACCGCACTGACATCCAGATCTGGGCGCTCTAGTTTAATGGTGATCGGTATACAGCCCGAGCCTGTGCCCAAATCCAAAACCACAGCCCCTTCGGCCGCCCGCTCTAAAGCCAGCTCTACCAGCAGCTCCGTATCTGGCCTTGGGATAAGTACGCTTGGGCTCACCACAAAATCACGGCCAAAGAACTCGCGCGTGCCAACGATATACGCCACCGGCTCGCCTTTGCTACGACGAGCCGCCAGTAAATTAAATGCCGCAGCGTGTGCCGCCTCTACTTCATCCTGCCCATGTCCAATCAGCCAAGCGCGGTTTTTACCTGTAGCGTGCTGAAACAAAACCTGAGCATCAAAGCGCTCCAAACCACTTTGAGCCAATAAAACTGAATAATCCATAGAAGGTTCCAAAGGAAAAATCTAAAACGTCTGTAAACACTAAGACAAATGAGAGCACAGAAGCACGCGCTTTAAGCTTTTGCATAAGCCGTTAAACTTCTCATTTTTTTCTCACTTTTACCCTTGTCTGTGTTTTTTGTGGCTACAGTTCTTTTTTAAGATTTTGTTTTTTTAGACGCGTAATAAGCCGCAATTTCGCTGAGTTTAATCCCCTCAAGCAAAGCTTGGTGCTTGCCATAAACCACTCGCTGCGAGCGGTAAATGCCAGTGTGCCCCGAGCACAAATAACTGATTACGCAGGCTAACGCGGCATACACGCCAATTTCTGCACCAAACATTTCTATCGCCATCAAAGTAGATGTAATCGGCGTATTCGCCGCGCCAGCAAATACCGCCACAAAACCTAATCCCGCCAAAAAGGCAAAGGGTAGGTTTAGCCACGGCGCTAAAACATTACCCAAAGTGGCACCAATATAAAACAAGGGCGTCACCTCGCCCCCCTTAAAACCGCTCGCTAAAGACGCAACGGTAAAAGCGAACTTAGCGGCAAAATCATAATGAGCCATCGGGTGTTGAAAGGATTGCACAATCGTTGGCACACCTAAGCCTAAATAACGTTCAGCGCTTAAAGCATAAGCCACTGCGGCAATCAACACCCCACCAATAAAGAGCCGCAGCGGTGGATAATGAATGACTTTTTTAAGCCGCGCCGCCAACCAATGAGTGGTATTGGCAAAGCAGCGGGCCGTTAGGCCAAAAATAGCACCTGCCAGCAACACCGCGGCCAGTCCCCAAAAGCTGATCGCAGGAATACTAGCAATGGCGTAATGCGTATGCTGCACGCCCCATAACAGGCCCACTTGATCGGCAATCACGGCCGCGATGAGGCAAGGCCAAATGGCATCAACGCGCATCCGGCCAATGGCCAGTACTTCTAAGCCAAAAATAGCACCAGCAAGTGGTGTACCGAACACCGAGGCAAAACCTGCCGCAATCCCTGCCATCAGTAATACACGCCGATCACCATTTTTAAGATGAAAAACCCGTGTGAGCTGATCGGCCAAAGCCGCGCCCATCTGCACAGCGGTACCTTCCCGCCCAACAGATGCACCAAATAAATGTGACACCACCGTGCCCCCCAGCACCAGCGGAGCCATGCGTAGTGGAATGATTTTTTGCGGCTCGTTAATCTCGTCGATCAATAAATTATTGCCCGCCTCAACCGACGTACCAAAACGCAGATAAACCCAGCCCACCACAAAGCCCGCTAGCGGCAGGCCTGCAAGCAGCAAAGGATTCGCCAATCGTGTAGCCGTGGCCCATTCAAGAGCAAACAAAAAAAATGCCGAAGCACTACCCGCCAGCATGCCGACGATAGTGGCCAAAAAAAGCCATTTAATCAGCAGCGCAAAAGGAGCAAAAACGGCTAAGCGTTTTAACAAAAGCGTTCCTTAGTCGGAGAAAAGGCGGTAAGCCAGAACACAAAATCAAACCTTAAACCACAGAAAAAACAAAATAATTTACAAAAAATGAATTAAAAAAATTATTGGTTTTACTCTGTACCCTGCCTGGTTGAAAACTTGGGCTTTGAAGAACTGCCCTAGGCTAGCTTACATTAGGAATACGGAAGCCAGCCCGAGGAAAATAAAAAATCCCATCGAGTCGGTGGTAGCGGTCAGTAGCACCGATGAGCCATATGCGGGATCGCGGCCGAGTTTTTGCATAGTGAGTGGCACTAAAATCCCCACTAAGGCGGCAACGAGCAGATTTAGCATCATTGCAGCCATCATCACCACACCTAGCGAAACCTGTCGGTAAAGTATCCATGCAATCACGCCCAAAACGCTGCCCCAAACTAAGCCGTTGAGCAGCGCAATAACCAGCTCTTTACCAATTAAGCGCCCTGAGTTACTTGGGTTAATTTGCCCCAGCGCCAAGCCACGGATAATCAACGTAATGGTTTGCGTACCGGTATTGCCGCCAATCCCCGATACAATCGGCATCAGCGCAGCCAACGCGACTAAATTAGTAATGGTTTCTTCAAACGCACCGATCACTCGGCTGGCAATAAAGGCGGTGCAGATATTCACCGCCAGCCAAGGCCAGCGGTTTTTAGCGGATTTCCACACGCTAGAAAACAGGTCTTCTTCTTTCAAACCCGCCAAAGATAAGACTTCGGCGTCGGATTCTTCACGAATCACGTCCACCATCATATCTACAGTAAGGCGGCCAATCACTTTGTGATTGGAGTCGACCACGGGCGCAGAAACCAAGTCATAGCGCTCAAACGCTTGCGCCGCGTCCCCAGTATCGTCATGACCACGAAAGGTCACCACATCGGTGGCCATCGCTTCATGCACGGTTAAATCAGGATCAGAAACCAGCAGATGATTAATCGCCAGCACGCCTTTTAGCGTTTGCTCGTGATCGACCACAAACAGTTTATCGGTGTGATTGGGCAGCTCGTCAAAGCGGCGCAAATAGCGCAGCACCACTTCTAAGGTGACATCATCTCTGATGGTCACCATTTCAAAATCCATTAAGGAGCCAACTTCGTCCTCTGGATAAGACAACGCCGATTGCAGCTGGGCGCGCTCTTCATCATCCAAGCCACCCAGTAATTCTGAGCGCACTTCGCTGGATAAATCAGGCACCAAGTCGGCCAGCTCATCGGCGTCCAGATGCTCGGCAGCGGCAATAATTTCATAGTTTTCCATATCGGCCAGCAGCGATTCACGCACTGCATCGGATACTTCCAACAAGATTTCACCATCGTGCTCAGACTTCACCAGCTCCCAGACCGTCAGTCGATCAAATAGGGGCAGCGCTTCTAAGATATATGCCACGTCGGCAGGGTGCAAACTAGCCAGCTTCTTTTGTAGCTCGACCAAGTTCTGCTTATGCACCAGCTGCTCAACCAGCTCGTGCTTGGGCATATCCTGCCGATGCACCATATCTTCAACCAGCCGATGCCTATCCAACAGGCGCACGACCTGTTGCAAGCTTTCTTGTAGGCTTTCTTGCTGTTTGCGGGTGACTATCGTCATGCCGAATTCCAAAGATGAGGGTATTTTAAAAGGCGTTCGCGAGTTTATCACGGGGAGGCATGGGGGCTGGGCGGCAAAATTTAAGATTTTTGCCAGTTTGATGGTGGGAAGCTTAGATGGGATGGCTTTATGGCTGCTTGCATAAGCCGGTAAAGCCCAATCGCCACAAAATAAAGCCTTTGCGCTGAGCGCAAATCAAGACAGAGGCTGAATTGGCAGCGGCTAAACCCAGAAAAACGCCGCCACTGCCTAGCAGCCTGTCGGACTTAAGACTGATCTACTACGGAAAAGCCGGATTTGGCCATATTTCACGCATTTTCTCGTTGAATAGCCAGCTATTCGCCTCAAAAACTCGCGAAATCTGTCTCAAACCGGTCTTTCCCTCGCTACGATCGCTTAAGTCCGACAGGCTGCTAGGGTTTTTCATTCACCATTGCGCTGAGCCGAAAAACTGCTGCCAACACAGCAGCGAATGAAACGTCAACAGACCTTAATTAGTCTAAAACGGCGACGGTTTCAGAAGCAAAAGCAATCGCCACACCGCCAGCACCAATGTTCACACCAGCGGTTGTGCTCATCTCACAGAGCAGTAATTGCACATTGTGTTGCTTAGCCGCCTGCTTTAATCGTTGATAGGCTAGCATATCCGTCACCACGGCAGGATCGCCGCCATAGCTTACACACACCGTTGGTGCCACTAAGCCGCGCTGAATATGCTCAATAGCTAATGAAAACAGTTTATCTACACCTGCCGCAAAGCCATTGACGCGGCTAAGTGGCGTGGTTTCGCCCTGAAAGGCGCGAATCACCGGCTTAATATCTAAAGCACTCCCTAGGGCATAGGATAAAAATCCCACGCTTTTATCACCTTTACGCCTAGCTTGATGGCGTAATTGCCCAAGGTTTGCGGGCATTAAAAAACCTTGAGCCGTATTGGCTAAGCGCTCAATATGCTTGGTGATTTCTGAGCAAGTGGCATCCTGGCTAATCAAACGCGCCACTTCAGCCACAACTAAACCTTGGCTAGCAAAAATACTGCCGCTATCAAAAACCCTCAGTACGAAAGGTTTCATCATATTAGCTTGCTCACGAATAGGCCGGTATTCAGTCAAAATGGCCCTCGCCGCTTGCGTGGCATGATTATAAATTTGGCTGCGCGATTTCATAACGGTTAAACAAAAAACCATATCAAATTCTAAAATTAACTTAGATAAAAACAATTCTTTAATTTGCTCGGCGGAATAAGGCTGTGATTCAAAATCTGCTACGCCTTGAGCCGCCTGCCGCCGATAAAAATCACGGGTTGCGGCCGGATCTCGCTGATCAATAAAAGTGCCATCATTGCCTTGAATCGTAATGGGCAAGATAACAATCCGGTGGCGATTTAAAAAATCGCGAGGCAGATCACAACATGAATCCGTCACTAAGCCGATGCGCATCAATGCTTCCTCTGGGTATCAATCATTTACCGTCTAATGCGGTTATTTTTAGTTTTGGGGAATTCGAAACAGATGTTTGATTCCTCAGCTAATATTTTCATAAATTACGAAGAAATGACACAAAAGCCTTATTGCAGCCTACGGGCTGTCTCATTAGCAACAAAATCGACAATTTTAATGCCTATAATTTCAAGTAAATCAGCGAACTGCCGTGCTTGTCAGAAAGAAGCTGGCCCAAACAAGATGCACAATGAAGTCATTACACGGTTTTACAATTCACTTGATCTTTCTATCGCCCCTCGCTATATCCTTGCGGAACTTAACGCGCCGATAAAAAACATGCGTAAACAGCGAATAATCAAATTTACTGCCCGCTAGAGTTGAATCCATGCCACAGCGCCCACATATGCCATGCATAAAACTATTGAAAAAGGCACTAAAATGAGCGTCCCTCATCTTACGACTGCACTGACTGGCCCATTGTTAGATTTGGAACGTAAAATTTTGGCTGCCCAGCCAGAAATCGAACACTGGTTTCGCAACAAATGGCAGGAACACACTCCGCCATTTTATGGCTCTGTCGATTTACGCAATGCGGGTTACAAGCTCGCCCCAGTAGATATGAATTTATTTCCTGGCGGTTTTAATAATCTGAATCCAGAATTCCACCCTCTGGCCGTGCATGCCACGATGATTGCGCTGGAAGGGTATTGTCCTGATGCGCGCCGTGTTTTGCTGATCCCAGAAAACCACACCCGCAATACTTTCTACCTACAAAACGTCGCCGCGCTGGCTAGAATCCTGCGTCAAGCGGGCCTTGTCGTGCGCCTTGGTAGCATGAATCCAGAAATCACTGAAAGCACCACGTTAGATTTACCAGATGGCGGCCACATCACGCTTGAACCGCTAGTGCGCAATGGCAAGCGAGTGGGCATTGCGGGCTTTGATCCTTGTGTTGTGCTGCTCAATAACGATTTATCAGCAGGTATTCCAGCCATCTTGCAAGATATTGAACAGCCCCTGCTACCGCCCCTCAATGCAGGCTGGGCCGTGCGCCGTAAAACGCAGCATTTCACCGCATACGATCACGTAGTAGAGGAGTTTGCTGCGCTGATCGATATCGATCCATGGGTGATTAATCCCTACTTTGAACATGTCGACGGGCTGGATTTTCATTCGCGAGCTGGCGAAGATAAGCTCGCTGCCACCGTTGATGCCATGATCGAAAAAATCCGTATCAAATACGAGCAGCACGGCATTGGTCAAGTGCCATTTGTCATTGTAAAAGCCAATGCCGGCACTTACGGTATGGGCATTATGAGCGTGAAATCTGGCGAAGAATTGCTTGGTTTAAACCGCAAGCAGCGCAATAAAATGAGCGTGATTAAAGAAGGCATGGAAGTACACGATGTCATCGTGCAAGAAGGCGTGCCAACTTTTGAGCAAATCAACGCAGCAGTGGCAGAGCCCGTAGTGTATATGCTCGATCGCTTTGTAATTGGCGGCTTTTACCGTGTACATACAGGACGCGGCATAGACGAAAACCTAAACTCCCCAGGCGCACACTTTGTGCCGCTCGCCTTTGTATCGCCGCTTTCTACCCCAGATTGTGACGGCTCCCCAGATTGCACAGCCAACCGCTTCTACTCCTACGGCGTAGTCGCTAGGCTGGCACTGTTGGCTGGGTCATTAGAGCTGGAATAATTTAAATAGGTGGGGGGTGGGGGGTGGGGAGTAAAACCAATTCCCGACTCCCAACTCCCAACATTAAGGCCGCTATGAAAATCCTTGTTGTACTTGATCCGCTTGCCAGCCTGAAGATTTACAAAGATACCAGTTACGCCATGATGCGTGAGGCGAATGCGCGTGGGCATTTGATTTTTACATGCGGCACTGAAAACCTGCGCATCAAAGCGGGTACTGTGGAGGCTCTGGCGGCCCAGCTGCATTTCACGGCAACGCAAAGTGGCCATGATTGGTATAGCCAAGATGATGTGACGATTACGGCACTACAAGATTTTGACGCTGTCATCATGCGTAAAGATCCGCCATTTGATCAGCAATACTTCTACGCCACCCAGCTATTTACGTTAGCCGAAGCCCAAGGTGCAAAAATATTTAACCGTGGCCAAGCGCTGCGCGACTTTAACGAAAAGCTGGCGATTTTAAAGTTTCCGCAATTTACCGCGCCAACGCTGGTTACCCAATCTGAAAGCGATGTGCGCGAGTTTTTAGCTGAGCATGGCGATATTATTCTTAAGCCTTTGGATGGCATGGGCGGCACAGGGATTTTCCGCCTCACCGCCGCCGATCCAAACGTAGGCTCGATTATCGAAACGCTAACGGCCAATGGCACGCAGACCATTATGGCGCAGCGCTATATTGCAGCGATTAAAGAAGGTGACAAACGCATTCTGCTCATTGATGGCAAGCCGGTGGACTGGTGCCTAGCCCGCATCCCCAAAGCAGGTGAAACACGCGGCAATCTGGCGGTAGGCGGTAGCGGTGTGGCCAGACCATTAACGACAAGGGACAGAGAAATTGCCGAGGCACTGGGGCCGCAACTCGCCGCTCAAGGCTTGCTACTAGTGGGTTTAGATGTGATTGGCGCGAACCTCACCGAGGTGAATGTCACCAGCCCTACTTGCTTTGCTGAGATTACCGCACAATCTGGCATCAACGTTGCGGGATTGTTTATTGATGCTTTAGAAAAACACGCCGCCGCATGATAAAAATTTTACTGCTGGCTGGAGTATTACTCTTAAGCGCCTGCAGCAAGGCGCCACTCTACCAGCAAGAAAGCTATGTCTTTGGCACTCGGGTGCAGATCTCGATTTGGGGCTTACCAGAAGATATAGCGCAAAAACACGCCGCCGCAGTTTTTGCTGATTTAGATCGTATCCACACTCGCATGCACCCATGGCAGCCATCTGAAATCACCCGAATCAACGCCAGCTTTGCTCGCGGTGAACCCGCCCTTATCGATACGGAAACGGCTGCATTACTTAAGCAAGCCAGCCAATATGCAGAGCGATCTGATCAATTATTTAACCCCGCCATGGGGGGATTAATCGCGGCATGGGGCTTTCATAAAGACAGCTATGCTGCGATTTTACCTAGCCAAGCCACCATCGCCCAACTGCTTGCCGGCCAGCCCTCCATGCAAAACCTTAGCTTTGATACAAGCACGGTAAGCAGCAGTAATCCTGCGGTGCAATTGGATACCGGTGGCTTTGCTAAAGGTTGGGCACTAGATAGAGCTGCGGCATACTTGCGTAAGCATCGGGTGAATAATGCGCTGATCAATATCGGCGGCAATGTGTTGGCCTTGGGCAAAAAAGATCAAACCCCCTGGGTGGTTGGCATTCAACACCCCAGAGAGCCACAAGCCATGGCCACCATTGCCCTTAAAAGCGGCGAAGCGATTGGCACCTCAGGTGACTACCAGAGGTTTTTTGAAGTAGGTGGCAAGCGCTACTCACATTTGATCGACCCACGCACGGGCCAGCCCGCCACGACGATGGAAGCGGCCACGGTGATTGCGCCCCCCAGCCTTGAGGCGGGCGCAATTTCAGATATCGCAACTAAACCCATTTTTATTGGCGGCATAGGAAACACCTTACATTATGCCCAGAGGTTTGGATTGCAAGATGTACTGGTCGTGGGGAATGATGGCAGCGTGTATATCACGGAAGAATTACAGCGGCGTATCAGCTGGATAAAGCCGCCCGTGCATATTTACCGTTTGCGTTAGCCCGACTTGGCGTAAGCTTTTAACAGCCATTTGATATACAGTAATATCAAAAAAGGCCTCGTCAACGAAAGCATCATCGCTTTGGCTTTATGAACTCAGCCCAACAAACTTACTAAAAAATATCAGAATAAAGCAACAAAACACGCCACATGGTAACATGAAACTTACGAAAGTCAAGGTAACGAAGGTATGGTCGGTATTATTATTGTTACACATGTGTCTTTGGGCGAAGCCTTAGTCTTGTGCGCGCAGCACATCATGGCGCGGGATCTCCCCAATTTGCTGCAATTATCCGTTAGCAAAGCCGATGATCCAGATGAGGTAGTGCGTCGTGCCTGCCAGATGATTAGCGATTTAGACGATGGCTCAGGCGTATTACTCCTTACAGACATTTATGGCGGAACCCCTTCTAATGTCGCCCAACGCTTAGTTGAGGCTGGCAAGGTAGAGGCTATTGCAGGGGTCAACTTGCCTATGCTCGTAAGAACCCTCAGCTACAGCCATCAAACATTAGACGTTGTAGTGAGCAAGGCCATCACAGGTGGCTTAGAAGGTGTGTTGTACATGCTGCCAACCACAGATCAGGAATAAGCGGTATGCCAATCAATGAAGTAGAAATCATCAACAAACTGGGCTTACACGCCCGTGCCTCTAGTAAACTCACCCAACTAGCCAGCCAATTTCAATGCGAAGTTTGGCTAAGCCGCAATCAAAAACGCGTTAATGCAAAATCAATTATGGGTGTGATGATGTTAGCAGCGGGCAAAGGCAGCAAAATCATGCTAGAAACTGACAATGGCCCTGATGCAGATACGGCCATGACCGCCCTAACCGCCTTAATTGCCGATAAATTTGGTGAAGGCGAGTAAGCCACGTAAGTACTTTGTAAAAATGCAGATGAGTGACGCAAAGCTTGGCCTGCAACTTGTCGCAGCCTCAGTTTTCACAGCTAAAGAGACTCTGTACCCAAAATAGATTGCGATCACCGGCACGGTGGCAAGGAGGCTTATGAGCATTACGCTACAAGGGATTGGCATTGGTGGTGGGATTGCGATCGGGCAAGCTCATCTGATCTCCCACGCCGATATTGAAATTGCCCATTACCAACTATCTGCCGCCGATATCCCCGTCGAACTTGCACGCTTTGATGATGCTATTCGCGTTACCCGCAAATCTTTAGAAATGCTCTGGGGCAGCATCCCGGAAAACGCCCCCGCCGAATTGGGCGCATTTCTATCCTTGCATATCATGCTGCTTAACGATCATATGCTCTCTAAAGAGCCGCGCCATTTGATTGAGCAACATCACTGTAATGCGGAATGGGCGCTCAAGCTGCAACTAGAAGTACTGCTGGCCCAATTCGATGAGATCGAAGACGAATACCTCAGAGAGCGCCGTAGCGATGTAATTCAAGTGGTGGATCGTGTATTTAAAACGCTGGCTGGCCACGAAAACCACTCGCACCCACTGGCCGAAATTGCCCCCAACTGCATTCTAGTGGCGCACGATCTTAGCCCCGCCGATATGGTGCTATTTAAAGACACCAACTACCTCGCTTTTATTACCGATGTGGGTGGTCCCACCTCCCATACGGCCATCTTGGCCCGCAGCTTAGATTTGCCATCGGTACTTGCGCTACGCCATGCCCGAGAGCTGATTCGCGAAGATGAGTTGATTATTGTTGACGGAATTAACGGTATCGTCATCGTTGATCCTGACGAAATCATTCTTAAAGAATACCGCCACCGTCAGCGCGATTGGCTCAAAAAACAAAAAGCACTACAAGATATTCGTACCCGTCAGCCCATCACTAAAGACGGCGAAGAGATCGAGCTATTTGCCAATATTGAAGTTCCAGACGATTGCAAATTATCTATAGAAAACGGCGCGACCGGCGTGGGCCTGTTTCGCTCAGAGTTTTTGTTTTTATCTGAATCTGATTTGCCGACCGAAGAAGAACAATTTATCGCCTATAAGCAAGTTGCCGAAGCAATGAAAGGCCAGCCGGTGATTATCCGCACCGTCGATTTAGGCAAAGATAAAATTCCTAAGTGGCAGCAAGAGCGAGAAACCCCTAACCCAGCGCTAGGGCTGACCGGCATTCGCCTCTGCATGGCCGAACCGCAAATGTTTCGCACCCAGCTGCGCGCCCTATTACGGGCATCGGCCTACGGCAAAATCAAGCTATTACTCCCCATGCTCTCTTATGTGGGGGAAGTGCGGCAAACTCGTAAACATTTAGAGGAGGCGAAATCCCAGCTTAGAGATGATGGCGTAGCTTTTGATGAGAACATCGAGCTAGGCGGCATGATTGAAGTGCCAGCCGCTGCCGTGCAAGTGGCACAGTTTTTAGCTCATCTCGATTTTATCTCGATCGGCACCAACGACTTAATCCAGTACACCCTCGCCGTAGATCGTAACGACGATGCGGTATCGCATCTTTACGACCCACTACACCCAGCGGTGATTCAGCTACTACACCACGTAATTAGCACCGCCACCCGCATGGGCAAGCCGGTATCAATGTGCGGAGAGATGGCGGGCGATCCAGCGCTAACACGGCTATTACTCGGCCTTGGCCTGCGCCGGTTTTCTATGCTGCCGATTCAGCTGCTCAAAGTAAAGCAAGAAATCCTGACCGGCGAGCTGCATAAAATCAAACCCATCGTCGAGCAAATGCTCATCGCCGAAGACGCCCAATGCCTGCGTGGCTTATTGCAAGAATTGCACCAACTGTAAACAGGGCATGGCATCATGCCGTGCCCACTACCGCTTAATTAATACAAACTTGCCTCCCCTTCTGGCCGAGTTTTAAAGCGGCGGTGTAGCCAGTAGTATTGCGACGGGTGCTCACGCACCCGCTCTTCAATAAATGCATTCATGCGCGCAGTATCGGCCATCACATCGTCGCTCGGAAAATTTTCCCACGCTGGGTAATAGCGGCAAACAAAGCCGTTTTTTTCCAGCGTGGTAATCACCGGCACCACGCGAGCTTTGCCCATAGCTGAAAGCCGTGACAAACCCGGCACGGTCGCGGTTTGAATCCCAAAAAACGGTACAAACACAGACTCACGCGGGCCAAGATCCTGATCGGGCAAATAGTAAAAACACACGCCCTGCTTAATCGCCCGCAAAATGCCGCGTATGCCTTCGCTGCGCTTAACTAGTAGCGGCTCATTAAAGCGGCGACGCCCTCGTAAGAGCAACAAATCAAAGGCATTATCATGCGCGGAGGAATACATCGTTGCGCCGCGATGATCCACCATATGCCGAGTGCCCCCAAAATCCAGCCCTAAAAAATGCGGTGCCAGCAAAATGATATTCTGGTCTTCTACCTCAGAGAAATGCTCCAACCCTTCGCGCCGAACCAGTTTTTCAATCTGCGCCTGAGTGCCAAACCATAATTTGCTATAGAGAAAAATACAGGTACAAAACTCACGATAATGCTGCCTAAGTATCGCTTCATGCTGGCCAGTAGCCCACTCGGGAAAGCACAATTTTAAATTGGCCAACCCAATTTTGCGACGACTTTTTACTGCGATATACAGCAAGTATCCCAACACCGCCCCAAAGCCTCGCAACAGCCACTGTGGCAAGCTACTTAAACACCAAAAAATAATAAGTAAAAAATGATAAATCATAGCGACCTGAAAGATAAAAACAACATACCTGAAAATAAATCCAAGAAAAATTAGCAGGGTAAATACAATGTATTTTGTAAGTAGAGCAGCCCTAATACAGTAATAATGGCCCCCTCCCCAACATAAAACCCACCTCTTAAACCACGGAAGAAAAGCAGAACACGGAGGGGCACGGAGCAAAACATACGCAAGGCTTTCTCCGTGAAACTCCGTGTCCTCTGGGACCTCTGTGGTTTAAGGTTTGGGTTTCTCGTGAAGCACGCCCTCCACTTCCCCATCGGGCAATAGCGCGCCTGCTGGGCGCTTATAACGGTTATAGCTCCACAGATACTGGCTGGGAGCACGGCGTATCATTCGTTCTACATTGCGATTCAAAATTGCCGCATCGGCTTGTG
Source organism: Iodobacter fluviatilis (assembly GCF_004194535.1). NCBI lineage: Bacteria > Pseudomonadati > Pseudomonadota > Betaproteobacteria > Neisseriales > Chitinibacteraceae > Iodobacter > Iodobacter fluviatilis. Next base: position 2,392,526 of record NZ_CP025781.1, on the reverse strand, counting down.
CATCCCCACCAAATGCCTCATCCAGTGGCGCAAAATGCATTTTAAAACCCCGCCCCCAAGATAGGCGCTCGGCAAAGCACATCAAGATTACTGGCTGAGTTGATTTACTTAAACGGGGCAGCAGAGTCATTGTGTAAGCTAGCTTACCAAAGAATGGCGACCAAGCCCCCTCACCCGCACCAGGTGCCTGATCTGGAAGTACATAAATTGCTTGCTTATCTTTTAAGGTGCGCAGTAAGATCTTTACACCACTGGCATTAGCGGGGGCAGCACGGCCATTGGCACGGTTTCGGCCAGTGACCATTAAAGGCTCAAGCCATTTAAGTTTGGGTGGACGATACAAAGCCGCCAACACGCAAGGAATCTGTGTGCTTATATACACACCACAGACTTCGATTCCACCAAGGTGCGGGGATACAAACATCATGGGGCGGCCGCTTTGTAAAGCAGCCTCAACATGCTCCCAGCCTTCACGCTCTTTTACCCAATCGGCAACCTGCTTTGGGGTTCTAAGCCAAGCTGGTAAAAGTTCTAAGGCTCCCATGCCATGGGCACTCACACTTAAACGGTGCAATCGCTTATAATCTGCCCCGTTTTGCGCAATACCCGACTGCTGCAAGTTGGCAGCCAAACGCTGTCTGTAGCGTGGCGATAACAGCCAAGCCAGCCAGCCAAGCAAGGCCCCAAGGCCATGAAATAGCCACAGGGGCAAGTAAGCAAAAGGTTTTAGCAGCAGCATCAGGTTTTTACGCAATATTAGGGCCAGCCCCGGATTCTACCGGCAAAATAGGCTGCTAAGCCCCTCTTTGACAGGGAAACAATAATGAAAGAATTCCTCTTTACCTCTGAATCGGTTTCTGAAGGCCATCCAGATAAAGTAGCGGATCAGATCTCTGATTCCATCCTTGACGCCATTCTGACGCAAGATAAGCATGCACGCGTTGCAGCAGAAACACTGGTTAACACCGGCTTGGTGGTTCTCGCTGGTGAAATTACCACTCACGCCAATGTTGATTATATTCAAATTGCCCGCGATACCATCAAGCGTATTGGCTACGACCATAGTGATATTGGCTTTGATTACAAAACTTGCGCGGTACTGGTGGCTTATGACAAGCAAAGCCCAGACATCGCTCAAGGTGTAAACGAAGGCCAAGGCTTAGATTTAGACCAAGGCGCTGGCGATCAAGGCCTGATGTTTGGCTATGCCTGCGATGAAACACCGCAGCTGATGCCTATGCCGATTTACTACTCACACCGCCTGATGCAGCGCCAGTCTGAAGTTCGCAAAGACGGCCGCCTGCCTTGGCTGCGCCCAGATGCTAAATCGCAAGTGACCGTTCGCTACGATAAAGACACCGGCATGGCGATTGGTATCGATACCATCGTACTTTCTACCCAGCACCACCCGGATGTCAGCCACGCTCAGTTGTCTGAAGCGGTGATCGAAGAAATCATCAAGCCAGTGATTCCACCTGAACTGCTACACAACACCAAATACCTGATCAACCCAACTGGCCGTTTTGTGATTGGTGGCCCGATGGGCGATTGTGGTTTAACTGGCCGTAAAATTATTGTCGATACCTACGGTGGTGCAGCGCCACACGGCGGCGGTGCATTCTCGGGTAAAGATCCATCCAAGGTAGACCGCTCAGCCGCTTACGCTGGCCGTTATGTAGCTAAGAACATCGTTGCCGCTGGCATCGCCAAGCAATGCTTGGTGCAAGTGTCCTACGCAATTGGCGTGGCACAACCAGTATCGATCATGGTGGATACATGGGGCACAGGTAAATTGCCTGAGCACGACATTGTTGAACTGATCAAACAGCACTTCGATTTACGCCCGAAAGGCATTATCCAAATGCTCGATCTACTGCGCCCGGTTTACACACGCACTGCGGCGTATGGCCACTTTGGTCGTGAAGAACCAGACTTCTCGTGGGAGCGAACCGATAAGGTTGAGGTCTTGCGGGCAGCTGCTGGGTTGTAAGCGATACATCAAGGCTGGAGTGATTCAGCCATATAAAAACGGGGAAGCCAAAACTTCCCCGTTTTTATATTACGCACTTAATTATTTTTTACTACGACGACGCAAAACCAAACCAATCAGGCCCATCCCCATCAGAGCATAGGTTTCTGGCTCTGGCACAGGGCTAGTTAAATTACCTTTAAATGGCTCATAGCCAAGCTCTAAATTGCTTTCTAAAGAATGAGCAATCACAGAGCCTTCAACGTGAGCAGTGCCGTAAATCGCCGCTTGTGGCGCTAAGATACTGCCCCAAACAAAGGTATTTACCGATAACTTTTTAGCATTAGGCAAATTAAACAAAATATTGCTGCGCATTGCTTCCATCTGGCCCAGTTGCCCGCCGGCTAAAACGATATCACTAAAGGAGCCGGTATAATTAATAATTACGGTAGCGTCTTTTTTTATATTTGTTAGGTTCAAATTTAAAAACTCAGTCGCCTTTAAATTAAACACCTGCTGCAAAGACTTATTATCGCCTTTTAAAGTAAAGCCTCCATTTTCATGAATAACTTGACCATTGGTTTTGCTGTTTGCTAGGCCATTAGATAAAGCGCTTAACTCTTTTTTTGCTTTATCAAAATCAACGACTGATTTAACACTGATATCTGTTTTTAAATCTGCCCAACCTTTATTCTTAACAATCTTACCGCCAACAACACCATAACCCGCATTTAATGCACCCAATTCTTGTTTCACATCTGGGCCATAACTTTTATTGGTGTCGGTCTTCTTTACTGGGCCATTGTAGATATCCAGCTGCTTATCAACCATATTCCCAGCAACAACCAAAGAAGGGCCTTTCGTGCCGTGAGCATTACGGAAACCAATGGTATTTAAAGTAGCGGCAGTTAAATTACCACCAACCGCCAACTTACCCTCAACATCATTACCACCATTTACATTTGAAAAGAAAAAACCACTGTAATCATTAGCAATTCCTAAATTAGAAAGGGCCGCTGAAGCAGGTTGAGTAAATGCTAATATACCCGCAGCAATTAAAGTAAAACGAAAAATCATCATAACTCCTTCTGTTTTTGTATATACAGTATGAATTATGGCGAATCCATGCCAACACTGGCGTTTTAATTGGGTAAGCCCTATGAAATAAAAAACAAACATTTGAAAGAATAAATGCATAAAAATATCTAAGCTCCCCCTCCTCCTACCCACAACCCAAGTAAAAACAAGGCTTTAACCAGGTAAAACAACTTATAAAAAGGTACCTAGCCATAGATAAACAATCATATTATTAACAATATTAATGACAATTGAATAATTTTTTGTTAAAAAAAACCAACAAATAATCTTTTTCTTATTTAGATTGGCTTAGTTTTTTCCACGATTGCATTTGCGCAACAATCACCCCAAGCAGCACCAAGCCTCCGCCTAGAAGATGAAATATTTGAATCGCCTCGCCTAAGGTAAACATTGCAATCAAAGCCGTAAATAAAGGAAGTAGATTCATAAATACGGCCGTTCGATCCGCGCCTAAGTGATGTACGCCATGCATCCAGCAATATGCAGCAACCAAAGAAGATGCAATCCCTGCAAACAAGACCAAGCCCACGCCTTCAGCCGGAATCGCCATGCTTTGCGTACTAAAAGCAACTGGAATCAATATCAGCACCGCTAAGACAATTTGTATATATAAGCTATGCCAGTGTTTGAAAGGCAAAGCCCAGCGGCGCAATAAAATACCATAGAGCGCGTAAGCCACAGTGCCTGCCAGCATCAACGCATCGCCATGATTAATCCCGCTATGCAGCAAACTGGCAGGATGCCCTTTGCCCAGTAAAAACAGCACCCCACAAAGTGAAAGAAATATCCCCAAACTTGCAGCCATACTTGGCTTCGTTTTGGTCATAAATGCATTCAGCAACAAGGATGACAGCGGCACCAAAGAGGTAATCACCCCCATATTAGTGGCCGTTGTGCTATGCGCCGCATAATAGGCTATGCACTGAAACAGCACCATGCCAAGCAGCGCAAGCACTACAAACTTACTCAAATAAGGGCGAATAGCTTGGCGTTGTTGCCAAACGGCCTTTAAACAAAAGGGAGTCAGGATAAGAGCCGCTAAAAACCAGCGATAAAACGAAATCGCCCCCGGCTCAAGCACGCCCGCCGCGGCTTTAGAAACAACGGTATTGGTGGCCCAAATCATCACGGCCAAGAGTGGAAAAAATATATGCATAAAACTGACTTTCAAAAAAAATGAATAGCCACTAGTATAGGCCTGTCTTTTTTTATACTAATACGGCAAAACAGACAATCCATGTCTGTAAGCAGACAAATCCCCTGCCCCAAGGCCATCACGATGTCCTTACCCTATAGCCAAGCCGATTTAAGCTTAAAACAACCTAATCCGCTGTATTTTCGTTATCAGCAAATGCTGGCCAACACACAATGCATAAGCCACCAACACCCTTGGGGCCAAATTTGCTGGATTAGTCTTGGGATTATGGAAATATCGCTTGAGCAGCAAGCGCTGATCTCCCCTGCCAATTTTCTAGTTTGGATTCCTGCTAATACCCCCCACGCAGCATATGTCCGCCAAGCGCTCGATTACACCTCGATCTATGTTTCGGCGGAGCTAGCCCAACGCTTGCCCAATGAAACCTGCCTACTTGCGCAAACCCCGTTGATTAGTGCGCTGATTAACGACTTTTGCCAGCGCCAAGTCAGCCACATGCAAAGCGCTAGCGATCATCATCAGGCGGAGTTACTGATTGCTCGGCTAAGCCAATGCGAGCGCGCAGCCAACTTTCTGCCCTCTAGCCAAGACCGGCTATTGCTTCCTATCTTAAATACATTACAAGCCGAGCCCAATAATGATCGCAGCCTTGCAAGCTGGGCTCAAGAAGTGCACAGCACCGAGCGCACCTTAGCGCGGCGCTTTCAAAAAGAGCTGGGCATGAGCTTTGGTCAATGCCGCAATCGCATTCGCTTATTGCAAGCCCTGGCATGGCTAAAAGAAGATAAATCGATTCAAGATATTGCATGGCGCTTAGGTTATGGCACGCCATCGGCTTTTATTGCCATGTTTAAGCAATTAATTGGTTTTTCTCCCGAGCGATATCGGCGACAAATACACGGGGCAAGCCATCTATAAAATTGGGTTAGATAAATCATATGACCTACTTAATTAAGCCAATTCAATCCTCGTTTGGTTTATGCAATTCACATCACAGTAAATAAGCTGCAATACAATTTGTCATTAATGTAAAAATAGGATAAAAAAGAGGCTAGCTTATTACCTAAAAATAAAAAAAGGAAAGCGCACCAATGACAATGATCCACCTCGCCGCCAGCCTTGCGCTGCTTTGGCTGCATTTGGCTAGCCTAAGCTTAGCCTTGGGCCGCTTCATGCCCTATGCCATCGCTCGTAGTGTGGGTGTGCTGCTCATTACCCTTCTCATGTTTTTTATTGAGCACTTTATTGGTCTTGGTAATCTCAATGGCCTATGGCCCATTACCGCTATCCTTGCTGCCTTTACCCTATATCTATTTAAACAAGAAGCTTGTAGCTGTCGTTTTAAAGCGGCTGAAATCGCCTTCTTGATGGCCCTTGCCTATGGGCTGATTTGGAAATTTATATTCCCTGCAATTTACCCAACATCGGAACGAGTGACTGATCTTTATTTTATGGCCAATTATTATTCAGGCAGCATTTTGCCGCCGCCAGATCATTGGTTTGCAGGTCATCGCTTTGATTTCTATTACGCCTTTCAGCATTATGCCGCCGCACTCATGGGACGGCTTTTTGGCTGGGATATTGGTTTTACCTATAACATCGCCTTTGCCCTATTAATGGCGCTGAGTTTAAGCCTTGCTTGGGAGTTCGCCACACGCTTTGTGGCAGGACGCGCGCATCAACTCCTACTGATTTTAGCTTTAACGCTTGGTGGCACGGGTGTTTCACCGCTATTAAATTTATTTGTTACCCCCGCCAACGATAACCCGATTAGCTGGCAAGCCAACGATCAAATGTGGGCCAGTGCTCGCTTTATTGGCAGTTATGATGCCCGAGTGAATACCGAGCTAGGCCAGCAGTTTTTCCCCTTACTCACTGCAGAAACAAAACCCAACCCTGAGTTTGAAGCGCGCGATTTACCGCTAGAAAACTTTGGCTATCAGTTTTTCCTTGGTGATTACCACCCGCCACTGGGTGGCTTTATGCTGCTATTTTTAGCACTAGCGCTGATTGCGTGGCTAGAGCAAAAACGCTCAGAACAAGAGATCCTGCACCCGCGCCTTGCCCAAGGCCTGCTGGCCCTTACCCTGCCAGTGATGCTGATTACCAATACTTGGATTACTCCGCTGCTTGCTGTGCTGCTTTTTAGCTGGGCGGCTTGGCGGCATTACAGCAAGAATCCCCCCGATTGGCAGGCTATTCTTGCAGGTGGCTTGCTGGGTTTTCTGCTGATTTACCCTTTTTTAGCCGGTTTTGCCAGCCAAGCCATTGGCACGCCGATCCGCTTAGTACACCGTATTGATCGCACCCCTATCGCCCAATTTATCTTACTGCTTTGGCCTTTATTGGCACTCTTTGGTTTAGCTCTCACTGAAAAGCGCCAGCGCCCCCTCGCCTTAGCACTAGTGATGGCCTTTGCCATCATGCTATTACTGGGTGAGTTTATCTTTGTAGATGACCCAAGCGCAGGCAAGTTTGAACGCACCAATACCACGATGAAGTGGTGGGGTTGGATGTGGAGCGGAGGCCTGTTAGCCGCTGGAGCAATGGCACTTGGCTCGGCCCGTCGCGGGGTCAGAAACAGCGCCGCACTGGTGCTGCTTTTAACATGCAGCTATGCCATCAATACCGCGCAATATATTTGGCACACTCCTAAAGGGGATTTAGGCAAACTGGCAGGCACGCATTGGTTTACCAATGATGCGCCGGTTAAAGACATTGTCCAATATTTAAAACATGCGCCGCAAGGCATTGTGTTAGAAAACTGGCTTAACGATGCTTACACTAACCAAACACTTTTCTCCCTTTATTCCCAACAAAGATCTTTGCTTGGCTGGCCTAATCACGTCAGTTTGTGGCATGGTGCTCCTCAGGAAGTGTGGCTGCTCAATCAAGAAATCAAAGACTTTTATCAAGCCAAGCACCCAGCGCCACTGCTTTGGTTGCTACAGCACAAAGTACAATACGTCGTCTGGGGCAGGCCAGAAAGCACCTCGCCGAATTGGCAAGCCATTAATGAATCTATTGCCAGCCAATATTACTGGCAGCCCTTCCTAGACACGCCAGATGAAAAAATGGGGGGTTGGGTAAAGCGGAAATAAGTATTGTGGGGTAGGCACTGCGCCCACGTAATCCCCTCCGCACTGATGCGTGGACACAAAAACGTGCCCACCCTACGTAGGATTATCTAATGCTACTTTCGATTGTCGTGCCTTGTTACAACGAAGAAGCCGTGATTGCCGAAACAATCAAACGGCTGTCTGCCTTTAGCCGTGAGCTCAATGAGCTCGCCGTTGAGTTTATTTTTGTCGATGATGGCAGCCGTGATGCCACGCGCAGCATCTTAAAACAACACGCCAGCCATGATGTACGCATTCGGCTGGTGAGCTTTGCTCGTAATTTTGGTCATCAAATTGCCGTAACTGCAGGTATAGACTGCGCTCGAGGCGATGCGGTGGTACTCATCGACGCCGATTTACAAGACCCGCCCGAAGCCATCCACGGCATGATTGAACAATGGCGTGCTGGCTTTGATGTGGTATACGGCACGCGCACTGATAGGCCTGGTGAATCTACCTTTAAACGCGCCACCGCCAAAGGCTTTTACCGCCTGCTCAATCGCCTATCCGATGTGCCAATTCCGCTCGATACTGGTGATTTTCGCCTAATGAGCCGCCGCGTGGTCGACACGCTAAAAGCCATGCCCGAGCGGGATCGTTTTGTACGCGGTATGGTGAGCTGGGCGGGCTTTAAGCAAGTTGCACTGCCTTACCAACGCGCCAAGCGTTTTGCAGGAGAAAGCAAATACCCACTGTCTAAAATGACCCGTTTTGCCTGCGACGGCATTATGTCTTTCTCTGCCAAACCTTTGCAGCTCGCCATGGCAATGGGCATGGGTACCTCTTTGCTGGCCTTAATCGGCATTTTCTACGCCCTATTTTTACGGATTTTCACCAATATATGGGTAGAGGGCTGGACTGCGCTAATGATAGCGGTGCTATTTTTAGGTGGAGTGCAGCTGATTTGCGTAGGGATTTTAGGAGAGTATATCGGCCGTATTTATACAGAATCCAAACAAAGGCCCTTATATGTGGTGCAAGAGTATTTTGGATTTCAAGAAGAAATCACCTTCTCGCGCAGCCCCGTAGTCGATAGAAAATAAATAACGGATGTTATACACAACCACTGAGTACACAAAAAACACTCAACGCACAAAAAAGAACAAATAGAATGGAGGTGATGCGGTCTTTGTTGGTGCTCTTTACGTTTTTCACAGCCTGTGTATTGATTGATCTTACTGCATAACATCAATAAATAATAAAACCCCAACCTTGAACCACGGAGAAAAACAAAGCAAGGGATCGCCCCTTATAGATTTCTCCATAAAACGCCGTGTTTTCTGTGCACTCCGTAGTTCAACATTTGGGTTTGGCAGGGCGCTTTACCCTTGCCAATCTATGCAAACTTCAGAAGTGATTAAAATGAATAGCACGCTATGAAACGACATCTACACACCATCATTGGCCTGATCATCGCCATTGCCTTAATTGGGCTGATTTTGTCGCAAACCAACGGGATTCAGCTCGCCTCGGCCATCCGTAGCAGTAATCCATTGTGGCTATTGCTAGCGCTAGTGATCTTTTGCACCGGCTTATTTGGCCGCGCCGCACGTTGGAGCAGCATGCTGCGCACCAGCAGCCCAGCCGCCACGCCACGAGCTTGCCTTCAACCTTTTTTAAGCAGCCTAGCGCTGAATAATCTACTACCATTTCGAGCGGGAGATCTTGCCAGATCGTTTGCTTTTAATAAGGAATTAGGTACAGGGCCGGGGCAGGTTTTGGCGTCTTTATTTGTGGAAAGGCTGCTCGATCTAGCCAGCCTACTGCTGTTTCTTGGCTTGGGCCTGTGGGTTTTTGGCATAGAAAATCTGCCTGCCTTTGGCAAACTCGGTGCGGGCAGTGCCGTCTTACTCGCCTCAGTGATTTTTATCTTGCTGGCCTTCCCCCGCTGGCTACAGCTTTTTATCGATGCCTGCCTTCGCCTTATTCATAAATTAGCACCGCACAGCGGCAACCACTTGGCCGACGAAGTAGCGGGGGCCATTAGCTTACTCGCTCATTTAGGCGGGCGACGCATCTTGCCGCTCATTGCCATGAGCCTAATCGTTTGGTCACTAGAAGGGCTCACTTTCTGGTGCGTAGCGCAAAGCGTTCCAGGTTTAATGAATAGCGCAGGCGCTTGGTTTGCCTTACCACTGGCCACCCTCGCTACCCTGATTCCTAGCACGCCTGGCTATGTTGGCACCTTTGATTATTTTGCCGTGTTCGCCATGAAGCTCACCCATAACGAACCTGTGCCCGCCGCCGCCTTTGCCTTTATTGTCCACTTATTGATATGGCTTCCCCCTACCTTAGTTGGCGGGTTGTGGTTACTTGTTTCTCGGAGAAAAGCATGACGACTCAGCACACCCAAGTCGCCATTATTGGTGCAGGTTTTACCGGCCTCGCAGCGGCTTATGAATTAAGCAAAGCGGGCGTGGATGTGATCATCCTAGAGGCTGAAGCGGATATCGGCGGTTTGGCGGCGGCCTTTGATCTTGGTGAAAAATCCGAAAAACTAGACCGCTTTTATCACCACTGGTTTACCAATGATTTAGAAGTGATGCAGCTCATTAAAGAGCTAAATCTTTGCGACAAAGTAAAAATCAACCCTAGCAACACCGGCATGTATTTTGCCAATCAGTTTTTCAAGCTCTCTACGCCTTGGGATTTACTTAGGTTTAAACCGCTAGCCTTCCCAGATCGCATCCGCCTAGGCCTGCTGGCCCTTAAAGCCCGCAAAGTAGAAAACTGGCAAGAGCTAGAAGACAAAACCGCAGCAGAATGGCTAAGAGAATTAGGCGGGGACAATGTTTACCGGATTGTTTGGGAGCCATTACTACGCGGTAAATTTGGCGCAGTGGCGGATCAAATCTCGGCGGTGTGGTTTTGGAATAAGCTCAAACTGCGGGGCAGCAGCCGTGGCAAGGGCGGTGAAGAGCGCCTTGCCTACTTTAAAGGCGGCTTTGTTGCCCTCGTTGAAGCGCTTGCAGCCAAGATAAAGCGCCGTGGTGCAGAAATACAAACCAGCACCCCTGTGCTATCTATCCAGCCCCAAGATGGCCGCTGGCTGATTAAAACCAGCAACGGGGAAATCCTCGCCGATCGAGTTGTCTCCACCCCTGCGCTGCCCTTATTGGCGCAAATGATTGAGTCTTGGGCATCTCCAGAATACTTGGCTCAGCTTAGGCGTATTAATTATCTTGCCAATGTTTGCTTGGTGCTAGAGCTAGATCGCTCGCTATCGGATACCTACTGGTTAAATGTAAACGATCCAAGCTTTCCTTTTGTGGGCGTCATTGAGCACACCAACTTTCAAAGTACTAAGAGCTACGATGGCAAGCACATTGTTTATCTATCCAAATACCTACCGCATACCGACGCGCTTTACCAAATGAGTAACGACGAGTTGCTGGCCTTTGCCCTGCCTCACCTACGCCGTATGTTTCCTAAATTTGAAGAAAGCTGGATCCAAAAGCACCATGTTTGGCATGCCCGCTGGGCCCAGCCCATCGTTGAAAAACACTATAGCCAGCTAATTCCCGCCTGCGAATCACCGCAGCATGGTTTATTTTTAGCCTCAATGGCACAAATCTACCCTGAAGACCGCGGTACCAACTACGCTATCCGCGAGGGGCGCAGAATGGGACGGCATTTAAGCGATTTAATTAACGACTAAGAAAAAAGCCCCTCGCAAGGGGCTTCTAAAATCGCATTAATTGGCAACTCTCAACCAAACAACTTGCCTTTCAGCATATCTAGCCCAGCTGAAAGCAGGTTGCCGCTTCCTTCTGGCACTTCACCATTAGGAGTAAGTTGATTAATAAGCTGTGGCAGGTATTCAGAAATCTTGGCGGCGGCATCACTAGGATCTACACCCAGTTTTTCCGCTACAGAACTAACGGCATCGCTACCTAATACAGCTTGAATTTGCTCGCCACTTACAGGTAGGTTTTCACCATTACCTACCCAAGACTGCACGATATCGGTGAGCCCACCGTTTTGAAATTTTTCAACTAAACCAGAAATACCGCCTTGCTGCTCTAATACGCCAGATAAAGACTGGACCAAACCATCGGGTAATTCTTTTCCGCCCAAAAACTGCCCAGCCAACTGATCGATAAGTCCCATACGGTGTACTCCAAGCTAAGAAGAAGGAAAAGGCATTTTGCCCTAATTACGCGCTACTGACTTAGACTAGACCAAGAAAATCATAGGCCCTAGCAGATCTTATCCACGCTTATCATCAATAATTATTGCAATCCATCGCCGTCCATAGGTTTTATTTCACAAAAATCAAATAGACACGCCACGCCTCGTCAGCTTTTTAACAGTAGCGTTGTCGTGGCATAGCAGAACATGGGACAATTTGCCTATCTGTTTAATTGCACTGGATTTTGCGTCATGGCTCTAATCATTACCGATGAATGTATCAATTGCGACGTTTGCGAACCTGAGTGCCCGAATAGCGCCATCAGCCAAGGCGACGAGATCTATGTGATTGATCCAAACCTCTGCACCGAATGCGTAGGGCACTACGATGAACCGCAATGCCAGCAAGTATGCCCTGTTGACTGTATTCCGCTCGATCCTGAGCACAAGGAAACCAAAGAAGAGCTACATCAAAAGTACCTCATTATCAGCGCATAAAAATCAGTACGTAGCGAGACAAAATGGCCCTAACACCGCACTCCAACCGTGGTGTAACCGCGCTGGAAACCTTTTGTCTCTTTACTCGGGTAGCATACTGCGCTGACATTTAGCCAACGCCCTTTATGCTTGGCTACTGGCTGGTTTTACTCTGCAAAGCGCTTTTCCCTTCGTAACAAATTCAATCCACGAGAATAATAATGAACCATCGCATTCTTTTTGTTGAAGATGATGCAGAACTGGCGGAGCTGGTTGGAAGTTTTTTACGCTCATTTGAATTTACTGTTGAAGTGTTACCAGATGGCAGCAGCCTCATTGAAGCGGTGCGTAATAACCCACCATCCTTGGTCTTGCTCGATATTATGTTGCCAGGCAAAGATGGCCTAACGCTATGCCGTGAAATCCGCGAGTTTTGGACTGGCCCAGTGATTTTACTCACTTCGCTCAATAGCGATATGAATCAGATTCTAGGCTTTGAAATCGGCGCGACTGACTACGTGGTAAAAACCACGCCGCCATCGGTGTTGCTAGCCCGAATACGTGCCCATCTACGTAAAACGGCCAGCGGCACGCCGCTTGTATCCAGCCCAGTGCCAGCGGCAGATCGCTCTACGCTAAATTTTGGCCAGCTTTTAGTCGATTTACGCAACCGCACCGCCAGTTATCGTGGCGAAGCGCTAGGCTTATCCACGGGTGATTTTGATTTGCTATGGGCATTAGCCAGCCACGCCGGCGATATTTTATCGCGCGATCACTTATTAAAAGTATTACGCGGCATTGAATACGACGGCATGGATCGTAGTATTGATGTGGCGATCTCGCGTTTACGTAAAAAGCTGGATGATGATCCGCACGAGCCACGCAAAATCAAAACCATCCGCCACAAAGGTTATTTATTTGCGACAGATATCTGGTGGCAAGAATAAGCACAGCGTTAAGCGCACTCAAAATTGCATTTAACCTATTGCGGCGTTAGGGTCTGTTGACGTTGGATTCACGGCTTCGCGCAATGGCGAATCCAACGTCAACAACACATCATGATCTTCACGGGCCAAAACTAGTTTTGCGTACTATTCTCTCAGCAGCAAATAACCGCCCTCTGCTCCCCCATCCCCGACAAGCGATCCACTATGCGCCAACTCTTTCTACGCTTTTATCTTACCGTGGTGGTCTGTTTTTTGGCGTCATCCTTTGTAATTGATGAGCTCTATCAAAACTTGTTTGAAAACAGCAATCAGCATTATCTATCGGATATTTTTAAAACCACCATTAGCGTGATTGAATCCAGCCTTGGCGATTTACCCCCTTCCATTTGGCACGATGAAGTTAAACGGCTTAAAAACAAACTACCGCTGCCAGTAGAAGTCGAAACCCTCAATACCTATACCCTCAGCAAAAGCAATCAGCTGGCCTTAATCAATGGCGATATTATTTTCTTAGAAAATCAAGACGTTTATCTACACCGCATCCCCCATACCGAGCTGATGGTGGTGCTAGGGCCGGTGCCTTATTTGCAACGGCTGAATAATTTTTCTTGGTCAGATATGGTGGCACTACTATTAATCTGTGCGGCGCTTGGTTTGCCTACTTGGCTATGGATGCGCCCACTTTGGCGAGATTTACAACATATGGCACGGCAAAGCCGCCAACTGGGTGAAGGCGATTTTAGCGTTCGAGTGACTCTGAATGAAAGCTCGACGCTGAATTCGCTTGGCGTCACTTTTAATCGCATGGCTCATGACGTAGAAGAACTGACCGCCAGCCGCAAGGCGCTAATTGACGCGGTATCACACGATCTGCGCACCCCTTTAGCTAGGCTGCGTTATCGTTTAGAAGCCATTAAGAGTGGCGCCTCTACCAGCGAGCAAATCATTGCCATAGAGCGCGATCTAGGCCAAATCGACGAGTTAATCGAAGAATGGCTCACCATGTCAACCTTAGATAAACCGCAACTTAATTTAGAAACCCAGCCGATTGAAATTTTACCGTGGCTACGGCGACAAATCAGCGAGTTTAGTAGCCAAAGCAGCTTCACTCCTGAGCTGATTAATTTACTTCCTGGACAAACACCTTACTTAGAAGCGGATAGTCATTACCTCACCCGCGCCTTAGCAAATTTAATGAGTAACTCTCGGCGTTATGGTGGCTCCCAAATTGCTCTGACCGTGCAATGGGAAAACGGCTGGGCACAATTGCATATTGATGATAATGGCCAAGGGATTCCCGAATTAGAACGCCAACGCCTGCTACAGCCATTTGAGCGCCTAGAAGTCAGCCGTAATCGCCAAACCGGCGGCTTTGGGCTTGGGCTCGCCATTGTTTCAATGATTATGCGTGGGCATGGAGGCTCGGCAGCCATTAGCGATGGCCCATTAGGTGGCGCACGCGTCACCCTCAGCTGGCCAACGCCATTAAAAGATGCAGGGCGCTCCGTGCAATAGCAGCAACGCATCCGATTTAGGCACTTCTTCAGCCTTAACCAGCCTAGCAGCCTGTCGGACTTAAGCGATCGTAGCGAGGGAAAGACCGGTTTGAGACAGATTTCGTGGGGTTTTGAGGCGAATAGCTGGCTATTCAACGAGAAAATACGTGAAATATGGCCAAATCCGGCTTTTCCGTAGTAGATCAGTCTTAAGTCCGACAGGCTGCTAGCGTACATAGCGTTACAGACTGCTACCAAGTGCTTATCGAACTTAAGCAAAGAAGTGTTGATAATCCATTCCATAGCACGACCAACCCAACAATCAATTCAGGATCTAAATCAAATGAACAAACTTCTTGCCGTATTGCTCGCTACAGTTTTTGCTTCCGCTACAACATTCAGCGTTGCTGCTGATGCATCTACTGTTAAGACAGTTAAAGTTGAAAAGCACGCTAAGAAAGCTGCTCCAGCAGCATCTACAGTTCAAAAGGCTCAAGCTAAGAAAGTAACTGCTTCTGCTGCATCTACAGTTCAAAAAGCACAATCTAAGAAAGCCGCTGCTTCTGCTGCTTCTACAGTACAAAAAGCTCAAGCTAAGAAAGTAGCTGCTTCTGCTGCTTCTACAGTACAAAAAGCTCAAGCTAAGAAAGCCGCCGCTTCTGCTGCTTCTACAGTACAAAAAGCGCAAGCTAAGAAAGCAGCCGCTTCTGCTGCTTCTACAGTACAAAAAGCGCAAGCTAAGAAAGCAGCTGCTTCTGCTGCTTCTACAGTACAAAAAGCTCAAGCTAAGAAAGCCGCTGCTTCTGCTGCTTCTGCAGTACAAAAAGCTCAAGCTAAGAAAGCCGCTGCTTCTGCTGCTTCTACAGTACAAAAAGCTCAAGCTAAGAAAGCCGCTGCTTCTGCTGCTTCTACAGTACAAAAAGCTCAAGCTAAGAAAGTAGCTGCTTCTGCTGCTTCTACAGTACAAAAAGCGCAAGCTAAGAAAGTAGCTGCTTCTGCTGCTTCTACAGTACAAAAAGCGCAAGCTAAGAAAGCAGCCGCTTCTGCTGCTGCTTCTGCAGTACAAAAAGTTCAAGCTAAGAAAGTTGCTGCTTCTGCCGCTTCTGCTGCTAAGTAATACCAAATTTTGTATCAAAAACGGGGACCTCGGTCCCCGTTTTTGTTTTTTTAAAAGAATGATTTGCATAAGTGAATGAACTAAATGCCATCAACTTATCCTAATCATTCTTCACCATCCTTTTGTGCCTGCACTAGCAGCCCCAAGCTACAATATTTAGCACGATCAAAACTTATAAATAAAATATGAAATACGCAATCCTTCTTCTTGCCCTCAGCTCTAGTGTCTTTGCCCAAACCAGTAAAGAAAACAAAATTTTGTTTTTTGGCCAAGATGATAGGGTATTTATTGCAGCCCCTTACGCACAGCCATTTTCAGCGATTGGCCAACTAGAAACCATCTCGGCAAGCACCTGCACTGCCACGCTGGTGGCGCCTGATTTAGCGATTACTGCCGCACATTGTTTCTTAATGGATGCAAAAAAGTTGGATGCAGGACGCTGGTTTAAAGCGGGATTTCATAAAGGTGAATATCAGGCGCGCTATCAAGTTGTTGCGCAATATTTTCACCCACGCTTTAAAAAGGGCTTAGTTTATAAAGGGGATGACGTTTATATTCAGGACTCCGCTGCGGCCTACGATATTGCATGGTTGAAGCTAAAATTAGTGGATGGCAAAGCGCCAGAGCCACTGCCGCTATTTAATGGCAAAAAAAATCAATTAAAAGCCCTTATTGCCAGCGCAAAATCGCGAGCCACACAGGCTGGCTTTGCAGAAGACCACGATACCGAGCTAACCGCACATAAAGACTGCAAAATTACCCGCTTACGCCCGAACAATACGATTTATCATCGTTGCGACACGCTGGCTGGTGACTCAGGCTCGCCAATCTGGCTAAATACCAGCAGCGGCCCGCAGATTATTGCGGTGCAAAGTTCTGCTCCAGACTGGTTTAATCGTAAAAAAGCCGACAACGTCGGTGTAACAGTCTTGCAACTACCGCCTAAACCCTGATAATTGCAGCTCAAGAGGCCCAAAGGTAGAAAAATGGATATCAAAGCTTATATGCAGCAAGTGGGCCGCCAAGCCCGCGCAGCCAGCAGACTAATGGCAAAAGCGGACACGCAGACCAAAAATCAGGCATTAAATGCCATTGCCGATGCCCTGCTGCGCGATGCAGATACGCTGCTCGCCGCAAATAAGCGCGATATGGATCAAGCACATGAGCTAGAGCCTGCCATGTTGGATCGCCTACTGATCACATCCCAAACAATTGAAAGCATGGCCGCTGGCCTGCGTCAGATCGCTAGCCTGCCAGACCCTGTAGGTGAAATGGGAGATTTCAAGTTTCGCCCATCTGGCATCCAGCTAGGCAAAATGCGTGTGCCTTTAGGTGTGATTGGTATTATTTACGAAGCCCGCCCTAATGTCACCGCAGATGCCGCTGGCCTTTGTATTAAATCTGGCAACGCCACTATTTTACGCGGTGGCCGCGAAGCATTTTATTGCAACCAAGCCATCGCCCTCTGTGTAAGCGAAGGACTAAAAATAGCCGGCCTACCCGCCACCGCCGTACAAATTATTGAAACACCCGATCGCGCAGCAGTGGGCGAGCTCATCACCATGTGTAAATTTGTAGATGTGATTGTGCCGCGTGGCGGCAAAAGCCTGACCGCCAGAATCGCCGCCGATGCCCGTGTGCCCGTCATCAAGCACTTAGACGGTATTTGCCACGTTTATATCGACGACGAAGCCGATCCGGTGAAAGCGATTGCCATTAGCGATAACGCAAAAACGCATCGTTACGGCACCTGCAATACCATGGAAACACTACTGGTGCACGAAACTGTCGCCGAACTGATTTTGCCACCGCTGGCCGCTATCTACGCCGCCAAAGGCGTGGAGCTGCGCGGCTGCGCCAAAACTCTTGCCGTACTGCCACATACTAATGCCGCCACGGAAGAAGACTGGGCTACAGAATACTTAGCGCCCATTTTAGCAATCAAGATTGTCAGCGATTTAGACGAAGCGATTGAGCATATCAATACTTGGGGCAGCCATCATACCGATGCGATTGTCACCGAAAACTACACAAAATCACGGCAGTTTTTGCGTGAAGTAGACTCATCCAGCGTGATGGTTAATGCCTCTACCCGCTTTGCTGATGGCTTTGAATATGGTTTAGGTGCAGAAATTGGCATCTCAACAGATAAAATCCATGCCCGTGGCCCAGTTGGACTTAATGGTTTAACCAGCGAAAAATGGATTGTATTTGGCAACGGCGAAATCCGTCGCTAATGCACGCATTAGGTATCTATGGTGGCACATTTAACCCTGTGCATTTTGGGCATCTGGCACTGGCCCGCTCACTGCGAGATACCTTTGCCTTAAGCGAAGTACGCCTGATTCCAACGGGTGTACCCCCACACCGACCCGCCCCCCAAGCCACGCCCACCCAGCGTTTGGAATGGCTCAATCTTGCTTTAGCCACTGAGCAAAACCTGATAAGTGACGATAGAGAAGTACGGGGTAAGGGTGTCAGTTATACCTTTGATACACTGACAGAGATACAACAAGAACAACCGCATAGCCTATTAGTCTGGCTGATCGGTGGCGATTCATTAGCCCATCTGCCAAGCTGGTATCGATGGCAAGAGTTGTTAGAAGTGGGGCATTTAGTAGTGGCCAACCGCCCCATGTTTAGTCAATTTCCTGAGCTCATCAGCAGTGAATTGGCCAAACGAAATGTACCAGCATCCCCGGAGAGCTTGGCTCGGGGTAAAATCAGCGTTTTACCACTCCCACTGCTGTCAGTATCTTCCACGCAATTACGTGAAAAACTGGCTCACGGTGAAGATGTAAGCGAACTTAGCCCAATTGCCGCAACTTTGCAGCAGTCGGGCGTCTACTCTAGAAGCACCTAGCACTGCTTTACAGTTTTAAATTTATTACTTTGGAAAAAGACAACAATGGCAATGAACGAATACACAATGCAAATGCGCGCAATTGCGATGACTGCACTAGAAGACATCAAGGGTAAAGATATTGTTGACCTTGACACCACTGAACTCACCGATCTATTTGACTGCATGATTGTGTGTACGGGTGACTCGAACCGCCAAGTTCGAGCCCTGGCTAATAATGTTGCCGTTGATTTGAAAGCAAAAGGCTATGACATCATGAGCACTGAAGGCCATGAATCAGGTGAGTGGGTCTTGGTTGATGCAGGCTCATTGGTGGTACACGTGATGTTACCGCCAGTACGCGATTACTACGATCTAGAACAGCTTTGGGGCGGTCAAAAACCAACATTTAGCCCATTAGGCAAACCTTGGAGTGCGGTGTAATAGCATTTTTCTTGCGGCCAAGATAAAAAAGGGAGGCTCTAACCACAGTTAGAGTCACTCTTACATCAAAGCAAGGACTCGCCTGAATGAGTATCTTAGTGCTCTGGCGTTACTATCGTGTCGCTCTGCGAACATTCGCAATTGGGCTCGTGATTACGGTCGGCTTGCAAATTTGGCTGAGTATTCAGCACAAACATTATGCGCAAACTCAGCTAGATCAACTGGCAATCAGCTACGCCGAACGAATTCAATATCAGCTAGAAGTAGAAAACTATATTCTACGCGGTTTACAAAGCGCCTTTATTGCCAATCCTAAACTCACAAATCAAGCCTTTACACAAATCTTAAAGCAGCAAAATATTCAAGGTCGCTTCCCTAATTTTGTTTCTATTCAGTTTATTCGTGAAGTTAAATCTAGCGATTTAAAAAGTTATACCCGCTCCCGCCAATTAGAAAACCCTAGTTTTTCAGTACAAACCACCAACCCTCGTCCCGCATACCAAATTATTGATTTTCTCTACCCCGATGGCCCAAGTACGCATAATCAAATTGGTTTGGACATCAGTAATCAAACACTCAATCTAATTGCGATTGAGTATTCGCGCGATCAGGGCAGAGCCGTTACATCGATAATCTCCCCCATCGAAGGTACTAAAAAATTCCCACTGGGCTTTATTATTAATTTACCTGTTTATATGCCTAATACTCTACTCAACAATCGAGTAGAGCGGCGGGCAGCATTTATTGGCTCTATTAATGCTTTTTTATCTGTAGAAAACATTATTACCTGGCTAGGCAAAGACCTAAATAAAAGTGTTCGGATACAATTACAAGACACAGGATCAACCTCCGGCCTTATTGACACAAAAAAAATCACCACTCTTTACCCCAAGATAGGCCAATTACAGCCCCAAGCGTTTAATGAGCTCAGTTCTCGCGCAATTATTCAATTCCCTGGTCGCCAATGGCGCATCAGCCTATTTGCCAGCCCAAACGCATTCCCACAACAGAATATATTTAAATATTTAATTTGGCTGATAGGTTTTATTTTATCCCTTTCTTTTACTGTTTTACTACAGCGTCAACGTAATAGTCATGAATCTGCATTAGATTTGGCCGAGCAGATCACCCAAGATTTACTCAAACATGAACAACATTTTCAACAAATGGCGCAATTAGCAGAACAATCTCGTGATCTGATTGTTAGCCGTGATCTGCAAGGCAATGTTATCTATGCAAATCAAGCTGCGAGGATCTATTTTGCCGATTATGCGCCTATTTTATTAGGCCAAAACAAGCCACTTTTACTCTCTGCTGAGCTTGCAATCAATACCATCCCCATTCAGCAAGAGTGCCAGCACCGCAATACGGATGGCGATATGCACTATTTTGAGCTCACCCTGTTTCCTCTTTATAATCGAGAGGGTCAGCACGAAGGCTCGGCAATGTTTGCACATGATATTAGCCAACATAAAGAGCTTATAGTTGAATTACAAAATAGCCGTGAGCGTTTTACTCATTTACTTGAACTAGCTGCTGATTGGCATTGGGAGCAGGACACTCACTTTCGCTTTACACAAATTTCTGCTCATTTTTTTAAAGCCCATCCAATTGATCAATCATTACTGCTTGGCCGCTGTAGCTGGGAGATAGGGGATGATCAATTATCTACAGAAGACTGGCGAGCACATAAAGCACAATTAGATAAACAGCAAAGTTTTAATGACTTTGTTTACAGCATAAAAATCAATCAACACCAAATAATGGTCAGTAACTCGGGACAAGCCTATTTTAATGAAAAAAATGAATTTCTAGGCTATCGTGGCGTGAGTAAAGAGATTCATAACAAAAATTAACATATCGCGTTGCAAGAGAAAATTGCTTCAATATTAAATAGCATGGCTGATGGCGTAATTACATTAACATTAACGGGTGAGATTGAATATATGAATCCAGCTGCGGCTCATATCCTTAATTGCCACCCTAAGACCGTATTAGGCAAGCATATTGATCGTATTTATCGTGTTGTTACTTCAGAAGAACACAGCCCATTAGTATCACTGCCCCATCTTGCACTTAGCGCCACAGAAACACCCCCTCCTCCCAGAGAGGTATTCTTATTTAATGCGCACAGCAAATCTACGCTCATTCAAGAGTCGGCGATGCATTTAAAAAACAGTAAGGCGAACATTAGGGCGACTTTCATCCGCATGCTCGTAACAAGCCACGTCAACAGATGTAACACTCCATTTGGCACAAAAAAATTATTGTTATATAACAAATAGTTAAACAAAAAAACCATGAAGATGGCGTTTAGTGCCATATTTTTAAGAGTGGTATTGTTGATTTAGTCGCGATAAAAGCTTACACAGATCAGCTACTGCGGCCAACCCTGAGGAGAATCACTACATGAATGCATTTGCTCGAAGCGCCATCATGGCCGCATTACTTGCTGCAGGCACCGCACAAGCAGGCATCTTGACGATTGAATCTTGGCGTGTGGATGATAAAGCACTATGGGAAGAGGTCTTGCTGCCCGCCTTCAATAAAAAATTCCCAGCAATTCAAGTGAAGTTTTCCCCAACCACCCCTACCGAATACGACTCCAGCCTAACAACGCGCCTAGCCAATGGCACTGCAGGTGATCTGATTACTTGCCGCCCTTTTGATGTGTCGCTCGCCAATTATAAAAAAGGTAGCTTAGATAAGCTAGACGGCAAGGCTGGCATGGAAAACTTCCCTGCTTCAGCCAAAGTAGCGTGGCAAACCGATAATGCTAAAGACGCATTTTGTATGCCTATGGCTTCAGTGATTCATGGCTTCTTCTACAACAAAAAGATTTTTAAAGAATTAGGCATTAACCCGCCCAAAACTATGGATGAATTCTTAAAGGTGAGCGAAGCCATTAAAAAAAGCGGCAAATACACCCCTATCGCCCTCGGTACAGCGGATCAGTGGGAATCTAATCAAATTGTCTTTACCAGCGTGGGTGCCCCTTACTGGAAAGGCGAAGCAGGCCGCAAAGCACTGATCTCCGGCAAAGCCAAATTTACGGATCCGCAATTTGTAGCCGCTTGGGATGCAATGAGCAAATGGACGCCTTATCTATCTAAAGACGCTTCTGCTCAAACCTATTCAGACAGCCAAAATCTATTTGCCATGGGTAAAGCCGCCATCTACCCAACTGGCTCATGGGATATCGCTTACTTCAATAAAGAAGCCAATTTTGAATTTGGCGCATTCCCACCCCCTGTTGCTAAAGCCGGTGACAAGTGCGAGATCTCTGACCATACCGATATCGGCATGGGCATAAACAGCAAATCCAAGAACAAAGAAGACGCTTACAAATTCTTGTCTTGGTTAGCTTCGCAAGAATTTGCAGACCTTTACACCAATAAGGTCACTGGCTTCTTTAGCCTATCTAACCACCTAATCACGGTTAAAGACCCAGTGGCTAAACAAATGCTGGAATGGCGTAAGAGCTGCGGCTCAACGATTCGCCTGAACGCGCAAGTACTTAACCGTGGTGAGCCTTCAATGGAAAACCAACTGTGGAGTATAAACAGCCAAGTATTGAGCGGCAAACTCGCACCAAAAGAAGCCGCCGCCCAAGTACAAGCGGGCTTTGCTAAATGGTACAAACCACAACAGAAATAATACAGTGGGGGCATGGCATGTTGTGCCAGTATCAAGACTTTGTTTTCCCTCTTCACACTCGACTGTGAATCTTGGTCGGCGGCGGCATCGCTGCCGACATTTTTTTAGATACACGTCATGCAACGTCATTTCCCTTGGCATATCGTGGTGTTCCTTGCCCCCGCCATGCTGATCTATTCCCTATTTCGCGCCATACCCTTACTCGATACCTTACGCCTCGGCTTTTTCAAGACCAGTGAAACCGGCCACCAAACTAGCAGGGAAGATGCAAAAGTAGGCGCAAACCCACAAAAAGGAGGTTCCTACACCATTTACCCTGCGAGTTTGCGATATCCCAATTAATGCTCAATAACGAGCTTTGGTCGAAGCTAGAAAAGACTCTGCTTCAACATGCCATTTACAACAAGCCTGATTCACGAATTACCGTCGAAGGAATGTTCTACCGCATGCGCGTCGGCGGCCGGAAAATGGCTCAATATTTTCAAAGCCTTACTGGTCGATCCTGACTTCGAGTGAGTGTTCATCAACGGGAGTTATACAAAGGCTCATCAGCACAGCGCGGGTGCAGCCAGCGATCATCAGAAACCATCGGCAAAGCCACGCTGTGAATACCAGCAAAATTCACTTAGTGGTGGATGCTTATGGTTTACCAATCGCATTTGAAATAACTGGCGGCGAAACCCACGATTTGTACTGCTGCTCCTCAGTTAATCGCCCAATTGCCTTCAGCCGAAGTGATCATCGCAAACAAGGGGGATGACAGCGAGTCCATCAGGCCGCAGATTGAGACACAGGGTGAGCGGTCAGTGATTACCAGAAAACGTCATTCAATCAAAGGGAGGGCTGATCTGGATCGATGACTGTATTGCTACCGACATTAGGTCGAGAATGCCTTTGCTCGACTGAAACATGATCGAACTGAGGCATTCCGACACGACAAATTAAAACTAAATTACGAAAGTGCTACCACCATGACATGTGCATTTTTATGATTGCCAAAAATGAACTTGATCGAGGCCGCGGTGCTGCAGACATCCAGCCTGAATGTAGAAATCAAGTTGGGTCTTGTAATAAATCCAAAGGCAACAAGCCTTCCGCGACTACTTCATCCAATGCGGCCACCACCTGTGGATCGAACTGAGTGCCAGAACGCTCACGGATATAAGCCATTGTCTCTTCTAAAGGCCAAGGCTCTTTATACGGGCGTTTATGCAATAAGGCATCAAACACATCCACTAAAGCAACAATGCGGGCCGAAAGCGGAATATCGTACTCTTTAGACCCCAAAGGGTAGCCATTACCATCAAAATGCTCATGATGGCCTGCCGCTATTTCTGCACCTAAAGACAAGTACGTTGTTCCTTCTACCAACGCTACCGTTCTAGCTAAAATCTGCGCTCCCATCGGCGCGTGCTGATTCATGATCTCGCGCTCTTCTGGAGTCAGGCGGCCAGGTTTAAATAAGATATGGTCTGGCGTACCCACCTTACCCACATCGTGCAAAATGCTCGCCATTCCCACCATTTCCATAAATGCATTATCCATTTCATCTGGAAAAGCATTCTTAGTTTTTAAACGGCCTGCAATTGCATCAGTTAGCTTTTGCACTCGCAATACATGATCCCCCGTGGTTTGATCCCGAAACTCGCCCAAATCGGCTAAAGCCATTACAGTGGCCTCTTGCGAACGGCGTAATTGCTGATAAAGATAAAGATTATCCATTGCAGCAGAGATGCGTTCACAGAAAATATCTAATAGATTTCTGTCCACCATTTCTAATGGCCAAGGCGGAGAAAAATGCACCACAAAATCATAACTATTGCGGCCAGCAATATATAAAATTTCATAGGGATGATGAGATTGGCTACTTTTTGTTTTTAGTGCGGTATTTAGAGCTAATAATAAATGGCTATCATCAGGTAAAACATCGCCATCTAATAGCAAGCTAAACGGGCCAGTTGCAGCAAGAATCTCTAAACAGTGCAGATCGCTTTTAGACTGAGCACATAACATGCCATCTTCGCCTAAATTTAGAATTGCACCAATTTGCTTTAAAATACCAGAGGCAAATTCTTTTAATGAATGCAATTGATAAAGATTGGTTGCGCCCTCTAATATTTTTGCTAAACCTTGACTACTTTTTTCTAAGGCATGCAGACTTTCAAAGCTGCGCAAAGAAGCAATAACAGTGGTAAATATTTTATTGGCAACAAGCTCTGTTTTAGTTTTGTAATCATTAATATCGTATTCAAGCACCACCTGCTGCTCTGGCGCATGCCCAGGCTGCCCCGTACGCAACACGATACGCACTAATTGATTACCCAGCTCATCTCGAATGCGTTTAACTAAACACAGGCCCGCATCATCGGTTTCCATCACTACATCAAGTATCGCCAAAGCAATATCTGGATTTTCCGCCAACACCTCAAAGCCTTGCTGACCAGAATAGGCATGTAAAATTTCTAACCCACGGCCTTTGTATACAATGTTTTTTAATGCCAAGACAGTGGCCCGATGCACATCTGGCTCATCATCTACAATCAGCAGTCTCCAAGGCTGACGCACGATTAGCCCTGAGGTTAACGAATCATCCTCGTCATCCTCTAGCATCCAATCTTCATTTTGATCTAGTGCCATTAATGTATTCCTAGTCCAAACAAATGCTTCTCAGCGGCACCCCGCAAGTGACATCCTATTTTTCATTTAAGAATAGAAGGCTTAACAAGCATTGCCAAGCCATGATCACGCATATCAAGCCTTGCTGTGAAATAAATCCCCCTATAAATTGCTTTTCTAGCTAAATAATTCCTTGCAGATTAGCTTTCTCATCCAGTAAAAAATAGAATATTTGCCCATCGCACCTTCGGTATTTATTACGCCCATAGGCATTTAGTATTCAAAATAAGCTTTGCTTAAGTAGCTGATCGTCAGCGGCTAATTGCGATTACAATAGAGGCTAAATTCACACCGAGTATCCATTATGGCCGTTCACCACCTACTCTCATCCCGTTTTGCCGCTGCACTGGCCAAAGTTGGCGCACCAGATGCCACTCCAAACATTCAAATGGCATCAAAGCCTGAGTTTGGCGATTATCAAGCTAATGGCATTATGGGGGCGGCCAAAGCACTTAAAATGAATCCACGCCAGCTCGCGGAGCAAGTTGTGGCCTGCGTTGATCTAGCAGGTATCGTGGATAAGCTTGAAATTGCTGGCCCTGGCTTTATTAATATCACTTTAAGTAATCACTACTTAACCAAGACGCTAGCGGAGCAACACGCGGATGCAAAATTAGGCACCGGCGTCGCCCTAGCTGAAACAGTTGTGATCGATTATTCCTCACCGAATCTCGCCAAAGAGATGCATGTGGGCCATTTGCGCTCCAGCATTATTGGCGATTCGCTAACTCGTATTTACGGCTATCTGGGCCATAAAGTAATCCGCCAAAACCATGTAGGCGATTGGGGCACGCAATTTGGCATGCTGACTGCCTATATGCTAGACAACGAAAATCAAAATTCGGAATTAGCGCTGGGCGACTTGGAAGGCTTTTACCGCGCTGCCAAAGTGCGCTTTGATGCAGACCCTGCTTTTGCTGATTTATCCCGCGAATATGTCGTGAAGCTGCAATCGGGCGACGCACAAGTGCGCGCGCTATGGCAACGCTTCCTGAATATTTCAATGAAGCATTGCGAAGATATTTACCAAAAACTAGGCCTCTTGCTGACCCGCGATGATGTAAAAGG
Source organism: Iodobacter fluviatilis (assembly GCF_004194535.1). Classification (NCBI taxonomy): domain Bacteria; kingdom Pseudomonadati; phylum Pseudomonadota; class Betaproteobacteria; order Neisseriales; family Chitinibacteraceae; genus Iodobacter; species Iodobacter fluviatilis. Next base: position 2,366,329 of record NZ_CP025781.1, on the reverse strand, counting down.
CGAATCATCTTATAACGATGATTTACCCGTCGTGATTGATAATCTGCGTGCCCAAGGTTTACTCACCGAGAGCCAGGGCGCGCAAGTGGTGTTCCTTGAAGAGTTTCGCAATAAAGACGGCGATGCAGCCGCCTTTATTGTACAAAAACAAGGTGGTGGTTTTCTTTATTCCACATCCGATTTAGCCACGGCCCGCTATCGCACTGGCGTGCTGGGTGCAAGCCGTATTTTGTATGTAGTCGACGCCCGTCAGGGCCTGCACTTTCAGCAGCTGTTTACCGTGGCCCGCAAAGCAGGCTTTGTGCCAGCCGACACTCACCTAGAACACGTCGCCTTTGGCACCATGATGGGCGACGATGGCAAACCATTCAAAACACGCAGTGGTGAGCTGATTAAGCTAGTGGATTTACTCTCCGAAGCGGAAAGCCGTGCCTTTGATTTGGTCAGCAGCAAAAATCCAACGATGGACGAAGCCACCCGCCACCATATCGCCCACGCGGTAGGCATTGCGGCGGTGAAATACTCGGATCTATCCAAGCACCGCACCAGTGATTATGTGTTCGACTGGAATAGCATGCTTAGCTTTGAAGGCAATACCGCACCGTATCTGCAATACGCCTACACTCGTATCGCCAGCATTTTCCGTCAGGCGGGTGATGTAGACGCCAATGCCAAAATCGAGCTGATCGAGCCAGCCGAGCACGCGCTCGCGCTCACCCTAATACAGTTCCCAGATACGCTACAACAAGCGGCAAACGACACTTGCCCACATATTTTATGTAGCTATCTTTACCAACTGGCCACCCGCTTCTCGCGCTTTTATGACGCCTGCCCAGTGCTTAAAGCCGAAGGTGAGATTCGCAGCAGCCGTTTAGCCCTTTGCCAAGCCGCCGCAAAAACCATGCAAACGGGTTTAGATTTATTGGGAATTGAAGTGCTGCAAGAGATGTAAAATCTCTATTTCTAAGCCCGTAAAATATAAACGCCATTTTAGAATGAAGTGGCGTTTATATTTATTCCAATGCAATATTGCAAGCCTAATTAAGCAATTCATCACAAAAAATATTCCCGCCAATACGCGGAAATATTTACGGCTTAGTGATAAAAGTTGATGCTAGTATTCGCATCCAGTTTGTAATGAAATTCCCATTGCATAAGTAGTTTTACTTACATCATGATTTATCTCTTTTAATATTCCTTTGTAGAAAAATAAATGAAAAAAAATATTCTTGCTTCCTTAGTTTTATCCACTTTGATTGCTTCACCAGTATTTGCTGAAGGCTTTTACATTGGTGCAGACTTAGGTAGCAGTAACATGTCCGCAGATATCAACGATCAAAACTTCAACAAAAACAACGCTGCCTGGGGTATTAACGGTGGTTATAAGTTTTCTCCATATCTGGCGGCTGAATTAGGTTACCGTGATTTTGGTAAAGCTGAAGAAAATTACTTTATTGCTAGTGCATCTATTAAAGCAAAAGCAGTACAAGCATCCGTATTAGCTTCGTATCCATTCAACGATGCATTTAGCGTATTTGGCCGTCTAGGTGTTGCAAGCATTAAAACAACTGCAAAAGCAGAATCTCGCATCTTCGGCTACTCTAAGTCTAAAGAAGAAACTCAAACCAAAGCATTATTTGGTATTGGCGCTCAATACGCATTCAATAAAAACTTTAGCTTGCGTGCAGAATACAATCAATATGCAAAAATTGAAGATTTGAAATTATCAACATTCACTGTTGGTGCAAACTACAGTTTCTAAAAATAGATTAATTTATTTTTAGCAAAAAAAAAGCGCATTCTAATATGGAATGCGCTTTTTTATGCTCAAAAAACAAGCAATCGTTAATTAGCCGCGGCTATTTACGATCAGCAGGTGATAACCGAATTGTGTTTTTACTGGGCCTTGAACTTCGTTCAGCGGCGCAGAGAACACCACTTTATCGAATTCTGGAACCATCATGCCTGGGCCAAACGAGCCCAAATCACCACCTTGTGCAGAAGAAGGGCAGCTAGAGTGCTTCTTAGCCACGGCCGCAAAATCAGCACCTGCCAGAATTTCTTGCTTCAATTCTTCACACTTGGCTTCGCTGCTTACTAAAAGGTGGCTTGCTGTGGCTTGTACCATTTCTAAAACTCCAAAAAGATGATGCCCTTTGGCATCATTAAAAAACGCTGTAATATATAGACTATACCGGCACAGATGATGCCTTTGCAGCAAATTTCAAGTAAAGCCCTCAAAATAACATCCGCACATTCGCCGTAAAAAGACCAACGGCAGCACTTTAGTAAAACCTAAGAGCTTGCCTCATATTAATTACCTGCAACAGAACGTCGTCATTCCCGCGTGCCTTCGGCGGGAATCCAGCTGCGCTGCTGGATCACCGATAAATACACTCGGGGATGACAGTTTTGCGTTAATAAGCCATTTCGGGTAATTTTTACGAGCCACATCCTAAGTACAAACTGACATAGAATAGCCAGCCCTCAAGCATTACAGCCCTCTGCCATGAATAGCCAGAAAATCCGTTTTTTCCGCCAGCGCATCCCTTCTTTTGAATGTATTCCAGGCTGTCATGATTGCTGCGGGCCGGTCACCACCTCTAGCGAAGAAATGTCACGCCTACCACGCAAAACTGCAGCAGAGCACGAAGCGGCAATGGAAAGCCTCAGCTGCCCACATCTGGCGGACAAAGGCTGTACGGTGTATTTGGAGCGCCCGCTGATTTGCAGGCTTTTTGGCACAACGCCCGCCTTACCCTGCCCGCACGGCAAACGCCCCGCAATGATGATTGATGAAAAAATTGAGCAGCAAATTCATCAGTTTTTCAAAGAAACACGTCAAGTTCTGGTTTAGACAAATAGTCGCCGAAGCCAAGCAAAACCACTCTATAAGGGCTATGCTGACATAAAACCTGCACAAGGATTTAGTTAGTGATCAGCAAGCTACGGATAAGAGTCTTACGACTGCTAGGGCTCACTCTTTTGGTGACGGTTAGCTTTGGCTCCTATTTTTCTTATCAGATTCTTTCTGAGAAATTTACTCAATTTGAAAAAAGAAGCATACACCGCGATTTAGACGCAGCTAATTTACTAATTAATGAACAGCTAATTTCGCATAAAAAATTTGCTGGGGATTACTCTATTTGGAATGACTCATATGCCTTTATGAGTAAAGAAAATAAAGAATATATTGCCTCAAATTACACGTACGAAGCAGTTAGCAATATGGGCAATGATTTTATTTTTTTAATCCACCCCAATGGCAAAATTGCATTATCTGTGATCCTTAGTGATTTTCTTGGACTTCCTTCCGGCCAATCCATCATCAACCAAGAGAGTGAGCACACCAGCTCAATTTTAAAAAAATTAAATTTAAAAAAAGAAATGGAGATCATTGAGCCAAGATCATTTATTCTTTTTTTAGACGACCAAGCTTATATCATTGCATTTGCTTCCATTGTAAAAAGCAATGGCAGCGGTCCTCCACTAGGGCTTACCGTAATGGGCAGGCATATTAACTCCAATAGACTTACTCATCTACAAAAACTCAGTCAAGTACCTTTCAAAATCACTCCGCCACAAGGTGTGAGCGAAGTAATTTCATTTAGCAACCAAGACTACAAAGCAATGCGTTTAACGCAAGGGCCTAATGCATACACAATCAATATTAATGGTGCCCGTCCATTATATAAAGAAGGGCAGTTTGCATACATACTACTACTTTGCAATTTAATTGCCGTTTGGGCTATTTCACTTATTTTAGTTATGTTTGGGCTAGGACATTTAATTATCAAACGTATTACTTTTTACAGCCAAAAATTACATAAAATTCGTTTGGGCTCTCAATCCGATGGGCGTTTACAGCATGCAGGGATCGATGAGATAGACTTTCTTGCATTATCAGTCAATGAGTTACTGGACGAAATTGAAAGCCAACATCAAAAATTAATTAGAGATGCCCTCTATGATCCACTTACCTCGCTAGGTAATCGTAGCCGTTTAAACGAGCAATTAAAATTATCTCTTAGTCTACTACGCAGAAAAACCATTAACTCTCTCTGTTTATTATTCATTGATCTAGATGGTTTTAAGATGGTTAATGATATTCATGGTCATCCAGCAGGGGATCAATTACTTATTGTGCTTTCAAAACGAATTTTAGAAACGATCCGTGAAAGCGACTGTGCTGTTCGGCTTGGCGGAGATGAGTTTGCCATTCTGCTCACCAATCCACTAAACATAGACATTGCGGCACAAATTACGGAGCGTATTCGAGCTCAGCTTTCTTTACCCGTTGAATTTGGGCCACAAAAACTACGCGTGTCAGCGAGCATCGGCCTTGTTTATCTTGATAATGACTTCAAGCAAAATTTACTTCCTGAAGATTTAATTAAAAAAGCAGATATTGCAATGTACCAAGCAAAACACGCGGGGCGTGATCGCGTTATTATTTTTGATCAAGCAATGGAATCTTTACTCGACGAATATCAAAAATTAGAAGACGATTTAAGATCTAGCGTGGATGAAGATTTAATTGATATTTCTTTTCAACCCATACTTTCTACGGATGGAACAACGCTAGAATCATTAGAAGTGTTAGGGCGTTGGTTCCATCCCAAACTTGGTTTAATCAGCCCAGAACGCTTTATACCTATTGCAGAAAACGCGAGACTCATACGGCGTTACACTTTAAGTGTATTAAAAAAATCCTGCATGGTGGCAAAAATGGAGTTTGGGGTTTTTCCAGATTTACGACTATCCGTGAATATAAGCGTGCAAGAGATGTTAGAAACTCATTTTTTAGATGATTTGCATGCCATTTTATTAGAAACTGATTTCCCTCCACATTTACTAAATCTGGAAGTAACGGAATCTTTATTAGCTAAAAATGAATCAGAATTAAGCCAAGTGATGCAGGATTGTTGCAAACTAGGAATCAAGTTTCATATTGATGATTTTGGCACAGGCTATTCATCTTTAGCCCGTTTGCACGCGCTCCCAATTGATGCGCTAAAAATAGATAAAGCCTTTGTTAAAAGAATAGACCAAGGAGGAGAAACACTGATTAAAGCCGTGATTGAAATGGCGCACGGCTTAAATATGAAAGTGGTTTGTGAGGGGGTAGAAACCCTAGAACAAGCTCAATGTATTGCGCAACTTGGCGGTGACTATATCCAAGGTTATTTTTATGCAAAGCCCATGGCAACCTCAGAGTTATCTATGTGGCTATTTGCATTTACCCATCAAAAAGTCAGCCCTATTAAGGTCAATACAAAAGGAAACAACGGCAACATTAATACCGAACTGCTCAATTAAATAATTTTAGTGCTAAATACACCTCTACATTATGTACCAAACCATACATTTTTATTTTAAAACGGGGATATCATCAAACACCCTCAACTTGCGCCTAGAGGCCCATGCCTATCATCACCACATCACGTTTAAGCCTTAATAATTATAACAGTAGACGACACGCCCTTTTATTTAAAACTCATTAACACTCCAACTTGGCACCAACTTATTGGTGATCGAGAGATTCGCACACTAGAACAAGCAAAGCATTTTTTACTGGCTGGCCCCATTAAAATGCAGGAGAAATATGGCTATAGCTCTTATATCATCCGTTTAAACGCAACAAGCGAAGCGATTGGCATTTGTGGTTTTTTTAAACGCGATTATTTAGCAGATGCCGATCTCGGCTATGCATTATTGCCGCAATTCACAGGCCTTGGCTATGCAAAAGAGGCCGTAATAGCTTCGCTCAATTATGCGAAGCAAACCCTTGGTCTAACTAAGCTCTTAGCCATTACTAGCAAAAATAATCAGCGCTCAATGAGCTTATTAGCAAGTATTGGTTTTAAATTTGTAGAGATCCATTCTAAGGATAAAGTACTTAAGGTATTTTCTATTGATTTATAAAAAAATTCGCCAGAAAACGGAGTAAAATATTTACTGCTAAAAATATAAAGGCGCTGTTTGCTCACCCCCTAAAAAAACAATGGTTTTGCATAAAAAACGGGCCAGCTGGCCCGTTTTTTATGCGGCAATCAATTAAGCAATAATTACTTTCGCTTTTGCCACTACATTTTCTACAGTAAAGCCAAAGTGTTTAAACAATTGGCCCGCCGGTGCAGATTCACCAAAAGTATCCATGCCCACAACATCACCTTCTAGGCCAACATATTTGCGCCAGAAATCTGAAGTACCCGCTTCAATCGCTAAACGTGCCACACCGCGTGGTAATACTGCGGCTTTGTAAGCGGCATCTTGCCCATCAAATACATTGGTCGATGGCATAGACACCACGCGAGCAGCAATGCCCTCTGCCGCCAAGGCTTCAGCGGCTTTTATCGCCAGCTCAACTTCAGAGCCGGTAGCAATCAAGATAACAGCAGGATTTGCTACGTCTTTTAATACATAGCCGCCTTTCTTGATATTGGCGATGGTGGCTTCATCACGCGCCATAAACATTAAGTTTTGACGGCTGAAGATCAAGGACGAAGGCGTTGATTTTTGTTCAATCGCATGAGCCCAAGCCACCATCGATTCTACGGTATCGCATGGACGCCATACATGGTGGTTAGGGATGCAACGCAGAGTTTGCAATTGCTCTACCGGCTGATGCGTTGGGCCATCTTCGCCCAGGCCAATCGAATCGTGGGTATAAACGAAGAGGTTGTTGGTCTTCATTAGGGAAGCCATACGCAGCGCGTTCAGCGCGTATTCGCAGAACATCAGGAAGGTTGCGCCGTAAGGACGGAAACCGCCGTGCAACACCACACCATTCATAATGGCGCTCATACCAAATTCACGCACGCCGTAGCTGATATGGTTGCCGATCAGCTCATTGCCTTCACGCTTCAGTGAAACGCAGCCTTTCCAGTTAGTCAGGTTAGAGCCAGTCAAGTCAGCCGAGCCGCCTAAGAGTTCCGGCACTTGTGGCGCAAAAGCATTCAGCGCGTTTTGTGATGCTTTACGTGAGGCGATGGTTTCTGCCTTAGTATTTGCATCGCTTACTGCAGCTTTTACTACATCTTGCCAATTAGCTGGCAATTCATTACTCATACGGCGCTTGAATTCTGCGGCTTCCGCTGGGTAGGCTGCTGCGTACTTAGCAAACAAGACATCCCAATCGGATTCTAAACGAGCACCAGATTCTTTTTTGTCCCAGCCTGCGTAAACATCAGCAGGGATTTCAAACGGGCCGTGGTTCCAGCCAATGGCGGCGCGAGTCGCGGCAATTTCAGCATCGCCAAGTGGCGCGCCGTGGCAATCGTGGCTGGCCGCTTTATTTGGCGAACCTTTACCGATAATGGTTTTGCAGCAGATCAGTGTTGGCTTGTCGGTTACTGCTTTAGCAGCAACGATGGCTGCATCGAGCGCATCGACATCGTGGCCGTCTACAGAAATCACATGCCAGTTGTAAGCTTCAAAACGCTTAGGGGTATCGTCGGTAAACCAGCCTTCTACATGGCCGTCGATCGAGATACCGTTGTCGTCCCAGAATGCAATCAGCTTACCGAGGCCCCATGTGCCAGCCAAAGCGCATGCTTCATGGCTAATGCCTTCCATCAGGCAACCATCGCCAAGGAATACATAGGTGTAGTGATCAACGATATCCAGACCCGGCTTGTTGAAATCGCGAGCGAGGAGTTTTTCTGCCAGCGCAAAACCTACACCATTGGTAATACCTTGGCCCAGCGGGCCGGTCGTGGTTTCTACACCAGGGGTGTAATGCAGCTCTGGGTGGCCAGGGGTTTTGGAGTGGAACTGACGGAATGCTTTGAGATCATCCATCGATACATCGTAGCCAGTCAGGTGCAGCAAGGCGTATTGCAACATTGAGCCGTGACCGTTAGACAAGATAAAACGGTCGCGATCGGCCCAATGTGGATTCACTGGGTTAAAGCGCATGTGGTTGCCCCACAGCGACAAGCCAATTTCCGCCATGCCCATCGGCATGCCTGGGTGGCCTGAATTAGCCTTCTGAACTGCATCCATTGCTAAAGCGCGGATTGCATTTGCTAGATCGTTACGCGTTGCCATATCTTTTCCTTGTGTGTATTAAGCCAATCATCATCAAGTTTTTTTAGCGGCCGCTGGGGCCAAGCCTAAATCGCTGCCCCCATTATCACTGAGGGACTGTGTCCGCAACAATATCAAAATACCATATCATTTTTAACACGAGATAACGCGGGTAGCGTTGAGCTGACTCAAAGTGTTAAGGCGGGCTTTCGCCCGCCTTAGAATAAATTAAAACCCGTAGTGGTTTTTGCTTAACTGGTGTTACGTAGCGCCCCTCTTTTTAGTGCCTTCGGCACGTTGATTTAGGAGCGGGAATCCCCCGCGTGGGACTTCCTTTCTTAAACGGCCAAGAAAGGAAGCAAAACCGCAACCTCAAAAACACGAAAGCCCCTCGCTGCGGATAATCGGCTCGGCGAAAAAGGCTGCTCGGGAGCAAGCTCGCTACCCCTTTTCCGAAACCCCGTGCCGCTTATTCCTCGTGTCGCGGCTTCAAGGGGTGATTTAAGCCCCGTGCCATGAGCTGCGATATGAATCCAGACTTTTATGATTCAAAAATTCTTAAGTCAAAACCTGTTTTTCTCCGTGAACCACCGTATCCTCTGAAGACGAAGTGGTTCAAGATTTAGGTTTTAAGCCACTACTCCAAAACATAAGTCCCCGGGGCCGCCCCTTGTTGTGGATGAACACGACTAGATAACTTAGGTTTGACTTGCTCGCCGCACTGCGGCTTAAGCCACTCTACCCAATTGGGCCACCAAGAGCCTGCTACCTTTTTTTGCCGCGCTAAAAAGTTTTCGGCGCTTTCACCCGCTTTGGGCACGCCTTGCCAGTAGCTGCGTTTGGATGTGGGGCTAGGTGGATTGACGATGCCGATAATATGGCCCGATGTAGAGAGGGTAAACGTGACATCACCGCCGCTGCGATCAGCCAAGGTGTAGGTTTGCCGCCAAGGTGCAATGTGGTCTTCTTCTGCGCTCACCATAAACAGCGGCTGTTTGATTTGGCCTAAGTCGATTTTTTGCCCTGCTAGCTCTAAAGCATCGGGCTGAACGAGTTTGTTTTTCCAATATAATTCGCGCAAATAGGTGCGGTGCATTTTCATTGGCATACGGGTGGAATCCATATTCCAATATAAAACATCGAATTCACTTGGCGTTTGGCCTAGCAAATAATTATCAACCCAGTAATTCCAAATCAGGCTATTAGAGCGCAGCATTCTGAATGAGGCGGCCATATCTTTGCCGTCCAGATAGCCTTTTTTCTCCATCACGCTATCAATAAAATCAAGGCCTTCTTCATCCAAAAAGACTTCGATATCGCCGGGGTATTCAAAATCGGTGAGCGTAGTGAGTAAGGTTGCGGAAACCACTGGCACTTTGCCAGGCATCTGCCGATTTGCCCAAGCAAGGTACGTCGCAGCCAGCGTGCCACCAAGGCAATAGCCAAGCAAATGCACCTGCTCGCTGCCGCTGATTTCTTGTGCCACTTTAATAATTTGCGCTACACCATCGCTTAGATAATCATCGAAAGCCACATCGCGCATGCTGCTATCGGGGTTTTTCCAGCTGGTGATAAACACCGAGAAACCTTGGTCAACCAGATACTTCACCAAGCTTTTTTTCTCGTTAATATCGAGGATGTAATACTTATTAATCCATGGGGAGACCAGCACCAGCGGCACGCTATGCACCGTAGGCGTAGTCGCTTCGTAATGCAGCACTTCAAGCAAACGCCCGCGATACACTACCGAGCCTGCGGTCGTCGCCAGATTTTCACCCACTTTAAACGCGTTCATATCGGTCATGCTGATATCGCCACGCGCTTTGTCTGCCTTAAAGTTTTTATAGCCTGCAACGAGGCTTTCGCCATTGGTGCTTAATGCTCTGGCAATCGCTACAGGATTAGTCAGCAAAAAGTTAGTTGGGGCCGCTGCGTTAAGCACTTGCCTCAGCCAAAATGCACTGCGGTTACGCTCGTGCTCGCCCATATCTGGCGTAGCGTATAGCGCATCTTGCAACCAATGGGTATTCAGCAAATACCATTCTTTAATACCATCCCAATAGGGGCTGTCGCTCCAGATTGGGTCGGCAAAGCGCACGTCTTCTGGGTGAGGCGGGAAAACATCGCTATCTGCCTCGCCCCAGAAACGCCGAGCCATAAAGTTTTGCCACTTCGTTACATCATTCACATAACGAAACAAGACATTAGATAAGGCGTGTGGATTTTGTAACCATGCTTGCTGCGCTTTCACGGAACTTGCCATCAAGCCAAAGGGATCGGTCGATTGTCTTAATTTATGCTGTAAATCGGCGTAGCGCTTTGATTGTTCAGTAAAAAACGTTAACTCAGACATTGCCATCCCCTTGAGATCGTTCCTCTAGCTTAGGTTGCGCTGCAGCAGAACTCAATGTGTAAGATCAAACAACCAGCTGTTTTTTTAAGCTAAAAGCATGCATACCCATGCTTTGATGAAAGCTCGCCTCCGCCAGCCTGACACATGCCATGCCCGTCATTCCCAAGAGCCTCTGTCGGGAATCCAGTGGCTCTGCTGGATCCCCGGTAAATACACTCGGGGATGACGATCTTATTAATGATGCAATTTCGAGCCTAAGCCCATACAAAAAACAACAACACCCAAGCCCAGCCGTATACAGCCAAGCCTAAGCTGGCCAATGCCAACGCACCTAAACGCGGCCACCATTGCATGGTGCGCTGACTAGCCAAGCGCCAAAACAATCTGAGCGACCACAATAGCGCCAAGCTCAAAAGAACCGCTCTTACCGCAGGTGCCCAAGCGGTTGCCACGCCTTCATGCTTTAGTAAATTAACCGTCAGTGCCGACAAGCCCAAGAACACACCACAGGCTGCGGCAGGGATAAAGGATTGCGTCAGCTTATGCACGCTTAAAGCATCACGCTTAGGCAACATCCAATCAGCCAGTTTTAAGCACAGATAAAGACTACCGCCCAGAAACAACATGCTACAGCCGATATAGGCCACGATCAGGCCACCATCTAGCCAAGAGAAGCTATCGTTCACCTCGGGGTAATGCGTCAGAATCCACCAAGGCGCATTGTCTTGCAGTGGCCAGAAGATCTCGCGATTCACCAGCCACTCGGCCATCATCTGCTTGGCATCCACCAGCCACGGGCTGGCCGTCCACTGAAAAGCACCAACGGCAAGCCCCATCAGGCCAAATAAAATCAGCACCGTTTCCCAGCCACTGCCTTTGGAAAACTGGGTAATTTCAGCTTCAGGCGAGCGCACGCTCAAAGTAATTGCACCGCGATAATCGCTGCAACGCCCGCACATATGGCATTCAGTTGCGCCCTGCATATTGCGCATAGGCACCAAGGGTGCACAGTTAACTGGAATCACCTTCTGCTGCGGCGCTTTCCAAGCATCCACGTCCACCTTGTAATGCCAAGGAGCCAGCTTTGCCAACAAATTAAACACGCCATTCACAGGGCAAAGATAGCGGCACCACACCCGCTTGCTGCGCCCATACCAATAGCCTACGCCCACCGCCGCCACGGTTGAGCCACCCAATACCAACATCGCAGCCAAGGGATATTGGTAGACACTCAGCAGCTGGCCGTAGACGGTGGTACAGGCGAAAGCCACAAAGGGCCAACCCTGCCAGCGCATCCAGCGAGGAATCGGATGATTGCGCCCGCGCTCACTGGCCCATTCTGTCAGCATTCCTTCTGGGCAGAACCAGCCACACCAAACACGGCCCATCAGCAGCATGGAGATCAGTACAAACGGCCACCAGATTCCCCAAAATGCAAACTGTGCAAAGATCACCAGATGATTAAAAACCCGCGCGCTTTCATCAGGCAGGCTGACCAAAGTAGGAATAATCAGCAAAAATAAATAGAAGAAAACCACCACCCATTGCAGCTTGCGCAGCCAATGAGCGTGGTCCCGTAAAAAATTGCCGAACTGAGCGGTACGCGAATTCAAAATAGTCATTGCCCTGTACGACTCACGCGGCGCAGCAGCCAAGTGCTTGCAATCCAATAACCACTCCAAATCACCAGCAAAGATAAAGCGGGATGCGAGCGATAGCCTGCAAAATCAGCCAGCAATTTGCCGATACCCATACTTTCATCTAGCCAAGCCGAGCTATCCCAAAGCGGATCAATAATCGCTGGCAAAACATCCATACCAATCAAATGCTCTACGCCGGAGTTCAACATCGCGCCGGCCAAGAGCAGCAGCAAGATTTCGGTTACCTTAAAAAACCAGCGCCAAGAAATATATTTACCGCCCAATTGCAAGAGCTGAAATGTCGCCAGCGCAGCCACAAAGCCGCCTAAACCCGCCAGTGCTAACGCTCCGCCATTACTACTGCCTGCCACACTGCCGTATAAAAATACCACGGTTTCACTGCCTTCACGCGCCACCGCGAGCGCCACTAAAAACAACAAGCCCCACCAGTTTTTCTCTGCCGCATTACTGGCAAGGCCACCTTCTAATTCACGCTTAAGACTGCGACCATTTTTACGCATCCACACCACCATCTGCACTATCAGCGCAGCGGCCACGAGCGGCATTGCGGCCTGAAAATACTCCTGCGCCGTATCATCCAGCCAGCTAGAAACGCCCAATAAAGTCAGCGCCAGCAAGCCCGACAGCACCAAACCGAGGCCCACACCACCCCAGAGGTAAGCCATGCCACGCTTTCCCGCCACCGGATTGGCACGCAGCCAAGCGTATAAAATCCCCACTACCAGCAGCGCCTCTACGCTTTCACGCCAGACAATAAATGCGACTTGTTCCATAGTCTTTAACCTTTAAAAATTGCAACAACATATAAGACAAAAACCTAAATCTTGAACCACGGAGGACACAGAGAACACGGAGTTTCACGGAGAAAGACAGGCTTTGAATTAAGACGTTTTTCTAAGGTTTTGAGCATCCTCAAACCCTTAAGTAACCTCTAGTTTTACCTCTATCGTGACATAGGGCTTTACCCCCCCTTGAAGCCGCGACACGAGGAACAAGCGGGGCGGGATTTCGGCAAGGGAGCGAGGAACGAGCCAATCCCGCCCGCCGCCGACCCGATTGTCCGCAGCGGAGGGGCCTTTGTGCTTCGTGGGGTCGCCTTCTTTGCTTACTTTCTTGGCGAAGCAGAAATCACATACTTCGCGGGGATCCCGCACCTAAATCAACGTGCCGAAGGCACTAAAATAAAGCCCCCTTACTTCACCACAATCACGCCCCGCGCCTGCGGGTGGAAATCATCAAAGAAAATATATTCGCCAGCCGATGCGCCTTGAATCACCACAAAAGATTCCACGCCGGGGGCGAGGACTTTTTCTTTGCGCAGCGGCAGGCTTTCAAATTCGGCAGGTGACTTACCCTTATTCACTAAAATCAGCTTAAATTTAGTTTTGGCTGGCGCTTCGATGCGCGTTGGCGTGACCTTGCCATCATTGAGCTCCACCCTAAAAGTCAGTAAATCATCCGCACTCGCCATTAAGCTGCATGTGCTTAATAAAGCCACCACAATACGTCGCATAAAACCCCATCCAATAAACCAACAATATTTAAACCACAAGAAAGCACAAAGCCCCCAGCCAGCAGCCTGTTGGACTGAGCATCAGTCGGCGGCAAAGCTGAGGGCCTTGATCAGGCGATATTAATAACCACCCTTCTTGCCTGTTCCGGCATAGGTAAATTCATAGTTCAAATCAAAAGGCTTAAACCAAGGCGCAACGCCGGTTTCCTTATCCACATGGCGACCAAAGTGCGCGTGTGGGTTTTCGGATGGCGGCAAAATGGTGTATTTCAGCTTGTATTTGCCAGGGCCTTCCAGCTTGATATTGTCGCCATAATGCGGGCCATCGCTCGCCACCATGGCCATAAAATCGCCCTTGATGACATTCTTGCTGCCCACTTTTTGTAGCTCGTACTTAATCAATAAATACGGCATCCATTCGCCTTCACCAAAACCATTAGGATTGCCTTTGGCGGCGTGGATGTCGGCTTCAAGGTGGATATCCGAAGCTTCCGCCTTACGCATCATGCCATCCGGTTCCATTTTGACCGGCTGCAGATAAACCGCCGCCAGCTCCATACCATTTTTAATCGTCGGCTTACCAATTGGATATTCAGCAGCGTAGGCTTGAGCAGAGAGTGCCAGCGCAATCGCAGGGACCAGATATTTCATAAACACACCTTTATACTAAGGAAAAACAGCGATATATGTCGTATCCATCCTTGAATACGAACCACTATCAATCTTATTCCTATTGTACTAACTTAAAAAGGTTCTATTTACGATGTAAGTGGGTAACTACGTTTTTTTAATCTAAACCACAAAAACGCACAGCGATTACAGCCCGGTAACGCCCCGTAAGCAAGGCTAAATTAAATACACGGGGCGGGAGTATCCGTTAGGCCAACCCCGCCTTAAGCATGGCATCTAGCTGATTCAGCCTTTCTACCGTCCCCACATCCAGCCACAGCCCAGAAAATGACTCAGCCTGCAGCTGCGATTTCTCCATACTGCGCAGAAACGAAGGAAGCAGTGCTGCGGCTTGCCCTGCTGCGATATCTGCAAAAAACGCAGGGCGATAAACTGCCACACCTGCAAACGTCATGGCCTGATCACCCTCTTCGCACCGCTTTGCCTTGCCATGGGCATTAATCGTTAAATCACGGCCAGTAGGGTAATCCGCTTTTTTTACCATGACTAAATGCCCTAAGTTTTCACCTAGGTTTTGAGCAATCGTTGGCAAACTAGCAAAGTCATAATCAGTAAAAATATCCCCATTGATCACGGCAAACGGCTCATCCCCCAATAGCGGCAAAGCGTTGGCAATCCCGCCCGCTGTTTCCAGCGCGGTTTCTTCGGCTGAATACCGAATATTTACGCCGTAGCAGCTGCCGTCCCCTAAGCGCTCTTCTATCATGGCCCCCAGCCAAGCGTGGTTGATCACTACATCGGTAATCCCTGCCTCAGCAAGGCGGCGTAAATGCCAGCCAATTAATGGCGTGCCTCCAACTTCTAACAGCGGCTTAGGACAGGTATCGGTGAGGGGCGCATGCGCTCGCCGCGCCCTGCAGCAAGAATCATGGCCCTCATCAGAAGGTGAACCCGGTTGCAACAGGCTCGCCATGCAGGTTTAAAAGTAAGCGGCCCAGCGGCGTTAGCTCGCTGTAACGCAGGCAAACTTTGCGTACATATTCAAATACGCGGGGGATATCCGCCTGATACTGCTCTTTACCATCACGCGCTTTTAGTCTGGCAAACAAGCCCAGAATTTTGAGGTGGCGCTGTAAGCCTTGCCATTCAAAAGCGCGGTAAAAATCGCCAAAGTCTTCGTGCACCGGCAGGCCGGCAGCACGGGCTTGCTCCCAGTAGCGAATAGCCAAATCGAGCACAAAGCTCTCATCCCAAGCGAGATAAGCGTCTTTCAGTAGCGAAACTAAATCGTAAGTAATAGGGCCAAGTACCGCATCCTGAAAGTCAATCAGACGCAGCACAGCGTCTTGCACCATTAAATTTCTGGAATGAAAATCGCGGTGCATAAATAAGGTCGGTTGACTCAGATTGTTCGCTACAATCAGCGCACAGCTGCGCTCCCAAACCGCCAAATCCTTACCTTCCAGCACCACGCCATACTGATGGCCAAAATACCATTCACGGCAAATATCCATTTCGCGTTGCATAAACGCACCATCAAATGGTACCAATCCGGTGCTAGGGGTGTTGACCTGCATTTTCACCAGTAGCGCAATCGCTTGGCGGTAATAATTGGCGGCATTATCCGCATCGATCAAACTGGCAAGCGTTTGATAGCCTAAGTCCTCCAGCAGTACCCAGCCTTGTTCTAGGTTTTGCGCCAGCACAGCAGGCACCGGCAAGCCAGCAGTGGCAAGGCGTTGCTGCTGTTGCAAGAAAGGCTGACAATCAAAAACATCGGGCAAAGCATCCATAATAATCAGGCTACGATCGCTAAAAATAGCGCGCCAATAAAAGCGAACGCTCGCGTCAACAGCGGCCGTTTCTAAGGAAAGCGGAGCCTCGCCCATGGTTTCGGTCAACCAGCAATTGAGTGAATCTGTTCTAGTCATAGTCGTAAGTGCCAGCAATGCAGTAGAATCTGCGGATTCTATCAGCTCCTGATGGCCGCATGTCCGCGCCCCACATACCATTTCATTTTCGTCTTACCGTTATCGCCACGGCACTCTATTGTGCAATGGCGCATTCGGCCGAGCCTCTGCCTATTCAAGTCGAGGCCGACAACGTCGTCGGCACAGCCCAAGGGCAGACTGAGGCCAAAGGCAATGTTCAATTCCACCGAGGCGATCTTGATGTAAACGCTGAATGGGCCAAATTCGATCAAAAGACCAATCGCGTCACTGCGGGCGATCAAGTCAAAATGACGCGCCAAGGAGACGTGCTTAAAGGTAATCAGCTTGATTACTTGCTTGATAGCAAGCATGGCTCGCTAACCCAGCCTGATTACGCAATGGCGCAAGGCTTAGGCCGTGGTGATGCCGTAAAATTATTATTTGAAGGCGACGATAAATATCGCCTATCAGATGGCCGTTTTACCACTTGCCAACCTGGGGATAATGCGTGGTTTTTACACGCGAATGAGCTAGAGCTGGATTACACCACCAATAAGGGCGTTGCCCACAATGCGTGGTTAGAATTCAAAGGCGCGCCAATTATGTATATGCCGTGGATGAATTTTCCACTCAATAGCAATCGGCAAACCGGCTTTTTAGCGCCCTCATTTAGCACCAATAACCGTAATGGTTTTGAGTTTTCCACGCCGCTTTACTGGAATATCGCGCCCAATTACGATTTCACGCTCACGCCGCGCTATATGTCGCGCCGTGGGGTGATGCTGGGCGGCGATTTCCGCTATATGCAGCCTGATTACGCTGGCACATTAAGAGTGGAAGGGCTGAGCAATGATGACGTCTCTGGCTCTGATCGCAGCAGTATTGTATTTCAGCACCAGCACGCGCTAACTGATCGCCTAACGTTGAATTTAAATCTACAAAAAGTATCAGATGACGATTACTTTAATGATTTTGGTGACCGCTTAAGTGTAGCCTCTCAAACCAATTTACCGCGTGAAGCCGTGCTGAGTTATCGCGGCGACAACTGGCAGGCATTTGGTCGCTGGCAGCGTTTCCAGACCATCCAAAGCACCACCAATCCAGTTGATGAGCCTTACGCCCGCGTGCCGCAACTGGGGTTTTCGGCCAATCCGGAGTGGATACCTGGCCTGCAGCTTAGTATTGCAGGGGAAGCTACCGAGTTTAATCACTCGACCAAAATCAATGGTACCCGCGTTTGGGCCAAGCCTGAAATAAGCATGCCGTTTAATAATTCTTATGGATTTATTAAACCCAAGGTTAGCGTGCACGCAACGAGTTATCAATTACGCGCCAATGGCAACGATCAGCTCGACAGCACAGAAAACCGCGTTGTGCCAATTTTTAGCGTTGATAGCGGCCTGTATTTTGAAAAAGAAAACCAACTATGGGGCGAGGACTATACGCAAACCTTAGAGCCACGCGCTTACTATGCCTATGTGCCTTATAGGGACCAATCTAAGCTCCCTAACTTTGACTCGGCCATTACTGATTTTTCATTTGCGCAGATGTTTTCGGAAAACCAGTTTTCGGGTAACGATCGCATTAACGATGCAAATCAACTGACTTTAGCCGTTTCATCTCGGCTCTATGAATCCTCCACAGGGATTGAGCGGGTTCGAGCCACCATAGGCCAGCGTTTTTATTTTACCGATCAAAAAGTCACCTTAGATGCGCCTGGCCGGCTAGATGAGACGACCACTTCAGATTTATTACTTTCGGTAAGCGGCCAAGTTTGGCGTGATTTTATGGTGGGTTATAGCCTGCAATACAACGCCAAAGACAACCGCACGATTCGCTCCGATGTGAATTTTGGCTGGAGCCCAGGTGCTTTCCGTGCTCTCAATATGCGCTATGTACTCAATAGTAATAGCAATATTGAGCAACTGGATTTCTCCGGCCAATGGCCACTTGGGGGTGGATGGTATGCCATTGGCCGTGCCAACTATTCCCTACGTGACAACAAGGCTTTGGAAACTCTAGGCGGAGTTGAATATAATGCGGGCTGCTGGGCCTTACGTTTTGCTGCCCAACGCTACATTACCAATGACGGTACATTCAACACCAATTTCTTTGCCCTACTCGAATTGGGCGGGCTAGGTGGTTTAGGCAGCAATCCAATCGATGTGCTTCGCCAAACTATTCCCGGCTACACCGATACCTACAGCAAGGTCTACTGATTATATGAAGCTGCGCCACGTTTCCCGCGCTTTAGCGCTCGTTGCCCTGATTGGCACCGCCCATATTGCCTCGGCATCCATTCAAACCATTGACCGTATTGTTGCCGTAGTCAATAAAAGTGCGATTACCCAGCAAGAATTGGATGCGCGGATTAGCAGTATTCAAAAAAACATGGCCAGCCAACAAATCACGCCACCCTCGCCTAGCGTGCTGAAACAGCAGGTTTTAGATCGGATGATTTTAGAGCTGGTACAAGTTCAATACGCCGACCAAATCGGCATTCGTATTGATGATAGCCAACTAGAACGTGCGATTGGCCGTATGGCTGAGCAAAACAAAATGTCCTTGCCCCAGTTTCGTGAAACACTGGCCAAACAAGGCACAAGCTGGAAATCATTCCGCGAAGATATTCGCCGTGAAATCACCCTTAGCCGCTTAAGAGAGCGCGAAATCGATAACCGTATTGTTATCGGTGACAGCGAAATCGACGAATACCTCAAACTGAATCACGGCAAAGAGCAGCAAGAATTTCGCTTAGCGCATATTTTAATTCCACTACCAGAAAACGCGAGCCCTGAGCAAATTGCTGCCAAGCGCACCCGTGCACTCGCTGCAGTCAAAGAAATTGAATCAGGTAAAGATTTTGCCTCCATCGCGGCGGTTTACTCTAGCGCACCGGATGCCACCAGTGGTGGTAACTTAGGCTGGCGCGCGGCAGGCTCACTACCTCCAGCCTTTACCCAGCTACTAGAAAAATTAAAACCGGGTGAAATCACCGACTTAGTGCGCAGCCCAGGCGGCTTTCATATTGTGAAGCTGTTAGAAAAACGCAGCCAAGAACAAAAAACAATTGTGGAGCAAACGCACGCGCGGCACATCTTGATTCGCACCAATGAACTTGTTTCTGAAAACGACGCACGCCAGCGCCTAAACCAGCTAGTCGATCGCCTAAAAAACGGCAGCAAGTTTGAAGAGCTCGCCCGCCTCTATTCCGATGATGGCAGCGCCAGCAAGGGCGGCGATTTAGGCTGGCTCACCCCAGGCGAAACCGTGCCAGAGTTTGAAAGCGCGATGAATGCACTCAAGCCCAATGAAACCAGCGGCGTGATTCAATCCCCGTTTGGCTTGCATATCATTCAAGTGTTGGAACGCCGTTCTAAAGACATGACCGTAGAGCGTGAGCGTTTCCGTGTGCGAAATGAATTAAAACAGCGCAAGAGCGAAGAACAATTTGAAGACTGGATCCGCCAGCAACGCGACCGTGCCTTTGTGGATCTTCGTTTAAAGGATGAGTAAGCCCTTACGCATTGCTATTACCAGCGGCGAGCCCGCTGGTATTGGCCCAGAAATCTCCGCCATGCTGGCAGCTGGCGCGCCACTTGCTTGCCAGCTGGTGATTCTTTGCGATAAAGATCTACTCCAGCAAAGAGCAAATCAGTGCCATATCGCCGCCAACTGGCCAGATTACTCGCCAGATAGCAAGGCAGCAGTCTGTGTTTTACACATTCCACTGCGCACAGAATGCCACGCAGGCCAACTCAATCTGGGGAATGCTCGCTATGTACTGGATATTCTGGATAGAGCCAGCTCTGGCTGCCTAAGTGGTGAATTTGCCGCTATAGCGACCGCCCCTATTCACAAAGGGGTGATCAATGAAGGCGCTGCCTTGGGGCGTTTTTTCTATGGCCATACCGAGTACCTTGCCGAGCTATGCCACACCCCTCAAGTAGTGATGATGTTGGCCTGTAGCGAGATGCGCGTAGCACTCGCCACCTCGCATTTACCGCTTAAAGACGTGGCCGCCGCCATCACCGCCGAATCGCTCAGCACCACATTGCGTATTTTGCATAGCGATCTACAAACTAAATTTGGCATCGCTAAGCCGCGTATTATTGTGGCGGGGCTCAATCCGCATGCGGGTGAATCTGGGCATTTAGGCATGGAAGAGATAGAAATCATCTCTCCAGTATTGGAAGCGCTAAGGCTTGAGGGCATGACGCTAATCGGGCCATTACCCGCAGATACCCTATTTAATCGTAATATCCTCGCCTCTGGCGATGCCGTGCTGGCGATGTACCACGATCAAGGGCTACCCGTACTCAAATACGCGAGCTTTGGGTCTGGCATCAATATCACTCTTGGCCTACCGATAATTCGCACCTCAGTCGATCATGGCACAGCCCTTGATTTAGCTGGCAAAGGCAGTGCCGATGCAGGCAGCTTAATCGCCGCCACCCAGTTGGCGATCGAGCTGGCAACAGCCAGCCAAGGCTAAATATTATTATTTTATTGGGCGGCTAAAACCACCCCTCATGCTTTTACTTCGGCGGCTTATCCCGCCAAACCCACCAAACTATGCGTTCACGTTTTATGATTTGAGCGCTGCTGGAACTAATTAATGGCTTCTTCACATATTCCCCGTAAACGTTTCGGGCAAAATTTTTTACAAGACCAAAGCGTAATCAACGACATCATCAACTCCGTCAGCCCAAAAAAAGGCGATGTACTGGTTGAGATTGGCCCCGGCCTTGCCGCACTCACCATGCCACTAATGGATCGCACCGATACCCTACATGTAGTGGAAATCGACCGCGATATCGTGGCGCATTTATCAGAAAAGTTTTCCCCAGAAAAACTAGTTATCCACAATGTGGATGCGCTGAACTTTGACTTTGGTGCTTTAGCGGCAGAAATCGCCCTTGGTAGCAAAATCCGCCTGATCGGCAACTTGCCTTACAATATTTCCACCCCACTACTGTTTCATCTGGCTAGCTTCGGTGAATCTATTTTTGACATGCATTTTATGCTGCAAAAAGAAGTCGTTGATCGCATGGTGGCAGAGCCTTCCACCTCCGACTATGGCCGCCTTAGCATTATGTTGCAGTACCGTTTTAATATGGAACGCGTATTCGACGTGCCACCAGAAGCCTTCTTCCCTCCACCCAAAGTTGATTCATCCATCGTGCGTATGGTGCCTTGGGCTGAGCTGCCAAGTATGGCTAGCAGCTATGAGCACCTGCAAAAATTGGTGGCGCAAAGCTTTGGTCAGCGCCGAAAAACCCTACGCAACAACGTAAAAGGCATTGCCACCGATGCCGAGCTAGAAGCCCTTGCGATTCCTCCAAGCTGCCGCCCTGAAAACGTGACGCTTGCGCAATACGTAGCGCTCAGCAACTACCTAATTGCAGCGGGCCGATAAATTGTAAGGCGGGTTTAACTCGCCCCAAACATCGGCCTAGGGTCTGTCGGACTTAAGCGATCGTAGCGAGGGAAAGACCGGTTTGAGACAGATTTCGTGGGTTTTTGAGGCGAATAGCTGGCTATTCAACGAGAAAATGCGTGAAATATGGCCAAATCCGGCTTTTCCGTAGTAGATCAGTCTTAAGTCCGACAGGCTGCTAGGGTTTCCCCGCCTAGCCAACACCACCTCATATTTAACAGAATCAGGCCTCTTGCCATGACCCAATCCAAGCCGATGATCAAATTTAATCATGTAAATAAATGGTATGGCCGTGACCACCACGTGCTCAAAAATATCAGCCTAGAAGTGAAACAAGGCGAGGTCGTCGTGGTTTGCGGCCCATCTGGCTCAGGTAAATCCACCCTTATTCGCACGATCAATCAACTAGAGCCCATCAACGATGGCGAAATCTGGGTTGGTGATGTACAAGTCACTAGCCCTAAAACCGATATCAATAAGCTACGTGCCGAAGTTGGATTTGTATTTCAGCACTTTAATCTCTACCCACATTTATCTGTGCTAGAAAACATCACGCTTGCCCCAATTCAAGTAAAAGGCATGAGCAAGGCTGACGCCGAGGCACAGGCACTCACCCTACTCGAACGCGTGGGCCTTTCGGATAAAAAAGACGCCTATCCATCTAATTTATCGGGTGGGCAGCAGCAACGGGTGGCGATTGCCCGTGGACTCGCCATGAACCCCAAAGTCATGCTGTTTGACGAGCCTACCTCTGCACTTGATCCAGAAATGATCGGTGAAGTATTGCAAGTGATGAAAACTTTGGCCGAATCTGGCATGACGATGATGGTAGTGACCCACGAAATGGGCTTTGCCCGCGAAGTGGCAGACCGCGTATTATTCCTCGATCAAGGCGTGGTTTTAGAAGATGCTCATCCAGAAACCTTCTTTACCAACCCGCAGCACGACAGGGCTAAACAATTTCTACGTCAGATTTTAGCGCCTATGCAGCAGTAATATTTGTAAGTCATAATAAAAACGGCCCCATGTGGGCCGTTTTGTTTGAAACACTAGGGAGTATCCCCACAGGTCATATTCTTTCAGCATGCCTATACTGAAAACAATACAGATCCCCGCTATTGATGGAGAACACTCATGAAGAAATTGTTGCTTGTTTTGGCTGTAGCTACTCTTTTTACCGCAACAGCGCAAGCTGAAGAATTAACCGGTACTTTAAAAAAGATTAAAGAAACAAAAACGTTGGTGCTAGGCCATCGCGACTCATCCATTCCCTTCTCCTATCTAGACAATAGCCAACGCCCAATTGGGTACTCGGTTGAAGTAGCAAATCACATTGCAGAAGCCATCAAGAAAAAACTCAATATGCCATTTATTGAAGTTCGCTATAACCTAGTGACTTCACAAACCCGTATTCCATTAGTACAAAATGGTACGGTTGATTTGGAATGTGGCTCCACAACTAATAATGTAGAACGCCAAAAGCAAGTTGCCTTCTCTAATGGGATTTTTGAAATTGGCACGCGCTTACTAACCAATAAAAAAACCGGCATTAAAGAATTCACTGATTTAGCGGGTAAGAATGTGGTAACCACCGCAGGTACTACTTCAGAACGTCTAATTAAAAAGATGAATGAAGAAAAGAAAATGAATATGAATATCATCAGTGCTAAGGATCACGGTGAATCCTTCCTGATGCTGGAATCAAACCGTGCAGCGGCCTTTATGATGGACGATGCGCTGTTGGCAGGTGAAATTGCTAAAGCAAAATCACCAACAGATTGGGCGATTGTAGGCACCGCCCAATCCAATGAAATCTATGGCTGCATGCTACGTAAAGATGATCCACAGTTTAAAAAACTGGTTGATGAGTCCATCGTTGATCTTTATAAGAGCGGCCGAATCAAAGCCGTTTATGCGCGCTGGTTTACCCAACCCATTCCGCCAAAAAACTTAAATCTTAATTTCCCAATGAGCGAAGATCTGAAAAAATTGATCGCCAACCCAACAGATAAATCCGCAGAACAGATGTAAAAGGCCGGTTTTATTTAGCCAAAAACATCAGGGAGGCTTTAGGGCCTCCCTGATTCCTTCGGAGACAGCGTATGAATTACAACTGGGATTGGGGCGTTTTTTTTAAGCCCACCGGTATCGGTAGTGAAGTTTATTTAGATTGGTTTGTTTCTGGTCTTGGCTGGACACTTGCACTGGCTTTATCCGCGTGGATTATTGCGCTGATTTTAGGCACAGTAATGGGCGTAGCACGCACGCTGCCAAATCGCTGGATTTCTGGTATTGCCAGCGCCTATGTAGAGCTGTTCCGTAATATTCCGCTGCTTGTACAATTGTTTATTTGGTATTTCTTAGTACCAGACTTTCTACCTGAATCACTGCAAATTTGGTTTAAACAAGATATTAAACCATCCACATCCGCCTTTATCAGCGTGGTTGTTTGTTTAGGCTTATTTACCTCGGCACGGGTTTGTGAGCAGGTTCGCACCGGCATTCAAGCACTCCCTAAAGGGCAAGTTAATGCAGGATATGCACTGGGTTTAAATATTGCTCAGACTTATCGCCACGTGTTATTGCCGCAAGCGTTTCGTATTATTATTCCACCACTCACGTCAGAATTCTTAAACGTGTTTAAAAATTCATCCGTTGCCTCCTTAATTGGGCTGATGGAATTACTGGCACAAACCAAACAAACGGCTGAATTTACCGCTAATTTGTTTGAAGCATTTACCCTTGCCACCATTATTTATTTCACACTCAATATGAGCTTAATGGTGTTTATGCGCTGGGTAGAAAAGAAAACCAGCGTGCCTGGCCTGATGTCGCTGGGAGGAAAATAAAATGGATTTATCAAATATCGTTCCAGCCCTGCCAGGCCTTGTTGAAGGCATGATCCTCACGCTAGAGCTGCTTTTTTTTGCCGTTTTAGGAGGTGTAGCCTTAGGCACTTTGTTGGCTCTGGCACGTATGTCGAGTAATCCAGTTTTATCCAAACTGGCTGGTTTTTATGTTAATTATTTCCGCTCCATCCCACTCCTTCTGGTCATCACTTGGTTTTACTTTATGGTGCCCTTTATTATTGGCTGGATTACTGGAAGGCCCACGCCAATTGGTGCGTTTACCTCCTGCTTAATCGCATTTATGATGTTTGAAGCCGCTTATTACTGCGAAATTGTACGGGCAGGAATTCAATCGATATCAAAAGGCCAAGCCAATGCAGCCTACGCCTTGGGAATGACTTACAGCCAAGCAATGCGCTTAATTATTTTGCCGCAAGCCTTTCGCAAAATGATGCCTTTACTCTTGATGCAAAGCATTATCTTGTTTCAAGATACATCCTTGGTTTATGCCGTCGGCCTGATGGATTTTCTCAATACCGCCCGCTCTAAAGGCGATATTGTTGGCCAGCCGCATGAATTCTTACTACTTGCTGGTGCGGTTTACTTCCTGATTAGCTTTAGTGCATCCATGATTGTGAAGCGTTTGCAGAAAAAACTTGCAGTATGATTACCGGTAAAACGGTAGCGTTACCCATACACTCGCTGACGCCATGCTTCAGCACCGTTTGCAAAAGAGGTTAGCAGTATGATTTCAATTCAGAACATCAATAAATGGTACGGTAGCTTTCAAGTGCTAACCGACTGCAGCACCGAAGTAAAAAAAGGTGAAGTCATTGTAGTTTGCGGGCCTTCTGGCTCAGGCAAATCTACGCTCATTAAGTGTGTTAACGGCTTAGAGCCATTTCAGTCAGGCAAGATTCTGATTGGCGACACCTCAGTGGGCGATCCTAAAACTGATTTACCAAAATTACGCTCTAAAGTTGGCATGGTTTTTCAAAACTTTGAGCTGTTCCCACACTTATCCATCACAGATAATCTCTGCCTTGCTCAGCAACGCGTACTCGGCCGCAGCATGGATGAAGCGATGGAAAAAGGCCTAAAACTGCTTGAGCGTGTTGGCCTCAAAGCCCAAGCCAGTAAATATCCAGGCCAACTTTCTGGCGGCCAGCAGCAGCGCGTAGCCATCGCCCGCGCGCTCGCAATGGACCCGATAGCCATGCTGTTTGATGAGCCAACCTCCGCACTTGACCCAGAAATGGTCAATGAAGTATTGGATGTGATGGTAGAGCTAGCTCAAGAAGGGATGACCATGATGTGCGTAACCCACGAAATGGGCTTTGCCCGTAAAGTGGCCACACGGGTGATCTTTATGGATCAAGGCCATATTGTGGAAGACGCCAGCAAGGACGAATTCTTTAACCAAACCCGCTCCGAGCGTGCGCAACTATTCTTATCCAAGATTTTGCAGCACTAAACGCAGCTTGCTCCAAACAACGCCACGCTCTATGCTTGGCGTTTTTTTTGCCGTGCTTGCCCATATTTCAAATACTTACCAATGCCTAAATAAATATGACTTAGAACCGAAAGGCAAGGAATGACAAGGAGGTATACAATCCCGCCTTTACAAGGTGCTCAACACGAGTGAAACGGGAAACAGGTTTAAATCCTGTGCTGCCCCTGCAACGGTAAGCAAGCGTAAATACACCTACAGCCACTGTCTAAATAAGATGGGAAGGCGGTGTATTGATCTATCGGTTTTTCCAAATCGATAGTGACTCTTGCAAGCCCGGAGACCGGCCTTAGACCTTTGCTGACACTCAGCAAAAGCAACCAACGCGCGGCAGGGTGCACGAAGCGGGTGAGATTCATCGCGCTTTGGCCGTGCATCATCTCCTGCTCCCCCTGCTGCTATCATCGCCACACAGCGGGTGTGGCACTCAGGAGAGAGTCATGCTATTTCGTATCGCCCCATTAAGCCTTTTAATCGCCAGCATCTGTGCACAAGCTGAGACGATTCAACTACCCGCCGTTGTTACTACCGCAGCCCGCTTACCACAAGCCGCCAAAGAAGTCATCGGCGATGTAACCGTCATTGATCAAAAAGCCATTGAAACAGCAGGTGCAATCAGCCTGCCAGAATTACTCGCTCGCCAGCCGGGTGTGCAAATCTCCAGCAATGGTGGCGCAGGAAAAAGTAGCAGCATATTTATCCGAGGCAATAGCTCAAAACATACTTTGGTGCTGATTGATGGTATTCGTTTTGGCTCTGCCACATCAGGCAGCGCAGCGCTGCAACACATACCCCTTGCACAGATCGATCGTATTGAAATTTTGCGCGGCCCAGCGGCCAGCATGTATGGCTCAGATGCGATTGGTGGCGTGATTCAAATCTTTACCAAGCCAGGCCAGAAAGGTTTCCACCCTAGCATTGAGATTGGCTATGGCAGCAATAATACGGTGGATGCCAATGCCGGTATTTCAGGTGGTAACGAAGATACCCGCTATACATTGAGCGTGGCTCATTTCAAAACGGAGGGGATAAATGCCATTACAAATCGTCAAAACTCGAGCTTTTACGATGATAACGATGGCTATGAAAACAATAGCGTGGCTTTATCTGTAAGACACAAAATCAATGAAGAGAATGAATTAGGGGCAAGCCTGCTGCAAGCATGGGGCAAAAATCAGTACGACAGCTCAGTCAGCGATGCCAATGACAGACCTTTGGCACAAAGCTATGACTACCGAGAAGAAAGCAAAAATGGCAGCGCTAATATTTGGACTAAAAATCAACTGATGCCCAATTGGAGCAGCATGCTCAAATTTGGCTATAGCATCGATGAAAATAAAAACTTCACGCCCAAAGCCTTTAACGACTACACCGATAAAACATCCAAAATCCAGACCACCCAAACCCAATGGTCATGGATGAATGATTTTGATACCCGTGCAGGTACATTCCAGCTGGGCGCAGAAACTTTAGAGCAAAAAGTAAGCGGCGATCAAAAATACGATCAGGATCAACGCAGAATTAATAGCTTGCAAGCAGGCTATTTGGGCCGCTTCAATATTTTCTCTATGCAATTCAATGCACGCAGCGATGACAACTCCTTGTCTGGGCGTAAAAACACCGGCAGCGCCGCATTTTCTTTAGAGCTAAGTGATGCTTGGCAAGTAGGTACCAGCTTTGGTACTGCATTTAAAGCGCCAACATTTAATGATTTATATTGGCCCAACTCAGGCAACCCAAATCTATTGCCTGAACAATCAATAAATAAGGAAATGTTTGTGCGCTTTAATGGCAAAGAGCTCAGTTCATCTTTAACTGTGTACAAAAACCGTGTCTCAAACTTAATCCAATGGGCATCGGCGCCAACACTCACTAATCCAGACAGACGGATCCCAAGTAATGTAGCACTAGCCGAAATGCAAGGCGTAACGCTCACGACCGATTGGAAGGCAAACGAGATGCAGGCAGGCTTGAGCTACGATTATCTAAAAGGCAGCGATGAATCGAATGGTGCCAACAAAGGTAATGAATTAGCCCACCGAGCCAAATACTCTGGCCAAGTCTATGCAGGCATCACTCTGGATGCCTGGACGCTGCGCGCCGAAGTACAGGCGCAAAGCAAGCGCTTTGATGATGCTGCCAATAAGAAAGAATTAGCAGGCTATGCCCTGACTAATCTTTCGGCAAGCTGGAAAATCAATCCAACATGGTCGATGCAAGCCCGCATCAACAATGTATTTGACACCAAATACGAGCTGATAAAAGATTACGGCACACTGGGCCGTAATGCCATGCTGAATCTGCGCTGGCAACATTGAGTACCGAGCTTATTCTAGGTGGGGCGCGTAGCGGCAAAAGCAGCTACGCGCTGGCCAAAGCACTGGCCTATGACGGGCCAGTGTTTTGGCTGGCAACCGCTCAGGCATTTGATGCGGAGATGCGGGATCGCATCCTGCAGCACAAGGCCGAGCGCCCCGCGCATTGGCAAACGCTGGAAGCGCCATTGCAACTCGCCACGGCACTCGCACAAAGCCAAGATCAATTTTGTGTGATTGACTGCCTCACGCTGTGGGTTTCTAACTGGCTTTGTCTGGATGATCTGGCAGGCTGGGCGCAAGAAAAGCAGGCCTTTATAGCTGCCGCTGCCGCACATCGCGGTACGCTTTTATTGGTGAGTAATGAAGTGGGCTTTGGCATTGTTCCTGATAATGCCTTGGCTAGATTATTCCGCGATGAGGCTGGCCGCTTGCATCAGGATATCGCCAAGCAAGCTGCAAACGTTACGCTGGTGGTCGCCGGAATCCCTATGCCGGTGAAGCGCAGCGGATGTTGAATCTGAACCCATCTCACTGGCTATTCGCCTTCGCCCTTGGCCTGCTGCTAGAGCTATGCTTGGGCGAGCCTAAGCGCTTTCATCCGCTGGTGGGCTTTGGCTGGCTAGCGTCTTGGCTGGAGCGGCGTTTTAATCTGTCAGAAAAATTACATGCAACAACTTGTCGAAATATCCCAGAAAACCGTCATCCCCGAATGTTTTTATCGGGGATCAAGCAAAGTCGCTGGATTCCCGCCTTCGCGGGAATGACGAAGCTTTGGGAGGCCTTAAATATCTTGCGCGGAGCGCTGGCGTGGCTCTTGCTTATAAGCGCATCGCTGGCCGCCTTTGCCTTACTAAAAAATTTCACAGGCTGGTGGGCCGATGCTTTGGCACTGTGGTTTGCACTTGGCGCGCGCAGCCTGTTTGAGCATGTTCGGGCCATCGCTAGGCCATTAAGCACGGGCGACTTAATCACAGCTCGGTTGGCCCTTAGCCGTATTGTCAGCCGCAATTGCACAGAATTAGACGAAACAGGCATTGCCAAAGCGGGCCTTGAATCCACCTTAGAAAACGGCGCAGATGCGATTTTTGCCAGCCTGTTTTTCTTTGCACTTTTTGGTGGCTATGGCGTGCTGCTGCACCGGCTGGCCAATACGCTGGACGCCATGTGGGGCTATAAAACCGTACGCTTATTTCACTTTGGCCGCATTGCAGCGCGGGCCGACGATGTACTCAACTTTATCCCAGCCCGCCTCACCGCACTCAGCTACGTCCTACTCGGCCATAGCCGCAGCGGGTTTTCCTGCTGGCAAAACCAAGCGCCACTTTGGGATAGCCCCAATGCCGGCCCCGTAATGGCAAGCGGCGCTGGCGCTTTGCAAGTTTCTTTAGGCGGCGAGGCAACGTATCACGGCGAAATTCATTCCCGCCCACAGCTGGGCTGCGGCCCCGTGCCAACCGCCCATGATTTGCCGCGCGGCATTGTGCTGGTGCAAAAAACGCTGGCCCTGTGGATCGCTCTTTTATTAGGAGGCGCATTGTGGTTGCTATAAATCAGCCCCAACACGGCGGCGATCTACAACGCGCAGTGGCGGCCTTTAGCGGAGATTTAGCCGACTGGATCGATTGCTCCAGCGGCATTGCCCCCTGGGCCTATCCCTTGCCTGCCGTGCCCGATCACATCTGGCAGCGCCTACCCGACCAGGATCAAGCACTGCTGCTTTCGGCGCAAAAGTATTACGGCTGCGAGCAACTGCTAGCGCTGGCAGGTAGCCAAGTCGGCATCGCCCTGCTACCCAAACTACGCCCTGCATGCCGCGTTGCCATCATCAGCCCAACTTATGCTGAGCATCATTGGCAATGGCAGCAGGCTGGGCATGAGGTCAGCGCAATCAGCAGTGAACAAGTAGATGAATACTTAGAAAGCAGCGCCATTGATGTACTGATCGTGGTCAACCCAAACAACCCCAGCGGCCAGCAAATCAGCGCCGCCGCCTTACTCGATTGGCACGAAAAACTTGCTCAACAGGATGGATGGTTGATTGTTGACGAAGCCTTTGCCGATTGCGCCCCCGCAGCCAGCCTGCTGCCACAGGCGGGCAAAACCGGGCTGATTATTCTGCGCTCCATCGGTAAATTCTTTGGCCTAGCGGGCATTCGTCTAGGCTTTATCGCCTGTGAAAAGCGGCTTTTAGAAGAAATAAATCGAGCCCTTGGCCCTTGGCATATCAGCGGCCCAGCACTATGGGCAGGGCAAATCGCCTTAAGTGATAAGACTTGGCAAGCCGCGCAGCAACAGCGCCTACTCGCTAATCAGGAATGGATGATAGACACGCTCAGCGAGGCAGGTTTAGCCCCCAGCGGCAGCCTGCCCCTGCTGCACTGGTGCCCGACGCCTAACGCCAAAGCACTGCATCACCAACTCGCCAAACAAAAAATATGGTGCCGCCTGTTCGATCAAAACAATCACCAGGGCCTGCGCTTTGGGCCGGTGGCTGAATATCAGCAGAATTTATTTAAAACTCGACTGATGGCGGCGCTAAGGATATGGCACGAAATCACTTCCCGAAATTAAGCCCGTCATTCCCGAATGTTTTTATCGGGAATCCAGCAGCGTAGCTGGATTCCCGCCAAAGTCGCGCGGGAATGACGACGTTTAAAAATCGGGAAAATAATGTGAGCAGCATCCTGTATTCATGTCACTACTAGTGGCACGGGGCTTAAATCTCCCCTTGAAACACGCCGTAGCGAGGAACAAGCGGGGCGGGGGATCGCTTGGGAGCGAGGCAGCGAGCCAATCCCGCCCGCCGCCGACTCGATTGTCCGCAGCCTAGGGGCCTTCATGTTTCGTGGGGTCGCCTTCTTTGGCTTCGTTTCTTGGCGAAGCAAGAAACGAGGGCCCACGCGGGGGCTCCCGCACCAAAACACCGTGCCGCAGGCACATAAATAAACATAACAAGCCCCAAAACAGGAGCCATCACCATGACCATCAACACCGAACGCAATGCCCGCCACGCCGCCCGTATGGCGCGTAAAAAAGCCGTCATCGACGCGCATATTGCCGAAGCCAATATCGACACCGGCATCATGATTTTGCTCACCGGCAATGGCAAAGGCAAATCGTCATCCGCCTTTGGCATGGTCGCGCGCGCCATTGGTCACGGCCTAAAAGTAGGCGTGGTGCAGTTTATTAAAAACCGCACCGATACCGGCGAAGAAGCCCTGCTCGGCAAACATTGCGAATGGCATGTGATGGGCGATGGCTTTACTTGGGAAACGCAGAATTTTGACGCTGACAAACTCAAATCTGAAGCGGCTTGGGCCGTGGCTGCCCGCATGCTGAACGATGCCAGCTACGATGTCGTTATTTTAGATGAGCTGACCTACTGCCTCAGCTACAAATATCTAGATAAAGACATCATTCTTAAAGACCTAGAGTCCCGCCCAGAAATGCAACACGTCGTTGTCACAGGCCGCGCCGCAGTGCAAGAGCTACACGAGATTGCCGATACCGTAACCGTGCTGGGCGATGAAAAGCACGCATATAAAGCCGGTATCAGAGCGCAAAAGGGTTTGGAATGGTAAGCGCCGCTACTCTGCTGATTGCAGCGCCTTCTTCGGGCAGCGGCAAAACCACCATCACGGCAGCCTTGGCTTGGCATCATCGCCGCTTGGGCCGCAAGGTACGGGTATTTAAATGCGGGCCGGATTTTCTCGACCCGCAGCTGCTGGGCTACGCCAGTGGCGCTCCGGTGGATAATCTGGATTTATGGATGGTGGGCGAAGATTTATGCCGCCAGATGCTGGCCGATGCGGCGCAAGACGCCGATGTGATTTTGATCGAAGCCGTGATGGGCCTGTTTGATGGCGAGCCTTCCGCTGCCGAGCTGTCCACCCGATTAGGTCTGCCGGTGCTGGCGATTATCGACGCCAGCGCCATGGCGCAAACCTTTGGCGCGTTGGCTTTCGGGCTGGCGCACTATAAAAGCGACCTGCCCTTTTATGGCGTGCTGGCAAATAAAGTGGCAGGGGACCGTCACGCGCAAATGTTGCAAGAATCCGCCAAGCCTGAGCATTGGCAAGGCTGGCTAGGCAAACACGAAGCCCTGCCTGAGCGGCATTTGGGCTTGGTGCTGCCGAATGAAATTCCCGATTTGGCGCAAAAACTCGACGCATTAGCCGATGCTTTAGCCAGCCAGCCGATTGCAGCTTTGCCGCCAGTCATCGATTACAGCACCTCAGCACGCCCAGCATTAGCGCCGCTGCTTGCGGGCAAACGCATCGCCATCGCCCGCGACGCGGCATTTTGTTTTATTTACCCTGCCAATTTAACTTGCCTGAGCGAAATGGGCGCAGAGCTAGTGTTTTTCTCCCCGCTTGCCCATGAAGCCCTGCCGGACGCCGACGCGCTCTACTTGCCCGGTGGCTATCCAGAACTGCACGCAGCAACACTCGCGGCTCATCCAAGCATCGCCGCCGATTTACGCCACTGGTTAGCAGCCGACAAACCGGTATTTGCAGAATGCGGCGGCATGCTGGCGCTTTGCGAATTGTTAACCCTCATGGATGGCGCCTCACATAAAATGTGGGGCGTTTTAGACGCCACAGCGACCATGCAAAAACGCCTTTCAGCACTCGGCATGCAAGCTTTTGACTTAGGTGCGGGCGAGCTACGCGGCCACACATTCCATTACTCAACATTAGAAAGCACGCTGCAGCCATTACTCCATGCCACGCCTTGCCGCTTGGGCAGCCAAGGTGAAGCAATCTATCGCCAGGGCAGCCTCACTACCAGCTATGTACATGCATGGATGATGAGTAACCCCGCTGCTAGCGCGGCTCTTTTCGGAACTACAGCATGAAACACATCCGCTATGCGGCTTTTGCCAGCTTACTACTCGCCCACGCCGCCATCGCCAGCGTCAGTGTAGAAACGATCTATCGCCAAGCCAGCCTCACCGCCAGCTACTTGCATGCATGGGTGATGAGCAAGCCCGCTGCCAGCGCCGCATTATTTGGAACTACCGCATGAAACACATCCGCTATGCGGCTTTTTCCAGCTTACTACTGGTCCATGCCGCCATCGCCAGCGTCAGTGTAAAAGACGACCGTGGCCAGGAAATCACCTTAGCCAAGCCCGCGCAACGCATCATCAGCCTTGCCCCGCACGCCACCGAAGACTTGTTCGCCATCGGTGCAGGCAAGCTCGTTGTTGCCGCGGTGAATTACAGCGACTACCCGCCAGAAGCGAATAAAATTGAGCGTATCGGCGGCTATAACGGTTTTGATCTGGAACGCATCCGCGCCTTAAAGCCCGATCTAATCGTGGCATGGCAAAGTGGCAACCCCGCCAAGCAGCTGGCGCAAATCGAAACCCTCGGCCTGCCGGTTTTTTATACTTTTTCTAAAAAACTAGAAGACGTACCCAGGGTGATGGAGCGTTTAGGCGTGTTAACGGCCAAAGAGGGCGAAGCACAAGCGGCAGCCAATAAATACCGCAGCAGCCTTGCCGCACTAGAGAAAAAATACGCGGGCAGAAAGCCTGTGCGTGTTTTTTATCAGGTATGGGACAGGCCTTTGATGACGATTAACCGCGAGCAAATTACTACCGATGCAATGCGCCTTTGTGGCGGCGTCAATGTCTTTGCCGACCTGCCTGCACTGGTGCCCACCATCGACGACGAGGCAGTACTCGCCGCCAATCCGGACGTGATCATCACCAGCGGCGAGCCGGGCAAAAAAGACAACGGGCTGAATCGCTGGAAACGCTGGCCCAATCTGAAAGCCAATAAACACCTCTACATCCTGCCCAAAGACCTGCTCAGCCGCATGGGACCAAGATTGGTAGATGGCACAGAAAAGCTCTGCGAAGCGATTGATAAAGCGCGTTAAACCTGTTTTAAACCCACATCTTGAAACACGGAGTTAAGGAGAACACGGAGTTACACGGAGAAAAGCAAAAACTCTAATAATAGGGCGACTATAAAAAATGCCTAATCCACAGTTGAGGAGAAAAGCCAAAAATCTGAAACTCCTGATTTTCTCCGTGAAACTCCGTGCCCTCTGTGTCCTCCGTGTTTCAAGATCTGGGTTTTATTTATTATTCTCAGCAATTCAAGATTTGGTTTTTTAGGCAAAGTAATTATGAAGCATTCCCGCCTTACCCCCGCCAGACTCACCCTTACGCTGCTTGTGCTCAGTGGCCTGCTATTGATCACCGTTATTATTAGCCTCTGCTTTGGTAGCACCAGCTATCGCCCTTGGCAATTACTGGGCAATGGGCCTGATGCCGCACTGGCTCGTGATGTCGTACTCGAGCTACGCCTGCCACGCACTCTGGCAGCGATTGGCGTTGGCGGTTTACTGGCGCTGGCCGGTGCATTGCAGCAGGTTTTACTTAGAAACCCGCTCGCTGATCCTTATATTCTCGGCACATCAGGCGGGGCCAGCGTAGGTGCTTTGTTAGCGATGCTATTCGGCGCAGGCCTAGCTACAGTCAACTTAGCCGCGGGCTGCGGGGCATTACTCAGTATTACACTGGTATTTATTTTGGCACGCAAAGATCGCTCCAGCAGTCAGGCACGCTTACTCTTAACCGGGGTGGCGATTGCCTCTTTCTGTGGAGCGCTATCCAGCTTATTACTTAGCCTTGCTCCCGATGGCCTCTTGCGTGGCATGGTGTTCTGGATGCTGGGCGATCTTGCAGGGGCACGATGGCAACTGGCATTACCGCTGCTCTTGGCGCTGCTTTTACTGGTCTGGCCATTAGCACGTCAGCTGAATGTGCTTAGCCAAGGCGCACAAACCGCCCATGCACTCGGGGCCAATACGCGTAAATTGCAATGGCTGCTTTACTTTGTGGCTGCAGCGGCAACAGCCATCGCGGTGACCACAGCAGGGATGATCGGCTTTATCGGCCTGATCGTTCCACACGCCTTGCGACTGGTTTTAGGCCACGATCAACGACTGCTCTTACCTGCCGTGGCCCTCACAGGCGGTACCGTTTTACTTGCTGCTGATATCACTTCGCGCATTCTTCTTGCTCCACAACAGCTCCCCGTTGGGGTAATTACCGCACTGGCCGGTGTACCGGTGTTTTTATGGCTGTTGCAGCACCGGGGAGTCGCACGATGAGCCATTTATCTCTTCGCTCCTTGGCCATCCAACAAGGCGAGCGCCTGCTTTGCAAAGATCTGAATCTTGAAATTAGTAAGGGCGAAAGCTGGCTTATTTTGGGTGAAAACGGCTGTGGCAAAAGCACTTTACTCGCCACCTTGGCGGCATGGCTCAAGCCTGCGGCAGGCAAGATCCTGCTCAATCAACGGCCATTAAAAGAATGGCCAGGTCATGAGCGGGCCAAAGAAATTGCATGGCTTAGCCAACAGGATGACTGCCCTTTTCCATTATCTGTCATCGAAAAAGTTCTCAGCGGCCGCCACCCTCATCAAGGGCCATGGGATTGGGAAAGCCAAGAAGATCTGCGCCTCGCCGATGAGCAATTAGCGAGGCTCGATTTAAGCGATCTAAAACACCGCGACCTTGCCACGCTATCAGGTGGCGAGCGCCGCCGAGCGAGCCTTGCTGCGACGCTCGCTCAACAAGCCCCATTAATTTTGCTCGACGAGCCCTTGTCACAGCTTGACCTGCGCCACCAGCAACAGGCCCTTTCGGTACTGCGCGAAGAAAACCAAGCGGGCAGAACATTGCTGATGGTTAGCCACGATCCAAACCACGCCCAGCAATGGGCAAGCCATGTGCTGCTGATGTTTGGCGATGGGCAATGGCTTGCTGGGCCGACATCCGAAATCATGAATAGTAAGAACCTCAGCGCGCTCTACCGCACCGAAATCCGCAGCGCCAGCATCGAAGGGCAAGAGTGGTTTATTCCTCTGCCCCGCTGAGCCAAAATCTTGAACCACGGAGAACGCTGAGAACACGGAGTTGCACGGAGAAAAGCAATTCATAACGGAGCTAAGGATTTACTAGAAAATAACGCCCCTAGTTTCTCTACCGTCATTCCCGAGTGTTTTTATCGGGAATCCAGCCGCGCTGCTGGACTTCTATATCCAGAGAGATAAGGAAAGCAACTGAAATCCGCCCCCTAAGGTTTTCTCCGTGTTCTACTTTTAATCTCAGTGCTCTCCGTGTCTAAGATCTTAGGTTTGAGTACTTCTAACTCTCAACCTTGCAAAAGGCAAAACCATGCCCACTCTTATGATTCAAGGCTGCACCTCTGACGCAGGCAAGACCACCATTGTTGCTGCGCTCTGCCGCATTCTCTTGCGCCGAGGCATCAAAGTCGCACCGTTTAAGCCACAAAATATGGCGCTCAATAGCGCAGTCACTAGCGATGCAGGCGAAATTGGCCGAGCCCAAGCCATGCAAGCCGTTGCAGCAGGCATTGCCCCACATACCGATTTCAACCCGGTATTACTCAAGCCTTCCAGCGATTGCCGTGCCCAAGTTATTATTCAAGGTAAAAGCATTGGCAATTTAGATGCAGTGGATTACCACGCCTATAAACAAACAGCAAAAAAAGCCGTGTTTGAATCATGGGGGCGCTTAAAAGAGCAGTATGAATGGGTGATTGTTGAAGGCGCGGGCAGCCCTGCCGAAATCAATTTACGCGCAGGTGATATTGCCAATATGGGCTTTGCCGAAGAGGCAGATTGCCCAGTCTGGCTAGTCGCCGACATCGACCGAGGCGGCGTCTTTGCGCACTTTGTCGGTACGCTCGCCTGCCTATCACCCTCAGAGCAAGCCAGGATTACCGGCTTTATCATCAACCGTTTTCGAGGTGATTTAAGCCTGTTGCAAGGCGGAATTGATTGGCTGGAGCAAGAAACCGGCAAGCATGTTATCGCCGTTGTTCCGTATTTGCATGGCCTAGATATCGCAGCGGAAGATGCAGTGCCCCGCACCGCAGGCAATGGTGGCGACTTTAAAATCATCATCGCCACCCTGCCACATATATCCAACCACACCGATTTTGACCCACTGCGCCGTATTACTGGCGTCGATTGCAGCTACGCCACGCCCAATCAGCCCTTACCCGCAGCCGATCTACTGATCATCCCCGGCAGCAAAAACACCCGCGGCGATCTAGCATGGCTACGCCAACAGGGTTGGGACAAGCAAATTGAGAAACACCTGCGCTTTGGCGGCAAAGTTATCGGCATCTGTGGTGGCTACCAAATGCTAGGCCAAACCATCGCCGATCCACTCGGGCTGGAAGGCGAGGCAGGAGATTCCAAAGGGCTGGGCTGGCTACCTATTAGCACATCGCTAGAGCAAGACAAACAACTGCGCAATTTATCTGGGCAACTCATTGCGAATGGCGAAGCGGTAACAGGCTACGAAATCCATCATGGCGGAACCCAAATCCTAGATTCAACCGCCATTTTACTGATTAAATACGCTAACGAACACGATGGCGTCATCACCGATCAAGTACTTGGCTGCTATCTGCACGGCTTATTTGATTCCAGTGCAGCATTAAAATCACTACTCGCATGGGCTGGCCACCAAGTCGCAGAAGTCGTTGATCACCAACAGCTGCTGGAGCAAGAAATAGACCGCCTGAGTGACGCACTAGATCAAGCTATAGACTGGGACAAAGCAAAACTAGCTGGCCTCAATTAGTCATGTAGGTCGGGTTAACAGCTTTATCACGTAACCCGACAGCAAACCACAACAGGTAGTCGTTACGCGGCAGCCAACATTTCTTCGTAAGCGCTCAGCCGTACCATCACTATATCGCTTATTTTTCTGCTAGGGACTGCAGGGGGAGTAATTCATCGATGCGGCTGCTTGGCCAAGTGGGTAACTTTTCTAAGTGTCGGTGAACCAAGTGTAATGGTCTAATCCCAGCAGACACCTCGATAGGGCATTATTCATCCTAACAAGGAAATAACATGACTTCTAAACGTACTGAGTATGATGCCAGTTTTAAGCTGGAAGTGTCCCGCATGGTCGTCGATCAAGGCTTGACCGTTACCCAAGTCGTCAATGATATGCAGGTCGGACGAACTTCAGTTGATCGCTCGGTGGCATAATATTCAGCTGAGAAGAATAGCTCGTCTGGCATTGGTAAACCACTCTCCGCTGAGCAGCAACGCATCCGGCAGCTTGAATCTGAAAATCGCCAGCTTAAATCGGATAACGAACTATTAAAAAAGGCACCAGCCTTCTCTGCCCGCGAACTGAAATAAGCCACGACTTAATTGATCAGAGGCAACGGACGGCCTCGGTGGCGCAAGCATGTCGCGTTTTGAGCGTGAGTCGCGCGGGCTATTACGCGGCGAAAAAGAAGACTAAATATGCAACGATTTGCACGACGAGCGTGCATTTGAAGGCGGTGTTTGCCGAGAGCCCGCAAACTTCGGGTAGTTGCCGATTACTGACTGAAATGCATAAAAAAGGCATGCAAATTGGGCGCTATAAAATCAGGCGGCTCATGCGTGAAGCTGGCTTAGTGCCTGTTTGAAAAAGAAAATTCGTGAGCAGCACCTGTTGACGCCGACGGAAAACTGACCCATTGCAGCGAGTTCTATCGATTCAAAATTGACCCAGAGGTGCTTTACTTATTCTGCTTAACTCTTGAGCAGAGGATAAAAGGTGATCACCATGGAAATGATGGGCAAAATCTGTAGGATGTATTTTCGAGATAATCTGTCGCTGCACTCAAAGCAAAACCCCCGCTACTTTCGAGCACGGGGGTTTTGTTTACTACGTTTTTACTACTAATGGGGTGTCTGGCAATGACCTACTTTCACACAGGTAATCTGCACTATCATCGGCGCTAAGGTGTTTCACTGTCCTGTTCGGGATGGGAAGGAGTGGGGCCACCTTGCTATGGTCACCAGGCTTAAACGGTATCTACTTGCTCATTATGCTCAGCAAGTAATCTAATTTGTTGTAGCAAAAAACAACTGCTTCACTAATAGCAAAACCCCCGCCTCTTTCGAGTACGGGGGTTTTGTTTACGGCTTAGGTTGTCTGGCAATGACCTACTTTCACACAGGTAATCTGCACTATCATCGGCGCTAAGGTGTTTCACTGTCCTGTTCGGGATGGGAAGGAGTGGGGCCACCTCGCTATGGTCGCCAGACTTTAACGGGTTAACTCGTTGCACTTATTGCTCTGCAACGCGTTCAGTTCAATAGAAGAAGTAATATATTGCTTTGTATTGCTTGTTTCTCAAATTTAGTTTTCTAATCTGGGTAGATTATACCGTCGCACACACGCGCTTCAGGTTATAGGATCAAGCCTTACGGGCAATTAGTATCGGTTAGCTTAACACATTACTGCGCTTCCACACCCGACCTATCAACGTCCTGGTCTCGAACGACCCTTTAAAAGGCTTAAAGCCTTGGGGAAATCTCATCTTGAGGCGAGTTTCGCGCTTAGATGCTTTCAGCGCTTATCTCTTCCAGATTTAGCTACCCGGCGATGCCACTGGCGTGACAACCGGTACACCAGAGATCTGTCCACTCCGGTCCTCTCGTACTAGGAGCAGCCCCCCTCAAATTTCCAACGCCCACTGCAGATAGGGACCAAACTGTCTCACGACGTTTTGAACCCAGCTCACGTACCACTTTAAATGGCGAACAGCCATACCCTTGGGACCGGCTACAGCCCCAGGATGTGATGAGCCGACATCGAGGTGCCAAACTCCGCCGTCGATGTGAACTCTTGGGCGGAATCAGCCTGTTATCCCCGGAGTACCTTTTATCCGTTGAGCGATGGCCCTTCCATTCAGAACCACCGGATCACTATGTCCTGCTTTCGCACCTGCTCGACTTGTCTGTCTCGCAGTTAAGCCGCCTTATGCCATTACACTATCAGTACGATGTCCGACCGTACCTAGGCGACCTTCGAGCTCCTCCGTTACAATTTGGGAGGAGACCGCCCCAGTCAAACTGCCTACCATGCACGGTCCCCGATCCGGATAACGGACCAAGGTTAGAACCTCAAAGGGGTCAGGGTGGTATTTCAAGGTCGGCTCCACGCAGACTAGCGTCCACGCTTCAATGCCTCCCACCTATCCTACACAAACCACTTCAAAGTCCAATGCAAAGCTACAGTAAAGGTTCACGGGGTCTTTCCGTCTAGCAGCGGGGAGATTGCATCTTCACAAACATTTCAACTTCGCTGAG
This sequence comes from Iodobacter fluviatilis, assembly GCF_004194535.1. Classification (NCBI taxonomy): domain Bacteria; kingdom Pseudomonadati; phylum Pseudomonadota; class Betaproteobacteria; order Neisseriales; family Chitinibacteraceae; genus Iodobacter; species Iodobacter fluviatilis. The sequence continues at coordinate 2,325,939 of NZ_CP025781.1, read as the reverse complement.
TCTCAGGAGGAGACAGTAGGGCCATCGTTACGCCATTCGTGCGGGTCGGAACTTACCCGACAAGGAATTTCGCTACCTTAGGACCGTTATAGTTACGGCCGCCGTTTACTGGGACTTCAGTCAAGAGCTTGCACCCCATCATTTAATCTTCCAGCACCGGGCAGGCGTCACACCCTATACGTCGTCTTTCGACTTTGCAGAGTGCTGTGTTTTTGATAAACAGTCGCAGCCCCCATTTCTCTGCGACCCATTTCAGCTCCAGCCGCAAGGGCTTTCACTTAATATGGGCTCACCTTCTCCCGAAGTTACGGTGATAATTTGCCGAGTTCCTTCTCCTGAGTTCTCTCAAGCACCTTAGAATTCTCTTCCTACCCACCTGTGTCGGTTTGCGGTACGGTCAATATAAAGCTGAAGCTTAGAGGCTTTTCTTGGAAGCATAGGATCAATCACTTCAGTCCGAGGACTTCGTCGTCACGTCTCAGCGTTATAGCAGCCCGGATTTGCCTAAGCCACACGCCTACTCGCTTAAACCACCTATTCCAACAGATGGCTGACCTACCTTTCTCCGTCCCCCCATCGCACTTTATATCGGTACGGGAATATTAACCCGTTGTCCATCGACTACGCATTTCTGCCTCGCCTTAGGGGCCGACTCACCCTGCGCCGATGAACGTTGCGCAGGAAACCTTGGGTTTTCGGTGTGCGGGCTTTTCACCCGCATTATCGCTACTCATGTCAGCATTCGCACTTCCGATACCTCCAGCATCCTTCTCAAGACACCTTCGCAGGCCTACGGAACGCTCCTCTACCATATGCACATCGTGCATATTCGCGTCTTCGGTTATCAGTTTGAGCCCCGTTACATCTTCCGCGCAGGACGACTCGACCAGTGAGCTATTACGCTTTCTTTAAATGATGGCTGCTTCTAAGCCAACATCCTGGCTGTCTATGCCTTCCCACCTCGTTTTCCACTTAACTGATTATTTGGGACCTTAGACGGCGATCTGGGTTGTTTCCCTCTTGACCATGGACGTTAGCACCCACAGTCTGTCTCCCATGCTCGCACTTGACGGTATTCAGAGTTTGCCATGGTTTGGTAAGTCGCGATGACCCCCTAGCCATAACAGTGCTTTACCCCCGTCAGTGATACATGAGGCACTACCTAAATAGTTTTCGAGGAGAACCAGCTATTTCCAAGTTTGTTTAGCCTTTCACCCCTATCCACAGCTCATCCCCTAATTTTGCAACATTAGTGGGTTCGGACCTCCACTGCGTTTTACCGCAGCTTCATCCTGGCCATGGATAGATCACTTGGTTTCGGGTCTACGCCCAGCAACTATGCGCCCTATTCGGACTCGGTTTCCCTACGCCTCCCCTACTCGGTTAAGCTTGCTACTGAACGTAAGTCGCTGACCCATTATACAAAAGGTACGCAGTCACCCCATTTTGCAAGGGCTCCCACTGTTTGTATGCATCCGGTTTCAGGTTCTATTTCACTCCCCTCCCGGGGTTCTTTTCGCCTTTCCCTCACGGTACTGGTTCACTATCGGTCGATGATGAGTATTTAGCCTTGGAGGATGGTCCCCCCATCTTCAAACAGGATTTCTCGTGTCCCGCCCTACTTGTCGCATGCTTAGTACCAACCAATCTCTTTCGTGTACGGGGCTATCACCCACTGTCGCCAGACTTTCCAGACTGTTCCACTAAAGTTTGATTTATCACATGCAGGCTCTTCCCATTTCGCTCGCCACTACTTTGGGAATCTCGGTTGATTTCTTTTCCTTCGGCTACTTAGATGTTTCAGTTCGCCGAGTTCGCTCTACATCACCTATGTATTCAGTGATGAGTGACCCAAAAGGGCCGGGTTTCCCCATTCGGATATCACGGGATCAATGCTTATTTGCCAGCTCCCCCGTGCTTTTCGCAGGCTAACGCGTCCTTCTTCGCCTATCATCGCCAAGGCATCCACCAGATGCACTTAGTCGCTTGATCCTATAACCTCAAACACGTATTAACAAAGTTAATACAATTCAAAGTATCTGATTTCGCTTTGTTTGCGACACTTAAACCTCAGTTCTGACTTCGAGATTTAAGGTTTCATACAATCTACCCTTATTTATTTCTAAATTTGAGTATTACTTCTTCTATTTTTTTAAAGATCAAAGATACGTCTTGCTGATTTTAGAAACCAGAAATAAATGATCGTCTCAAGCGATGAATCTCTCTTGAGACAGTGATTTATTTCTATTTTCTGAACTTCATTTTTCCACCACTCTAAAAGAATGGTGGAGGCTAACGGACTCGAACCGTTCACCCCCTGCTTGCAAAGCAGGTGCTCTACCAGATGAGCTAAGCCCCCAATAATTCCGCACATACTCAAATCAAATTGGCTGCTCAATAAATTCATTAAGCAATCACCTTTCTGGCCGCAATAGTCAAGTGAGGCTAGAAATAAAATAACGCCGTGTACGTTTCAGTACACAAGTTATTTTATGACGACGCATCACGCAGGCTAGTGCGGATTAGAATGGTGGGTCAGACAGGAATCGAACCTGTGACCCCCGCCTTATCAAGACGATGCTCTAACCGACTGAGCTACTGACCCAATGTGATTTCGTATCTTCTTTTCTACAGCCGATGAGTGTGAGTACTCAATCCAAAAGACTTCTCTTGAAAGGAGGTGATCCAGCCGCAGGTTCCCCTACGGCTACCTTGTTACGACTTCACCCCAGTCATGAATCCCACCGTGGTAAGCGGCCTCCTTACGGTTAGCCTACCTACTTCTGGTGAAACCCATTCCCATGGTGTGACGGGCGGTGTGTACAAGGCCCGGGAACGTATTCACCGCGACATGCTGATCCGCGATTACTAGCGATTCCGACTTCATGGAGTCGAGTTGCAGACTCCAATCCGGACTACGATCGGTTTTATGAGATTAGCTCCACCTCGCGGCTTGGCAACCCTCTGTACCGACCATTGTATGACGTGTGAAGCCCTAGCCATAAGGGCCATGAGGACTTGACGTCATCCCCACCTTCCTCCGGTTTGTCACCGGCAGTCTCCTTAAAGTGCCCAACTAAATGGTAGCAACTAAGGACAAGGGTTGCGCTCGTTGCGGGACTTAACCCAACATCTCACGACACGAGCTGACGACAGCCATGCAGCACCTGTGTTCAAGTTCCTTGCGGCACTCCCCGATCTCTCAGGGATTCTTGACATGTCAAGGCTAGGTAAGGTTTTTCGCGTTGCATCGAATTAATCCACATCATCCACCGCTTGTGCGGGCCCCCGTCAATTCCTTTGAGTTTTAGCCTTGCGGCCGTACTCCCCAGGCGGTCTACTTCACGCGTTAGCTGCGTTACTAAGGAACGAATTCCCCAACAACTAGTAGACATCGTTTAGGGCGTGGACTACCAGGGTATCTAATCCTGTTTGCTCCCCACGCTTTCGTGCATGAGTGTCAGTATTAGCCCAGGGGGTTGCCTTCGCCATCGGTGTTCCTCCGCATCTCTACGCATTTCACTGCTACACGCGGAATTCCACCCCCCTCTGCCATACTCTAGTTGACCAGTTTGCAATGCAATTCCCAGGTTGAGCCCGGGGCTTTCACATCACACTTAATCAACCACCTGCGCACCCTTTACGCCCAGTAATTCCGATTAACGCTTGGACCCTACGTATTACCGCGGCTGCTGGCACGTAGTTAGCCGGTCCTTATTCTTCCGGTACTGTCATCCCTAAGAGGTATTAGCCCCTAGGATTTCCTCCCGAACAAAAGCGCTTTACAACCCGAAGGCCTTCTTCACGCACGCGGCATTGCTGGATCAGGCTTGCGCCCATTGTCCAAGATTCCCCACTGCTGCCTCCCGTAGGAGTCTGGACCGTGTCTCAGTTCCAGTGTGGCGGATCGTCCTCTAAGACCCGCTACAGATCGTCGCCTTGGTGAGCCTTTACCTCACCAACTAGCTAATCTGATATCGGCCGCTCTAATAACGAGAGGTCTTGCGATCCCCCTCTTTCCCCCTCAGGGCGTATGCGGTATTAGCTATCCTTTCGGATAGTTATCCCCCATTACTAGGTACGTTCCGATATATTACTCACCCGTTCGCCACTCGTCAGCGGTGCAAGCACCCTGTTACCGTTCGACTTGCATGTGTAAAGCATGCCGCCAGCGTTCAATCTGAGCCAGGATCAAACTCTTTAGTTTAATCGCTAAGCTAGTACTTACTGGCTTACTTTATTCGGCACATCCATCGCTGAATGCGCCTTACTAATGCAAGCACTTGTTTCGCTTCCGAATCAAGCACTCACACTCATCGACTGTATTTTTTTAAAGATCATTCGCTACTGCTAGAACACCGTGTTGCTGTGTGCGCTGCAGCGAGAGGCCGAAATATACGGGCCTTGGCCTGTGAGGTCAACTCCTTCAGAGTAATAAAACACAGCAAACACATAAGATACTGATTTAAAAAGGATCTATTTTATGAGTTTTGATAACATTCAACTCAAAAATGTATAATAATCCAATCCCCCCACGCAGCTTTACCCCCCCCTAATGAATTATGCATTTTTATGGTTTTATTTAAAAAATGTCGCTTAATAACTAGGCAGCCAAGCATCCCCTCATTGCATTGCAGATACAGAGACCTCCCCCACTCTTCATTTCGATAAGAAATACGCCACCGAAGCGACACGCTAGAGCCGTTGCAAAACAAACCTCACGCAGGCTAGTGTAGGTCGGGTTAGCGGTTGTATGCGTAACCCGACAGTAAACCACAGCAGGTGGCCTGTAAAGGCTCAATCGCTCCACCGCCTTGACGCTTAAATTTCTGCTAGCAGTCGTAGCGGCAGTAATTCATCGATGCGGCTGTTCGGCCAAGTGGGGAGCTTTTCTAGGGTGTCGGTTAGCCAGGCCATCGGGTCGAGGTCGTTGAGTTTGGCGGTGCCCAGTAGCGTTTGAATCGCGGCGGCGCGCTGGCAGGCCCGTTCGCTCCCAGCAAATAGCCAGTTCTTTTTGCCAATCGCAATCGGGCGAATGCTGTTTTCAACCGGATTGTTGTCGATTGGCGCGATGCCGCTTTGAGCGTAGCGTTCAAGCGCCGCCCAGCGCCGTTGGCTGTAAATGATCGCTTTAGCCAGGGCGCTATTGGCCGCGACTTTGCTGCCGGCTTAATCCAACCAAATCTTGAATTCGAGCAATTTAGGCTGCGCCGCTTGCTGGCGTAGCGATCGGCGTTGTTCGGGCTCGAACGTTTTAGCTTGTGCTTCCAGTGCATACAACTCGCCAATCCGGAGCAGAGCCTCAAACGCCACGGGACTGCCGTTGGCTTGATGTAATTCGAAGAATTTACGTCGTGCGTGCGCCCAACAGCCCAGCTCAATTATGCCGGTTTTGAACAGCGCTTTGTAGCCGCCGTAATCGTCGACCATCAGTTGACCTTGCCAATCAGCCAAGAAATCGCGTGCATGTTGACCCGACCGACCACCTTGATAATCGAACAAAATGATCGGCGCACTGCCATTCAAGGGCGTGTTGCGATACGCCCATAAATACGCAGTTTTGGTTTTGCCTTTGCCCGGATCGAGCTGTTTGACCGGCGTTTCATCGGCATGCAGCACCGTTTCGCCTTTCAGTCGTTCACGCAATCGATCCACCAATGGTTGCAACCACCAGCCGACGGTGCCGACCCAACTGGCCAGCGTGGTTTCCGCTAAAGGTACTTCGCTGCGTTCGGCGATTTGCCGTAACCGATAAAGCGGCAAATGATCGACGAATTTACTCACCATCACCCAGGCCAAAGTCGCAGCCGTGGGCAAACCACCGTGAATGATCGCCGCCGGAATCGGCGCAGCGGTCATCGTTTGGCAACGACGGCAGGCGTATTGCGGGCGAATGTGGCGCAACACGCTAAACACCGCCGGTTGCACATGCAGTTGCTCGCTCATGTCTTCGCCGACTTTAACCAAACCCTGACCACATTCGCCGCAGGTGCATGATTCAGGTTCGTGAACAATATCGGTACGCGGTAAATGCGCAGGTAATGGCTGGCGACCAGCGCGAATGCGCGGTTTTTTATCACTGCCTTCGGGGTTGGTTTGGACTTGTTCGGCGGCGAGTTTGGCTTCCAGCGCTGCCATATCGGCATCGAGGGCTTCTTCAAACAAATCCCGCTGCTCGGTACTCATCACCTCGTTCTTGACACCGTAACGCATGCGGCGCAAATACGAGATTTCCATCGTCAGCACTTCGATGGTTTGCGTCTTGTTTTGAATGTCAGAAACGTATTGCTTGAGTTGTTGATCTTGCTGAGTGACTAATTCAGTATGTTGCGCAAGGAGTGCCGACTGCGCCAAAATCGCCGCGCGGACTGCGGCAGGCAGGTTTGAATTGACGAGTTCTTGAGCAAGATCCATGCATTGATTTTACAGAGTATTACCCTATTAGTCAGATCTTGCATGCTGTATAGGGCAATACTGCGACAGAGATTAGATTCATCATGATCGTAAATTAGTAGGCGTATTCTGGTAGCGGTGGCGGCGAAAGTCGTTGCCAATCGACCCCACTCACCAACCATTGCCACTGCGCCGCATCCAACGTAAATAGCGCATCGCCCGCTTGCGGCCAAACAAACCGACCATGATGCAAACGCCGCTGGGCCAACCACACGCCAGAGCGATCCCACAGCAACACCTTCAAGCGATTACTGCGCTGATTGCGAAACGCATACGCTGCACCCTCAAGTGGAGAATGCTGCAAACTGGCGTGAATTTTGGTAGATAAACCCTCAATGCCGAGGCGCATATCGACCGGTTCGACGACCAATTGCAGCAAAGTGAATGGCGGCATCATGCCAAAGCGCGCAGCAGATTCGCCAACCAAATGGCGCATGTGTTGGTCGGCAAGGTCAAATCGACGCCATTGGCCAAACGCAGCTGCAATGTTTCGGCGCTGGGCGTTGGCCATTGCGTCGCCACCATCGTAAGCGGGGCAATAGCGGGATTTGTAATCGGCGTTGCAGGTTGCAAAGCACTCGGTAAATTGGGCTGATGACGTTTCACCCAATTAGAGAAAGTAGCGCGCTTATAACCATACTGACGGCAAAACTCAGCTTGAGTCAGCGCACTGGCCTGCCAAATTTGCACCGCTTCCAAGCTAAGATCAGATCGGCGAATACCCATGCTACAGCTCCAAAGATAAAAAGCGCAGCATGCCAGAGTTAATCGAAAAATTGCTGTGGTACGGCTGAGTGCTTACGCTTTATCGCGTAACCCAACACGCAAACCACAGGTGCTTAGTCATTACGCTAGGGCGCCTTTTTTCCGCCCAAAAAAAAACCCCCGCCTCTTTCGAGTACGGGGGTTTTGTTTACTACGTCTTTACTACTAATGGGGGTGTCTGGCAATGACCTACTTTCACACAGGTAATCTGCACTATCATCGGCGCTAAGGTGTTTCACTGTCCTGTTCGGGATGGGAAGGAGTGGGGCCACCTCGCTATGGTCGCCAGACTTTAACGGGTTAACTCGTTGCACTTATTGCTCTGCAACGCGTTCAGTTCAATAGAAGAAGTAATATATTGCTTTGTATTGCTTGTTTCTCAAATTTAGTTTTCTAATCTGGGTAGATTATACCGTCGCACACACGCGCTTCAGGTTATAGGATCAAGCCTTACGGGCAATTAGTATCGGTTAGCTTAACACATTACTGCGCTTCCACACCCGACCTATCAACGTCCTGGTCTCGAACGACCCTTTAAAAGGCTTAAAGCCTTGGGGAAATCTCATCTTGAGGCGAGTTTCGCGCTTAGATGCTTTCAGCGCTTATCTCTTCCAGATTTAGCTACCCGGCGATGCCACTGGCGTGACAACCGGTACACCAGAGATCTGTCCACTCCGGTCCTCTCGTACTAGGAGCAGCCCCCCTCAAATTTCCAACGCCCACTGCAGATAGGGACCAAACTGTCTCACGACGTTTTGAACCCAGCTCACGTACCACTTTAAATGGCGAACAGCCATACCCTTGGGACCGGCTACAGCCCCAGGATGTGATGAGCCGACATCGAGGTGCCAAACTCCGCCGTCGATGTGAACTCTTGGGCGGAATCAGCCTGTTATCCCCGGAGTACCTTTTATCCGTTGAGCGATGGCCCTTCCATTCAGAACCACCGGATCACTATGTCCTGCTTTCGCACCTGCTCGACTTGTCTGTCTCGCAGTTAAGCCGCCTTATGCCATTACACTATCAGTACGATGTCCGACCGTACCTAGGCGACCTTCGAGCTCCTCCGTTACAATTTGGGAGGAGACCGCCCCAGTCAAACTGCCTACCATGCACGGTCCCCGATCCGGATAACGGACCAAGGTTAGAACCTCAAAGGGGTCAGGGTGGTATTTCAAGGTCGGCTCCACGCAGACTAGCGTCCACGCTTCAATGCCTCCCACCTATCCTACACAAACCACTTCAAAGTCCAATGCAAAGCTACAGTAAAGGTTCACGGGGTCTTTCCGTCTAGCAGCGGGGAGATTGCATCTTCACAAACATTTCAACTTCGCTGAGTCTCAGGAGGAGACAGTAGGGCCATCGTTACGCCATTCGTGCGGGTCGGAACTTACCCGACAAGGAATTTCGCTACCTTAGGACCGTTATAGTTACGGCCGCCGTTTACTGGGACTTCAGTCAAGAGCTTGCACCCCATCATTTAATCTTCCAGCACCGGGCAGGCGTCACACCCTATACGTCGTCTTTCGACTTTGCAGAGTGCTGTGTTTTTGATAAACAGTCGCAGCCCCCATTTCTCTGCGACCCATTTCAGCTCCAGCCGCAAGGGCTTTCACTTAATATGGGCTCACCTTCTCCCGAAGTTACGGTGATAATTTGCCGAGTTCCTTCTCCTGAGTTCTCTCAAGCACCTTAGAATTCTCTTCCTACCCACCTGTGTCGGTTTGCGGTACGGTCAATATAAAGCTGAAGCTTAGAGGCTTTTCTTGGAAGCATAGGATCAATCACTTCAGTCCGAGGACTTCGTCGTCACGTCTCAGCGTTATAGCAGCCCGGATTTGCCTAAGCCACACGCCTACTCGCTTAAACCACCTATTCCAACAGATGGCTGACCTACCTTTCTCCGTCCCCCCATCGCACTTTATATCGGTACGGGAATATTAACCCGTTGTCCATCGACTACGCATTTCTGCCTCGCCTTAGGGGCCGACTCACCCTGCGCCGATGAACGTTGCGCAGGAAACCTTGGGTTTTCGGTGTGCGGGCTTTTCACCCGCATTATCGCTACTCATGTCAGCATTCGCACTTCCGATACCTCCAGCATCCTTCTCAAGACACCTTCGCAGGCCTACGGAACGCTCCTCTACCATATGCACATCGTGCATATTCGCGTCTTCGGTTATCAGTTTGAGCCCCGTTACATCTTCCGCGCAGGACGACTCGACCAGTGAGCTATTACGCTTTCTTTAAATGATGGCTGCTTCTAAGCCAACATCCTGGCTGTCTATGCCTTCCCACCTCGTTTTCCACTTAACTGATTATTTGGGACCTTAGACGGCGATCTGGGTTGTTTCCCTCTTGACCATGGACGTTAGCACCCACAGTCTGTCTCCCATGCTCGCACTTGACGGTATTCAGAGTTTGCCATGGTTTGGTAAGTCGCGATGACCCCCTAGCCATAACAGTGCTTTACCCCCGTCAGTGATACATGAGGCACTACCTAAATAGTTTTCGAGGAGAACCAGCTATTTCCAAGTTTGTTTAGCCTTTCACCCCTATCCACAGCTCATCCCCTAATTTTGCAACATTAGTGGGTTCGGACCTCCACTGCGTTTTACCGCAGCTTCATCCTGGCCATGGATAGATCACTTGGTTTCGGGTCTACGCCCAGCAACTATGCGCCCTATTCGGACTCGGTTTCCCTACGCCTCCCCTACTCGGTTAAGCTTGCTACTGAACGTAAGTCGCTGACCCATTATACAAAAGGTACGCAGTCACCCCATTTTGCAAGGGCTCCCACTGTTTGTATGCATCCGGTTTCAGGTTCTATTTCACTCCCCTCCCGGGGTTCTTTTCGCCTTTCCCTCACGGTACTGGTTCACTATCGGTCGATGATGAGTATTTAGCCTTGGAGGATGGTCCCCCCATCTTCAAACAGGATTTCTCGTGTCCCGCCCTACTTGTCGCATGCTTAGTACCAACCAATCTCTTTCGTGTACGGGGCTATCACCCACTGTCGCCAGACTTTCCAGACTGTTCCACTAAAGTTTGATTTATCACATGCAGGCTCTTCCCATTTCGCTCGCCACTACTTTGGGAATCTCGGTTGATTTCTTTTCCTTCGGCTACTTAGATGTTTCAGTTCGCCGAGTTCGCTCTACATCACCTATGTATTCAGTGATGAGTGACCCAAAAGGGCCGGGTTTCCCCATTCGGATATCACGGGATCAATGCTTATTTGCCAGCTCCCCCGTGCTTTTCGCAGGCTAACGCGTCCTTCTTCGCCTATCATCGCCAAGGCATCCACCAGATGCACTTAGTCGCTTGATCCTATAACCTCAAACACGTGAAAAATATTCGCCAAGCTACTGCGAAGTACAATGACTGCGTTAAAAAACGACTCGAAATCCTCATTTACATACGTAAACTCCGGTTTCTCGTCTTTTTTTGCCTTGTCCTTGCACTTCTCGCCACGTCTGACAAAGATTTTTATGGCCGAAACCAATCACATCTTTAAAGTATCTGATTTCGCTTTGTTTGCGACACTTAAACCTCAGTTCTGACTTCGAGATTTAAGTTTTGATACAATCTACCCTTATTTATTTCTAAATTTGAGTATTACTTCTTCTATTTTTTTAAAGATCAATGTACTGGCTTGCTGTGAAGCAATCAGAACTAATGTGACTTTTTAATCGCATTAGTGCTCAATCCTTCAATCACAATCCTTAAACCTACAGTCGATGAGTGTGAGTACTCAATCCAAAAGACTTTTCTCTTGAAAGGAGGTGATCCAGCCGCAGGTTCCCCTACGGCTACCTTGTTACGACTTCACCCCAGTCATGAATCCCACCGTGGTAAGCGGCCTCCTTACGGTTAGCCTACCTACTTCTGGTGAAACCCATTCCCATGGTGTGACGGGCGGTGTGTACAAGGCCCGGGAACGTATTCACCGCGACATGCTGATCCGCGATTACTAGCGATTCCGACTTCATGGAGTCGAGTTGCAGACTCCAATCCGGACTACGATCGGTTTTATGAGATTAGCTCCACCTCGCGGCTTGGCAACCCTCTGTACCGACCATTGTATGACGTGTGAAGCCCTAGCCATAAGGGCCATGAGGACTTGACGTCATCCCCACCTTCCTCCGGTTTGTCACCGGCAGTCTCCTTAAAGTGCCCAACTAAATGGTAGCAACTAAGGACAAGGGTTGCGCTCGTTGCGGGACTTAACCCAACATCTCACGACACGAGCTGACGACAGCCATGCAGCACCTGTGTTCAAGTTCCTTGCGGCACTCCCCGATCTCTCAGGGATTCTTGACATGTCAAGGCTAGGTAAGGTTTTTCGCGTTGCATCGAATTAATCCACATCATCCACCGCTTGTGCGGGCCCCCGTCAATTCCTTTGAGTTTTAGCCTTGCGGCCGTACTCCCCAGGCGGTCTACTTCACGCGTTAGCTGCGTTACTAAGGAACGAATTCCCCAACAACTAGTAGACATCGTTTAGGGCGTGGACTACCAGGGTATCTAATCCTGTTTGCTCCCCACGCTTTCGTGCATGAGTGTCAGTATTAGCCCAGGGGGTTGCCTTCGCCATCGGTGTTCCTCCGCATCTCTACGCATTTCACTGCTACACGCGGAATTCCACCCCCCTCTGCCATACTCTAGTTGACCAGTTTGCAATGCAATTCCCAGGTTGAGCCCGGGGCTTTCACATCACACTTAATCAACCACCTGCGCACCCTTTACGCCCAGTAATTCCGATTAACGCTTGGACCCTACGTATTACCGCGGCTGCTGGCACGTAGTTAGCCGGTCCTTATTCTTCCGGTACTGTCATCCCCAAGAGGTATTAGCCCCTAGGATTTCCTCCCGAACAAAAGCGCTTTACAACCCGAAGGCCTTCTTCACGCACGCGGCATTGCTGGATCAGGCTTGCGCCCATTGTCCAAGATTCCCCACTGCTGCCTCCCGTAGGAGTCTGGACCGTGTCTCAGTTCCAGTGTGGCGGATCGTCCTCTAAGACCCGCTACAGATCGTCGCCTTGGTGAGCCTTTACCTCACCAACTAGCTAATCTGATATCGGCCGCTCTAATAACGAGAGGTCTTGCGATCCCCCTCTTTCCCCCTCAGGGCGTATGCGGTATTAGCTATCCTTTCGGATAGTTATCCCCCATTACTAGGTACGTTCCGATATATTACTCACCCGTTCGCCACTCGTCAGCGGTGCAAGCACCCTGTTACCGTTCGACTTGCATGTGTAAAGCATGCCGCCAGCGTTCAATCTGAGCCAGGATCAAACTCTTTAGTTTAATCTCTAAGCTAGTACTTACTGGCTTACTTTATTTTGAACATCCATCGCTGGATGTTCATCACTCATGTAAGCACTTGTTTCGCTTCCGAATCAAGCACTCACACTCATCGACTGTATTTTTTTAAAGATCATTCGCTACTGCTAGAACACCGTGTTGCTGTGTGCGCTGCAGCGAGAGGCCGAAATATACTGTTCAACGTGGATTAGGTCAACCACTGCCGTGCAATAAAAGCGTAAAAATTTGCTAAGTCATTGATTATCATAATAATCTAAAAGTATAAAAAGCATCTTATTTACTATAAAACAAAAACGCCACGATTCACTCGCGGCGTTTTGTTGCTTTAAGGACTTAAATCGCTACTGATTTAGCGTTTGATTCCATACACTTTGCCATTTGGCAGGGTGATGGTGATATCGCTAGGCACAGTCAGCGGCATAAATACGCGCATGCCGATGGTGATGGTTTTGCCTGCACTAAAATCCGCAACACCCCAGCCTGACTCTTTCATCGCATACGTTAAGCGATGGAAGCCGTTTGGTAAACCGCCCACATTGCCTGTTTTAGTGCCGGCGGTTGTGGCTGCCCATGTGCCGCCGCTATATATATCTACTAAATTCTCTACACCATTGCCAGCAGGTGGATCGCTAGGTTTGAGGTATTGAACTTCAGAAGGAATCAGCGGTGTTGATGGTGCGACGTTAAATGAAACTTTGGCTCCGCTTAAGTTAACCGTTGAGTTGTTTTTCAACTTCAGGCCAATAGCAAGTGGGTAGTTATCATCCCCTTTAGGCTTATAGCCAACCATATCAACGCTTACGTCAAGCAAATCCGCTGGGCGGGCAAAGCTCTCATCACCTGCTTTAGTGCCGTAAGGTGCCGCAGAGCGCAGCTTGCTCGCCGCCAACTTAGTCAGCGTGCTACCCATAGAGTAATAACCCAGTCCATTTTCTGATGGCTTGCTGTAGTCCCCTGCCATTTCCCAGAACATGATGCCGCCTGCGCCCTGATCAATTGCGTACTGAACTTTTGCAGCAAAAGACTGCTCATTTTCAGTCGACAAGAACACCTTGGTGGTTGGATTCCATAACCAAGAGGATTTAGCCACATCATCGTAATGCTCTTGATATGTGCCACGTACTTTGGCTTCTGGGCGGCTTTGATCATGACCATACTGAGTAAAGTAAGGTGCGCTCAAACCATCGCGTAGATTATTAACGTGCCACAACGGATTAACCCCGGCAAACATTTCATTGCCAGCAGCGTCTTTATCAAACCAGAGATTATCAATACCCTGAGCACCTAAACCGCAAGGCGCACCCGCTTTTGCACTTAATGCATCTGGGCCTAGATTACCGCCGGTACCGAGATAGCATTTTTTCTGGTCGGCTAGAGCAGACAGCCCCCACAGACCATTAGTGCCGCCCGCTACATTTTGCGAACCACGAGTGTAGTAAGGCAAGCCGATGTTAATACGGCCACCCGCAAGCGCTGTGCGGAAGTACTTATATGCCCAATCAATATTTAAATAGCCTTGCGAATTGTAATAATGCGCGTCGCCACCCGAGTAAATCTTGGCATCAGCAATCTCATTGTCTTTGCCAGTATCGTAGAGCGGTGCATTATGGCCAACGAAGTGATTCCATGCGCCATGCAAGTCATACGTCATCATATTGACGTAATCGAGATACTTAACCGCCTGCATCGCTTCCATACCGCGCAATAAGTAACCGGATGATGGTGATGCAATGGTCAACATATAATACTTGCCACTGGCCGCTGCAGCCTTATCCAATTCGGCACGCAGTGTTTTGGTTAAGGCCATATAGCCTTTCCACAATTCACCCCGTTTTGCATTGCCAATCTTCCAGTCTTCCGGATTACCCGCATCGCTCATTGAAGTTGGATATTCATAATCAATATCGATACCGTCAAAACCATACTTAGTCACGAACTCAGCCGCCGACTTAGCAAAAATATCGATTCGATCCTGACGAACAGCGCCTGTTACAGGATCAGTGGTCAGTGCGTAGAAACCACCGCTTACGGTACGACCATCTGCTTCATTATAGAAGCCACCCGTTTCTGCCCAGCCACCGACAGACATTAAGAGCTTCACGCCAGCTGCTTTATTCTTTTGCAGCATATTAAAGTGGCCTTTGTACGGCAGATTTGGATCTAGCGCGTACTTAGGATCACCGTTTTTATCAGCAAAAGTCAGGCCTGTAGCAGAGTTGGCTGGATTAGCTGTATCACCTACCGATACTTTCCAATTGGCATCAACGTGAGCGAAGGCATAGTTCACGTGAGTGACATCATTCCAAGGAATATCTGCGGCCAGATAAGCATTCGGGCCTGCACTACGCCAGCTCGTAAAGTAGCCAATACTACGACGCTTCATATTATTAGGCAGTTTTTCACGGCCATTAACATCGTAGACATCACAGTAAGGCACATTTGCCACTTCAGTCACTAAGCCCTCTGGCTGACAAGCGGCACTAGGGGTTGGGGTTGGGGTTGGGGTTGGGGTTGGGGTTGGGGTTGGGGTTGGGGTTGGGGTTGGGGTTGGGGTTGGGGTTGGGGTTGGGGTTGGGGTTGGGGTTGGGGTTGGCGTACCATCAACAACGACCTCCCAAGGGCCCCATTGTTCAGCGCCCGGTATATTGCCTTGTGTCCACCATTTAGCTTTCCAATCTTTTCCGGCATAGTTCACCGTCTGGCCCCCAGTGTATGCGACAGAAGCACTCCATGTAGGAGCCGAGAAAGCTTGCGCGGCGACAAAAGCAGCAGGTATGGCTGCCAGCATAAAGCAACTAAGTTGCGACATAATTTTTAAGTCTCCATCCATCTCTATGAATTGGCGTTATCTACAAGCATCAACTGGTATTAATGAAGTAAATACGGATCTATTATTTTTGTAAGAAACACAAGAGAAAATCGCCCACAAACTTTAAATGTAAGCGAATTACATATGTGTAATACTGATTAGTAACCATGCTTTTTTTCTTGTCAATAGCTTGAACAAACATTTACGCCAAGACAATAAAAAATGCCATCGGCCATCAACAAAAACTACATCCTCGCTAGGACACAAACAGATGACTCTCAAAAAAATTGATACAACTCTTTGAAATAAATAGACTCACATAAAAACACTAAACCCACACCAGAGAAAACACAAACAATAAATGTAGTTACTAGCTAAAAAAAATGTAGTTGATATCAAAAAAACATCTGCATTTTTGCTACAAAAACACCTAACCACATAATTAACCTTATTGAATACATGTAAAAAAACTTTCGATTACCTTTCCAATAGCCTCAAGTCTGATTGCCGTTCCATACTCAATATCTAATCTTACAAAAAACCAAAAGACCACTAAAATGGCACAGGCATTGGCTGAAAAGTGGATCCATCAAAAAAATGATCGTGATCAATACCTTGCTGATCTGCGCTGCATCTGATAGAAACTCGGCTAACTCTTTCAATGCCACTCCCTATGCTGATCCGCAAACTATTTAAATTTGAAAACGCGCACATCGTCCGCAACTGCTCTAGCGAGCGCTGTCGCAGCTCGATCCACGGCCATAGCTATCGGGTTGAAATACTGCTTGAAGCGCACGCGCTTGATCACGGCCAGATGGTGTATGACTTTGGCCTAATGAAAGGCACCATCCGTGACGTCGTGGACGCCTTTGATCATGCCGTGTGTTTTTGGGATAAGGACGACGCGGAATACATCCGTCTATGCAAGCAGTTCTCTAGCCGCTGGATTGCGATGCCGGTCTCCCCATCTGCAGAGCAGTTTGCCCGCATGTTCTTTGTGATTATCGATGCGCTACTACAGCAAACGGTGATGGCCAATGGCGAGGCCGATGTAAAACTGCACTCGGTGATCGCCCATGAGACCGATACTGGCTACGCCCAAGCCTTCCGTGAAGATGCGGCAAATGAGCGGATGGGGATGATTCGTTTAGAAAATGTGGTGTTTTCTGAGCAATGCCAAGCAGAATGGAAAGACCCTGAAATGTATAACAAGCTGCTAGCTGGCGGCCACTTCGCTAACCCGCCAGTACCAAGACAGGTTGAGATTTAAAAGCTCACAAAACAAAAAAGCGCGACCTAAGGGCCGCGCTTTTTTGTTGCTAGGGCTAATCTTCAGCCTTACATTTCTACCTGCATCCCCATCTCAACCACCCGATTTGGTGGAATTTTAAAGAAGTTAGTCGCGCGGGCCGCATTACGGCTCATGATGGTAAATAGGTTCCTACGCCACCAGCTCATCGCTGGGTATTTAGCCTCAACAATCGTTTCTCTAGAGAGGAAGTACGACGTTTGCATCGCGTCGAATTCCAGCTCGGGCTGCAATAACTCAACTTGCGCCAAAATTGCCGGCACACTGGCTTCTTCTTTAAAGCCATAAGTCGCAATAATTTGGCAGAAGCTCTCACCTAATTTACGCACCACTACACGCTCACGCGCGGCCACATAAGGAATATCTGTGGTCAGAATAGTCATAAATACAACGCGCTCGTGCAGCACCTTATTGTGCTTTAAGTTGTGCAGCAAGGCGTGCGGCACCGAATCGCTACTCGCAGTCATAAAGATTGCCGTACCTTCTACACGTTGCGGAGGGCTAGACTCCAGCGCCTCGACGAAACCTTCCAGTGGCAATTCACCATCATGCATACGCTCGCTGAGCAGCTTGCGGCCAAACTTCCATGTTGTGAGTAAGGCAAAAACAATCAAGCCGATAAGCAACGGGAACCAGCCCCCCTCGTGCAATTTGAGTAAATTAGCAGAGAAAAACGCAAAATCAATCACCAATAAGAACAACAGCACAAACCAAATAAGTACACGCTTAACGGTAGAGGCACCCCGTCCTAGCACTATAAACGCGAGGAGTGTAGTGATCACCATGGTGCAGGTCACGGCAAAACCATAAGCTGCCGCTAGATTACTAGAGGTGCGGAATGCCAGCACCAGCAGAATCACCGATACCAATAAGAACCAATTAATTTGTGGAATATAGATTTGGCCAATCTCGTTTTCAGAGGTGTGCTGAATCTCCATACGCGGGCAAAAGCCAAGCTGCACAGCTTGACTAGTCATCGAATACGCACCCGAGATCACCGCTTGCGATGCAATCACCGTGGCACACGTTGCCAGCACGACCAAAGGGGCTAATGCCCAACTAGGCGCCATCAAAAAGAATGGATTTTTAATGGCCTCTGGGCTGTGTAGTAACAAAGCCCCTTGGCCAAAGTAATTGAGCACCAAGGCAGGCAAAACCAACATAAACCAAGCATAACGAATAGCTGGCCGACCAAAGTGGCCCATATCCGCGTATAAGGCTTCAGCTCCCGTCAAAGACAGCACCACTGCGCCAAGCAGAACAAACGCTAAGCCTGGCTCTGAAGCAAAAAAATGCACCGCATGAATCGGGTTCATTGCTGCCAAAACATCTGGAGATTTAATAATATTCCAAATCCCTAGCGCGGCTAAAACACCAAACCAAATCAGCATAATCGGGCCGAAGAGCTTACCAATGCTGGCGGTTCCCTTGGCCTGTACCATAAACAGTGCGATCAATACAATAATGGTAACGGGGATAATATAGGCATCTAGCTGATGCGAAATCACACCGATCCCTTCTAGTGCTGACAGCACCGATACCGCAGGGGTAATCATGCTATCACCGTAAAATAACGCCGCGCCAAACAAACCCAAGCCAACAATGATTGCGTATTTACGCGATCCTGGCTGCGCCGAGCGCAAGGCTAAAGCCATCAAGGACAACACACCCCCTTCGCCACGGTTATCCGCCCTTAAGATAAACACCACGTATTTCAATGAAACCACCAGCATCAAGCCCCAGAAAATCAGGGATAAAATGCCCAACACATTAAAAGCCGACAGAGTTAAGTCTGCATGGTTAAAACACTCTTTGAGCGTATAGAGCGGGCTGGTACCGATATCGCCATAAACGACGCCAATGGCACCAATGGCCAAGCCGGCTATTTTTTTGGGATCGCGATCCAAATTAGATGCAGAAGACATATATTTTAAAGCTCAACAGAAGGTCGGCGGATTATAGCGCTGGCTTTTGCAAAGCAGCTGACTTTTCGGATAAAGTTTGCGGCAGTGCAATATGGGACCAATCAAAAAAAGGTCCAGGATCCGTTTTTCTACCTGGCGCAATTTGGCTATGTCCAAGTACAAACTCTAGTGGATAGTTATGCGCCAATGCCAGTAATAAAGTGTTTAGCATCAAGTATTGAGCCGCCTCAAATGGTAAGAAATCTGAGCCTTCTAACTCGATACCAATCGAGAAATCATTGCAGCGCTCCCGTCCTTGCCAGCTTGACACCCCTGCATGCCATGCTCGTTGCGAGCAAGGTACAAACTGCAACAACTCGCCACTACGGCGAATTAAAAAGTGTGCTGACACACGTAACTTGGCTAACTCTGCATAGTCGGGATGCGCGTTTGGGTCTAGTGTATTGGTAAACAACCGCTGAATATCATCCCCAGCAAATGGCTGGCCAGGCGGCAGATGAATATTATGAATGACCACCATATCCACCGGCATGCCCACACTGCGCTCATCACAATTGGGGCTCTTTATTTTGCGAGCCAGATCGCACCAACCTAAAGCATCAAACTGCATTATTGAATTCCTAAACGATCAAGCCGATAGCGCAGGCTGCGGAAAGTCAGCCCTAGAATCTTAGCCGCCTGAGTCCGATTAAAGCGCGTTTTTTCTAAGGCCTCCAAAATAGCCTGCTTCTCTACCCTATCCATATAATCTTGCAGCGGGTATTTATCGCCTAAATCGCTCTCCGCCACGGCCTCATCGCTGGGGCTTAGCTGCAAATCTGCGGCAGTAATTGCATGGCCATCTGCCAAGGCAAGCGCACGCTCCAAGACGTTTTCCAGCTCACGTACATTGCCTGGGAAATCATAGCGCTGCAGTGCGGTTAGCGCATCACTGGAAAAATCAGGCAAACTTTGGCCATTAAGCTTCGCCAGCCTAGCCAACACATGGCGAGCAATCACTAGCACATCGCTGCCCATTTCCCTTAAAGCGGGCATGCGCAGCTCAATCACATTCAGCCGGTAGTATAAATCCTGCCTAAAACGCCCCGCCTCCACGCATTGGCTTAGGCTTTGGTGCGTGGCAGAGATAATCCGCACATCTAAGGCGTCTTCTGCGGTTGCACCTAATTTGCGCACTGTGCGCTCTTGAATAACCCGCAATAGCTTGACTTGCATCGCCAACGGCAGATCCGCTACTTCATCCAAAAACAAGGTGCCGCTATTGGCGGCATGAAAAAAGCCATCTCGGTCTTCGTTTGCGCCAGTAAATGCGCCTTTTTTATGCCCAAAAAACTCGCTTTCCATCAGGTTTTCTGGGATGGCTCCGCAGTTCACTGCCACAAAGGGATGATTAGCACGGCTAGAGCTGGCGTGAATCAAACGAGCGGCACGCTCTTTTCCAGAGCCAGATTCACCCGTGACATACACCGGCGCTTGGCTTTTCGCCAATTTTGCGATGAGCTCTAAAGCGTGTTGAATCGCGGTAGATTCGCCCAGCAAGGGCCGGTCTTGTTGAAGATGAATAGGCGCATCGTCTAGCGCTAGCGCAGATTTAACCAAAGCCCGCAGCTGATCCAGCGCCACGGGCTTGGCCAGATAATCAAACGCGCCTGCTTTTAACGCCGCCACGGCGTTATCGGTGCTGCCATAGGCGGTAATCACCGCCACGGGCACATCCAAGCCTTTATTTTGGATATGCCGAATAATCTCTAAACCCTCGCCATCGGGCATACGCATATCAGTTAGGCATAGCTCATAAATGCCCTGATCTAGCTTGCTGCACGCCTCTTTTACCCCGTAGGCACAATCAACATCTAAACCCATTTTGAGCAGGGTTAATTCAAGCAACTCAGCCAGATCACGTTCATCATCCACAACCAACACGCGCTTACTATTTTTACTCGACTTCCTTGCCATATTTCTTCCTAAATTTACGGGCCAACGCAACGCAGTATCATTGCGGCAGCTAGCTGCCTATCAGGTATCGCTGATCAAAACCTAAACGGGCGATTCATAAGGTAGAACCGCGTCTTGGCGATGAATATAGCCAAAGATAATCCGAAAACACACGCCTCCCAAAGGAGGAGCGATGTATTCCAGCACAGCACCATTTGCCGCGCAAATTTCACGGGCAATATATAAACCTAAGCCCGTACCTTTTGTTTCGGTCGTAAAAAAGGGCTCAAACAGTTGAGTTTGCGCGTCGGGCGCAACGGTAGGCCCATCATTAACCACATCAATCAACCAATACTGACTTTCACTCCAAACCCGAAAACTCAAACTACCATCTTTCTTTTGGCAATAGCGCCAGCCATTACGGGCTAGATTCCACATCACTTGATGTAAATGCCCTGGGTCAAAACGGATTTCTGCTTCAGCAGGACAATCCAAAGCCAGTACAGCATGGATTTCTTCTTGCAACTTAAACTCTTCAACAAAAATATCCAACCAGTCTGCCAGCTTTATTTGCGTCATTTGCACGCGATCACGCCGATTAAGCTCTAAAACATCTTTGACCATATGCTCTAAGCGCTGGCTATTATCATCAATAATCCGCGTTAAACGCTTCATCAGCGTATTTGCATCCGCTTCTTCGCCTAATAATTGCGCGGCATGGGTAATGGCGCTAAGTGGATTTCTAATTTCATGCGCTAAGTTGGCAGTTAATCTGCCCAAAGCCGCCAGCTTTAATTGCTGAGCCTCGCGCCGTAATTTATCTAAATCTTCTAAATAAACCAGCACATTGCCCTGTGAATCGTTTGAAAGTAAAACAAAACGCGGCCTTAGTGTTTTACGGGTTAAGGCCGTGATAATTAAATTAGGGCTATCGATGGGATTAGCCCGCCAGCGCGCCAGCGCAACCGCCACCACCGGCATGGCGTGAATCAACATTCCTTCTGGCCGCATACCCGCTAAACGAATCGCCTGCTCATTACACTGCCGAATTTCCCCTTTTGCGTCGACCACCAACACACCATCAGAAACATTCTGCAAAATTCGCTGGTTAAGCTGCCCTAAATTAGCCAAATCAATGCCACGCTGCTCTGCCAAAGCCTCGCTAGCCTGAGCAAATCTTGCCAAGCGATGCGCCAACCAAGCCACGGCAAAAGAAGCAACACATAAAACAGCGGGAGAAAAGTAATCACTAGCACTCGCATTACCCTGCCAGATCTGCCACGTTTGCTCGCTTAATAAAGCAATACTCGCCATTGCAGCGTGAAATAAGGTCATGCGCCCGAGTGAAATCAACCCTGCTGCGGCCAAATATGGCAGCAGCAGGGTGCCGATCCCACTGCGTAAACCACCAAACAAATGCATCATGCCCACAATAAACAGCACATCGATGGCAACTTGGATACTCAGCTGAATTTCAAAACCTGGGCGGCGGCGGTGAACCCCCCAAGCAAAAAGCAACGCTAAAACGCTATCGACCCCTGTCAAAATCAAAAATGAACGCCATTCTTCTAGCCCCGCAATTGGCTTATATGCCAGCCAAAATACGCTACAGAAAATACCCAGATTGGAAAGTAAGCGAAAAATATTAAGTAGCGCCAACGAGCGCCAGTGCATTTCAGTGTGAAAAGCGGAGGTATTTTTCATGGGAACAGGAAGGGAAAGAGACGCGGGCAAAGAATGTGAGCTTTGCCCGCGTTGTTGATAGAACTAATGGCCCGAAAATCGTATGGCGCGGGCCACACGTTCAGGTGCTTCTTCAAAGAAACGTGTCAGTTCAAAAAGAGCCGATTCATACACCGCACGCTTAAATTCAATCACCGAATCTAGTGGTGACCAATACTCAGTCCAGCGCCACGCATCAAATTCAGGATGCGTAGTGCGGCGCAAGCACACATCAGAATCGTGCCCTGTCAGGCGAAGCAAAAACCAAATTTGCTTCTGCCCTCGGTACGTACCACGCCATTCGCGGCGAACCCAGTTTGTCGGCACATCGTACTTCAACCAGTCCCTTGTGCGGCCAATGATTTCAACATGCTGAGGGCCTAATCCGACTTCTTCCATCAGCTCGCGATACATCGCCTGTTCGGGTGTTTCACCCTGTTTAATACCGCCTTGCGGAAACTGCCACGAATGCTCTCGCACTCGTTTACCCCAGAACACCTGGTTTTGCCGGTTGATGATGATGATGCCGACATTAGGCCGATAGCCATCACGATCGAGCATATCCTTACCTGCATAAATTACTTAGTTAACTGATTTTTCCACATCCTACCCTGCTTGGAAACAGGTATTGCGCCCAAACCGCGACTTAATCGCAGAATCTATATAAATAGTTTTCTGTCATTGTGCGGATTCATCCTTGCAAGATCACTCACAAACTCCGGAAACTCAAGCCCCAATTGGGTTTCAAGTAATTTAGCACGCTCTGCCAACTTATCCCACGTCGGGTTGTTCTGACCACAGCGAAAAGCAAATGCAATGACGTTTCCTTTCTGTCTTGCAGGTAAACACAGCACACGGCCTTCAAAAACTTCACCTAAACGCTCTAAATAGTGATTAAAACGCCGGTCTGCACCCCATAGATTCACCGCCAACACGCCGTTATCTGTAAGCCTTTGCTTGCAAGCAGAGAAAAAATCAACGGTCGCCAGTGGCTCGGCAATGCCCGTGGCAGAATACGCATCCATCATAATTAAATCGCTTGAACCCTCTGCCATATTGTAGACATAGGCCGCGCCGTCTGTGCATAACACTTCTAAGCGATCATCATCTGGCGGCAGGCAAAACATAGAGCGCGCCACCGAAATCACCTGTGGATGCAGCTCCGCACAGGTCAGCTTAGTATCGACTAGCTTGTGATGCACCCATTTGGCAATTGATCCGCCACCCAAGCCAATCAAAAGCGCCGCTTTGGGCAACTCGGTAAACAATAAATAGCCAAACATGCAGCGCGAATACGAAAGAATCATTTCATTGGGGTCGGAAATCCGCATCGCGCTTTGCGTATCGTCCGCACCAAAATGTAGTTTACGAACGCCTTGCGATTCAGACACATCGATCATAATTTCATCGCCACCACGGCGGGGAGTGCGTCTACCCAGCATTAGGCTTCTCCACAGGCGGCTTCAACTTGGATCGGCTTTCGGCTATCCATAATAGAAATTCGCGCCGGATCGCTAAAGACTTCCTTATCAAAAGCCTTATCGCCGTCCGCTCGCGGCTGGCCATCGGCCTTGATATTGGCAAAGTCGTAGCGCTTAGGATCAGCCAAATGCGAAGGCACTACATTGCATACGGCAGTAAACATGGTTTCTAAGCGACCAGGGAAGCGCTTATCCCAATCACGCAGCATGTCCGCAATAATTTGCCGCTGTAAATTCGGCTGAGAGCCGCATAAATTACACGGAATAATAGGAAATTCACGCGCCTCAGCATAACGAACAATGTCTTTTTCTTTACAATAAGCCAGCGGGCGAATCACCACATGCTTACCGTTATCCGACACCAGCTTAGGCGGCATGCCTTTTAGCTTGCCACCGTAAAACATATTTAAGAATAGTGTGCTGAGAATATCGTCGCGATGATGGCCCAAGGCAATCTTAGTCGCGCCAATTTCCTCTGCTACGCGGTACAAGATGCCACGGCGTAAACGCGAACACAGGCTACAGGTGGTTTTACCTTCTTCGATCACCCGAGTCACGATACTGTAGGTGTCTTCCTCGATAATCCGGTAATCAACGCCAATGCCTGCTAGGTAAGTCGGCAAAATTTCTTCGGGAAAGCCCGGCTGCTTCTGATCCAAATTAACCGCAACAATGCTGAAGTTAATCGGCGCAGATTTTTGCAAGCCCAGCAAGATATCCAGCATGGTATAGCTGTCCTTACCGCCAGACAGGCATACCATCACCTTATCGCCCTCCTCTATCATATTGAAATGATTGATCGCATCACCCACATTGTGGCGTAAGCGTTTAGCGAGCTTATTGAAATTGTACTGCTGTTTTTTTTCGACTTCGGAAAGCGTTGAATCAGTCATACGGGGCACCAATGCAGAGCAGGGCGCATCGCGCCCTGCTGTAGATTCTTGAATTAATGCGGATTTTACCCGATTCGGGCCAATTGCCGTAGATTCAGTGCTACTTTTTCCCAATAAATATCAACCGCCAGCACCAATAATCGCAGCCACCCCACCCTATTCAGCACCTGAGTTCTGTGCTTATCCAAGGCTTCCTCACAGCGTGAAGTACTTACTCGCTCAAGCTGCTGCTAATTTCAATCGTGCCCGTCAGCAATTTATGTACCGGACAGGCATTGGCGATTTTTAGCAATTGCTCGCGCTGCTCTGCACTTAAATCCCCCGTCAGGGTGATCTTGCGGCTGATCACACTGTGCTGCGGTGCAGGCTTGCCATCAGGATTAAACTGCAGCTCAACATGCACATCAGTAAGCGGCCACTGCTTACGTTCTGCATACATTTGCAAAGTAATTGCAGTACAAGATCCCAGGCTGGATAAGAGCAAATGAACCGGCGAAGGCCCGGCATTGGCCCCGCCCATTTGAACAGGCTCGTCTGCCAGCCAGTGATGGCTGGACTCATCTGCAACTGAAATGGTATAAGGCGTTTGGCCCGTCCTGGCGTTAACAGTCATCGAGCTTTCCATAGATATACTCCCGTTTTATGTTTTGGATTAAGGGGCAAAGCGCCCCCGTTCCGATTCCTTCGCAGCTAGCTGCCATTGCAAAAAAAGCAGCGCAGTTAAACAGGCATTTGTCCAAATTTACCGCTATTAAAATCAGCCATGGCCTGCATGATTTCTTCCTGTGTATTCATCACAAACGGCCCGTGCCCGACTACAGGCTCATCAATCGGCGCTCCACTTAACAGCAGCACCACGGCATCGCTATTGGCCTCGATCGCCACGCTGCTGCCAGCGCGATCCAGCAGCACCATTTGTGTTTCATTCGCCACCGTATTGCCATTGACCGATATCGAGCCGTGCAACACAAAGAGCCCCGCGTTCCAGCCCTCAGGGATAGCCAAATCACTGATACCGCCCTGATTCAGGCGTAAATCCAAAACATTCATTGCGGTAAACGTGCGTGCAGGGCCCGTTTTTCCATCGTACTGGCCTGCAATGACCCGCAACGTGCCTGCTGCATCTGCCAAGGCCAGTGTTGGAATCTGCTGATTAAGGATGGCTTGGTAGCCCGGTTCAGTCATTTTGTCTTTGGCAGGCAGATTGACCCAAAGCTGAACCATCTCCAGTACACCGCCCGAGCGGGTAAACGCTTCGGAATGAAACTCATCATGCAAAATACCCGAGCCAGCCGTCATCCATTGCACATCTCCTGGGCCAATCACACCGCCACTCCCCGCGGAATCCCGATGCGCCACTTCGCCCTTATAAACAATCGTGACCGTTTCAAAACCACGGTGCGGATGCTGGCCAACACCGGCCGGCTTAGCAGATGCAGGAAACTCTGCAGGCCCCGCGTAATCCAGTAGCAAAAAGGGGCTTAAATGCTTGCCGTGATTTGCATAAGAAAACATGGAGCGCACAGGAAAACCATTACCAACCCAATGCTGACGGGGTGCGCTGTAGAGGCCGAGAATATTTTTCATGTAAATCTCCTTGCTTGCTGGACCAAAGTTGAACGATGCATGAAGCATAAACCGGGCAAGTTTCGCTGAATAGATAGTAAAATCTATACTCATAGTCCTATTTTTAGAACGACAAGGCAGATATGCAGGATTTAAATGACCTTTACTACTATGTGCAGGCTGTAGATCATGGTGGTTTTGCCCCCGCTGGGCGGGCACTCGGCATTCCTAAATCCAAATTAAGCAGGCGGATTGCAATGCTTGAGGAGCGATTAGGAGTAAGGCTGATTCAGCGCTCCACACGGCAATTTTCTGTAACTGAGCTGGGCCAAACTTACTATGAGCACTGCAAAGCCATGCTGGTGGAGGCAGAAGCGGCGCAAGATGTGATTGAGCAAACGCAGGCCGAGCCATGCGGAGTCGTAAGGGTGAGCTGCCCCATAGCGCTACTGCAAGTGAGCGTTGCCCCGATGATTGCAGACTTTATGGCTCAGCACCGCCGAGTAACAGTGCAATTAGAAGCCACCAACCGCCGGGTCGACCTCATCGAAGAAGGCATTGATTTAGCCATCCGAGTGCTGCCGCCCCCCATCAGGGACAGCGATCTGGTGATGCGCATCTTAGGCGAGCGCAAGCAGTGCTTAGTAGCCAGCCCTGCACTGCTGGCTGAAAAAGGGATGCCCGATGTTGCCGCAGACTTATCAGGCTGGCCCAGCCTTGCCTTAGGCGTGCCACAGCAAGAATTTATCTGGTGCTTATTAGGGCCCGATGGCTCAAGAGCCGAAATTCATCACCGGCCTAAGCTGACTTGCAACGACATGATGGCCTTAAGAAACGCCGCACAAGCGGGTATTGGTATTGTGCAGCTGCCCACAATGATGATGCGTGAGCAACTGGCTGATGGCTCTTTAGTTCAGCTGATTCCGGGCTGGGCCCCTAGGCGGGAAATCATTCATGCTGTGTTTCCATCCCGCCGTGGATTACTGCCATCAGTACGCGCTTTGATTGATCACCTAACGCAGTGTTTTGCACAGCTGGACGAGGATTAGCCCTCCAATCATCCAGCAAATGAGCACCGCTAACGGGGATGCAATTCAAACAAACTCCAATTA
This sequence comes from Iodobacter fluviatilis, assembly GCF_004194535.1. Taxonomy (NCBI): domain Bacteria; kingdom Pseudomonadati; phylum Pseudomonadota; class Betaproteobacteria; order Neisseriales; family Chitinibacteraceae; genus Iodobacter; species Iodobacter fluviatilis. Next base: position 2,298,639 of record NZ_CP025781.1, on the reverse strand, counting down.
CAGCACCACACTCCTCCCCCCATCCACCGGCAAAATCACCCCAGTTAAATAAGGTGCTTCCAGCAAAAAGTGGATGGCTTGGGCGAGATCTTCGGGGCTGCCATTACGGGCTAAAGGAATGGTATCAATAATGCGCTCGCGCTCGGCTTCATCAAACACCGATTCACCTTCAGGCCAAATATTTGCACCAGGGGCAACGGCGTTCACACGCACTTCGGGGGCCAGATCTCTAGCTAGCGATTTGGTCATGGCAACCAAGCCTGCTTTAGCGATTGTGTAGATCGTGTGATTTTTATAGGGGCGGTCGGCGTGAATATCAGCAATCGAGACAATGGCCCCGCCGGTTTTTTTAAGCTCTGCCGCCGCCGCTTGGGCTAAAAATAAGGGCGCTTTTAAATTAGAGCCGAGTAAATCCAGCCATGCCAGCTCGCTAAACTCCCCCATCGGCGTAGGGAAAAAAGACGAGGCGTTGTTCACGACCGCATCTAAGCGCCCAAAAGCGGCCACGGCCGCGGTGACTAATTCCGGCAATCTGGCCGTATCCAGTAAATCTAATTGCGCCAGTGCAACAGATGCGGGGCGTATGGCGTTTAGCTCATCGGCCAGCTGCTCTGCAGCAAGTGCAGATGAACGATAGTGCAGCAGCACTTTCCAGCCACGGGCGTGCAAATATCGCGCCAAACCTGCGCCTACTCTTTTCGCGCCACCGGTAATCAAAACCACTTTGTGCTGCATATTCTGTCCCTGCCCCATACAATATTGTTTTTATGCCCACGATTTTCCCGCCCCGATGACTAATCCGCAACTCCCCACGCCATCTGATGAGGCGCTGCAAGCCAGCCTGGCTTTAATCTTACATATCCGCCAAGCGATTCATGCCAGCGGTGGCTGGATTTCTTTTGCTGACTATATGCGAATGGCACTCTACACGCCGGGCCTTGGCTATTACAGCGGGGGTGCGGCCAAATTTGGCGGCGCGGGTGATTTTATTACCGCCCCAGAGATCTCACCGCTATTTGGTACCTGCGTTGCCAACACTATCCAACACGTCTTACAGGAATGTGGTGGTGATGTGTTAGAAATTGGTGCAGGTACGGGGCAACTCGCCGCGCAAATTTTACTAGAACTAGAGCGCTTAGATGCCCTGCCCAGCGAATACTTTATTCTGGAGCTATCTGGCGAATTACGCGAGCGCCAGCGTAAAACACTACAAACCCTTGTGCCACATCTGGCCCACAAGGCCAAATGGCTGGATGAGCTACCCAAGCAATTTGTGGGCGTAATAGTTGGAAATGAAGTACTCGACGCCATGCCCTGCGAGCTAGTGCGCTTTGACGGCTATAACTGGCTGCAATGCGGTGTAGTAGAAAACGGCAGCGATCTGGCTTTTGAACACCGTGCCATCGAAAATTTAAAGCTAGAAGTCGCTTGCGAAGGCTTTCCGCATATCCCGCAATACACCACCGAAATCCAGCTAGAAGCACAGGGCTTTATTGCAGCACTGGCTGCCAGCCTGCAGTTTGGCATGATTTTACTGATCGATTACGGCTTCCCCGCTGCCGAGTTTTATCACCCAGAGCGCAGCATGGGTACGCTGATGGGCCATTACCGCCACCACAGCATTCACAATCCTTTCTTTTTGCCTGGCCTGACCGATATAACCTGCCACGTGGATTTCTCCGCGATTTACCACGCGGCCAATCAGGCAGGGCTGAGCCTTGAAGGCTACACCTCGCAAGCTAGCTACCTGATCGACGCAGGCATTTTAGACCGAGCGGCACAAATGGAAATCGGCAGCGTGGAATACCTAAGAATGTCGACCGCATTACAAAAGCTCACCAGCAACGCTGAAATGGGCGAGCTATTTAAAGTCATTGCCTTTTCTAAAGAGCTACAAGGAAAAACTGCCCCAGGACTGGGCGGGCGGGATCGCTCAGGTGAGCTTTAAGTAGAGTTTACTTCTATATTGGGGAGACGCAGCCACGGAGCCCTTCTCATGAAAGGCATTATTTTTACTGAGTTTCTAGAGCTTGTTGAGCAAACTTGGGGCGATGCAATGGCAGATCAGTTGCTAGATGAAACTGATTTGCCATCTGGCGGCATTTATACAGCGGTGGGCACTTATCAGCACAGCGAAATCATCAGCCTAGTCAACGCGCTAAGCGAAAAATCCCAATTACCAGTCGCTAAGCTCTTACATATATTTGGCGAACATCTTTTTGGCCGTTTTGTAGCACTCTATCCCTCATTTTTTATTGATACACAAAACCCTTTAGACTTTTTACAGGGCATAGAACAAATCATCCACGCCGAAGTGCTTAAGCTATACCCCGATGCAGAGTTACCCCACTTTAGCGCCGAGCGCTTAAGCCCAAACGCACTTATCCTTAAATACAATTCACCACGAAAAATGGGCGACTTTGCCCAAGGCCTGCTCACAGGCTGTATCCACTACTTTGGCCAGCCCATTACCTTAACTACAGAAAATCACGGCGATTTCGTTCTATTTAAATTAAACCACCATGGATGAGCAAGAACTTCAGCGGCTACAAAAACGAAGCCAAAGAGAAAGATTGGCCCGCAAAGAGGCCGAAGCGCTATTAGAAGCCAAAAGCCTAGATCTCTACACCGCCAACCAAGCCTTGCAACGGCTAGCCGAACAGCTAGAAGCAAGGGTTGCACAAAGAACAGAGCAACTCGAAGCCGCCCTTGATGCCAGCCAAGCTGCCACGCGGGCCAAAAGCAGTTTTTTGGCCATTATGAGCCACGAAATTCGCACGCCGCTGAATGGCATTTTGGGCATTGCTCAATTATTGGAAGATAGTCCGCTTAACGAAGACCAAGCCAGCTTGCTGGCCACACTCAGCCGCTGCGGAGATTCCCTTTTAACGCTCATCAATGAGATTTTGGATTACTCCAAGCTAGAAGCCAGCCAAATGACGCTGGAATCCACGCCGGTAAACCTGCCAGAATTACTGCACGATATCGTCAAGCTCTACCACCCTATCGCCAGCCAAAAACAATTATCGCTTACATTAGAAATCAACAGCAATGTAGAGCATTGGATCAAAAGTGACCCGTTACGCCTTAGGCAGATATTACAAAATCTCTTAGGTAACGCGATTAAATTTACCCAGCACGGCTATGTCTCCATCCTTGCAGAGCAATCACAACAAACGCTCATGCTTAAAATAAGCGATAGTGGCATAGGCATCAGGCAAGAACAGCTCACCACATTATTTAAACCCTTCTCACAAGCCGATAGCACGATCACCCGCCAATATGGAGGTACCGGCCTAGGGCTGGCGATTGTTTCGCGCATCATCGAACTCATGGGCGGCGATATCCAGCTAACAAGCGAGTACGGATCGGGCAGCGTTTTTTTAATCCATTTACCGCTGCAAAGCAGCGAGAGCACCACGCCTAGCCGCCCTAGCAAAGCCGCCACCCCCCAACTGCCGGTAGATTTGCATGTACTCATTGCAGAAGACAACGCCGTCAATCAATTTGTAGCCCAACGCTGTATTGAGCAAGCCGGCGCACGCGCCACCGTGGTGGACAACGGCGAAGCGGCGCTGCAAATACTAAAAATCATTCGTTTCCCGGTTGTGCTAATGGATTTATCCATGCCCATCTTAGACGGACTAAGCGCATGCCGGGCCATACGCGCCCAACCAGAATGCTACGGCCAGCCCTGGATTATCGCCCTCACCGCCAATTCACTCATCGACGATCGCGCTGCCTGCCTTGAAGCAGGCATGGATGATTTCATCGCAAAACCATTTAATTTTGAACAAATTCAAGCCGCTATCAGCAGAGCCATCACCTCACAGCAAAGTACAAAAAAATAAAACAACAAAATATCGCCGAATCCCCATCAAGGGTGTTGACAGCTAAAATAAAAGAAACCATAATGCGTCCCTCTTTAAGGCTATGTAGCTCAGTTGGTTAGAGCACAGCACTCATAATGCTGGGGTCGCAGGTTCGAGTCCCGCCATAGCCACCAGATACCCGTTTTTAGCAGTTCGCTAAAGACCTGAAACCCCCGAATAGCCTAGCTTTCGGGGGTTTTTTACGTCCGCCGTCGTTCGCCCAAGTACCAACAAAGCCGGCCACCATTGTTGGTATATTTGTTGGTATCAAATCCACATACCAACAATCCATTTTCAGGGGATATTCCTCCCTCAAATCGCGCTGCTGAGGGCTGGCAGAAATATGCCCGCGCTGCATTTTGGCTTTTGATAGCAATCCCCCGATTTCCTCCCAATACCATAGCCTATCTCTATTTTAAGAACGACCATGTACTTAAGGTATGACCGGTGTGCCTTCATATTTCACCTGCCTGCATATTTCACTTACTTCACAGTGCAGCCACTGAAATGAAACTGCGAGTCTTAGGCCCCGTAGTGGCATGTAAACCTCTAGGGTCCCCGGCTCCTTTTCTGATGCGGATTGCCAAGCCGTGGTCATTGCGCTAATGAATCGAATGCAACAGCCCCGAAATCCAATCGAGGGCGACGCTGTCATACCAGTCATACCTTAAGTACATGGTCGAATTAAAAATAGAGTTATAGGCCCTGTCCCTTGTCGGGTGACTATCGTCTTCAATAAGTTATTAAACCCCTCAATATCCCCCATACCTTTAGTAAGCTTTCACCTCACCCCATGCCTCTGGTTAAAGATTAGTGGCTAAATATTTCACCTGAAATTGAGAATTTAATTCTTCAATACGCCAATTAAAACAATTCAATTCTTACAATATTCAAATAGCAAAAATGCAGCGCGAAGGATTTCCCCTTGTGCGCCACGGCAGCACCTCGGGGGTAGGGTTGGGGTGTTTTTTTGGTGTAACCGGTGTGACCAGTGTGACCACGTTGTTTTATAAGGTTTTTTTGTTGTTACCCATGTAAAACCAAGGTATGACCGGTGTGACCAAATCCGCAGGAAGTCAGAAATAAAAAAGAGATGAAACCCTTTTAAACAAAGGGCTTAGCAAGGAAACAGGCAGATTATTGAGGATTCTGAGACGCAATAATTCTAGTCTAACTGAGTGCCTGCAATGACTCCTATTGCAGGCACTCGTAGTTGTGTCGCAAGCTCCAGCCGCTCGGACATAACCGGCCGTTTTTAAGTTATCTGCTTACTGGTAGCTTTAGTCAAAGTGTCAACTCTGTAGTAAAGAGGGCTGATCTACTAGCCGAGCCTTTAGCAATGGCATCCACACGCTTATTGAGTATCTCGCGCCACGTGGCCAAGCGCTCAATGTCCTTGCTGAGGTCGTCTGGGGCCGGTATGGGAAGCCTTCCGACAGTTGAGGCGGCATCATGCTCGAACTTCGAAGCTTTGGTCATGCCAGCATCAATTTCTAAATAGTCGGTGTCCGTGATAGTCACCCCTTTGAGACGTTGGGTCAAAACACCCTCACCGAAGCGCTGCACTGCTCCGTTAAGCAGGACCTCCTCTATGCAACGCTCCCATGCGAGTCGTAGCTGACCATAGCATTTTGCTGTCTCTTGGCGCTGAAGGTCTTCATCGCCCTCCTTCGCTGCCTTACGTACATCGACCAATAACTTCCGCAGGCGACTCAAGCGATCTTTTGTGCCAAGAACGTCAAAGGGTAAGTCCTCGGAATGGACGCCAGTGCCATTTGCGGTTCTGCGGATGTAGTTCTTAGTTAGCTGGGCTCCGACCTCTTTCGCCTTTTGCTCCAAAATCAGGAGAAAGTAAATGTCATGAGTGAAGATAATCACCTGTCGGATCAGCGACTCCTTCGCCAAACGCTCAGCAACCTCCCAGCGGCGGCGATGATCTAACGACGAGACAGGGTCATCAAGAACGATGCCACCGCGCCCCTTGCTAAGTTGGATCTCCGCCATAAAGGATGCGATAGCAATGGCCCGCTGCTCACCTTCACTGAGGATGGTCGTCGGTGTTCCACCACCTGGCAACTGCATTGTTAGCTTAAACTGGGTTTTACCTCCCGGCGACCCGGGCTTCATGGTAACGTTGAGGTGATGAACCTTGAGTTGCCTGAGTTCAGAGTTTAGGGCATCAGCTAACTCTTGACTGGCCATAGTGCGAGAAAGCTCAGTCGACTTCCGCGATATGCTCCGTGTATCCATGCCCTCAATACAAACTTGCAATTTTCGGCAGAACTCATACTTAGTCATGGCCTCAAGTACAGCCCCCTTTACCTCTGCCAGCCTACGACGAGCATCGAGTTCCGCCTGCTCTGAGACTAGGACCCCCTTGAAGTTCTCGTCAGTAATGGCATCGAGTGCATTTGACTGTTCTTGCAGGTTATTAATTATCTCGGCTAAGCTTGGCTGTGGGTCGAGGGATAGTTTTGTAAGCCCATCCCAGGCCAGTTTGCCTGCAGCGGCCTGAAGTACGGCCTCTTGGCGCTTTTTGAGGGAGGACTGAAGTGCTGCACAAACAACCGCGACCTCTGGACGGAGCTCCGTAACCTCTTCGACCAAATCGTCGCGGAACATCAGATCTACGTTTGCCTGTTGAATAACCCTAAATGGAATGGCCGCGGCCTCGCGTGCATCCTTCGCGGCCTTTTCAGCAGCTGCTTTGATGAAAGTATCAAATCGCAATAACCGCACTGAGCCTTCTTGACCAAGGGTATTCTGGCAAAGTGGACATGCCGCATCTGCTGGCAAATATGGAAATTCGTTATCCACGTAGCTGATTTCGGCAAAAGTCCTAGCAGCCTCGAAGAGTGTCTTCCACTCCTCGCCGCCGGTTCCGACCAGTTGGCCGGGGGTCGCCTTGAATTCGGTTGCAGCAAGCTCAGCTGCTGTTTTGGCCGCATTTGATTTATCGATTAGGACTCTGAGCGAAGCGACCGTCGCTTCGCTCACGACGTCGATCGCTGTTGCTACTCGACCCGCTAGTGAGGTAAGTCGGCTGGCCTTTTGCCGCAGCGCTAAAGCCTTCTGCTTGGGATCAGTTTCGGCCAAGGTTTTGTTCAGAAACGTGAGCCGTTCCAACTCCGCCTCACTGAGAGAGGCCAAAGCCTCAATATCTTCGACCTTGGTCTTGCTTGGGATTCCGACCAAAGTCTTGGCAACCTTCGTTTGTTCTCCTGCAAGAACCACATAAGCGGCGTCGCTTGGAGCATTCGCTGCTTTTTCTGCGAGGGCCCGAACCTTTAGTGCATTGCATGCCCCAACCAGCCCTTCTAAGATATCCAGCCCGTATGGGGCGTAAGCGAAGTCGCCTTGATTATCGATATAGGCACGAGCACAGTGCGTATCAAAGATCGCAATGTCCGAAAGAGGTTCGGGCGGATCGACGTCAGCTTTCCATTGCAGATCAATCGGGGTGCCGTCGATCTCCGTTTCAAACGTCGCAAATGCTGATCCGCACTGTCTAAGCTCTAGATTCGCATTGGGAAGAATGGGTTCGCGCCTATCACGTGCTCGGCAAGCCTTCTTGAACACTCTCGAATAGCCTGATTTCCCGACGCCGTTCTCACCATAGATGGCAGTAACGCCAGTTTTCGCAATGGGTAGGCGCACATCGTTTGCCAAGGCATTGACGTTAGTAAGTGCCTTGATGGCCGTAAGCAACACAACTCGTGTTGGATTTACCGGCAGAGCTACTTCGGCATCCTGAAGTTTTTTGCACACACGACCTTCCATGTCAGGGATACCAACCTCAGTCTTGGCCAATGCGTAGAGGTCGTCCAAATCAGCAGCACTAAGCGACCGGTCGGAGTATAGCCTTGCGATTGCGTCTTGTTGCCATGCAGTGAGGTCCTTAGACCACGTATGGATTTCTTGCAGAATCGTCACGACCTTATCCCTTATTCTCTGGTTTAACAGAAGACAAAGTTGACTTCTGCCTTCCTTTTTGCTGTCGGAAAAAGAAATATACTATTCATTTAGTGCATGTGGAAGCGTGTAGCATCCACCAACTGCGAATGCTCAAGGGAGTTAATCAAAAGGCTGTAGATGATTGGGAGTATGAGTCCGTCGCCTAGAGAAAATCCTAGTTAACTAAATCTGCATTTGAGCGGCCGCTAACCAGTACATTGGGACTTAATATGGCCAAGGTCGGCTTTGACCAAGCTGTTGACGCTCGGTAGATATAATTTTTTAAAGCTAGTTTTAATTGAGCTGGTGGTTGGGCCATCACCCGTACAGAGAGAAACGCGAGCAGAGCCACAGCACCTGCCAATGGCGTCTAAATAACTGGGGTCAGAGCAAATTTAAATCTACTTTCTTCGGCTCTAAAGGCATGAAATATAGCAGGATTTAGGTTTGCTCTGTCCCCAGTTATTCCGTAATCCCTATGCAGGTGTTAGCACCTTGTAACCATTCGCAAGAAATCCGCAAGCAGTGCAAGCTTTTATAGGAACACTTCTTACCGTTCAGGGCCATATCTCGCGCGGCTTGAGCCTTCCTCATGCAGGTGCATAAAAAATAGTGTGTTAAGTGGGTAGGCGTGGTGGGGTCACGAGGGCGCGTGCTGGGGGCTGAGTGCGGATTCCTCTCAAAATGCAGACGCAAAAAACCCCGCGCTTGCTGTTTGCTTGGCTTTGTTTAGGGCACTGCGTAAGGTTTGAACCGGATCACCTCCCCCCCTAGCCAGTCGATTAACTCCTTCATACGCTCCTGCAATGGCTCAATCTCGTTATACGCAAACACGGGGGCGGCTTTTTCTACATCCCCCAAGCCGCCAGTATTGTTGAGAATGATGCCCATCAGTTACGCCGGTACGCGGTGGGCGCTGAGTTGGTCGTCACGAGTTACATTTTTGATATTCCAGAAGTCATCTTTAGCCGCCACTTCTGAGATGGGCAAGATTTGCATGCCGTCTTTAGGCGGGGTAAGTACGCCCATGTCAAGCCGCAGCTTATTGGCCCGCTTAAATCACAGTTTTTCCTCACTTTATTAACCCATGATTCACGGTAAGCATCTTGTGGCCGTTAATTCTGCTGCCTCAGCAAAATATGCTTAAGTCCTCCACATTTTGTCCGATATAGCGGATGACGCTGGCTTTAATTTCGCCTTTAAAATGGTCAGCTAGGCGTATTTTCTTAGTTAATGTACGCGAGAAGTTTTAAATACGCGGCTTGCTGATGCTGGTTTTAAAACCGTGAATTAGATCAACAAGGGCCTGAGGCGCGTGCTTTGTTTTATAGGGCATGAGGCGGATAAATCAGGATAGGAAGATGGCGATAAGCCTTAATACCAACCTTACGGCGATCAGTACTCAGCGCAATTTGAGTACGTCGCAAAGCGCTTTGGCTATTTCCTTAAATCGCCTTTCATCCGGCCTGCGCATCAATCGCGCACAAGACGATGCTGCGGGGCTGGGCATTAGCAGCCGGATGACGGCTCAAATCAAGGGCACCACCCAAGCGGTTCGCAATGCCAATGATGGTATTTCTATGGTGCAAACCGCTGAAGGGGCAATGGGCAGTATTAGCGATAACCTGCAACGCATGCGCGAATTAGCCGTGCAAGCGGCCAATGCGCCAGTATCCAATTCAGATCGCAAACTGATTGATGCTGAAGTACAAATGCTTAGCTTAGAAATCCAGCGCATCGCCAGCTCAACTCAATTTAATGGTATCCGCCTACTCGATGGCAGTTTTAATTCGCACTCTTTCTTTGTGGGCGCTCATTCTGGCGATGCCATTAGCATCAGCCATATTAGTAATATGCAAACCACCCATTTGGGTAGCACTGGCTCATCTTTTAAAGCTTCAATAAGCAGCGGTGCAACCACCGCCACACTACTTGCTGGTGATTTATTACTGAATGCAAGTGTAATTGGTGCATCCACACAAGGCGCGGCGATCGGTCAAGCAGCAGATAGCGCCTTCGCCATTGCAGCAGCCATTAATGCGAGTACAGCCACATCAGGGGTTAGCGCCACGGCCAGCACAAAAATCATCAGCGCGGCCGCCAGCTCATTCACCACCATTGCAGCATTTAACATTAATGGCGTGGATATTGGCTCGGTCACGTCAGGCTCAGATGCAAATAGCCAAAGTACTAATTTGGCCAATGCCATTACAGGCTTTGCCGCTCAAACGGGCGTCACGGCGACGGCCAGCGCTGGCAAGGTGACGCTAAGCGCCGCAGATGGCCGCGATATTGAGATTGGATTAAATGGTACCGTCGCCAATGCAACAATTGCAGCCGCTAACAAAACGGCCTTTCTTAATCAAACAGGCTTAGCTGCGGCCATGGTGGGGCAGCAAGGCACAGCGGCAGTGGCGGCGCAAAACACCTTTAATATTGCGGCCAACGTTGGGGCTGGAGCGCAGTTTTCTGTAAACGGGATTAACTTTACCGTCCGCAATTCAGCGCTCGCCTCAGCAGTGGTCAATGCCAGCAATGTTAATTTAAACATCCTTGGGGCCAGTAATAATGCGGCAACGGTATCGTCTGCGCTCAGTGGTGCGATTGCGATGGCGCAAGGCGACCCACTCACGGCCGCTGCGCTAAGTGCTTTTAGTGCTGCAGACGGTGGTGGCTCGGTTGTGCTAAATGACAATACCCCTGGCGCATCCAGCACCGGCATTTCCACTACCGCAGGTTCTGTAACGCGCAATATCGCCGGAGCCGCCTTAACCGCCGCCAGTGCCACATCCAATCATGGCACGGTTACCGTTTCTAGCAGTAATGCAGACGGCCTGACTATCGCAGGGGCCGCCCCAGAAAAAGCGGGGTTAACGGCGGGCTTTACCGCAGCCACGGCCATTGCCAGTATTGTAGGGATTACCTCGCTCAATACCTTGACAGCCGCCAGCGCACAAACGGCCATCGCTTCACTCGATAGCGCACTAGATATTGTCAGTGCCGCTCGGGGGTCAATGGGCGCTTACCAAAATCGTTTTATTTTGGCGGTATCCAATATGCAGACCAGCTTAGAAAGCCTGAGCGCATCACGCAGCCGCATTCTTGATGCCGATTTTGCAGCGGAAACGGGCAGCATAACCCGCGAAAATATCTTGCAAAAAGCAGGCACAGCGATGCTGGCTCAGGCCAACACCACCCCCTATATGGTAATGGCCCTGCTCAAAGGTGCGCTCTGAGCACTTATTTACCCACACCAATCATCACCATTGTATTGGCTCCTAAGCTGTTGGTTGGCAACTGCCCATTTCACTTTTCCATCCATAGCGTTTGGTTTTTAAGCTGGGCGGCTTCTGCGCCGTACTCCTTAATGGCCTCACCCACGGTTTTTAAGGCCCGAGCATTACCTTGGGCGGCTGCGATTTTGGCATCGGCTTGGCCTTTAGTAACGGCAACCGCATTGGCTGCATCGGCTAAGTTTTTGCGCAGCATGGCTTCTAATCTTAAGGCTTCTTGGGTAGCTTGCAGCTTGGCATTGATGGCGGTTTGGATATTTGCTGGCAGGCGCAGCTCATTCACAAAACCAAATTGCTCAGTCCTTCGGCATCGTATTTGCTGCCGTAATTATTCAGCACATTGCGAATGCCATTACGGATAATCTGGCTGATGATTTCCTCAAAACCACGCTTGTATTTCTGGTACAAAACCGGCGCTGCGCCCGAATCGATGCGGAATGAAATGCTGATATCGGCGTTGATCACAACAAACAGAATAAAAAGACAACACTCTGAAAAACGCCCCACAGAGAATGCCCATTTATGCCGACCATATAAGGCGCGCTAATCTGCTAAAATGCAGCGCATTCATGCTATGCAATTGATAGCCGCAGCCGCTTTTACACATGCTGTATCGTCCCTCATATAGTCCGCTCTACCCGCCCAAAATCAGCAGATTTCGGCGCTTTTACCGTAAGGCTCGTCATGACCACTACTTCTACTCCGCGCAAATCTGTCACCATCATTGGTGGCGGCCCTGCTGGCCTAATGGCCGCTGAAATTCTTAGCCAAGGCGGGGTAGACGTGGATATTTTCGACGCCATGCCATCGGTAGGCCGTAAATTTTTATTAGCCGGTGTGGGCGGCTTAAATATCACTCACTCTGAAGCTGCCGAGCCATTTTTAGCCCGCTACGGCCAGCGCAGTGCCGAGTTGCAACCTTTACTGGCGGCCTTTGGTAACGAAGCCCTGCAAGAATGGGTACACGGGCTGGGTATTGAGACCTTTGTAGGCAGCTCTGGCCGCGTGTTTCCAAAAGAAATGAAAGCAGCGCCACTATTGCGCGCATGGATTTCTAGATTGCGTAGCAGCGGCGTGCGTATTCATGTGCGCCATCGCTGGCTGGGCTGGAATGAAGCGGGGCAAATGCGTTTTGCAACGCCAGAAGGCGAAATCAGCCGCAGCAGCGACGCCACCATTCTGGCCTTGGGCGGCGCAAGCTGGGCCAAGCTAGGCTCCGATGGCCTATGGCAGCCGCTGCTGGCAGAAAAAGACATCGCGATCGAGCCTTTAACACCCGCCAACTGTGGCTTTGATATTGGCTGGAGCGATCACTTAAGCGAGCGCTTTGCTGGCTCGCCACTGAAAGCCGTCGCCATTGAATTTAAAGGCGTACGTAAACTAGGTGAATTTGTGCTGACTAAGGGCGGCGTAGAAGGCAGCTTGATTTACACTTTTTCAGCGGCCATCCGTGATGAAATAAAAGCCAATGGCAACGCCGATATTCTGCTGGATCTAGCCCCAGGCAAATCGCTGGAACGCGTATTGGAAGACCTGAAACGCCCACGCGGTGCGGATTCAATGGCCAGCCATTTGCGCCGTAAATTAGGTATCGAGGGGGTAAAAGCGGGCTTGCTGCGTGAAGAAATTTCCCGCAACGACTTTAACGATATGAATAAGCTAGCCACCGCGATTAAAGGCCTGCCGCTCAAACTATTAGCCACGCGGCCAATCGACGAAGCCATCAGCAGCGCAGGCGGCGTACGCTTTGATGCCATGAGCCCAGAACTGATGCTGGAAAAAATACCCGGCGTATTTTGCGCAGGTGAAATGCTGGATTGGGAAGCGCCCACCGGCGGCTATTTAATTACCGCCTGCCTTGCCAGCGGCAGACAAGCTGGATTAGGTGCTTTGGCTTGGTTGAATCAAATTAATTAAATTTAAAAAGCCAGCTCAATCACTTGAGCTGGCTCATCCTTAATCAATCTATCTCGCCATTCCACTATTCGTATTTTTATAATCACACTACACCCAGTCAATTAGTCTAACGTCATATTTACGATGATGATCTATGCCGGATGTCATAGTGGTGATATACATACACGCTAATACACCACCCCATTCCCCCAATGAGTAGGTTTAGGGTAACGATCAAAACTATTGGCTGTGCATTTGTACTTTTCTCATCATTCGCTCAGGCAGAAACAGAAAAAATAAATGTGGGGCAACGGGCAGTGAGCGAAGCAATTGCTCAATGGACACAATGTATCAACACCGAATTAACCGAAAAAATTCAATTTATTGCATCCCCCAGCTATATTGCTAAGCAAATACTGGAACAATGTGACGAGCGTTATTTAAAATAAAAACAACTGATGCTCGAAGATATGATGAATAGAAACCAATATTAAGACGATCAGAAAACAGCGCAAATTGTGCTCGATAGCCTTAGCGACACCAAAGATCATCACCGCGCCAAAATTATTTCCTTGGTCATTACCCATCGCCAAGCTAAATAAATAAGCTTAGATCGTAAAAAACCCCGCTCATGTACCACAAAAATAACCAATAGCTGGAACCGTGAAGGGATGATTTTGTCCATTTTTGTATGGATTCCGCTATTTTTGCAAAGCCTAAGCAATTACAAAACTCATTAAAAACCAGCTCGGCAAGGGCAAAAACTCCGCTACCCAAGCTGGTTTTTAGCTAAATTTGACTTGTTGCCCTGCATATTTCCCCAAAATAGCAACTCCCCTACTTCACAGCCCCGCCCAAAGCCTTATAAATAGCCAGCAAATTACTCGCCTGATCGAAGCGATTTTGTAGCAGGCTGGTTTGAGCGCTGCGGCGGCGGGCGGCGGCGTCTAACCAAGGCTGGATATCTGTGGCCCCTGCTTCAAAACGCGCTTGGGCGATGCCATCTAGCTTAGCCGCCAATTGCAAGGATTTCGCCAATTGCTGATTTTGTTCGCCGAAGCGGACTCTAGCATCCAGCGCTTGTTCGGTTTCGGCCAGCGCCTTATAGAGGCCCTGCCTAAATGTGGTGAGCAATTCTTCATACTGCGTGCGGCTGATATCCAGATTAAGCTGATGCTTTTCCCAATCTAAAAAAGGCAGCGCCAAATTCAGCCCAGCGGATGCAACAGGGTTCTGAAATAGCTCGGCTAAAGCAGAGCTACTACTACCTAGGCTGGTAGTGAGCGAAAAGCTGGGGTAAAACGCCGCTCTAGCCACATCAATTTGCGCCAAGCTCGCCCTTAATCTGGCCTCCATCGCTTGCAAATCAGGGCGGCGGCCCAGCACTTCGCTAGGCACGCCAGCGGCAATCGCCGGTAAATCACCCTGCGGCAAGCTGGCCCCAGCCAGAGTAAAGCTCTGCGGTGGCCGGTCAAACAATAAACTCAGGTTATAAAACGCAGCTTTCCGTTGCTGCAAAAGCTGGGTATGGCTGGCTTCTTCACTCAGCAAGCTTTGCTCGGCGCTCAGCACCTCGCTTTTTGCCAAAGCACCGGCCTGATTTTTAGCCTGAGCAATGGCCATCACCTGCCTGAGCTGCTGTAAATTAAGCAAGCTAGCGGCTAGCTTCTGATCCAATAAGGCGATCGTCCAATATTGGCTTGCGACCGAGGTAGAGATCGATAATTTAAGTGCCTGCCTATCGGCTTCAGTCGCAATACGCTCTTCTCTGGCGGCGGCTCTGTCACTCGCCAAACGTCCCCACAGATCAAACTCATAGCTGGCCGTGGCCGATAGGTTGTAGCTCTGGCGATTTACCACCGGATCAAAACTGCGATTCACACTCGCCCCGCCAACGCCACCCAAAACCGGCAAGGCCGCATGCTCACTGACGCCCTCTCTTAGATGAGCACGGCGTAGCCTGATGGCCGCGATAGATAAATCAGCATTGCTTTGCAAAGCATCGCCGATTAGCTGAGTTAGCGCCGCATCATGAAACGCCAGCCACCATGCACCCTGATACATGCCAGCAGCCTGAATTTGCTCAGCCCATTGGGCGGGCATGGCGGGCAAGGGTGCGCTAGAGCTAGGGCTTAGCAAGGAGCCACAGGCACTGAGGAAAACCGTTGAAAGTAATAAGATTCTTTTCATTTTTATTCTCGCGCCAAGGCTTCAATCGGGTCTAAGCGCGCGGCATTGCGAGCGGGCAAAAAGCCAAAGAACACACCAATCAGGGTCGAACAGATAAAGGCCGCGATAAAAGATCCTAGAGAGAAAATCATTTTCCAATCGGGCACAAAAAACTGCACCAAAGCGCCAATACCTAGGGAAAGCAGCACGCCGATCACGCCACCAATCAAGCAAACCAGCACCGATTCGGTTAGAAACTGCTGCATAACATCGCTTTGCCTTGCACCTACCGCCATACGAATGCCAATTTCACGCGTTCGCTCGGTGACCGACACCAGCATAATATTCATCACACCTATCCCGCCCACCACAAGGGAAATCAACGCAATCATCGATAACAACAGCGCCAGCATCTGGCTGGTTTGCTCGATTTTTTTAACGATGCTATCCATGTTGTAGATAAAGAAATCCTTGCTGCCATGGCGCAAGGTGAGCAGCTTTTCTATGCTCTGCTCGGCAGCGGCTGACGATTGGCCATCCTTTACCCGCACGGTGATATTGTTAAAATATTGCTGACCAAACAGGCGATTAGCCGTGGTGGTAAAGGGTAGCCAGACTTGCAAGGTTTGCCCGCCGCCGCCAAAGCCGCTCTTATTTTCTGCCGCCACACCAATTACGGTGGCAGGCAGATTACCCACTAAAATCACCTGCCCCAGCGGATTACGTCCATTCGGAAACAATTTGCGCTGGGTGTTGTGATCAAGCACCACCAATTGCGCCTGTCTTGCAACATCTTCGCTATTAAAAAATCGCCCCAGCGCAGGCTTCAGCCCACTCACGCGAAAATAAAACTCCCCTACCCCGCTCACATTACTACCGACATCCAAAGCATGATGACGTAAGCGAAAACTAGAGCTAGTACTGGGAGTCACACTATCAATAAAAGGCATGGCCTGCAGCGCGGTAATATCCCCCGGCAGTAGGGAGCGCAAGCTACCCGCCCTGTCATCCCCCAAATCTTTACCTGGGAAAATATTCATCGTATTGCTGCCGATTTCGCCAATATTTTGCAAAATTTTGCGCTTAGCACCCTCGCCAATCGCCACAATCGACACCACCGAGGTAATGCCAATCACCACACCCAGCATGGTGAGTAAAGTACGCATCCGGTTGGCCGACATGGCCCGCCAAGCCATATTTAAAGCGGCCCCAAAACGATCAAAGATCACTCGCAGTGATTTAACTTCCCGCCCATGCGGCGCAATTTTTCCTTCCACCAAGACTTCAACTGGCTTACTGCGATCGCTAATAATACGGCCATCGCTGATCTCTACAATGCGCTCGGCGCAATCGGCGACTTTATGATCGTGGGTAACAATAATCACGGTGTGGCCCTGCGCGTGCAGCTCGCGCAGGATATTCATGACTTCTTCGCCGCTATGGCTATCGAGCGCGCCAGTTGGCTCGTCGGCCAAAATCACTTCGCCACCGTTCATCAAAGCGCGGGCAATACTCACCCGCTGCTGCTGGCCACCTGAAAGCTGGCTGGGGCGGTGCTCAAATTTCTCGCTTAAACCAAGGCGGCTGAGCAAAGCTTTGGCTCTGTCCTGCCGCGCATCTTTAGCCAGCCCCGAATAAACCGCAGGCATTTCCACATTGCCCTGTGCGGATAAATGCGGCAATAAATGGTAGCGCTGAAAAATAAAACCAAACCGATCCCGCCGCAGCCCAGCCAGCTCGTCGCTATCAAGGCCAGATACATCGCGGCTATTCACCAGATAAGTGCCCGAAGTCGGCTTATCTAGGCACCCCAAGATATTCATTAAGGTGGATTTGCCCGAGCCAGAAGCCCCCACAATCGCCACCATTTCACCGGCATGAATACACAGATTCACTTGATCCAGCACCACGGCCACATCATCACCAGCCGGAAAGCTGCGCACAATATTGCTGAGTTCTAATAGAGGCTTACGCACGACTAGCCTCCAATGCTTACAGACGCTTCTGATTTACCCAAGGCAGCGTCCCCAGTCACCACCAGATCGCCTTCTTTCAGGCCAGCCAGCACTTGCACCTGCACATTATTATTCAGGCCGGTTTTGATCTGCCGATCAACCGCAATGCCATCCACGCCTACCACCCGCACGGTGTAGCGCCCATCTTTGGCCTTGGCCCCTAAGGCAATAGTGGGAATACTTAAAACGCTTTTTGCATGCTCAAGCACAATCGCCACCTGCGCGGTCATATCCTGACGTAGCGCGTGTGTTGGGTTGGGCACTTCAAACAGTGCATTATAAAAAATCGCGTTATTTACTTTTTCTGGAGTTGGCTGAATCGCACGCAGCTTGCCGTAATAGCGCTTATCCGGCTGGCCCAAGGTGGTGAAATACACCATTTGCCCGGCATGGATTTTCATCACATCCGCCTCAGAAATCTGCGCTTTAACGGTAATGGTGTCTAAATCGGCAAGGGTTAAAAGATTAGGCGCTTGCTGGGCCGCAATCACGGTCTGGCCCTCTAGCGTCGTAATCGCCGCTACTTCGCCATCAATCGGCGCAAGAATACGGGTGTAGCCAAGACGGGTTTTTGCTGAATCAAGTGTGAGCTTGGCTTTTTTGATATCGGCATCACGCTGCGCCAAATCGGATTGCAACGTTTTTTGCTTTAAGCTTGCGTCTTCTACCGCCTGCCTTGAAGTGGCTTCGCGGCTCAGCATGGTTTGCTGCCGAGTAACTTCAATTTTGGCCTGTTCTAATTGCAACAGCGTTGATTGCCTTTGTGCGAGCAATCCTTCCAAAGAAGCCTCGGCATTGAGCGCCTCGTTTTGCGCCAGCTCGGGATCAATTGTTGCCAACAGCTGGCCTTTCTTTACCCTGTCCCCCAGCTCTACTTCCAGCTTTTGCAACTGCCCGGAAACCTGCGCGCCCACGTCCACCTTGCGAAAAGCCTGCAAAGTGCCCGTCGCCAGTACCGCGCTTTCTAAATCAGCCTTAGCAGCCTTCGCCGTGGTGTATTGCGGCACAGCTTTAGTAGGGAAAACAATTGCTTTAACTCCCCAAGCAATCAGGGCCAATAGCATGGCGGTCATCAGTATACGAAACCATGACCAACGCTTAATTTTCCAAACCATCACGCATCATTCCTTACAGCCAACAGGGCGAAGCGAACAGCATAACATCGGTGCAACTATTCTTTTGTCGTAAAAAAGTGGCACGTCAGTATGTAAATATGGCCACCCCTTATTATTTAGCCATGTAGAGACAAGCTATCTGCCGGAGCCTGCCCCCGTTCAGCCATGCCATAATCCCGCGCCACCTTAGCTACACGCAGCCGATAATTTTTAAACACGCTCTTGCGCCCCAGCAGCTGCGCATCGCGATGCATGGCACTACAGCGCCACGCTTTAACCGCTGACTCGTCACGCCAGAACGAGAGCGAAAGCATCTTGCCCGCCTCGCTAATACTGCTAAAGCGCTCAATCGAAATAAAACCATCCTGTAGCACCAGCTCATCGCGTAAATCTGCCGCAAGGTTTAAGTATTCCGTCATCTGCTCAGGGGCAAGCCACACTTCAAAAATAACAGCAATCATGGGAAGTCCTATTAATTAAATTGAGGGATACGGGCATTAGCTGAAGCCTGATAAGCCCAACGAACAGGGAGCGGCCTATTTTCACCGCAAAGGTAAGCATCAAGAATCACCGTTGCCAGCCTGGTTGCCAGCGCTTGCCCTGGGCAAGCATGCCTGCCATAACCAAAACTAAAGTGCTCGCTGCTACTGGCATCATGATTAGCAGACGCCAGCAGCAGCAAAATCGTGTCGCCCACTGCAAGCTGCTGGCCGTAGATTTCTATTGCTTGAGTAACAACGCGGCGGGTGTTTTGCACGCTAGGGTCCTGAACCGCGACGCTTTCTACCAACGCACTTATTGGCTCTATTCCGGCCAGAATGCGCTGATAAACCTCAGGATTTTGCGCAAGGGCAATCAGGCTATTGCCCAATAAACCTGCCGTGGCTTCATAGCTTTGCGTCAGCAAGCCGATTAAATTTGCCAGCACCACCTGCTGATTAAACTCCTGCAGCAGCAGGCTGCAATGCTCCGGCCTAAGCCCTGAAAAATGTGCAAGCAGATGCTCTGCCGCCACGCTGGCCTGAAGCCGCTCAGCTTCAGAACTAAAGGCCGATAAGTAGGCAACCAATTGGCTGATCCACTCTACCAGCCGCAGCTGAGGCGCAAAACCCAGCGCATCCGCCAGCACCAGTACTGGCAGGTGGCGACAGAGCGTATTTAAGGACGGCCCCTCGGGCAGACGCTTTAGCCATCGTTGCGTCAGTAGCAGTAAGTGGGTTGCAGATAAATCCAGCTCTGCCAGCCCCTGCTGCAAACGCCGTTTTAAAGGCGCATGTGCCTCTCCCTCATTCATACGGATCAAACGGGAAAACAATTCTGCAGCCCTCGATGCACTAGCAGGCGCAAGCACTTGGCAATGCGGGTTTTGCATAATTTGCCCGACCAACTCTGCCGTGCTGGCCACCCAGCAAGCCAGCTCCGTATCAAAGAAAAAAGGCGTCGTGGCACGCAGGCTTGCGTAATAAGGGTAAGGATTTGGATGCGTCGCTGCGGCTATAGCATGGATGGGGGGCATGAATCATCTCGCTGGTACTTAAAAACATTATTGTGTAGATTAACCCCACCCCTTACTTCGCCCCGGACCGAAATATGCAAGACAGCCGACTCGCCAGTGTCGCCGCCGCCATTGCCGAGCCAGCACGGGCAAAAATGCTCTGCTGCCTGCTTGATGGCAAAGCGCGCACCGCAACCGAGCTGGCCATTGTGGGAGAAGTCAGCGCATCCACCGCCAGCGAGCATCTGGCACGGCTCAAAGCAGAGCAATTACTCAGCATGCTGGCGCAGGGCAGGCATCGCTACTACCGCCTGCATAATCACGATGTGGCATCGGCGCTAGAAGCCCTGCTACTGATTGCTGCGCCGCCCAAAAACACATTCACACCCAATACACCGCATTATCTGCACGCCGCCCGCACCTGTTACGACCATATGGCCGGAACGCTTGCCGTTCGTCTTCATAACCGCTTATTTGAGCTGGGCTGGCTACAGCCAGACCCCAGTGATACAGCACAATATTTATTAAGCAGCGATGGCAAGGCTGCCATGGAAAAATTAGGCCTAGATATCGCTGAGATCAGCAAAAAACGCCGACATTTTGCCTGTGCCTGCCTCGACTGGAGCGAGCGCAGCCCACATATCGGCGGAGCACTTGGCGCAGCACTGCTGCAATTAGCCAAACAACGCGGCTGGGTTGCACAGGATTTAGACAGCCGCCGCCTACAAATCAACTCTGCGGGAAAAAATGCACTGCAATCTCTGTTCGGAATTAGTATCTAATAGGGTCTGTTGACCTTTCATTCACAGCTGCGTTTGGCCCAGTTTTGGGGCTGAACAAGGAGAAAATTGCGATATGGCACGAGTACCATCAGCGATTTTTAACTTTCGTTCCGCCCCCAAAATGGGCTAAACCCGAAGGGCAGAGCCGGAAAATGGCCATTCACTGCGTTATGCTCCTCGACAATAACCCGTTATTACCTTCGTCACATGCCTTGTGTCTGGCCGTTTTCCGGCTCAGCGCAATGGCGAATGAAACGTCAACAGACCCTAAGACCACAGGCCTTTTATGTCGCTGCTCAATGCCCGCCTTGCGCAAGAAATCGTCGATCGCACCATGGCGATCATCAGCTGTAACGTCAATGTGATCGATGCCTCCGGCACATTGATCGGCAGCGGTGAGCGCTCCAGAATCGGCCAGCAGCATGAAGGGGCTTTGCTGGTGTTGTCGCAGCAGCGCACGGTAGAAATTGATGATGCGATGGCACTACAGCTGCACGGTGTTCGCCCTGGCGTGAATTTACCGCTGCGCCTTGCCGGGCAAATTGTGGGCGTGGTCGGTATCACCGGCCAGCCCGATGCGGTGCGCCACTATGGCGAGCTGGTGCGGATGACGGCGGAAATGAGCTTAGAACAAGCAAGGCTGATTCAGGCTCTGGGGCGCGACACTCGCTACCGCGAAGAGTTGGTTTTGCAACTCATCAAAGGTGAAGCCGCGCTGCATTCAGACCTAGAAGCTTGGGCGCAAAAGCTAGGCGTCGATATCCAGCGCCCACGCGTGGTGGCCGTGATCGAGGTAGATAGCGGAGCATTAGGCATTGATGCTGCACTGGCCGAGTTGCAAGAGCTACAAACCCTACTGAGTACGCCAGAGCGCGACAATCTAGTTGCCACCGTTTCTTTAACCGAATTAGTGGTACTCAAACCAGCGCTAGATCATCAAGGGCGCTGGAATCCGCAAGAGCACCGGCTCCGCGTGCACGATTTACTCACACGGGTCGCCAACAAAAGTAGGCTGGGGGTACGCATTGCGCTAG
Organism: Iodobacter fluviatilis; assembly: GCF_004194535.1. Classification (NCBI taxonomy): domain Bacteria; kingdom Pseudomonadati; phylum Pseudomonadota; class Betaproteobacteria; order Neisseriales; family Chitinibacteraceae; genus Iodobacter; species Iodobacter fluviatilis. The sequence continues at coordinate 2,277,014 of NZ_CP025781.1, read as the reverse complement.
GGCAATATTTTAGTACCGCCAATGCCGTGGCGCTGTCTTATCAAAGCGCGATCACTACCCTGCAAATTGGCAAAACACGCAAGCCGGAGCAGGCCTGCTTTTTTTATCAGGATTTAAGCTTGCCCGTGCTACTGGCCGGATTAAATTCAGGCTGGCAAGCCGCGCAGCTGCGTATCCCGCTTAAAAACCTTGAGCGCCAGGATAGCAATGGCCAACTGCGTAAAACATTGCAGGCATGGTTTGCCTGCGATACCCGCCTCGGAGAAACAGCGCAGTTTTTGCACATTCACCGCAACACTCTGGATTATCGACTGAGCCGGATTGAGGTCATTACCGGCCTTACCCTCAGCAAAACAGATGAGCGATTTTTGCTCTACGCCGCTTTGCAAATTGGCTGAAGCCGGCATTTGGCTATGGCTCTAAATGATTTCCCGAGCTGAAGAGTCGTCATCCCCGAGTGATTTTATCGGAGATCCAGCCCAGCGCTACTGGATTCCCGCCTGCGCGGGAATGACGAAAACAGAGAACGTATTGCGGATAAAACCTTGAGTTGTGATAAAGCACTTAAAACAATGCAATTACCGCATTAATTTATAGGCATCCGCACGAAGATCTCCCCACATAGGGCGTTTATCCTGTTCAACATCCACTATCCGCAATACTCAGCCTGAACAGGAGTTTCAAGCGATGGAAGTCAGCACTCTAGGCGCGCTCAGTGCGCTCGTTGTTGCCATTTTTCTGATTTTACGAAAAGTGCCGCCCGCCTACGGCATGATCGTTGGCGCTTTAGTTGGCGGGATTGTGGGGGGCGTGGATTTATCCAGCACCGTTAATCTAATGATGGGCGGCGCAAAAGGCATTATCCCTGCCGTGATGCGGATTCTAGCGGCCGGTGTGCTAGCGGGGGTGCTAATCGAATCAGGTGCTGCAGCCAGTATCGCTGACACCATCGTCAAAAAAGTGGGCGAAACCCGCGCCCTGCTGGCCTTAGCGATCGCCACCATGATTTTAACCGCCGTTGGCGTATTTATTGATGTGGCGGTAATTACCGTTGCCCCAATTGCCCTCGCGATTGCGCGCCAAGCCGATCTATCCAAAATGGCGATTTTGCTGGCCATGATAGGTGGCGGTAAGGCGGGCAATGTGATGTCGCCCAATCCGAATGCGATTGCGGCGGCCGATGCTTTTCATGTGCCGCTCACCTCAGTGATGGCGGCGGGGATAGTGCCAGGCTTGGTTGGCCTGGTGGTTGCCTATTTCATTGCCAAAAAGCTGGTCAATAAAGGCAGCAAGGTAGAGGCCAGCGAAGTGGTCGCTTTTGACCGCAAGGCCCTGCCTTCATTTGCCACCGCCATTGTTGCCCCGCTGGTGGCGATTATCCTGCTCTCACTTCGGCCCGTGTTTGGCATTGTGATCGACCCGCTGCTCGCCCTCCCCCTCGGCGGCTTACTCGGCGCGCTGGCGATGGGCCGCTTTAAAGACAGCAATCAATTTGCCGTAGCGGGCTTAGGCCGCATGGCTCCGGTGGCGATTATGCTGCTGGGCACGGGCACTTTGGCAGGGATTATCGGCGCGTCCAGCCTTAAAACCGTGCTGATCGAAGCATTGCAAGGCTCAGGCCTGCCCGCCTATATGCTGGCCCCCATTTCTGGGGCGTTAATGTCGCTGGCTACCGCCTCCACCACCGCTGGCACCGTTGTAGCTGCGCAGGTATTCAGTAGCACCCTACTAGAGCTAGGTGTGCCCGCCCTTGCCGGTGCAGCCATGATCCACGCAGGCTCTACCGTGTTTGATCATATGCCGCACGGTAGTTTCTTTCACGCCACGGGTGGTGCGGTCAATATGAGCATTACCGAACGGCTTAAAGTTATTCCTTACGAAACAGCGGTTGGTTTGTCAATTACGATTGTCTCTACGCTGATTTTTGGTGTGTTTAAATTTTAAGGTTTGCGATCATGAAAATTATCATTGCCCCCGATTCCTACAAAGAAAGCCTTTCAGCTCTAGACGTTGCCACGCAAATTGAAGCGGGCTTTAGGGAAGTTCTACCCCATGCCCAATATATAAAAATCCCCGTGGCAGACGGCGGCGAGGGCACGGTTGAAGCCTTAGTGGCCGCCACCGGCGGGCGCATGATCCAGCAATCAGTAACTGGCCCGCTGGGCGAATGCGTCAGTGCTTTTTTTGGCTTATCGGGCGATGGCCAAACCGCCATTATCGAGATGGCGGCGGCCAGCGGCTTAACGCTGGTTTCTCCTGCCCTGCGCAACCCTATGCTCACCACCAGCTACGGTACCGGCGAGCTGATTTTGGCCGCACTGGATAACGGTGCCACTCATATTATTCTGGGCATAGGCGGCAGTGCGACGGTAGATGGCGGCATGGGAATGATCCAAGCGCTAGGTGGGCGCTTTTTAACCGAGAGCGGAGCAGCACTGGGCTTTGGAGCGGCTGGTTTAGATCAACTGGCTAAGATTGATCTATCCAGGCTTGATCCGCGCATCGCGGAATGCAAAATAGAAGTGGCTTGCGATGTGGATAACCCGCTCACCGGCGAGCATGGTGCGGCTGCCGTTTTTGGCCCACAAAAAGGCGCCACGCCAGAGATGGTCAAAATCCTCGACGCTAACCTTAGCCATTACGCCCGCATCATTAAAGAGCAAATCGGCGTAGATATTGTTGCGGCCAAGGGGAGTGGCGCTGCGGGAGGCATGGGAGCAGCAGCACTGGCTTTTTTAAGCGCCAGCCTGCGCCCGGGGGTAGAAATTGTGCTGGAAGCCGTACAATTTGCCGCCCTTTTACAAAACGCAGATCTAGTCATCACGGGCGAGGGCCGTATGGATAGCCAAACCATATACGGCAAAACTCCAATGGGCGTCGCGCAAATGGCCAAGGTTTTTGATATCCCAGTGATTGGCATCGCAGGCTGCCTGAGCCCCGACGTGGGCGTGGTGCATCAGCATGGCATTGAAGCGGTATTCAGCGTTTTAAATCGTGCGGTATCTATAGAAGAAGCACTGGTACATGCCGCAGAAAACATACGCCTTTGCGCCAGAAATATTGCTGCCACTATTAAAATTGGCCAATCTCTGCAATAAACAACGCCGCAAATCACCTTCCTTAGCCCGCCTCAAGCACTCTATTGCCTTAAGCCCATCAGCCACCACTACGCCACGGTGGCTTGGGCATAAAACACGCAATCTTCCCGATGGCGGTGCTTTCAATGCGGGCACCATGTTACCATTGCGGTTTTTCCATCACGTGGAAAGTAACTCATGCATAAGTGCTTGTTTTGGCTGGCCCTTGTTACGGCAATCCCATGCTATGCAGCAAGAACCATTCCTATGGACGGGCAGCTCGGCGAACTCAAAGCCGCAGCTATCCCAGAAATTAAAATTGACGACAAAATTTACCGTACTTCCCCTGGCCTACGCGTCTACGGGCAGAATAACGCGCTCATCATGCAAAGCCATATACCGCAGCAAGCCGCCGTCTGGTTTCAGATTGAAGCCACCTCGGGCAATGTATGGCGGCTATGGCTATTAAATGCCGATGAAGTCAGCGCGATAAAAAAACGCCCAAAAATACAGGCCACAGAATAAGCTGGCAGCCATTAAATCTATTGAGCTTTAATACCAGCGATTTACACCTGCCCTACAGCAGTATTTACAGATATGAGTAAGTATTAATGAGTAAAAAAGTATTTATCAAAACCTTCGGCTGCCAAATGAACGAATACGATTCGGACAAAATGGCCGATGTATTGCACGCTTCCGAAGGCTTAACGCAGACCGACAATGTCGAAGAAGCCGATGTGATTTTGTTTAATACCTGTAGCGTGCGCGAAAAAGCGCAGGAAAAAGTTTTTTCCGATCTTGGCCGTGTGCGTGAACTCAAGCTTAAAAACCCAAACCTATTGATTGGTGTGGGCGGCTGCGTGGCCTCGCAAGAAGGCGCGGCGATTGTAAAACGCGCGCCCTATGTGGATATGGTATTTGGCCCGCAAACCCTGCACCGCCTGCCTGATTTGATTGCCCAGCGCCGTAGCAGCGGTGTTTCTCAGGTGGATATTTCTTTCCCTGAAATTGAGAAATTCGACAATATGCCGCCAGCCCGCGTTGAAGGCGCAACGGCTTTTGTTTCGATCATGGAAGGTTGCAGCAAGTATTGCTCCTTCTGCGTGGTGCCTTACACACGCGGCACCGAGTTTAGCCGCCCGTTTGAAGAAGTGCTGGCCGAAGTGGCTGGCCTTGCCGCGCAAGGCGTTAAAGAAATCACCCTGCTAGGGCAAAACGTCAACGCCTATCGCGGACCGATAGAAGACGGCGAAATTGCCGACTTTGCTACCCTGCTCGAATACGTGCACGAGATCCCCGGCATCGAGCGTATGCGCTACACCACCAGCCATCCACGTGAAATGACGCAGCGGATTGTGGATTGCTATCGCACCCTGCCTAAACTGGTTTCGCATCTGCACTTGCCTGTGCAGGCTGGCTCAGATCGCGTATTAGTGAATATGAAGCGCGGCTACACCACGCTGGAATTCAAATCGCTGGTGCGCAAACTTAAAGACGCTCGCCCAGATATTTGCTTGAGCTCTGACTTTATTGTGGGCTTTCCTGGCGAGACCGAAGACGATTTTGAACGCACCATGAAGCTGATTAACGATGTGGGCTTTGATGCCTCGTTCAGCTTTGTTTACAGCCGCCGCCCCGGCACACCTGCTGCCGATTTATCGGACGATGTGCCTGAAGAGCTGAAACTCACTCGCCTCAGACGCCTGCAAGCCCGCATCGATGAGCTAGCGCTAAACGTAAACAAAAACATGATCGGCACCTTGCAACGCGTGCTGGTAGAAGGTATGGCTCGTAAAAATCCTGAGTTGCAAGAGCTGGCAGGCCGCACAGATAACAACCGCATCGTCAACTTTGCTGGCAATCCACGCCTGATCAATCAGTTTGTAGAAGTACTAATTACTGAAACCTTTCCGCATAGTCTGAAGGGCGAAATTGTTGTGAAATAAAGACGTGCAAGCCAAGCGCCTAGCAGCCTGTCGGACTTAAGCGATCGTAGCGAGGGAAAGACCGGTTTGAGACAGATTTCGCGGGCTTTTGAGGCGAATAGCTGGCTATTCAACGAAAAAATGCGTGAAAGTATGGCCAAATCCGGCTTTTCCGTAGTAGATCAGTCTTAAGCCCGACAGGCTGCTAAGGTCTGCTGACGTTTCATTCTCCATTGCGCTTAGCCGGAAAACGGCTAGGCACAAGGTATGTGACGAAGGCAATAACGGGTTATTGTCGAGGAGCATAGCGCAGTGAATGGCCATTTTCCGGCTCAGCCCTTCGGGTTTAGCCCCTTTTTGGGACTGCACTGCGTTAATGAAACGTCAACAGACCCTAGCCTCGCTTGATAGAAAAAAAAAAGTGTTTTACTATCTTCGTAGAGATTATGAAATTTTGAAGTCAAGTTTTGTAATATTTAGCGGGGGTCACACTATCGGCCAAGCGCTTAATTGAAAGTGGTTCTAAGTTTAAAACCACCTCTACGACTCTCTCACTTTTTTAATAGCTAACATTATTTTTATTTTTTACTAAATTCTCTGTTTATTATTTAAATAGGTGATGTTTTAATTAGTATTAAATAGTTAATATGTTATTGTTGGATTTAATCTATGAAACCATTAAAAACACTCATTCTTTTTCTAGCACTTTCTTTTAACATAACCGAAGCAAAACAATCAAACCAAATAAATGAAACATCAAAAGAAATTTATGGCGACCACACTAGTAATTTAACAATAAAAATCAGCAATGGAGGTGCTGGCCCTACTGGAATTTTAAAAGCACTTGCAGAAGATTATTTATCCATCAATAAAGAAAGAAAAATTGCAATCGCATGGTATCAAAACATTTCATCACTTAGCTTAAATCTTCTAAAAGAAAACAAAGTTGACATAGCTCTTATCTATGAGCCAGTTGATGCAAAAAAAGCGATAACGCAAAATTTAGCCAGTAATTACAGCCTTATTTTTAACGATCATTTTTTAATTGTTGGCCCTGAAAAAAATGAAGCCGATATTTTACCAACCGATTCCGCCAGCAAAGCTTTTGCAAAAATAGCTCAATACGGTAAAAAGAATCCAGACGAAAAAAAATTCCTAACAAGAGACGACTCATCGGGTACAAATATAAAAGAAAAACTACTTTGGACACTTATTCATCAAGCTCCTTTTGATGAAAACAACCAATGGTATTTTAAATATCAAAAATTCCCAAGTGATGCTCTTTTAAAAGCAGATCAAGAGGGAATGTATACAATAACCGATTGGGGTACTTGGATATCAAATAAACATACAATTAAAAACACAAAAATACTTGTGAGGGGGGGCGAAGATCTCGTAAATCCATGTCTTGCATTATTGCAAAAAAACCCAACCCCAGAAACGCTCCATTTTTTGGAGTATTTAAAAAGCTCGAAAGCTCAAGAATTAATTGCTAAATATGGCCAAGAAAAACCACAAAAGAAAGCATTTTTCACCCCCGCTAACCAGCTTGATTTTGAAAATTAAACTATTTACTTATCATTTAGCGCACCTATCATTTAGAATAATATGAAAAAGTGCCTTGCTGGATGATATTTTTGATCTCCTACATGAGGATTGATGTCAAAATTTAGTGTATTTTGATACCAATCCTCTAAATTAATAAAGCCTTGGCTTATTTATTTTTCCTTCATCACTATGACTGGGCTGAATCAGTTTGTTAGCCCATAAAAGCCTTAATAAGATATTAAATTACTGCGACGATTGTCATCAACGCGCCCGCCAAAAGTATTAGGATGTAGTCCTATCAACATTGCCCTAATACGTATTATCCAAGGAAAACACCATGCTATCGCCAAAAGATGCTGAACTTTTTGCCGCTCTAAGCGACGACGACCTCGACCTGCTGGCCGATTTTTTAGAATCTGATGCGGCTCCGGAACAGGCGATGGACTTATCCATGTTGCATGGTTTCCTGACTGCACAACTCGTAGGCCCAGAAGAAATCCCTGCTGACCAGTGGTTTTCCCAAGTATGGGGCGAAAACGGCGAGCGCCCTAAATTTACATCAAATGTAGAACAAGAAAAAATCGAAGGTCTGATTCTGCGCCTGTATAACCAGCTGATGGACGAGCTAGCCGATACCGAAAACGTTTTTAGCCCTATTGTTTATGTCGATGAAGAAAGCGGCCAAGATATCTCGCAGCAATGGTGCTATGGCTTTACGCTTGCAACATCCATGAACCCAGACGGCTGGCAAGAAATGATGGACGATGACGAATACGCCCAACTGGTTTATCCAATTCTGGTTTGCGCCGACGACGAAGGCCGTGCCGATCTAGAGAAAGATGGCCAAGACATGGCCGAATTCGAACACGAAGTGGCCGCATCCTTGGTCGATATCATCCCAGAAATCCGCGACTTCTGGATCGACCGCCGTGGTGTACCAAAGCTCAAACATTAAAAACTTTAGGGTGAGCAGGTTTTTCTGCCCACCCTAGAGTCTGTTGACGTTTCATTCGCCATTGCGCTGAGCCGGAAAACGGCTAGGCACAAGGCATGTGACGAAGGCAATAACGAGTTATTGTCGAGGAGCATAACGCAGTGAATGACCATTTTCCGGCTCAGCCCTTCGGGTTTAGCCCATTTTTGGGGGTGCACGGCGTTAAAAATCGCTCATGGTACTCGTACCATGTCGCAATTTTCTCCTTGTTCAGCCCCAAAAATGGGCCAAACGCAGCCGTGAATGAAACGTCAACAGACCCTAGCACCTCTCTACAGTGAGCCGCTTTTGAATAGCCAAATTATCCACTTCACGCCTGTCGATAACCGCCGCTTAAGCAACCTTTGCGGCTCACTCGACGAAAATCTAAAACAAATCGAAAACGCATTAGATATCACCATCGTGCGACGTAATGAGCAGTTTCGGGTTAGCGGCAGCGCCAAAAACCTGCAGCAGGGCATCAGCCTGTTAGAGCATTTTTATGCAATGGCTGAAGAGCCGCTAGAGCGGGATGATTTGCAGCTGTCGATTATCGAACACACACAAAACACCCCGCCCGCATATATCGAAGATAACACCACCCCACTGCGCACCAAGCGCCATGACCTGCGAGGCAGAACACCACGCCAAACCCGCTATATTAAAGCTATTCAAGATCACGATATTACTTTTGGGATTGGCCCAGCGGGTACGGGTAAAACTTATCTGGCCGTAGCCTGCGCCGTAGATGCACTGGAGCGTGATTTAGTAAAACGGCTGGTACTGGTTCGCCCAGCGGTGGAAGCAGGGGAAAAGCTAGGCTTTTTACCTGGCGATTTAGTACAAAAAATCGATCCCTATCTGCGCCCGCTTTACGATGCACTTTACGATCTAATGGGCTTTGATAAAGTCACCAAGCTGTTTGAAAAAGGCATTATTGAAATCGCCCCATTGGCATTTATGCGTGGCAGAACACTGAATAACAGCTTTATTATTTTGGACGAAGCACAAAACAGCTCGCCAGAACAAATGATGATGTTTTTAACCCGCATTGGCTTTGGCTCTAAAGCCGTTATCACGGGCGACCCAACCCAGATTGATTTACCTAAGCACCAAAAATCTGGATTAATTGATGCCCAAGACGTACTGCAAGAGATCAACGGCATTGCTCTGCACTACTTCACTAGCGAAGACGTAGTACGCCACCCGCTGGTGCAAAAAATCGTCAATGCCTATGCTAAAAAACTAAGAGAGCGTGATACAGCATCGCGCAAAGAATAAAAAACCAAAATCTGTAGGGTGGCCAAGTTTTTTGCCCAAGCGCCCATGCACGATTCGCCGCGTGGCACGATGAAACCTATGCCCACCCTACACGTATTTACAAAGACTACTATGAGCCCGCGTTTAGAAATCTGCCATCAAATAGAAAGCACCTCCACCGGCCTACCTAGCACGGCGCAATTTCAAGCTTGGGCGGAAGCTGCGCTACAGCCTGATGTCGCCACAGCAGAAATCACACTCAGAATTGTAGATACGGCAGAAGGTCAGCAACTTAACCGTGATTACCGTGGCAAAGACTACGCCACCAATGTGCTAACGTTTACTTTTAACGACGATGACGGCATGCCGCCCCCCCCAGCCTGCCACTCATGGGCGATATTGTGTTCTGTGCACAGGTGGTAGAAAAAGAAGCGCTGGAGCAGAACATCAGCCTGATTGATCACTACGCTCACCTTACCATCCACGGCGTTTTACATTTGCAAGGCTATGATCACATCGAAGAGGCCGAGGCAGAAGCGATGGAAGCACTGGAAACCAAGCTGCTGGCAACGCTAGGGATTAGCGATCCTTACGCGGCAGAAAAATAACACCTGCTCAATGTGTACGGAGAAATGATGCGCCAAATCACCAAAATTACATCATCCCCACTATCACCAATACCGCTGTAACCCAAAAAGCTCGATCTTCCGGTATCATTCGCTCTTCTTTATCATTGGATCTTTACGCCATAATGGATGATTACCCCTCGGTATCACCGAAAACGAACACCCCTAAGTCATCATGGCTTGAACGTTTGACCCATTTCCTATTACGAGAGCCAGAAGATCGTGGTCAGCTCGTAGAAATTCTCCACTCAGCATTTGAGCGCCAACTGCTCGATGCCGACGCACTGGGCATGATCGAAGGCGTGTTAAATGTCGGCGATATGCAGGTGCGCGATGTCATGGTGCCGCGCAGCCAAATGGATATCATCGATATCAATGATGCTCCCGCCAAATTTATTCCCTACGTGATTGAAACCGCTCACTCGCGCTTTCCAGTGATTGATGGCAGCAAAGACAAAGTCTTAGGCGTCTTACTGGCTAAAGACTTGCTGCGTTATTACGCCAGCGATGAGGAATTTGACGTGCGCGATATGCTGCGCCCCGCGGTGTATATCCCAGAAGCCAAGCGTCTGAATGTGCTGCTCAAAGATTTTCGCAATAACCGCAACCATATGGCGATTGTGGTCGATGAATACGGTGGCGTAGCAGGCTTAGTCACGATTGAAGACGTGATAGAGCAAATTGTTGGCGATATCGAAGACGAATTCGATTACGACGAAGCCGAAGACAATATCATTCCAGACCGGCGCGGCAACTGGCGAGTTAAAGGCCTCACCGAGATCAGCGATCTGAACGAAGAAATTGGCTCTGAATTCTCTGATCAGGAATTTGATACCGTAGCAGGCTTAATCACCCAGCACTTTGGCCACCTGCCAAAACGCGGCGAGATCGTGGCTTTTGATGGCTACCGCTTCCAAATCCTCCGCGCAGACAGCCGCCGAATATATTCTGTGTTGATAGAGAAATTAGCAGATGTGCCTGCTGAAGAGTAAAACTGAGGGTGGGTGGAACCTAATCCTATCAACTCAAGCAAGAACATAGGATTTGGCTCATATTAACTTCCCGCTACGAAACATCGTCATTCCCGCGTGTCTTTGGCGGGAATCCTGTTGCGCTGCTGGATCCCCGATAAAAGCGCTCGGGGATAACGGTTTGGTTTGATCCGTCCAGCGAGAAGTTATTTCGCCCCCATCCATCATGTTTTTCGTAGGAGCGGCTTTAACCGCGAAAGCTGTGTATAAAAACATTCGCGGCTGAAGCAGCTCCTACGATATCGATCCTACGTTGATAACATTGGGCTAAAACCCACCAAGATACCGCATCGCCATAAGTAAAATAGCGCTTGCACTCGCCTTATGGTTCTATGTTTTACTCTTTGAAATACCACCCCCAAACAGGAACGGTCACAGGCCGTGTTGCATGATTTCAAAACTTAAACCCCTCCTGCCCCACCTCCTGCTGGCCCTGTTTGGCGCGATCAGTGTTTTTTCTTTTGCCCCGCTGTATTTGTTCCCCATCATGTGGCTGTCATTAGCCGCGCTGACTTTTTCCATACAAAAATCCCTCTCCCCCAAGGCCGCTGCATGGCGTGGTTTTAGTTTTGGGCTGGGATTTTTTCTAGCCAATATCCACTGGATTTTTATCAGCCTAAATACCTTTGGCGGCATGCCTGCACCGATGGCAGCAGGCGGGATTTTGGTACTGGCCGCCTATATGGCGCTGTTTCCCGCATTGGCTGGCTGGCTAACGCTCAGGCTGCCCTGCCCCGAAGCTCTGCGCGTTTTACTCCTGCCCACGGTATTTATTCTGACGGAATGGCTGCGTGGCTGGCTTTTTACAGGCTTTCCTTGGGCCAGCGTAGGCTACTCGCAAAGCCCAATGACGCTACTTGCGGGCTACGCGCCTATTGGCGGCGTGTATCTGATCGGCTGGCTGCTTTGCCTAAGTATTGCGCTGATTGTCAACAAACCTAAGTGGCTGAAGGGCTGGGCCATTGTGGCCGGAATTTGGATTGCAGGCTGGGGATTGAACCAGCTGGAATGGACAACAAAGGTAGGCGCGCCAGTTAGAGTCAGCTTGGTGCAGGGTAATATTCCGCAAAATATTAAATGGGACAATGCCTTTTATCTAGACAGCCTAAAAACCTATCTAGATCTAACTAACAAGGCGCGTGGCCAGTTAGTAGTTTTGCCCGAAACAGCCATCCCCTCATTTATCAGCGATGTACCCGACTGGTATCCACAAATGCTGCGCGATGCCGTTGCCCCACGCAAAGCAGATTTAATCCTCGGCATTCCTATTTTAGGCAAGCATGAAGCGGAGTATTACAACGCCGTCACTGTCATGTCTGACCCTAAGCTTCCTCTGTACAAAAAGCAGCATCTAGTCCCTTTTGGCGAGTTTATTCCACTGCCGTGGCTGTTTAATTGGATTTACAGCTTTATGGATATGCCGCTGTCCGGCTTTAGCCGAGGCGCAGTAAAACAAGCGCCGTTTGCTCTGGCCTCCGGCCAGATTGCCGCCAATATTTGCTACGAAGATGTGTTTGGCCGAGAAATTATTAATGCTTTGCCCGAGGCCACCATGCTGGTCAATCTATCTAATCTGGCATGGTTTGATGGTTCTTGGGCAGCAGCACAGCACACGCAAATGAGCCAAACCCGCGCCTTAGAAACCGGCCGCTATATGCTGCGCTCAACCAATACCGGCGTAACAGCCATCATTGATGAAAAAGGCCGCTTTAAAGCGCTATTACCAGAACGAGTCGCAGGCATTTTGGAAGGCACCGCTCAAAACCGCAGTGGCATGCCCCCCTACGCTTGGTTCGGCGATACGCCATTGCTGCTGGCTTTGTGTGCTTTAGTGCTTGGACTGGGCGGGTGGAAAAGACGCGTTGAGCAATCAATCTAGGATGAGCAAGTGTCTAGCAGCCTGTCGGGCTTAGACGATCGAAGCGAAAAATCGCATGGTCGAGACCAGATTTTGCCGGATTTGCAGCGCCAATAACGAGTTATTGGTCAAAAATCTGGTGAAATATAGGCCGATCAGGTGATTTTGCAGCTAACTGATGCTAAGTCCGACAGGTTGCTAGGCGGCAAGGACGATATCGCTGTGTGGACAAGCGCTTTTGCCCACACTACAAAACTAGTTGGCATTTAGCACTAAACATCTGATCGAGGAGGGGCAATTAATAGCTGTGTACCTGCCAATCTATCGTGCAAGAATCGGCGTTCACGATCGAATAAGGCCCAAAGAAAGGGCAGAAAAAATAAAGCCGTCAACAGCCATGCCACAATCCGTAAATCGGCATGATGTCTAGCCAAAACCCAAAATGGCGCACAAGGCAGCATACACACGCCACCCACGGCAAAGCGCAACGCTACTTCACGCCAGCCCAAGGGCTGACCATCCGCCTTTACCAAGCAAATTCGCCAAGTACGCATTGCTAGCGTTTGCCCTCCACGCCAACACCACGCAAAGTAGGCAAACGCAACACCCATAATCCACACAAAATTAAGCGCACGCACGATTAAATCATCGCTCATTGCGGTAACTGGTAGCTTAGTGATGAGCTGAAACACGCCCTGAAACAAGCCTTCAGCAAGTAGTACTACGGCAATCAGCAGCAGCAATTCGTACAAAAAAGCAAACATCCGTCGCCACCAGCCTGCTGGCCCAGTCTTTATCTTCACACACTATCCTTGTTAATGAATGTCAGCCAAACGCAGCTAAGCCCCAGCCACTAAATATGTATTTTAAACATCAGAATACTTACGTAAAAATATCATTTAACTTTTGTACTATAAATAAAATACAAAAATAACCTTACAGTAAGAATAAAAAATAAAATGCGACTTAGTCGCAGAGATAAAAGCACAGAAACGCAAGACTGCGATACTAACAAAGTCAATAAGTTAATAACCAGAAGAACTTGCCATTTATACCGCAGTGCGGTAACTTTCTAGTGCAATATCCAGCCAACAATGCAGGCGGCACTTACATAGTTAGCCTGCGCCGAAAGGTCACCGCCAGCGAACACACACTGGTCGTCAAATACAGGTCACAAACCTGTTTGAAACGGTGGAAGACTCGGTAAATCATTTGCAAACAGTTGGGCGAAGCCAATTTGGCCCCAGCTGTTTATCTATCGTTCTGACCTAGGGAATACCCATGGAAATTTCGGGCGCAGAAATCATTACGCGCTGCTTGCAGGAAGAAGGGGTTGAATTTATTTTCGGCTACCCTGGCGGCGCAGTTTTATCTATTTACGATGCAATCTTCAAACAAGATTATTTTAAGCATGTGCTGGTTCGCCATGAACAAGCTGCCGTGCATGCTGCCGATGCTTACTCCCGCTCTAGCAAAAAGGTGGGCGTAGCGCTGGTTACATCCGGCCCTGGCGCCACCAATGCGATTACTGGGATTGCCACCGCCTATATGGATTCGATTCCTATGGTGGTGTTTTCCGGCCAAGTTGCAACTGATGCGATTGGTCTAGATGCTTTTCAAGAAGTAGATATGGTTGGCTGCTCACGCCCAATCGTAAAACACAACTTCTTGGTAAAAGACATTCGTGATCTGGCTCCCACCATTAAAAAAGCCTTTCACCTCGCCACCACGGGTAGGCCAGGCCCCGTTGTAATCGATGTGCCTAAAGATATTGCGGCTCAAACAACAAAGTTTATTTATCCAGCATCGGTTTCAATTCGCAGCTATACCCCGCCAACCAAGGGCCATCCTGGCCAGATTAAGAAAGCGGCGCAGTTACTTGGTGAAGCCAAGCGCCCGTTTCTGTATGTAGGCGGCGGCGCCATCTTAAGCAATGCAAGTGCAGAAGTCACCGAGCTGGCAAAAATGCTCAACCTGCCCTGCACCAACACCCTGATGGGCCTAGGTGCGCTTGATGGTACAGACCCGCATTTCCTTGGCATGCTGGGAATGCACGGCACGTACGAAGCCAATATGGCGATGCAGTACAGTGATGTGATTATTGCGATTGGTGCGCGCTTTGACGACCGGGTTATTTCATCGCCAGAGCACTTCCTTTCGCAAACTAAAAAGATTGTGCATATCGATATCGACCCATCGTCGATTGCCAAGCGCGTAAAAGTCGATGTGCCTATCGTTGGCGATGTAAAACATGTGCTGATTGACCTGATCGCCATCCTGAAAGAAACCGGCATCAAGCCACAGGCCGAGGCTTTGGCAGACTGGTGGAAACAGATCGAAGCATGGCGCAAACCAAACAGCCTTTGGTATGAGCAATCTGACCTCGTCATCAAGCCGCAATTTGTGGTGCAAAAGCTGTGGGAAGTGACCGGTGGCGATGCCATCATTACTTCCGACGTGGGCCAGCACCAGATGTTTGCCGCGCAATACTATCCGTTTAAACGCCCACGTCAGTGGATTAACTCGGGTGGGCTGGGCACTATGGGCTTTGGTCTGCCTGCGGCTATGGGCGCTCAACTGGCAAACCCGGATGCCATCGTCGCTTGTATTACTGGCGAAGGCTCGATCCAAATGAATATCCAAGAGCTTTCAACCTGTAAGCAATACCATATTCCGACCAAGATTATTAATCTGAACAACCGCTATCTGGGCATGGTTCGTCAGTGGCAGCAGTTCTTTTACGGCAATCGCTATTCCGAGTCCTATATGGATGCGCTGCCTGATTTTGTAAAACTAGCCGAAGCCTATGGCCACGTTGGTATGAAAATCGAAAAACCGTCTGATGTAGAGCCGGCACTACGCGAAGCATTTAGCGACAAGCTAAAAGATCGCCTCGTGTTTATGGACTTTATTACCGACAGAGAAGTAAATGTCTTCCCGATGATTCAAAATGGGAAAGGCTTGAGCCAAATGGATTTACCGCCGCATATGCAAGACATGCAATTGGTGCCGTTTGAAAATAACCGTGATTACGGCAATCTGTGCTGAGAGGAGATAAAAATGCGACATATTCTTTCAGTACTGATCGAAAACGAAGCTGGTGCATTATCCCGTGTGACTGGCTTATTTTCAGCGCGTGGCTACAACATCGACTCGTTAACAGTGCAAACCACTGAAGACACCACGATGAGCCGGATGACCATCGTCACCCATGGCTCTGAAGACGTTATCGAACAAATCACCAAACAGCTCAACAAGCTGGTAGAAGTGGTGAAAGTGATCGACCTGAACGAGGCCGATCACATCGAGCGTGAACTGATGTTGATTAAAGTACGGGCAACCGGCAAGGAAAGAGACGAGATGAAGCGGATGGCGGATATTTTCCGTGGCCGCATTATCGACGTCACAGAAAAAGCCTATACCGTAGAGCTAACCGGAACAGGCGAAAAGCTGGATGCCTTTATCAAGGCGCTTGATCCAGCCGCCATTCTGGAAACCGTACGCACCGGTGCTTCTGGCATCGGTCGCGGCGAGCGTATTTTAAAAATTTGATGCGTGCAAAGCACGCAGAATAGACAAATCTAAACACTAATCAGGAATTCAGCCATGAAAGTTTTTTACGATAAAGACTGTGATCTTTCCATCATCAAATCCAAAAAAGTAGCCATCATCGGTTACGGCTCACAAGGCCATGCCCACGCTTGCAACTTGCAAGAGTCTGGCGTTGATATCGTTGTTGGCCTGCGTAAAGGCTCGGCCACTGTTGCTAAAGCTGAAGCACACGGCTTAAAAGTAACTGACGTTGCAACAGCTGTTGCCTCTGCCGATGTAGTGATGATTCTAACTCCAGATGAATTTCAGTCAAAACTATATAAAGACGAAATCGAGCCGAACATCAAGCAAGGCGCAACACTGGCTTTTGCTCACGGCTTTGCGATTCATTACAACCAAGTTGTGCCACGCAAAGACCTCGACGTGATCATGATCGCGCCAAAAGCACCTGGCCACACTGTACGTTCCGAATTCGTTCGTGGCGGCGGCGTACCTGATTTGATCGCCATCTACCAAGACGCATCGGGCAAAGCCCGCGACATCGCCATGTCTTATGCTTCCGGCGTGGGTGGTGGTCGTACTGGTATTATCGAAACCACATTCAAAGACGAAACCGAAACCGATTTATTCGGCGAGCAAGCCGTATTGTGTGGCGGCGCGGTTGAGTTGGTTAAAATGGGCTTTGAAACACTGGTTGAAGCCGGCTACGAGCCAGAAATGGCTTACTTCGAGTGCCTGCACGAGCTGAAGTTGATCGTTGATCTGATGTTCGAAGGCGGCATCGCCAATATGAACTACTCAATCTCAAACAACGCAGAATACGGCGAATACGTGACTGGCCCTAAGGTCATCAACGAAGAATCCCGTAAAGCGATGCGCCAAGCACTGAAAGACATTCAAAACGGCGAATACGCGAAGAAATTCATCGTTGAAGGCGCAACTAACTACCCATCCATGACTGCTTACCGCCGCAACAACGCAGCGCACGGCATCGAAGTAGTGGGTAACAAACTGCGTGCCATGATGCCTTGGATTCAAGCGAATAAAATCGTAGATCAAACTAAGAACTAATTGACCTTGATTTAAAACGCAAAAAGCCAGCTTTCGAGCTGGCTTTTTTTGGGCATTTACTTGGGAATGATGGGGATCGCTAACGCTTAACCCATCCTACACGCTGATTTTTTTGGAGCAGAGATGCCCTCACTTGAAACCCCTCGCCTTATCCTCAGCCCCTTTAGCTTTGACGACGCGCCAGCAGTGCAAAGGCTAGCAGGTGACTTTGCCATTGCCGATACCACCGCCACCATTCCTCACCCCTACCCCGATGGCGCAGCAGAAAGCTGGATCGCCAGCACCGCCAGCCTGTGGCTAGTGCAGCAAACACTAGCCCTCGCCATACGCCGCAAAGAAGATGGAGCCTTGCTAGGCGCAATCAGCTTATTTGATATTTTACCTGAGCACCGAGCCGAGCTAGGCTACTGGATAGGCAAGCCTTTCTGGGGCGAAGGCTACGCCAGCGAGGCAGGCCACGCAATCCTGGAGTTTGGCTTTACCCAGCTAAAACTACAGCGCATCCACGCCGAACACCTCGTCAGAAACCCAGCATCTGGAAGAGTGATGGCGAAAATTGGCCTTAAGCAGGAAGGTATTTTGCGGCAGCACGCGATTAAATGGGGCAAGCTGGAGGATGTTGTTTGCTGGGGAATATTGAGGGAGGAGGTGCTGTAGAACGAACACCACTCCGCCCATTATTAATTGCAGGAGCATAGGCCTTGAGCGAATTTGAACTTACTATCTACAAATTGATATTAAAAGAGATCGAGCAAGGGGAATTCGAGCGCTGGGTATATTCAGAGAAAAAATTAGGCGAACTATTAGCATCAGATGAATACTCAGAATTAATTTCTTTAAACTACAAAACACCTTCATCTCTGTATGAGGCAGGGAAAATACTTCGTAATTATATTAATCTTGGAAAATGCTACGAGTGGTATTTAAAAGGAATCCTTCAAAAAATTGTAGATCACCCTTGCGATGCACATACATATATCGAACAACTCTATGATCTTTACTGCGATGGTTACTATTTTTTAGATAATCTTGGTTTGGGATATGGGCTCGCCATTACCGTTCCTCACCATAAATACAAGGTAGAGCGATGGTGCGAACTAAATTCGCAACAACAATCCGCACTCATAGATGAATTTTATCCAGCGGTTGCAGATGAAGCCAGAAAAGTGATTTTCTGGCTTGAATCTGGAAAAATCACTTTTACTGGGCACAGTGGCGAATACCAAGGCATCAAATATGAAGACCATAGAACCGCGCAGGATAAAGAACCAACTACTTATAAATAAATGAAGAAAAACGAGGGACAGTACAAGGTTAATTATTTGACTGTGGTTGACCTCATATTTTAAGTGGCTTCACACAGAACAACACAATAACTTAGCTCATGCCCATATTGGGCATGACACCCCCCAATATGAGCATTGTCACACAGCATCAATCCCCCATTTTCTCACCCATCTGCACGGCGCGTTCGGCCACCCAGAATGGGCTAAAGCGACATTTACCTTTGGGGAACAGCAGAACAACCGTGGAGCCAAGCAAGAAGCGGCCCATTTCTTCGCCTTTTTTCAGGGCAATATTCTGGCCGGTATAATCCCAACGGCGTACTGTTTTGCTACGTGGAGGGTTAACCACACCGTGCCACGTTGTTGCCATACTGCCAACAATGGTCGCGCCAACTAGCACCAGCGCAAACGGGCCAAAATCAGATTCAAACATGCAGACCACACGCTCATTGCGCGCGAATAAAGCGTCAACGCCGCGGGCGGTGGTGGGGTTAACAGAAAATAACTCACCCGGCACGTAAATCATCTGCGTTAGCCGCCCATCACAAGGCATATGGATGCGGTGGTAATCACGCGGGCTAAGGTAGATGGTGGCAAAGTTGCCATTGATAAACGGCTTAGCCAAGGCAGCATCCCCTCCCAGCAAAGCGCTGGTGGAGTACCCCCTGCCTTTAGCCTGAAAGATTTGATCTTGCTTTACAGCCCCAAGCTGGCTGATTGCACCATCTACGGGGCTAACAAAGCATGCAGCGTGAATTGGACGCACGCTCGGCTTTAGAGCGCGGGTAAAAAAATCATTAAAGGTTGTAAACGCGACGGGATCAGAATCAACCGCCTCGCTCATATTGACTTTATATTGGCCAATAAACCAGCGAATCACCCGCTGAGTTAAGCCGCCTGCTTTTAAGCCAGCAAACATGCCCAATAATTGCGTCAGTGCGACTTTGGGTAATACGTGTTGCAAAAGAACAAACAAACGCTCTGACACAGGCATTCCCCAGCAGAAATTAAACGACAGATTATAACGCATAGCTTGCCAATCAAAGCTTGCTTCACGGCTTGGTCAGCTACAATTAGATATCATTTCTGAGAGGCATGACAGAATGCAATTCAAACATCCTAATAATTTACGCCACCAAAGCATTTATTTACTCCCCAATCTATTCACCCTTTCCGCCCTGTTTGCGGGCTTTTATGCCATTGTGCAGGCAATGAATAAGAATTTTGATCAAGCCGCCGTCGCTATTTTTATTGCCATGGTGCTTGATGGCCTAGATGGTCGAGTGGCGCGTTTAACGCATACACAATCAGAGTTTGGCGCACAGTTTGATTCGCTGTCCGATATGGTGAGCTTTGGTGTGGCCCCCGCCTTGGTCGCCTATGAATGGATGTTGCGCGATTTTGGCAAGCTAGGCTGGATCGCCGCATTTATCTATTGTGCAGGCGCAGCAATGCGGCTAGCGCGCTTTAATGCCAATATTGAAGTTGTGGATAAACGCTGGTTTCAAGGCCTGCCATCCCCCGCTGCAGCGGCCATGGTGGCGGGTTTGGTGTGGATCAGCCATGAATACGCAGAAGAGCTCACCCCCATTAGCGGCGCACTGCCCTATCTTGCTTTGATCTTCACCCTATTTGCTGGCCTGACCATGGTTTCTAATGTGCGCTTTTGGAGCTTTAAAGAGCTGCATATGCGTAGAACCGTGCCCTTCTTTGCCCTGCTAATCACAACATTTGTCTTGCTGATCATCGTGGCCAAACCACCACTGATGCTATTTTGCTTTTTTATTGGCTATGGCTTATCAGGCTATGTTTACTGGCTGTATCGCTGGATTAAACCAATATAAAGAGCAGGGTGGGTACAGCCCACGCGCACAGATATCCATTACCTCACCTCAGCCTACTTACAACGAGCGCACGTGTGCCCACCCTACACGCTCATCACCAACCACACTACATTCAACCCAAATATCGGACAAAAAGTCCGATATTCTCAAAATCAAAATCATAAAAATAACTTATCCGTGATTTTCATTCAAAATATTTGACATATTGTCACTCCGCAGCTAATCTTGAGGACATAAACCCTGAGGAGATAGCTGTGGAATTAGACATTGAACGTCTAATCGCCGATTTTGGTGGACCAAGCGTGCTAAGCGAAGCAATTAATAGTCTATTTCCAGATGATTTAATTTCGCGAGCTGCGGTCTACAAATGGCGCGAACGCGGCAGCATCCCGCTCAGTGCCATTAATAAATTGGCGCTGTTGGCGGCCCATCAGGGGAAAAGCTTCAATATTCAGCACTATTTCTCGGGCAGCAGCCCTGCACCATTGATACAAGGAACCTCCGGCATGAGCGATCGTTTGTACATCTTTGACACCACCTTGCGTGATGGCGAGCAATCGCCTGGCGCGTCGATGACTAAAGAAGAAAAAATCCGCATCGCTCGCCAGCTAGAAAAACTCGGCGTAGACATTATTGAAGCGGGCTTTGCCGCGGCTAGCCCAGGCGACGCCGACGCGATCAAGGCCATTGCCAGCATTATCGAACACTCTGTCGTCTGTTCTTTGGCACGCGCTAATGAAAAAGATGTGCGTGCCGCAGGTGAAGCAATCAAACCGGCAAAACGTGGCCGTATCCATACTTTTATTGCCACCAGCCCCATTCATATGGAACACAAGCTGCGCATGAGCCCCGATCAGGTGGTGGATGCCGCCGTGAAGGCCGTTAAAATTGCGCTGGAATATACCGATGATGTGGAGTTCTCTGCCGAAGACGCCGTGCGCTCGGATATGGATTTCTTAATTCGTATTTTTGACGCAGTGATTCAAGCCGGTGCCAAAACCATTAACGTGCCAGATACCGTGGGCTATAGCATTCCATCAGTATGGGCGGCAAGGATGAGTGAGCTGATTGCCCGCGTCCCTAATTCAAATAGCGTGATCTGGTCTACCCACTGCCATAACGACTTGGGCATGGCCGTAGCCAACTCTTTAGCCGCTGTTCAAGCAGGCGCACGCCAAGTTGAATGTACGATCAACGGCCTTGGCGAGCGAGCGGGGAATGCCAGCTTGGAAGAAATCGTGATGGCAGTGCGTACTCGCCGTGATCTGTTTAATTTAGAAACCGGCATTGATCCGAAACAAATTGTGCCCGCATCCAAACTGGTTTCCACCATTACCGGCTACCCAGTACAACCCAATAAGGCGATTGTAGGCGCGAATGCTTTTGCTCACGAATCAGGCATCCACCAAGATGGCATGCTGAAAAATCGTGAAACTTACGAAATCATGAGCGCCGAGTCAGTAGGTTGGAGCGCCAACCGCCTGACGCTGGGTAAATTATCTGGCCGCAATGCCTTTAAAACAAAATTACACGAGTTGGGTATTGATTTGTCCAGCGAAGAAGCCTTAAACGCTGCCTTTGCCCGCTTTAAAGAGCTGGCCGACCGTAAACGCGAGATTTTTGATGAAGACTTGCATGCGCTGGTTTCTGATGAAATGGTTGCAATTGAGCATGAGCATTTCAAATTTACCGCTCTTAAAGTGATGTCAGAAACTGGCGAAATGCCATCTGCGCATATTGTGATGAGCGAAGATGGCGTAGAGAAAAGCGCAGAATCAAGCGGCTCCGGCCCCGTAGATGCGGTATTCAAAGCCATCGAAATTATGGCCAATAGCGCTGCAGAGCTGCAGCTTTATTCAGTCAATGCGATTACCCAAGGCACAGATAGCCAAGGGGAAGTGACCGTGCGTTTAGAAAAAGCAGGCCGTATCGTGAATGGCCAAGGCGCAGACACCGACATTATCGCCGCCAGCGCCAAAGCGTATATCTCGGCGCTGAACAAGCTGCACAACAAAGAAACACGGATTAACGCACAAGGCCCGGTTTAACCCTCACCAGCGTTTATCAAAACATTAGACCGAGATACGGCCGGCCAATCAGCCCCGCCGTCGGGATGGTTTTACTCAAACCTACCCCAATCTGCCACAGCAGGGCCACAAGCTTTGTGATGGACAGACACTCAACACAAAAGGCCAGCAACCAGAGCTAAAGTTAAGCCTCTGGTTTTTGGCCTTTTTGTTATGCAAAACTGCACTCCGTATTTAACGGCAGCTCAAGCCTGCACAGGCTTCCCCAAAGAGGGCCGTGTATACCAAGCAAACGCTACAAAGCTTGCAAAGCATAAGCTAGCTAAGGCGACCTCTGCTCCCGCTAGGATTTGCGATAAACCATGATCGCCCCAAGCCCGCATCACGCCTTCTACAAACCACAGCAAGATATACATCGAGCCCCATTGATAGGTATAACGTCGGCCTTTTAAAACCCCCATTAGCATTGGCAGTAACAATACCCCCTTTAAAGCCAACCAAGAGCCGCCTTCTTTCATGGGCGCAAGCCATAGTTCCCACGATATACATAGCGCAATCAACGCCACAAGGCTCGCCACCGAAAGCCAGTGCGATAGGGTAATTAAACGCTGATCTTTCATTCGGCCACCGCCAGTTTTAAAGCCACCTGAGCGAGGCGTTTGCCTTGAGCGATGCAAAGTTGTTTTTCATCTGCAGAGAGCGGCTGATTAGATTCGCTGCCCGCCACGTGGCTAGGCCCGTAGGGTGTCCCACCCGTAATGGTATGACTCAGCACGGTTTCCGAATAAGGCGTTCCCACAATCAACATGCCGTGATGCAGCAGTGGCAGCATCATGGTGAGCAGCGTGGCTTCATTGCCACCATGCATAGAGCCGGTACTGGTAAACACCGAGGCAGGCTTGCCGATTAAAGATCCTTGCAGCCAATCCCCCACTGTTCCATCCCAAAAATACTTCATTGGTGCGGCCATATTACCAAAACGAGTTGGGCTACCAAGCGCAAGACCGATGCATTCTTTTACATCAGCCAGCTCCGCATAGGGCGCTCCGGCATCAGGAACCACGGCTTCTACTGCCTCGCAAACCGTTGAAATACGAGGCACGGTGCGAATACGGGCGGTCACGCCCGCCACAGACTCAACTCCTCTGGCAATAAGCTGCGCCATCTGGCGTGTAGCACCATGCGTGCTGTAATAAAGGACAAGGATCTCTGGCATTACAATTCCAAAATAGTGGGGCTGCGGTATTATAAAGCTCATCCTTCATTTAATCGCAAAACCGTGAATCTAATCTCCCGATTTGATCTTGGCATTTTTCATCGTCTATTTGGCTTTTCCCGCTTTGTTGGCCGTAGATTGATTGCCGATCGCTGCTTGCAAACGGCAGGCAGCCTAACTTACACCACCTTGCTGGCGCTAATCCCCCTGCTGACCATTGCGCTATCGCTCTTTTCTGCGTTTCCAATGTTTGGGGACTACAGCAGTAAATTTAAGATTTTCCTGCTAACAAATTTAGTCCCAGATGCATCTGGCAAAGTAATCAGCGTGTATATGCGGCAGTTTTCTGATAATGCTGAGCGCCTAACTGCTCTAGGGATGATAGGCCTGCTGGTTACCGCCCTCTTACTGATTTTTACCATCGAAAAAACCTTCAATGAAATCTGGGGAATAAAACGCCCCAGAAAACTACTGCAAAGAACGATTATTTACTGGGCAGCGCTCACCCTTGGCCCGCTATTAATCGGTATTAGTATCTCGCTCACCTCTTGGCTTTACGCCCAAACTGGCTTGCATAGCAATGCCAATATACTGAACCTGATGCTGCTCAAGCTCGGCCCTTTACTCTTAATGCTTGGCTCTTTAACCCTGCTTTATCTCGCGGTGCCAAACTGCTATGTACCACGCAGCCATGCCCTCACCGCTGCCCTTGTCGTGGCCGCGGCCTTAGAGCTAATGAAGCGTGGCTTTGGGCTTTATATTCAGCAATTTGGTACGTTTAAGCTGATTTATGGCGCTTTTGCCAGTTTTCCTATTTTTCTGATGTGGCTGTACGTGAGTTGGGTAATTATTCTAGGGGGAGCGGTGCTCTCGGCGTGTCTTTCCTATTGGCATGCGTCGGCATGGCGCTGGGAAGGCCATCAGGGCACACGATTAGAACAATCGATCCGCCTGCTGCTGGTTTTGGCCGAAGCGCATAGCCAAGGCGAAATCCTGCATATCGATAAGCTACGTCGCCGGACTGAGCTGGGCTTAGATGCCAGCTACGCCCTGCTTGAAGAAATGGCTTTAAAGAATTGGGTGGAATCCACCCGTGATGGGGAATGGATTTTAGCGGTGGACCTAAATAAAATCACGCTAAGGAACGTGTTTGAAACCATGGTCACCCCCCTTTCCGCCCGTCTAGAGCAAGGACTAACGGCCGTTCACGAAGAGCTGAAAGGAGTACTAGAGATGACGCTAGCGGAGTATTCGGAAAAAAACAAAGCTTTGTATAAGGTAAGTTAAGTGGCTTACGTGCAAAGCTTATCTCCGCCTATGGTCGCCATAACCCACCACTTTACATGCACTATGGTGGATTATGACCAGCCCAAATCACTGAACTCAACCCACTAGGGTCTGTTGACATTTCATTCGCAATTACGCTGAACCGTGAATGAAACGTCAACAGATCCTAGTTGCCTGTCGGACTTAGACGGTCGAAGCGAAAAATCGCATGGTCGAGACCAGATTTTGCCGGATTTGCAGCGCCATGATTACAGCAATAATAATTACGCGGCGCAGCCCACATCTAATGCGGCAATAATCGTGTCACGGCTCAGCTCACCTACATAAGACTCACCAAGACACTGCATCAATACAAATTTGATTTTACCAGCGTCTACTTTTTTATCCTGCGCCATTAAATCTAAGTAGCGCTCATGCCCCAATACCGGTGCTTTAACCGGTAAACCCGCTTTAAGTAGCAGGGTTTTAATCCGCTCAATATCGTCATCGCTGATCTGATCCAGCTCGCGTGATGCATAAGCCGCCAGCATCATCCCCGCAGCAATCGCCTCACCATGCAGCCAAACGCCATAGCCAAGGCCAGATTCAATCGCATGGCCAAAGGTGTGGCCTAGGTTTAATAGCGCACGCTGGCCCTGCTCTTTTTCATCCCCAGCCACAATCCGCGCTTTATTCTGGCAGCAGCGCTCCACCGCATAGGCCAGCGCATCGGTTTCGCGCGCCATCAGCCGCTCGATATTGGCCTCCAGCCATTCAAAGAAAGCCAGATCATCAATCAAGCCATACTTAATCACTTCGGCCATGCCTGCAGATAGCTCACGCAGCGGCAAGGAGTCCAACGTAGCTAGATCAGCCAAAACCAACCTAGGCTGATAAAACGCGCCAATCATATTTTTACCGAGAGGATGATTAATCCCCGTTTTACCGCCAACCGATGAATCAACTTGCGCCAATAAAGTCGTCGGAATCTGAATAAACGGCACGCCACGCTGATACACCGCCGCCGCAAAACCGGTCATATCGCCAATCACACCACCACCCAAGGCAATCAGCGTGGTTTTACGTTCGCAGCGCTCCGTAAGCAGGGCATCAAAGATAAGATTGAGTGTTTCAGAGGTTTTATAAACTTCACCATCAGGCAAAATAATGCTGTGGCATTGAATATCTGCTGCTTCTAAAGCATCTTGCAGAGGTTTTAAATAAAGCGGAGCAACCGTTGCATTGCTGACAATCACAACCCGAGGCTGAAGCAATAAAGGCTTAATTAGCTCAACCTGAGTCAATAAATCACGGGCGATATGAATATCGTAAGGGGCATGGGCAAGGTCTAGTTTAACGGTCTGCATAGATCTCCAAAATCGGTTTTGCAAAATCTGTATTGTCAAATTGCGAATTAGCTTATGCCTCGAAATAAATCCAGAAATGGCACCCTCATTAAGATCGTCATTCCCGAGTGCTTTAGTCGGGAATCCAGTGACACTGCTGGATCCCCGATCAATACATTCGGGGATGACGGACATGCCAACTTGGGGGTTAATACGCACCCAATCCTTGCTGGAAACTCAGCTCAACGATCCGCGTGCAGCTCCAGCTCTTTCATCAATAATTGCAATAGCGAATGCACAGTCTGCCGGCTGGTATCAATCACCAGATCAGCAACTTCGCAATAGAGGGGATCTCGAATGGCATAAAACTCATGCAAGCGCTGTTTTGGGTTTTCAGTTTGCAAGAGTGGGCGATTTTTATCGTGGCAGGTGCGCAAATACAGCTCATCCACGCTGGCACGCAAATAAATCACAAAGCCTTCACGCCTCAGTACCGCACGGTTAGCAGGGTTCAGCACCGCACCGCCACCCGTTGCTAGCACGATATTTTTTTGCGCACCAAGCTCTTTAATCATCGCCACTTCACGGCGGCGAAATCCGGCCTCACCTTCTACTTCAAAGATGATTGGAATCTTTGCTCCGGTCCGAGATTCAATCTCGTGATCCGTATCATAGAAAACCTTACCGCTGACTTTAGCGAGTGCTCGCCCTACGGTGGTTTTGCCGGCACCCATCATGCCGACCAGAAAAAAATTGCCTGGCAGTTTCATGCCAAGCATTGTAGCGGAAAGCAGAGCGGGGCGCGATTTGCGCCCCGCTAATCTGACTAATAATTTTAAATTATCAACGTAATGACAAGTCTGATTGAATCACTTTAGGTGAAATAAAAATCAATAGCTCACGGCGTAGGTCTTTTTCTAGGGTGTTTTTAAATAGATTCCCCAGATAAGGAATATCTCCTAGCCACGGCACTTTAGTCACATCCGTACCTACTTCTTGCGTGTAGATACCGCCGATGACCACCGTGCCACCGTTTTCAACCAAAACCGTAGTATTGATTTGCTTGGTGTTAATCGATGGAATACCCAAGGTGACCGTGCCACGGCTATCTTTAGTTACGTTGAGCTTCATGATCACATTGCCATCAGGCGTGATCTGCGGCGTCACCTTTAATGACAAAGTCGCTTTCTTAAACGAAATCGTTGTAGCGCCGTTTTGTGAGCTTTCTTGGTAAGGAATCTCTTCCCCGCTTTCAATAGAGGCTTCAACTTGGTCAGCCGTTACAAGCCGTGGGCTAGAGATAATCTTACCTTTGTTGTCTGCAGCCAAAGCACTGATTTCTAAGCCTAGCAACCAATTAGCATTAGCAGCAATCAGCGCAAAAGTACCCGGTGCACCTACCCCAGAACCAATCGCAGGGAAGTTCACGTTATTGCCCATAGTTAAAATATTATTAACAGGAGTTGTTGCACTCGGTGTAGTCCCTGCCGTTGCAGGAATAACACCAATCCCTTTACCGGCATTATCTAAGCTATTACCCAAGCCTAAATCAGTGCTACCTAAGTGGCCTCGTGAGCCCCAACCCAACTTCACCCCCAGCTCGCGGCTAAAGCCATCGTTGGCCTCAACAATACGTGCTTCAATTTGCACTTGGCGCACCGCTACGTCGATCTTAGCAATAACCGAGCGCACTTGCTCTAGCTTGCTAGAGATATCCTGCACAAACAAAGTATTAGTCCGTGCATCAATCACAATGCTGCCGCGCTTTGAAAGCATTTGCTGCTTCTCGTCGGTAAGCATTTTCTTTAAGTCTTCAGCTTTTTGATAACGCAGCTGGAATGACTCAGTGCGGGTAGGCTCAAGTTCATCAATCTGCTTACGCGCTTCCAGCTCTTGCTTTTCCTTGCTGGCGAGTTCTTCACGAGGCGCAATCCACAATACGCTACCGTTTTTACGCTGATCCAGCCCCTTGGCTTGCAAGATAATATCCAGCGCTTGATCCCAAGGCACGTCTTTTAAACGCAAGGTTATATTGCCCGTTACTGTATCGCTAGTAATAAAGTTCAGGCCAGTAAACTCAGCAATCACTTGTAAAACAGCGCGAATTTCAACATTTTGGAAGTTCAACGAGAGCTTTTCGCCCTTAAATGCAGGCTTAATCCCAGCTTGTTTATTACGCTCGTCATTGACCTCGCGCACTTCAACAATAAAGCGATTTTCAGTTTGATAAGCCGAGTATTCCCAGTTGCCCTTAGGCTCGATAATCATCTTGCTGGTTTCACCTTGGCTGTACGCATCCACTTTTTGGATCGGCGTACCAAAGTCACTTACATCCATCCGGCGCTCTAATTTTTTAGGTAAGGCGGCCTTATTAAAATCAATCAACAAAGTTTTACCCTGCTGACGGATATCAATGCCCACATTGGGGCTGGATAGATCAATAACAACCTTTCCTTCACCATCTTTACCACGGCGAAAATCAATGTTCTCGATGCTATCCCGTTTATTTTTACTACTCGCCTCAGGCGCTTTGCTCTCAGCAAAATGCGTGGTCTTCGCCTGAGCGGTGACCGCACTGCTGGTGCCATCCACCGTAATATAAAAATCATTCCCTTCCGCTTTGGTTTGATACGCCGCTTGCTTTTGCATATTGAGCACAACGCGCGTACGCCCTGAGCCCTCAGCTAAGCTAATCAAGCGCAGCGCAGCGCCATTTACTTGCACCGAACTTTTACCCGCTGCATTGGTAGTATCCGCAAAATCAAAAGCAACCCGAGGCGGAGTGTTCACAGAAAAGCTGGTAGGAACAGGAGCTGGGCCACTAAAACTTAAACGAATAACCTGCTTATCTGCCGATACATTGCTAACATCAATGGCAGTAATGCTCGCTGCCGTAGCAGCAAAAGAGGAAAAACAAGCTATGCACATAAGACTTGCCAGCTTGATGACATTGAGTATTTTCATTTTTTTTGCTCCGCTTCATCAAGGGATAAATTCGTGGTGCGCTCCACCCAATCACCCCCACTGTCTTCAACGATTTCTTTGAGTTGAACTTCAATTTCTGTAATTGCTGTCACCATGCCAAAGTTTTGCCCCATATAACTCCCTACTTTCACCCGATAAATATTGCCATCGGGGGCGTGGATCAAACCATTCATCGTCTTACCCTGAGTAATGGTTCCTACCATGCGTAGTTTTTCTAGATCGTAATTTTCCAAAATCTCTTTGGCACGGTTGGTGTTAGGCGCAAGCCCACCCCCAGAGCCTTTTTTGGCTAATTCCATTTTTGCAGCGCGAAATGGATCACTTAAGTCAAACGCTTTATATTCAAACGAAACATAAGGCTTTGCCTCAGGCAATGGCTCCACTTTACCTCTCAGACCTTCAGCACTTTCTTTCATCCATGCTTTTAAATCACCATTTTCCTCGCCAAAACAAGCACTTAAAGAAAATGCGGTGAATACCATCAGCGCGCTTAATTTGATTGAGCTAGATCGAATTTTCATTTCTGTTTCTTCTTAGCGTCTAATGCAGCTTGATGTAACGCTTGCGCCTCGGCCTCATCTAACGAGCGATATGTTTTTGCAATCGCTTGCATTGAAATCACCTCAGGATCTTTCGTTGACGTAAGCGATAGGTTGCTTAAAGTAACAATACGCGATAGCTGAGCCACATCACTCACAAAAGCAGCTAAATCGTGATAGTTACCAGAGATTCGAATATCAATCGGTAATTCGGCAAACTCCGCCGTTTTTACTTCAGTACCTGGTTTAAATAGCTCAAAAAACAAACCACGCCCCACGCCCGCTTGGTTAATCTCGGTAAGCAAGGATTCCATCTCCGACTTATTAGGCAATTGTCGTAGTAAAGCACCAAAAGATTGTTGAATATCTTGTAATTGCTGGCGATAGGCGTCTAGATTTATCGCCTTGCGCTTTTTTTCTACGAAATCGACTTTTAGCTGCTCTTCTTTTGCCCTACCAGTTTCTAACTCATCCATTTGGCTACCCCAGACGTAAAAATACCCGCCCAAAGTAAGCGTAAAAAACAATACAACAATCAAACCAATTTGAGCTGCAATTGGCCAATTACCAATGTCTTTAGGGTCTAAATTTCGTAATTCGTCGAGAGTCATGCTAGCTCCCCTGCCGTCTACGTGAAGCTGGTACTGAAGCATTAGCAGCCTCATCTACAGTCCGCGTTATTTTAATCGTAAGGGTAAACTCCGATAATTTTTGATTACCCACTTGTGCGGCTTTCACCTCAATCAACACAGGTTGCTCAAAGATTTCAGAGTCGTTTAAATTACGCATTAGAGTAGAAACACGGGCATTGGATTGCGCATAACCCACCAGAGTTATTTGATCGTTAAGCGCTTTGGCTTCTTTTAAATAAATACCCTCAGGGGTCTGCCGAACCAGCTGATCCATCGCGATAACCACTTCTGATCGGCCAGACTGCAAGCGCTCAACAATTTTTTTACGATCAAGTAATGATTGTTTCTCTGATTTCAATTTTTCAATTTCAGAAATTTCACGATCTAACTTGATATTTTCGTCCGTCAAAAATTGATTGCGCTCATTTTGGGTTTCAATCCGAGCGGCATAAAAAAGATAGCCAGCCACAATCACGGCAATCGCCGCCAAAGCGGTTAACCCAAGTAAAACTAAATAGCGAGTCTGGCGTGCAACACGCTTTTGCTCACGGTGAGGAAGCAGATTAATCCGAATCATGAAGGGTCAAACCTCCGCATTGCCAATCCGCAGGCAATTAAAAGAGAAGGGGCATCCACTTGCACTTGTTTTCCACGTACTTTTCCGGTTGCCATTCCTTGAAATGGATTGGCACGCATGGCGCTGCTGACATTGGTGCGGCTAGACACCGCGTCATCTAGACCATAAATAGCACTGCAACCACCAGCCAGCAGAATATGATCCACCGCGTTGTAGTTACTGGAGGTATAGAAAAACTGCAAGGAGCGGGAGATTTCAAGAGCTAAAGTATCAATAAACGGCTGCAACACTTCTGGCTCGTAGTTTTCAGGCAATCCACCATGCTTTTTAGCCTGCTCGGCTTCGTCACTCGACATGTTGAATTTACGCTGAATTTCTTGCGTCAGTTGATTACCGGCATAAGCTTGATCACGGCTGTAGATAGACTGACCATCTTTAAAGATATTCATATGCATAGCAGTGGCACCGATATCCACCACTGCCACGATTTGTTTATCGCCATTATTGGGTAATTGTGGCTGCATCAATTCAAAAGCGGCTTGGGTGGCATACGACTCAACATCGAGCACCAGCGCACGTAAACCTGCGGCTTCAATCGCCGCGACGCGCTCATCCACTTTCTCTTTTTTTGCTGCCGCAATCAGTACTTCTTCTTCATCGGGCGCAACAGGAGAAACACCCAGCACCTGAAAATCGAGATTCACCTCGTCCAAAGAAAAAGGAATGTACTGATTTGCCTCAGTTTCAACCTGCATCTCAAGCTCACGCTCGGTCAAGCCGGCGGGGACCAAGATTTTTTTAGTAATCACCGCCGCTGGCGGCAGGGCAATCGCTACATTTTTGATCTTAGAGCCCATTTGCCGCCATGCACGTCTGATGGCTTCCACCACCAAATCCATATTGGCGATATTGCCATCACTCACGGCATCTTTAGGTAGGGGCTCAATCACATAGCGATCAAGGCTGTAGGTGGTGCCTGATAGACTCAACTCGACCATTTTCACGGACGAAGAGCTTATATCCACCCCAATCAGCGCAGGTGCTTTGGGTTTGAGGAAATCGAGATTCAACTCACTTTCCTTTTAAAAAAAATTATTAAATGTAAGCATTTGCTAATCTTCTGTAGATCGTAGCAGTGCGAGATATACCTGTAAAGCATGAAGCTGGTTCTCGGTTGTTGTGCAACATTATTACTAACATTAGTGCTTTTTTAACATTTGGCGAGAAAAAATAAATGCCAAACATACATTCTCATATTCGCGTAAATTAGCAGCACTTCAAATATCTATATTTTAGCGATGAGCAAACGCCTCCTACTTATTTTTGCCGGTATCCTAATCAGCCTAGTGATCCTTGCCGCAGGCTTGGGTGCATTTGCACTGGTAATCACTTACCCGCGCCTGCCCTCCCTTGAAGCGCTCACAGATTACCGACCTAAAATTCCACTCCGCATTTACACCAGCGATAACGTATTAATAGGTGAATTTGGCGAAGAACGCCGCGCTTTTACCTCAATAGACCAAGTACCCTTGTTAATGAAACAAGCCATTTTGTCTGCTGAAGACGAGCGCTTTTATGAGCATGGTGGCATCGACTACCTTGGTGTACTTAGAGCCATGATAGGCAATCTGACCTCAGGGCAATCCAAATCTGGAGCCAGTACGATCACGATGCAGGTAGCGCGCAACTTCTACCTTTCTAACGAAAAAACCTTTACTCGTAAGTTCAACGAGGCATTACTCTCATTCAAAATTGAACACAATCTTTCTAAAGATCAAATTCTTGAACTGTACTTCAATCAAATCTACCTCGGTCAACGCGCCTACGGCTTTGCCTCAGCAGCTCAAACCTATTACGGTAAAGAGCTAAAACAACTTAGCCCAGCTGAAATGGCAATGCTTGCTGGCTTACCTAAAGCCCCTTCTGCCTATAATCCAGTTGTAAACCCTAAACGAGCTCAGCTGCGTCAGCAATACGTTCTACGACGTATGCACGAACTAAAATTCATCAACGACAGTGATTATGAGGTCGCAAAGAGCGCTCCGCTCGTTCTTAAACGAGGCCAGCAAGAGTACGCCGTGCATGCCGAATACTTGGCAGAAATGGTGCGGCAAATGATGCTAGAACGCTACAAAGAATCAACTTACACTGAAGGTTACAAAGTTTACACCACCCTTCGTAGTGATAGCCAAGAAACGGCCTATCAATCACTGCGACAAGGCTTGGTCGACTACGACATTCGCCACGGCTATCGTGGGCCAGAGGGCTTTGTTGCGCCTGAAGTAATTTTACCTGGCAAGGAAGAGCTACTCGATGAAACGCTTTCAGAGCAGAAAGATTCGGGCGATTTGCAAGCGGCGATTGTCTTAAGTGTCAGCCCTCAATCTGTTCGCGTCTATAAAAAAGGAGGGGAGCTACTAGTAATAGAAGGTGATGGCTTACGCTTTGCTAGAGCCATGCTTTCTGAAAAAGTGGCCCCAGCAATCAGAATTCGGCCTGGCGCAATTGTACGAATCAAGCAAATGGAGAAAGGCTGGGCTATTTCACAACTTCCTCAAGTTGAAGGTGCGCTTGTTGCATTAGATCCACAAAATGGGGCTATTCGCGCACTAGCTGGTGGCTTTGACTTTAACCGTAGCTCCTTTAACCATGTTACCCAAGCATGGCGCCAGCCCGGTTCTAGCTTCAAACCCTTCATTTATTCAGCCGCATTAGAGCGTGGTGTAACTCCTGCAACTCAAATCAACGATGCGCCATTGGTGATAGACCCAGCTCAGGTAGGAGGACAAAGCTGGGAGCCTAAAAATAGCGATGGCAAATTTGAAGGAATGATGAGTGTACGCTCTGCACTTACACGCTCAAGAAACTTGGTCACCATTCGTGTATTGCAAGCCATCGGAGTGGATTATGCCCAAGCACACATTAGCCGCTTTGGCTTTAGCCCTAAGCAACACCCTGCTTACTTAACGATGGCCTTAGGAGCAGGCAGTGTTACACCACTGCAAATGGCCGAGGCGTATGCGGTATTTGCTAACACTGGCTATCGAGTTCGCTCCTATTTTGTAGATAGAATTGAAGATGGCCACGGCCGTGTTCTAGCCAAGACCCAGCCTGAAGTTGCCGGTGAAAATGCACCACGCACTTTAGATGCGCGAAATGCCTTTGTGATGAATAGCCTGCTGCACGATGTGGCCACCCAAGGCACGGGAGCGAAAACCAATAGCTTAGGCCGCAGTGATTTGGCTGGTAAAACGGGGACGACCAATGATGCCAATGACGCGTGGTTTGCCGGTTATCAACCAGGCTTGGTGGCTATTTCTTGGGTAGGTTTTGATCAACCTCGCTCCTTAGGCGCTAAAGAGTATGGTGGAGTTGCGGCACTGCCAATTTGGGTTAACTTTATGAATAAAGCGCTAAAAGGCGTGGATAACGTCAGTTATCCTGTGCCTGAAGGCGTAACACCGCAGACCATGCAAACCGAGCGTGGCTCATATACTGAATATTTCTTCAGCGAATTCCTGCAAACCAATCCAGAATTAGGATTGGGAGGTGGAGCGGGGGCAGCCCAGCCACTGGATGAGATCAAAGAATTACTGTTTTAAAGTTGCAAAGTATAAGGTAAGGATGGGCCGAGCACTGCTTGGCCTGCCCTCATCGCGAGATCAAGGAATACTCTTTTAGGGATACCTAATCATGAGCAAGCCATACGTTCTCGATCGCCAATATGCCCATCTACGCGCACAGATTTGTGAACGTGCCGCACGCTTAATTGCGGAAGATCATCTGCATGATTTTGCCTTAGCCAAAAAAAAAGCCGCCAAGCAACTTGGGATTAGTGAGGGGCGAATGATGCCCTCTAATCAAGAAATTGAAATCGCCTTGGCAAGCTATCGAGCGGTTTATCAACCTGAGCACAACGATAGCCTGAATCATTTGCGGCTAAAAGCACTCAAAATCATGCGTATTTTGGCGCAATTTCAACCCTATCTAACTGGCTCTGTACTTTCTGGCGTGGCAGGCCCCAATTCTGATATTAATTTGCTGCTGTTTTTAGATGACCCTAAATCAGCAGAGATTTTTCTACTCAACCAACACATCGCTTACGATCTTCTCCCTGCTGCCAATGGCCGCCAACTTGCTGACTACCCTTCACTTTCTTTTTGGTATGACAATACCCAAATTAGTTTGCATGTAAAGCCAAGGGCAGCAGAAAGAATTAAAGAAGAAAGAATGCGCCTTGATGAGCTAGAAGCATTACTCTCCTTTAGTGGCATGGTTGTTTAATCAGCCTCTATTTATCAACAGGCCCTTAGCCATAACTAAGTAGCAACGCGTATATCCTAGGATTAAAGTGCCACCAATGATATAAAGTGGCTTATCTCTTACTTGCTGATTACATAATGCAACAACCCCCAACACTAGAGCCGGTCTTTGTTTCTGACCCTGGGCCTTATCTAGTTACCTCTAGCATCGAAATTAAATACCTACTTAGCCAACTACTAGAAAAAGGCGAGATCATTTGCCTGTACCCAGCTGGCAAGCGCGAGCCTTTTGCGATTAGCACCTTCCTGGCGATGGATGATCAAGGCCTACTATTCGATGGTAGTAATGATAAAAAAACCAATGAAGCCCTAACTAAAGAAAACCGTATTTTGCTCGTTGGTGTGGTGAATAAAGTAAAAATCCAATTTGAGCTACCTAATGCCAATCTAGTTAGTTATGAGAGCCGAACGGCAATCCGTAGTGCGGGCCCCGTGCAAACTTTACGCATGCAAAGACGAGACTTTTATCGCCTTGATATTCCCATGTCACAAAAAGTGGTTTGCACCATTCCATTAGCGCATGGCGGTCATCCCGAGTTATTAGTCACGGATATTAGCTTGGGCGGTTTAAGCTTATTGGGCGTTTCGCCGGATCTACCCATGGTGGTTGGAAATACTTTGCATAATTGTCGAATTCAACTGCTTGATGTTGGTTTGATTGAGATCGATATGCAGGTATGCATTGTGATTGATGTAACGCTAAAAAACGGGATTAAAACCCAGCGCGTAGGCTTCCGTTTCTTTGACTTATCAGGAAAAATGCAAACGCTTATTCAGCGTTTTATCAATAAAATTGAACGCCAAAGAATCTCCCGCGAATGAAAAATGCCCCGCTCTTTTTTAGCCACACCTTAAGGCAAATCGAAACCGCTGCGGCCAGCTTGTCGCTCATGCAAAGAGCGGGCAAAACCAGCACGCAATGGGTGCTGAAACACTACCCTAATGCGCAAAATATTTATGTTTTGGCAGGATCTGGCAATAATGGCGGCGATGCTTTACTCACCGCAAAACAGCTACGTCATGCCGGTAAAAATGTTTTTCTACGGCTTAGCGCGCCAGTAACACAGCCAGATGCGCAGCAGGCCTTGTCCGAATGGTTGGCCTGCGGTGGACAAATCCAAAACCACACCACCTTACACGCTGATTTAGCCATTGATGGCCTCTATGGCATTGGGCTTAATCGCGTACTTTCTGCCACTGATAGCCAAATAATCCAAGAGCTGCAAGCGCTGGCCTGCCCTATTATTGCTTTAGATATCCCCAGTGGATTAATGGCCGATAATGGTGCAGGCAACGCGGTGCAAGCCACTCACACACTCAGCTTTATAGCGCATAAACCTGGCCAATTTACCGGCCAAGGCTGTAATGCCTGTGGTGATATTCATTTACTCAATTTACAAATCTCCCAGTCTTTCTACCCAGAGCCAGATGGCTATTTACAAACGATAGCACCTAGCGCCATTGCCAATTTACTGCGCAAAGCGGATAGCCATAAAGGCAGTTACGGCACCGTAGGGATTATTGGCGGAGCAACAGCTATGGTTGGCGCCACGCTACTCGCTGGCCGCGCCGCGTTAAAATTAGGCGCAGGCCGTGTGGTACTTGGCTTACTCGATAAAATATTAAGCGTAGACCCCACACAGCCCGAGCTTATGCTGCATCCTGCAGCAGCTGCGCTCCAACACCCCGCGCTCACCATGCTAGTGATTGGCCCTGGGCTTGGCACTAGCCAAGAGGCAATGGCGCTGGTACAGCAAAGCATTGCCAGCCCGCTGCCACTGCTGCTAGACGCAGATGCTCTTAATCTACTGGCAAGCACTAGCCAGTTAGCCGTAGCCATCACCCAGCGAAGTGCAGCCACTATTCTTACCCCGCACCCTGCAGAAGCAGCAAGACTGCTGCAAACCAGCACCGCAGCAGTGCAAGCCAACCGCATTGCTGCAGCCAAAACCATTGCCGAGCGTTATCACGCCACGGTACTACTCAAAGGTGCAGGATCAATTTGTACGGATGGGCAATCTTGGAGCATCAACGGCAGCGGCAATGCCGCCCTTGCCAGTGCTGGCCAAGGCGATGTGTTATCCGGCATCATCGCCGCACTCATCGCTCAAGGCCTAGCGCCATTGGCGGCGGTACGAAGCGGCTGCTGGCTACATGGCAGAGCAGCAGAAGACTGGTGCAGGGAAAATTTAGGCGGGATAGGTCTAAGCGCCAGCGAAACGATCATCTATGCCAGAGCAGCCTTGAATCATGCTTTAGCGACTTGCGAGTAGATCACTTACTTACGCAATCTATTTCAGGGCCTTCAGCACGCCTCAAAACGAAAGGTAAAGCCCCATGCTGCGAGCTAAGGTGACATCCCGAGCACTTAAGTTTGAAAATACCCAAAGAAAACGGCCCCACTCAACAAAATGCCTTTCTCTATGCAGCCTGTAATTCAAGATGTCTTTTGGGGGACTGCCTTGTGCTTAGCCGTTTTCTGGCTCAGCACAATTGTGAATGAAACGCCAACAGACCCTAGCAGCCTGTCGGGCTTACCACGCAAATAGCAGCGCACCATTTTGCTTAAGCCAAAGCCGTTTTGTTTTCCAATCTGGGCATGCTTCGGCAACGATGTCCCAGAAACGTGAGGAGTGGTTAAGCTCTACCAGATGCGCTAGCTCATGAATCACCACATAATCAATCACCTGCGGCGGAGCCTGCATTAAGCGCCAGTTCAGCCGAATATCGCCTAAGGCAGTGCAACTCCCCAACGGCTTTTGGCTGAGCTTACAAACAACTGCCGTGGCTGCAAGCCCATCTGCTCGCTCCAAAAGCCAAGTCTCTGTAAAAAATAAGCCTTAGCGCTGCGCTGATAAAAGCGAGTAAGCGCTGTTGGAAGGGGGATCAACTCAGAAACGTATAAAATTTCTGCTTCTAGCCGTGTCCTGCCCGCCGCCAGCTGCACAAACTTAGCTTGGCCCTGCCACAGCACGCTACTTCCCGCCGCCAAGGCCACAACGGCGGGCATAGGCTGCGCCAGCTTGGCTAATATCCACTTTAACTTACTTTGGATCGCCCGCTCAGCTTCTTTGATAGGGGCACGTGCAGGCAAAACAATAGTCAGCCCATCGGCGGTGATTTTCAGGCCAATTGAGCGGCGGCGGCTGCTACGCTCTACTTGATAAGCGATTTCTTTATCAGCCAGCCGCAATAAATAAGCTTCATTTTTTGGGCGCATAGCAGGGGCCAACGCCGCCAAAACGCTGGATTTCAGCCTCAATCCAGTTTTCAACTTCTTGGGTGACATCGTGCGGGCTACGCCCTGCAGGATCGATCGGCTTACCCACCACCATCACAATTTCACCAGGCCATTTTAAAAAGGAATTGCGTGGCCAATACTCACCTGAATTATGCGCAACCGGCACAATAGGCACTTCCAAATCCAGCGCCAAGCGCGCCCCACCTTGCTTATAAGGCTTATAAGCACCGGATGGTACACGCGTGCCTTCAGGGAAAATCACAATCCAAAAACCCTTAGTTAAGCGATCTTTACCTTGAGAAATTAACTGCTTTTGCGCCTCAGCACGGTTAGAGCGATCTATCGCAATCGGCGATAGGGTAGCCAAGCCCCAGCCAAAGATCGGCAGCTTTAATAACTCTTTTTTTAGCACCCAAACTTGCGGTGGAAATACATGCTGCAGCGCCAGCGTTTCCCATGCCGATTGATGTTTACTCATCACCACGGCTGGGTTAGCAGGCAAGTTTTCAAGACCTTCCACACGGTAAGTCAGGCCACAGGTAAATTTAAGCCATTTGAGCATAATCCATGACCAGCCACGAATAATGCGGTAACGCAGCATAGGGGGAAGCGGCAGAATGAGAATCGCAATGACACAAAAAATCGGAGTTACTATAGGAACAGCCAACCAGTACAAAATAGAACGCAGCCAAATCATTTAATCCTCACCTTCAGGAGCCAATAAATGCGCGGCAAAAGCCGCTAAATCGTCAAATATCTCCGTACCATCGGGCAGCAGACCTTTTCGTTCAGTTTTAACACCGTTACCGGTGCGCACCAAGATAGGCTTGCCCCCCACCGCCGCAATGGCTTGCAAATCGCGTAATGAATCCCCCACCATCACTAATTGCGCGCTCGGCACATGAAAGCGGCTAGAGATATCTAAGAGCATGCCTGGATTAGGTTTACGACAAACGCAGGTGGTGTCCGGTGCATGCGGGCAGAAAAACACCGCATCAATATGCCCACCCTGCTCGGCAAGGGCACGATGCATCTTGGCATGAATTCGGTTTAATACATCCACACTAATCATCTTGCGGCCAATTGCGCTTTGATTAGTCGCCACCACAATCGTCCAGCCAGAGCGGGATAATTCGCCAATCGCCTCTAAACTGCCTGCAACGGGAATCCACTCTTCCGGCGTTTTGATATAATCAGGACTATCTTCATTGATTACGCCGTCGCGGTCGAGAATCAATAACTTCATACGCGACTCCGTTTTTCATCTAACAAGCAGTAGGGTGGGCACGTTTTTGTGCCCACCCTACACGTGCCCACCCTACATTATTTTTTTACTCAGCCAGTAAAGACAGCTCTGCCACTTGATTCATTAGGCTTGCTAAGGCTGCGAGTAGAGCTTGACGATTACCGCGCACAGCTAGATCTTCTGCCATCACCATGACCGAATCAAAGAAAGCATCCACAGGCTCTTTTAAAGCACTTAATGCTTTCAATGCGCCCGTAAAGTCTTGGCTAGCCAAAGCACTGCTCACCATAGGTTGCAGTTTCAACAACTCGGCGTGTAGTGCAATTTCAGCGGCATCGCTCAGCAAGGCGGCATTTAGTACAGGTAAGTCGCCTTCAACCTTCTTCAGAATATTGCGAATACGCTTATTGGCCGCAGCCAAGGCCGTTGCTTCTGGCAGCGACTTAAATACCGCTACCGCTTGCAAACGAATCACCATCTCATTTAAGAGGGTAGGTTTCAGCGCCAACACCGCGTCAATATCCGCAACTGGATAATCTGCAGCGAGGTAGTTTTTTAGGCGATCTAGCATAAAGCCATACACGCCTTCTACCGTACCCTCTGCTACGACTCCAGCAGGGAAGCTGCCAGCGGTAAGACTCAGCAACTCTTTTAAATCTAGCGGTAAATCAAGCACCATACGCAATACGCCCAGTGCGGCACGGCGTAAGGCGAATGGGTCTTTATCCCCCGTTGGGATCAGACCAATGCCGTAAATCCCCACAATCGATTCCAGCTTGTCTGCCAGCGAAACCGTCTGTGCTACAGCGCCAACCGGCAGGCTATCGCCTGCAAAACGCGGATGGTAGTGGCCTTCAATTGCAGCAGCAACGGCTTCGTTTTCGCCATCAATACGAGCGTAATACATGCCCATCACGCCTTGCAATTCAGGGAACTCACCCACCATATCGGCGATCAAATCTGCCTTAGCTAAATAAGCCGCACGTTTACAATCGGCTACATCGGCGTGCAGTTTTAAGGCAATCGCAGCGGCAATAGTTTGTAGGCGCTCAACACGCTCGAGCTGGCTACCAATTTTGTTGTGATAAACCACATTGGCCAATTGCGGCACACGGGAATCCAATTTTTTCTTTTTATCTTGTTCAAAAAAGAACTCGGCATCCGAAAGACGTGCGCGTAATACCCGCTCATTGCCATGAATAATATGGCTTGGGTCTGGTGTTTCTAGATTGGAAACAACCAAAAACTTAGGTAATAGCTTGCCGTTTTGATCCAGCAACGGGAAGTATTTTTGATGCTGCTGCATAGATAAAATCAAGCATTCCTGCGGCACAGCTAAGAATTTCTCATCAAAATTGCCGGTGTACACCACGGGCCACTCCACCAGCGCAGTGACTTCATCCAGTAGGCCATCAGCGGGCGCAATTTGTGCGTTTAACTCTAGGCAGGCATTGTTAAGCTGATCTGCAATCAAGGCACGACGGGCATCAAAGCTCGCCTCAACAAAGCCATCATCAAACAAACGAGCGGCGTATTCATCCGCATTAGCCAGCTCAATCGCCTCTGTTGATAAAAAGCGATGGCCCAGCGTGCTGCGGCCGGCTTCTAGGTGCAAGAACTGGGCAGGAATAACCTCGCTGCCATGCAGCACCACAAGACCATGCACTGGGCGAATAAACTGGCCGTCCCGATCGCCCCAACGCATCATTTTGGGTGCAGGCAGTTTTTTAAGCGTGGCGGCAATAATGCCCGACAAGACTTTAGTCAGCGCTTCACCAGCCTTGACCGAAGAAAAGACATAAACATCTTGCTTGCCATCTGAGCCTTGCGCCAATTGGGCCACATCCACACCGCAGCTACGTGCAAAGCCTGCCAAGGCAGGGGTTGGCACGCCATCTTTAAAGCCTGAAGCCACGGCAGGGCCGCGGCGCTCAATGGCTTGATCAGGCTGCACCGCCAGCACATTGGAGACCGATACAGCGAGCCGACGCGGGCTAGCAAAGGATTCCATTTCGGCTTCTTTGGCGACAAAACCCAATTTAGCTAATTCATCAAAAATGCCACTGGCAAATACAGCGCCCAATTTAGGTAGAGCTTTAGGTGGTAATTCTTCGGTAAAAATTTCTATTAGCAGTGTTTGAGATACAGAATTGGACATGGGATTTAATTCTCTGATATGACGCAGTGGCATTTTGAAAAAAGGTTTCGCCCACAAAAGATCACGAAAGCTAAGCCACTGATTTCGCCCCTATTTAGTCGGCAACATGCAGCAATACAGGCAACTTTGCCACACATTGTTTATGTCTTTTGTAGGTAAAAGATGTTTTTGTAACATCAGTTAATTTTCTTCTAATTTAGCTTTAGCTTCTTTCTCTGCCATAATTTTGCAGACTTGACGAACAAAATCACCGCCAAAGCTATTGGCTAGCGGCTCATCGAATTCCCACTGATAACCAGGAATATCATAACGTGCCACCTGGCGGTTTTCTGTATCACGCATATCGCTTAAAGTGCCGGCCATTTTCTTAGATGGGCAATCAATCGCATGGCGCGAGTACTTCACGCGAAATTGCTTTTTAGTTACTTCATCCGTTTGGTCTTCATTAAACTTCTGTTGCAACCAAACATAGGTGTACTTAGTAGGCGCGTAGTCGTCGTCGTGGGTAATCGATTTCACATCGACGAACATTTCATAATCCGCCATCACGCCATAACTGCGCCAATCGCCCTCTTTGGGAACTTCAAGCGGGCCATAGACCTCATCTTCAAATTTTCCACAACCCGTCAGCAAAGCAATCAAGATTAAATAGCGGATCATCGCCATCACCTAACTAACTTGGCACATTGGGAAACCCAATGCTTCACGCGAATCGTAATACGCCCTCGCCACTAGGCGAGAAAGCGTACGCACGCGGCCAATATACGCTGCACGCTCTGTCACTGAAATCGCGCCACGCGCATCCAGCAAGTTAAAGACGTGTGAGCACTTCATCACCATCTCGTAGCCTGGCAAGGCTAAGTTGGCTTCCATTAGGCGCGCGGCTTCGCTCTCAAATTTATTAAATAAATCGAGCAGCAGCGGCACATTGGCGTGTTCAAAGTTATACGTCGATTGCTCTACTTCATTTTGATGGTAGATATCGCCGTAAGTCACTTTTTGGCCATTTGGATAAACTGTCCACACTAAATCGTAAACGTTTTCCACACCTTGCAAATACATGGCGAGTCGCTCAACACCGTAGGTGATTTCGCCCAGCACCGGCTTACAATCAATACCGCCAACCTGTTGGAAATAGGTGAACTGAGTGACCTCCATCCCGTTCAACCACACCTCCCAACCTAAGCCCCACGCGCCCAAGCTTGGGCTTTCCCAATCGTCTTCTACAAAGCGAATATCGTGCACACTGGTATCAATACCCAGCTCACGCAAACTACCCAAATAGAGATCTTGGATATTGTCTGGCGATGGCTTTAAAGCCACTTGAAATTGGTAATAATGCTGCAAGCGATTTGGGTTTTCGCCATAACGACCATCCTTAGGACGACGTGAAGGCTGCACATAAGCGGCATTCCAAGGCTCTGGGCCTAGGGAGCGCAGAAAGGTTGCGGTATGGAATGTACCCGCGCCTACTTCAATATCGTAAGGCTGCAATAGCGCGCAACCATTACGGCCCCAGTAGTTTTGCAGCGTGAGCAGAATTTCTTGGAAAGTCAGCATATTCCCATTCTCGTTCTTTAATATTCTTAAACGCCCTGATTCTACTAGCTTTTACCCTTTATCGGGAGATCAGGATGGATCCTCAGCTTATGCTAATCACAGTATTTTGCTGTGTAAGCACTCAATGAAGTGATTTGTTTGCTTCGCCAAGCAACTGAAGTGCCTGCTTAAACTCCCGCTGCTGGACTGCGCATTGAATCTGCAAAAAATACCGCCAACCATAAAAAAAGGGGCATCCATAAGCTTGAAAAGAAAAAATAACGCTGACCAAAACATAATAGCTACCGTACTCGCCACTAGCGCGTTAGCAAGCCGAAGCTTTAACGCAATTGGCTTTCCCTGCTGGCCCTAGAAAATTCGTTGCAGCAGCAAGTATTGATTCCGAATAACTTTGAAAGGTTTAGTTAAAATCTAGTCAGCAAGACTTAACGTTACTTAAAAATAGACCGCCAAGGATCATCGCGCCATGTGTGACATGGTAATCACCTGCAAGAATACTCAAAACCCACCTACACAGCCCAGAGGGGCTTAGCACAGCCGACCTTGCCTCTCGTTAACCTCAGATCATGTCGCGAAAAAATATTTTCTATTTTTTACAATTACTAACCTACGAATAACAACAAGCCTAAGTTATGCTTAAGCTACGCTTGCCTGCTCAATACATTTAAAGAACTATGAAAAAACTATTATTAATTGCTTCCCTAACGCTTTCTGCCAGTGCTCAAGCTCGCTTAGATCTTGCTCAGCTTCGTGAAGCCGCCCGTAGCCGCGATTTACCCAGCATCGCAAAAATGGCCGACTCCAGCGCTGGCGAGCCCTTAGAAATGTATCCACGTTATTACTGGCTGAGTACGCAAATTTCCAGCGTCAGCGAAAGTGATGCGCAAAGCTTTTTTAAAAATTACGGCAATAGCCCGCTTGCAGAACGCTTTAGAGTGGAATGGCTCAAAGAATTGGGGCGCCGTAAAAGCTGGGTGAGTTTTGAGACCGAATACGCAAAGGTAGATAACCCAAGCAATGAATTAGTCTGCCTGAATGCGCAAGCTGGCTTGGCCAATAATGAGCGCGGCCCTTTACTAGAAGCCAAAGCGCTATGGTTTTCATCTAAACCACAAGCAGAGGCTTGCAACCCCGTATTTGATGCCTTATTTAATAGCAATGATCTTGGCACTGCCGATGCTTGGACGCGTATCCGCATTGCACTGAGCGGCAATCGCACTGAGCTTGCACGGCAATTAGCACCCCGCGTTGGTTTCCCTGCTGAATTCAGCGTTAAAAATGTGAATGCAGTCGTTGCCTCGCCCGATAAACAGCTCGGCAAGCTCTCACTCGCCACCCCTGCTGGCCGTGAATTAGCCATCTATGCCTTAGGCAGAATCGCTAGGGCTAGCCCAGATCGTGCGGCTAGCCTATTAAACAATC
Organism: Iodobacter fluviatilis; assembly: GCF_004194535.1. Taxonomy (NCBI): domain Bacteria; kingdom Pseudomonadati; phylum Pseudomonadota; class Betaproteobacteria; order Neisseriales; family Chitinibacteraceae; genus Iodobacter; species Iodobacter fluviatilis. The sequence continues at coordinate 2,232,426 of NZ_CP025781.1, read as the reverse complement.
TAGAGAGCCAATTGCCTGCCAAAGATAAAGCTTATGCTTGGCAACAGATCGGCCTAGTTGCCGCAAAAAAACAGCATGAGCAAGCCTCCAACTGGCTGAGCAAGGGCGATGGCCAAGGCATGGAAAGCGAGGATCGCGCTTGGGCAATTCGTGCGGCTTTGCGTTTCTCTAATTGGGATACCGCGCTTGCCCGCATTGAAGCGCTGCCCACCAAGGAGCAGCAAGAAAGTAGCTGGATGTATTGGAAGGCTCGCATCCTTAAAAGCCAAAATAAAACGCTGGAGGCGAATCAGCTTTGGGCCAGTACGGCTGAGAACCACGACTTTTACGGCTTATTATCAAGAGAAGAATTAGGTAATAGCATCTCGCCCGCCAATGTGAGCTACAAGGCAAGCAGCGAAGAAATCAAACAAGTTCGCGCAATGCCTGGCGTGCAACGTGCCTTAGCACTGATCGATCAAGATTGGCGGATAGAGGCTATTCGCGAGTGGAATTGGGCAATGCGCGGCCTCAGCGATCAGCAATTACTGGCGGCATCGGAGCTAGCGCTCAAGCAAAATTGGTTTGACCGTGCCATTTATTCGGCTGAACGCACCAAGCAATTGCACGATTTTAGCCTGCGTTACCTCACACCTTACCGCGAGGTGATCGAGCCCGCGGCTAAAAACGAGGGCTTAGACCCCGCGTGGGTTTACGGCCTAATGCGCCAAGAAAGCCGCTTTATCAGTAACGCCCGCTCAGGAGTTGGTGCAGGTGGGCTGATGCAAATAATGCCTGCCACAGCCAAGTGGATTGCAGCAAAAATGGGTAATAAGCGCTTTAATACCGCAGAAGTTCACGATATTTCGACCAATATCACGTTTGGTACCTTCTATTTGCGTTATATCTGGGAGCAGCTAGACGATAACCAAATTTTGGCAACAGCAGGCTACAACGCTGGGCCAGGACGAGCCCGTGCATGGCAAGGCAAACAAACACTGGATGGCGTGATTTATATCGAAACCATTCCCTTTGATGAAACCCGCGATTACGTGAAAAAAGTGATGGCTAACGCTATTCATTATGCTCACGCTTTTTCTGGGCAAGGTATGCCACTCAAACAAAGGCTGGCCAATATTAATGCCAAGGCTGGCTCCGCCGAATAAAAGGCCACAAGATGCAAAACATTCTATTGATAGGAGGCAGCGGCTTTATTGGCCGCCAGCTAGCCGCCAAGCTCGCTACGGCAGGACACCACGTCACCTTGCCAACACGCCAGCGTGAGCAGGTGCGGGCTGACTTACTGCCGCTCACCCACCTTAATCTGATCAACGCCGATGTGCACGATCCGGCCACCTTGGCCAAGCTAGTGGCAGGCCAAGACATAGTGATCAATTTAGTTGGTATCTTGCAAGGTTCTGAAGCCAGCTTTAAACGCGCCCATGTCACGCTCACCGAAAAAATCATCACCGCCTGTACCGAGCAAGGCGTGCATCGCTATCTGCATATGAGCGCCTTGGGTGCCGATATCCATGGGCCATCCATATATCAGCGTAGCAAAGGCGAGGCAGAAGCACTGGTTTTAGCCAGCCGCTTAGATTGGACTATTTATCGACCGTCTGTGGTATTTGGTGAGGAAGATCAATTTTTAAATCTATTTGCATCCCTGCTTAAAATAGCGCCATTTGTACCACTGGCAGGGGCGGACACGCGCTTCCAACCTGTATGGGTGCAGGATGTCACGCGTGCTTTTGCCGAAGGCGTGAGCAATACCGCCCTAATTGGCAAAACACTTAGCCTCGTCGGCCCCAAGGTTTATACCCTCAAAGAATTAGTGCGCTATACCGCTCAGACTATTGGTACATGTAGGCCTATTATTTCCTTACCAAATTGGGCCGCAAGGGCACAAGCTAGCCTAATGAGCCTATTACCCAACCCTCCGCTTAGCCACGACAACCTTGACTCCTTGCAAGTCGATAATATCGACTCCGCAGGCTTTGCCCCTGAGCTCGCTTGGCGGCCGATGGCCTTAGAGGCCATCGCTCCTAGCTATTTAGCCACGAACAAAGCCAACCGCTACAACCGTTTACGTCGCCATGCAGGCAGAAAATAAATCACTATTTTTTTACTTATCCTCAATGAAAAGGGTTTAACCATGCAAATTGTTATCGGCAATCTTCCTGCTGAAGTTAGTGTAGAAGACGTGCAAACACTGCTTACCGATGAAATTGGTTTACATGAATTTGGAGCGGTAACGATCACCGAAGGCGGCTCCGATAACGCACTGGCCTTAGTGCAACTACATACAGAAAGTGCTGCGGCGGCAGATGTACTCACCGCAAAGATTTCCGGTTTTCACTGGAAAGGTCGAGCGCTCACCAGTAGCCATACCCATATGTTTAAAGAAGGCTAGCAGCCTGTCAGACTTAAGCGATCGTAGCGAGGGAAAGACCGGTTTGAGACAGATTTCGTGGGTTTTTGAAGCGAATAGCTGGCTATTCAACGAGAAAATGCGTGAAATATGGCCAAATCAGGCTTGTCCGTAGTAGATCAGTCTTAAGTCCGACAGGCTGCTAGGCTCTTAAGTTTTAAATCAAATATCAACCGAGCTTAACCATGCGCATCGCCGTTTTTGATAGTAAAAAATACGATAAAGCCTCACTTAGCCAAGCTAATCTCCCCCATAGACATGAACTGGTGTTTTTTGAAGACCGCCTCAATATTCAAACCGCAGCGCTAGCATCGGGCTTTGAAGTGGTTTGCCCGTTTGTAAATGATCGTGTTGATGCTGCCACCTTGGAGCAATTGGCTAAATTAGGCGTTAAGTTAGTGGCGCTGCGCTGCGCTGGCTTTAATGGCGTTGATCTTAATGCGGCGGCCAAGTATGGCATCAGTGTGACGCGAGTTCCCGCTTACTCACCTGAAGCCGTTGCCGAGCACGTTTTTGCCCTGCTGCTTACCTTGGTGCGCAAAACACACCGTGCGTATAACCGAGTACGGGATGGCAATTTCTCGCTAGATGGCTTAGTGGGCTTTAATTTGCATGGCCGCACCTTTGGTGTAATTGGCGCGGGCAAGATTGGTGCCGCTACCATGTCGATTGCGCATGGCTTTGGGTGCCGAGTACTGGCTTTTGATCGCAACCCCACGGCAGAACGCGCGGCAGAAATGGGCTGCGAGTTTGTTTCGCTGCCTGAGCTATTAGCGCAATCAGATATTATCTCGCTGCACACCCCTCTCACGCCAGAAACCAAGCACTTGATTAATGCCAATACCCTCGCAGGAATGAAGCACGGTGCTGTGGTCATCAACACCAGCCGAGGCGGTTTAATCGATACCAACGCCCTACTCGATGCGCTCAAAAGCGGCCAAGTAGGCGGTGTGGGTTTAGATGTCTACGAATACGAAGAAGGTGTATTTTTTGAAGACCTATCTGGCTTTGCCTTAGAAGACGATACGCTGGCACGGCTCACCACCTTCCCCAATGTCATGATCACCTCGCATCAAGGTTTTTTAACCACTGAAGCCTTAGAAAATATCGCTGAGGCAGTGCTCTGTGAAGTCAGCGCCTTTGCGCATGGCAAGCCGTTGATTAATCCTGTAACGGTGTAAGTCATTACAAGGCCTGCGGGCCTTGCCTTGCTATATAACGCGCCTAACCCAACAACCAGCTAGCCGCCTATCGGACTTAGACGGTCGAAGCGAAAAATCGCATGGTCGAGACCAGATTTTGCCGGATTTGCAGCACCAATAACGAGTTATTGGTCAAAAATCTGGTGAAATATAGGCCGATCAGGTGATTTTGCAGCTGACTGATGCTAAGTCCGACAGGCTGCTAGACAATTCCTGACATCCGTATTAGCCTTCTGTAAAGATTCCCGACCTTCTCGGGGCAATACCTTGGCTTAGCAGATTGACTATCCACTCCATCACCCGTTCCCCGCAATTTGGCCGTTGGCTACAACTACTGCCAGGTCTGATTGCCGCGTTATTTACGCTCGCTTTTTCCAGCTGGATTTTACTAACCACCGACGAAGGTAAAAAAGAACGTAGCAATCAGCTAGAGCAAGATTTGCTCTGGCAAAAACAAGCCATTACCCAACAAATCATCGCTGATACTGACGCGATTACCGCCTTAGCCGCCACCGATTACAGCAGACAATCCGCACTCTTTCAGGCGCGGGCTATGTCTTTAATTCAAAACAGCCCAGAAATCATCAGCCTCGTCATCAGAAACCAAACAGATTCAAATGTTTGGTGGGGCGCCCCGCAACAAAGAACGCTGCCTTTTAACGGTGAAAGTGGCTGGAGCTATTTACGTACCGAGCCAGAGCAGCCCTCTTTAGCCCAATTTGCGCTGCCGATGGCCGATGGAAAGCACTTCATTGTGGCCACAATATCGTTTGATCGCCTCCTTCAGCAACAGGTACCGTGGTGGATTGCTCAGCGCTATCAGGTACTCTTGCTCAACCACAATTTTGCTACCCTCGCCGCAAAATCCAGCCGCCAACTCGACCCCAGCGGTCTAAAAACCCGCATCTCCCTCGATTCCCCACCGCTTGGCCTTGCGATACAAGCCGAGCTATATCATGCACCAAGGCATAGGCTTACCGAATCATTGCCTTGGCTATTACTCGTATTGGCTATAGGTATGCTGGCTTCCACCGCACTTTTGCATCGCGTGATGCGAGTACGCTCCTTTGCCGAATCTCAGCTGCGAGCAGAAACCGCCTTACGCCAAGCGATGGAAGACTCGCTGGTCAGTGGGATGCGCGCGATGGATAAGGATGGCCGTCTTATTTATGTAAATCGCGCTTTTTGCGAAATGACCGGCTATAGCGCAGATGAGCTACTCGGCCAACAGCCGCCATTGCCATATTGGCCGCCGGAAGAATTAGAGCGCTGCCAAGCCGCCTTTGATGCCATTCGCCAAGGCAGAGCCGACCCAAACGGCCAAGCAGTGCGCTTTATGCGTAAGAATGGCGAGCGCTTTGATGTGAGCTTGCACGGCTCCAATTTAATCAATGCCGAAGGCAGGCATATTGGCTGGATGGGCTCACTCTACGATATTACCGAGCTAAAACGTGAGCGCGAAGTATTACAAGCCTCGCACCAACGCTTTGTAACGGTGCTCGATAGCCTCGATACCGCCGTAGCCGTGAGTGATGCAGATAGCGGTGAGCTGCTGATGAGTAACCGGCAATTTGATCGCTCATTCAATCTGCCAGACCGACGTGGCCGCTGTTGTATCGTGCCGTTTAGCGCCCGCCGCTTTGATACTCCGGTCGATTCCGAATGGTATGATGGCCTTCATAAACGCTGGTTTCAGATTAAAAGCCGCCATAATTTATGGGTAGATGATTCCGATGTTTGGCTAGAAGTAGCCACCGATATTACCGCGCTAAAATCTGCCGCCGAACGCGAGCGGCTACAAAACGAAAAAATCCAGCAAACCAGCCGCTTAATCTCAATGGGCGAAATGGCCTCTAGCCTTGCGCATGAGCTTAACCAGCCACTGGGCGCGATTGCCAGCTACGCCTCTGGTTGCCGCAATATTCTGGCCAACCCAACGCCTAATTTACAGCAGCTATCGCAAGCCATCGACAAGATGGGCGAGCAGGCTAGGCGAGCTGGGCAGATTATTCGTGGCATTCGAGAGTTTGTGCAGCGCCGTGCACCACATCGCCGCCGCTGCACTATTACGGGTCTGCTTGATACCGTACTGGATTTGCAATCCCACGAGGCCGTTAGACGACAAGTCGCAATTAGCATTTCAGAGCCCAGCGATTTGCCTGACCTTTATGTCGATCCCATCATGCTGGAGCAAGTATTATTCAACTTGATCCGAAACGCTATGGAGGCCATGAGCGAGACCCCGATCGAACAAAAAACATTAGCAATTATGCTCAGCCGCGAGCATGATTACTTACAAGTTATCATTGCGGATCGCGGCACTGGTATTAGCGCCGAACAAATGGAACAATTATTTAAACCGTTTTACACCACCAAAGACACAGGAATGGGGATGGGGCTGAATATTTGCCGCTCGATTATTGAATACCACCAAGGCCGTCTTTGGGCAGAAAACAATCCTAGCGGCGGTTGCCGCTTTATCTTTACTGTTCCGTTCTCTGAGGAATCTCAGGCAAATGAACCTTGACGCACGCTCTCGCAATCAATGTTGACAATGGCGTATGCGAGATGCAGCGCTTTTTTCCACCCAATATTCAAACTGACGGTAGATTTTACTGCCCCCTCAGAGGAAACCCACGCTAATGAACCTTGATCGCCGCATTGCAATTGTTGATGACGATGACGCTATTCGTGATGCCCTCGTCTGGCTATTTTCCACCCGTAATCACCGTGCCGATAGCTACGCCAGTGCCGAAGCGCTGCTTGCAGATTACTCACCCGAGCGTTACGGCTGCCTGCTACTTGATGTACGCATGCCCGGCATGGGCGGCTTAGAGCTGTTTGATCGGATCAAAGAACACCCATATTGCCCACCCGTGGTGTTTTTAACTGGCCACGGCGATGTGCCAATGGCCGTTGGCGCATTAAAACAAGGCGCAACCGATTTCGTTGAAAAGCCATTTAACGATAACGATATTGTTGATCTGGTTGAGCGCTGCCTTGCCAACGACGCCACCAAGCGCGGTGTATGGCAAATCAAAATGCAAATCACCAAACGCCTTGGCACACTCACCCCGCGCGAGCGTGAAGTGATGAAGCTAATTCTTACAGGCCGTTTAAATAAACAAATTGCCGATGATTTATCCATCTCCATGAAAACCGTAGAAGTTCACCGTGCACGGATTTTAGAAAAGATGCAGGTCAAAACCGCCATGGAACTCGCGGCCCTACTGCGCGGCTCAGGGGTTGAGCCTTAGGCTCTATTGACGTTTCATTCACGGCTGCGCTTGGCCCAGTTTTGAGGCTGAACAAGGAGAAAATTGCAACATGGCACGAGCACCATAAGCGATTTTTAACTTTCATTCCGCCCCAAGGTATTCATGTAGGCTGGGCACATTTTTGTGCCCAGCCTACAGGCCACAGATTTCTTGCCGCTTTTAGTTTTTCAACGCTCATCCAGCCATAAAAGTCCGCCATGCTTATGTTGCTCTCTCCAGCCAAAACGCTGGATTACACGACTCCCCCCGTCACCCCCGACTTCAGCCTGCCTGATTTTTTGGCTCACTCCGCTCAGCTCATTAAGCTGCTTAAGCAGCAATCACCGGCTCAAATTGCCAGCCTTATGAAGCTATCTGATCCACTGGCGGCGCTTAATGTTGGGCGTTATCAAGCCTGGCATCCAGACTTTACGCCAAGCAACGCCAAGCAAGCCGTACTGGCTTTTATGGGTGATGTTTATGAGGGGCTCAATGCGGGGGAAATGAATCAAATTCAACTGGATTATCTATCCAACCATCTGCGCATTTTATCCGGCCTATACGGCCTGCTACGCCCTTTAGATTTAATTCAGCCCTATCGCTTAGAAATGGGCACGTCTCTAGTCAATCCTGCGGGTAATCATCTCTACGCCTTTTGGGGAGAAACCATTACTACAGCAATCAACCAACTACAGCCTAAAACAGTAGTTAATCTAGCCTCTACCGAATACTTTAAATCGGTCAAGCCCAAACTATTAAATAGCCCGCTTATTACACCAGTATTTGAAGATTATAAAAATGGCAAATACAAAATAATCAGCTTCTACGCCAAACGCGCCCGAGGTCTAATGGTACGCTGGGCCGCCAGCCACAACATTAATCAAGCCGAAGATTTAAAAGCGTTTAATAGTGAAGGCTATCAATTTACCCCAAGCGTATCGAACGGAATGAGCTGGGTATTTAGACGCAATACTGAATAGATATCTCATCAGATTGTTCTACTTTATTACACCCAACCCCCAGCTACATGCTCTATTTAAGCCTAATTGTTTGTAGAGCGGGTTAGACAAGCGGCTTATGCTTGGCGTAACCCATCATCACTTAATTATTCTGCCTGCGCTCTGCCCACTTTCTAAATACCCAGCTTTGCGGCTCTATTATCCCTGTGCGAGAAAAATCTAATAAATGGGTCGCCTCCTGCATGGCTATATGCGCAAGATAAGCATCATGGTTCCCAGCAAAGAGTAATTGGTCGCCAAAGCGTAGCGGGGTATCTAAGGCAGGCCAAAGCTGCGCTTCTTCATCTTGCAAACGCAATAGCGCTTGGCATTTTAATTTCCCCTTACCAAAAGGATCGTTAATCCAATGTCCTAAGCGTAAACACGGCAACGGATTGGCTAAAAATGCATACACCGCCGCGGTGTTTTTAGCGTTTAAGGTAATGCTCCAAATCTCTGGTACTTTACCATCACATAAATTAGCCAATTGATCAATCAAAGCCTTGGCCCAAGCTTCATCTTCATCTTTTATTAAGTCTAAGAATTGCGCTAATAATGGCGTTTCAATCGAGCGTAAACATTCATGCGCCACAATTTCGCTGCGAATGGATGTAATATCAGGCTTAAACGCTTCAAACAATAAATGGTTATCGCGCAGATTTTGCCTTGCCACCACAAATAGCTTAGGGTTAATCAATTTAGCTGTAGCGAGTGCCGATAAATTATTAATATCGTGATCATGACAAACCAATAAACCCGAAGCGCGTTCAATACCTGCGGCAATTAAAGCGGTGGCATTCACACCTAGGGCTTGCACAAACTCTTTAGGCAATAAATCAGGCTGCGGGTCAGGATCGATTACAGTTACGCTTGCACCCTCTTGCAGCAAAGCCGCACGCATAGACATTCCAAAGCGGCCATAACCGACTATCACCCAATGCCCGCTAGGAGGGCGCAGTAATCCAGTAATGGGCTGCCCAGGAAAATCTGAAAGTACATTCCATAAGCGATAGGTATGCGGTGCATGCAAAAGCATTTGAAACTGCTTACCTACCGCATTAAACATATTAATTACTTTGTTTGCGCCAAACGATTGCATATTCTCTGCAACCGACTTGTTTTTACAGCGACACACAGAGACTAATTTGGGCTGTAAAACAAAGGCCGCCATTGCAATGGCCAAATTAACATTCTCATCTCCAGTAATCGCCAGCACCCCTCGGCACATTGCGTGCTGAATACCGGCTATTTTTAGTAACTCAGGATTAGAGGCATTTCCTGCGTAATAAATAGGATCTGAATGAAAATCTGCCAAGGCTAAATCATTAACCCGCTCTTCTTTTTGTTCGACCACAACAAAGCGAATATTTAAATCATCTAGTACTTTACACAACAAGCGCCCTGTTTGCCCATAGCCACATATCAAATAAAATGGCTCACGTAAACGCTGTACTTTATTTTTAAATCTAGCGTGTTGAATTGCCCGCTTTAATGCTTGATCATTAAAGAGCGTAAAAATAGACCCTAAATTATAAGCCCAACCGGTCACTGATAAATAAATACAGCATAAAACCCATAAACGCTGCGAATAAGAAAATGGATAGGGTGTTTCCCCAAAGCCAATTGAGGTTGCGGTATAGCTAATAAAATAAAAAGCATGGAAAAAATCCATTTGATAAGGACGGCCCTGATCATCTAAACCTTGAATCAGCACCAAGCCTAAAACCGAAATGGCATATATAAGAATCAGCGTAATAATCGGCGCACGCATGCGCCGCATCACCATAAAGAATATATTAGGCATCACTAATAACCTAACGCCGGTGCTGCAAAGTTTCACCGATCAGCAAGACCACCGAAACTACATTGGCAGCGAGCGCTCCGGCAGAAAATGACACGACCATGGAGGTCACTTCTGGTGTCATCCCAACTTGAGTAACATACATAGCGTGCCCCCAAACTAAAGCTGCAGCAATTAATTGCAAATCGGCCACTAAGCTGGTTGCCAAATGCAAAGCCCCTACTTGAGTACGATCGCCAAATTTAATCACGGTGGCAATAAGGCTAACCACAATGGCCAGAAATAATTCAAAGACATCATGCTGGTGAGCAACATCCATTGGCCCCAGCACAAAGCCAAAATTAAGAGTAAATGCCAATAAGATAAAAAACCCAAATACTACTTTCTCAATATTCATACTTCATACTACCCATGGCAATTAATCAGAGCATGATAAATCATAGGATATATAGCGCAATTTATATCTTTCTTTTGTAAGAAATTACTTCTTTTGAAATTCATTCACCCCCGCCCCAACTAGTAAGAAACGATCACCACTTCAGTAAAAAACCGGCTCGTCACACCCAATAAAAACCCACAAAAAAAGAAAGCAAATTACAAGAAAATGCTTTCATAGCAATTCATTCACCACTTTTAAGTTCAAACCAACTTTGTTGCACAAATCGCCTAAGCCCTACTGCTGGCATCATGAACGCATGAGGCATGCCTGAACCGAAAAAAGTATGGGTGGTCTGCAATGATTGCTCGAAAGTACGGGGATCAAGATGCAGGGCGAAAGCGAGTGGAAAAACTGGAGTGACTATCATCAGCTACTCTTGATTGAAACCAAGATGCGCTGTTTCAAATTGTTGGGTTAACGGGTAATAGCTAGGGATTTTGATCGGCAGGGGGCAGAGTTGCGAGTACGCGTTGCGATCTTAAATCGCTGCACGCAACTAGGCATACCAGTAACGGTACGGGTGGCGAAAATCCGTATGGGGTTTGGAGTGCTTCGTTCTTAAATTGATTTGTGCAACAAAGCCAAGCCACGATAACATCAAGAATTAAAAAAGAATAATAAACTTACTATCCATAATTATCGCTACACATAAAAACAATTCACTTTTTACAACGCTTTAATTAAAAACAAGGACAATTACATCCTAATATTTTACTATCTTTATTTGTATCTTAATAAGGCACATCCATAGTCTGTGCGGCATTTTATAATCGATAACCACCAAGCATGCCTTATGCTCAAACATTAAAACAAACTCAACAAAGGTCCACCATGTCAATGAAATTGGCGTATATAGATGATAACCATATAAATAGTGAATCTCCTCTTCTAAAATCACCCATTTTTCAACAATTTCTATATATGGCACTGCCAACTATTGTGGGTTTGGTCATTAATGGCATGTATATTGTTGTAAATGGCCTATTTATATCCCGCGGCATTGGCCATCATGCAATGGGTGCGGTATCTGCTGTTTTTCCTATACAAATGTTTTTACTTGCAATTAGTACCATGCAAGGAAGTGGCATGGCCTCAATTATCTCAAGGCATTTAGGGGCGAAACAGTACGAAGAAGCCTCCCGCGTTTTTTCTGCATCATTCTTACTTGCCATTGCTAGCGCAATTATTATTTCTGCCTTACTGATGATCTTTAGGCCCACCATTTATGCATTATTGGCTGTGCCCCATGAATTTATTCAAGAGGCCGATAGTTATCTTGTACCGGTACTTATATTCTCTATCGTTGGGTTTATTAGTAATCAAATCACCGAAAGCTTTCGTGCATCAGGTAATCCAAAAGCAATGATGCAAGTATTAGCCACGGGATCAATTCTAAATATTATTTTTGATGCCCTTTTTATTTTCGTTTTTAAGTGGGGCGTTGCAGGCGCAGCTTGGGCCACGGCCTGCGCCATGAGTATAGCTTTAGTGATGGCATTACAACTGCAAAATAAAGGTGAAAACGCAGCAAAATTTAAGCCACAATATTTTTTTTCTAAATTAAAAGTTTATTTAGATATCATCAGCTTTGGCATGCCTGTTTTACTTTCTCATGGTGGCTTTTCAATTATCATGGCAGTATCGGTTTACTCCATATCTGTGGTGATCCCAGAGCAATCGAGCACCCTGATTAGCGCACATGGTATTTTAATGCGTTGTTATATGTTTTTATTTTTACCCATTATTGGCATGATGATTGCACTACAAACATTATCTGCATTTAATTATGGTGCACAGCAATTTAAGCGAGTACAACAGGCTTATATTTCTGCCCTTATTTGTAGCAGCATATGGGGCGTAATCGTTACGGCGCTGCTTTGCTTTAATCCCGAATGGCTATTACTACTTTTCACACAAAGCCCAGAAATTATTTCTGAAGGAAAAAAGATTGCAGCGATTTGCTTTCTTGGTTTTCTAGCTTCAGGGGTATGCATGATGTCTAGTGGTTTATTTCAAGGCATGGGCAAAGCACTACCTGCCATGCTGCTTGATGCAGCTAGAACCTATATTCTACTTATTCCCCTTATTTTTATCCTTCCCCTTTACTTTCACAGCACAGGAATCTGGTTATCTTTCCCAATTGCTGATTTGATTGGCGGAACAATAGCCCTCACATTTTCAAGCCGTTACTTAATGAAACTCACAAAAGTAATAAAAACGAGAGCGCACTAATTTATTGTAATCAACGCTATTGCCCTATCGGGCATCCCACATCAATACGAGATGCCCGCTAAAGAAATTAAATTAAAAAGGCAGGGCAATGATTGCCCTGCCTTTTTAATTGATGCAATGCCAATTAAGCGCCGTTTAAAAACACCTCATCAGCAATAGCATGCGTTGTAAAATTAGGAAAATCACGAATAGAAGCATGCACCTCAGGATCTCCCGTCACCATTCTAATCAATTGATTAGTGCCTTTTACAAAGTAATACGTTGAGGGACCTTTACCTGGCTTAGTAAAAGTCCAAGCTTCTGTTTCCCTGCCCAACAAAGTCTGACTTCCTGCATAGCTGGCTTGGTATTGCAATAAAACATCCTGCCTTAATAAGACTTCGTGGCAAGTTTCTAAATCATCATCAAGAACGACTGCTGCATACTCTGTCTCACCCTGTGCCGGTTCACGATAGTAAGCAATTTTTGATTTCTTCGTTTTACCCTCACTGGCCGTCACAATTTCTGACATCCAGAGGCGATGGCCCGTTTTTTCCTCTGACCATGGGTTAAATAAACCATCAATCCGGCAACGATTTTGCTCATAATCAAACCAACAAATACCCGAGGTAATCTGGTCATCTTTTTGCATAGGCTGCCAGTAAGAAATATAGCTACTGCTCCATTGCTCAGGTAAGCGTGGCGGTAGAATTTGCTCTGAAATCATCTTAATATTCCTTACGCAATAAGGCCATGCCGAGTGCCTGCGCTAAGGCGGCAGGCAAAGGGGGAGCTGCTCGCGACGCTCAGCAAAACTCTTTGCCAATTCGCCAACGCTTAAATCCATTCTTTCTGCCGCAGTTTCAAACCAAGTACGGCTGATATGGGCATGCCCGCTAAATAATTGCATAAGCGGCATAACCTTTTCATTAAAATCCTCTAAAGCGCTATTTAATTCTGCATGCTCATAAAGTGCCTTTACCAGCATTTGCGCAGCAACCACCGCCATAGTCGTGCCATGACCAATAGAAAAATGGCCTGTTTGCAAGGCATCACCAATCAGCACTAAATTGCCTTCATACGCTTTGGCATGGCTCAGCGTTACAAAATTTCGCCATTGCAAACCGGGCTGAGCTTCAACCGGCTGCCGATCAAGCTCAATATTAAAGATATTGGCAATAAATACTTTTGCTTCTGCGGCCGATAAAGACTCAATACCGGCAGCATGATACGTTTCCTCACTGCACTCAACCACAAAAGTGCTCATCGAGCGGGAATACTTATATGCATGTGCAATAAATACACCATGAGCCGTTTGTTTAAAAATTAGGTTCATCGAATCAAATATCTTTGGCGTGCCATACCACATATAGCGATTCTTACCGAACTCAACATCAGGTGCTAAAGCTTCATTAAAATAATTGGATATATTATTAATTCCATTCGCAATAACAATTAAATCGTAGGCATCCGTATCCAAGCCTTCTCCATCAAATAATGGCGAAGAATAGCTAATTGGAATCAGTAAATCACTGCAAAGCGCTCTTAAAGCGCCGACTAAAGATCGTCTTTCTATGCCGCACAAAGTAATACCCGTACTTGCCTTTGCGTATTCGCCTTGATGAACAAAACAAAATTCATTCATATATTGCGCATCAACTTCTTGATCATTAGCTAAATAACTTAATGGATTAGCAGGGTGCTGGGGGGCCCTGCCAGGTAAAACCACACCCCAGCCGATAACCTCATCCATTGTATTTTTTTCTACAATGGCGATATCCCAATTTTGTTTAATTTTCTTTAACTGACTGGCAAACATCAGGCCCGCAGGCCCTGCTCCGACGACTAAGATCTTCATTAGTTGACTCTCCCTAGTTTGTACCAAACATTTTGCTTCTGCTGAATATCTCTTAGCTCCCGATAAGCCATCGAGGTGAAATAAAGCTTTTCAGCCATATCCGGAGGATAGCGGGCAGGGAATTTATTACTCATATAACGAGTATATTTTGAGCGCATAAAGAAAATAGGGTTAGACCGACTCAGCACTTCATAATTATTAATGGCCATCTCTTGCATTGCATCGGCCTCAACTTTCCTTAACTGAGTGAATTCAGGCAGAATTTTTTCAAAATCATCCTCATGCTTTTCGAATAATGCATTCAAGATATAAGCGTCTTCTAACGCCATATTCATTCCCTGCCCCAGAAAAGGCGCAGTGGCATGGGCTGAATCTCCCAGAATTAATGCATTTTGCTTATAATGAAAAACTGAAGATTTTACATTAATCAAATCATTACTTGGCTTTTCTATAAACTGTGATAGCAGTTCTTTTCTAGTTTCTTCAGGCAGCATTGCATAGTACTTATCAAAAAAGCGCCCCATAATTGCGCTGTCTTTAGTATTTAAACTAATCTCCCCCTGATAAGGTAAACAAACTGCAAAGCTAATACTGCCATCAGGAATGGTAGCTGCACGCCCAGCAAATATACCGCCAGAATCCATTCCAAAAAAATAGATTAAATCTTTTCTTAAATTAAGCGGGCTGGCATCTGCGATAACGAGTGTTTTATATCCATGTTTGAAAAATGATTGCTGATATTCAAATCTGCGGATATTATTTTGCATAGCTTGCCGCACAGCAGAGCGTGCTCCATCTGCACCAATCAATAGATCGCCCTTATGCTCAACAATCAGCCCATTATTATCTTTAGTGGTGATTGTTTTATCATCTAAATTAACTTCTAAGCATCGTTGACCATAGTGATAATGAACATTATTAATAACTGCATATTTATTTAATAATTTCTGAAAATCCGCCCTGCTTAATGAAAGAGGCGAAAGAGAATCAATGGCGGGCAATTCTCTGGTTTTAAATTTTCCAGCAATACAAAAAGACATGCCAGTGATAGGAATCCCACATAAATCTAACTCTTCTTTAGGAATACCTGCATTTAAAACCGCTTGAATCCCACGCACCGTCATACTCACGCCTATCGCCCGCGAGCTAACTTGATCTATATAATCTGAATACGCCAAAAAAGGATCGCCACGTTTTTCAAAAACATGCACATCATGCCCACGTTTAGCTAAATAAATGGCGGCCAAACCACCTGCTAAGCCCCCCCCCACAATAATTATTTTCTTCATTTATCAGCCTTCCCGTGAAAGTTTTCCAGTTGCAAGATCCATCATTTGTTTATCATAAAACTCAAGTAATTCAATTTGTGCTATTGCAGGTTTAATCCCTTTTATTTCTCTCGCGTATTTTGCAAGCGCTCGGCATTGCATTGCGAGTGCCTCACAACCGGCCTGATGATCTGCAATCAAGCTAAATTGAATCGCCTGTGGCACAGGTGGGCCAGCATTACGGCCAGGAACGCCTGAAGGTATTGACATAATTTGTACCGATAAAGGCCTTAATATCCCTGCCATAATATCGATTGCAGCATTCATTATTCTTGAGCGGCGCAAACTACCTAAAGGCTTTTGCCCAAAATGTTGAATCATCATATGAAAGGTCAGCTCATGGCAGCCTTTATATAAAACCATAAGCTGCCTAGCCTCGGGGTTTAATACTGTATTGCAGCCAGGTGTTGGGTCTAATGCAGGGTTTTTTAAAACTGAGATTGCAGGCTCAAATGGCACTTCACTTGTGAGTAATGTGCGGGATATTTCTCTTAATCGATTAAAATGGCTTTGGGCATAATAGGGCGAATCTGCTGCGGCCCCTTCGCCCTGCTCTGTAACAAAATCAATGGCGAATAATGCTGTTTCTCGATTATTTACTTCTAATTGATAAGCTGGGAACTTTCTGTTTGTAAGCTCATTTAAAAACAAATGATGCTCACCGCTTGATTTAGCCACTTCTCGACTAAATAGATCAGGGATATTGGCAAATGCCCTGCGAATTAAGGCATAAAAATCTGCTATCGATTTTCCTGTAGATGGAAAATAATGCGGCCATTCAAACCTAACAAACTTTGCTAGCACATGCTCTGAAAACGGTTCAAAAGAAAACTCAGTATCAAGGCCAAATTCTTCAGCTGCTTTTGAACCAAACAAGGGCGTACCTAGGAAAAATGGCTCGCCTAAAGACATTAATAGATTATTCACAATCAAATAATGAATCATTTCTTCATGGGCAATTTCTAAAATTGTGCCACGCCAACCAGAATACTGTCTTCGATCTGCCCCACCGCAAACTAAGGCTAATTGCTCTACGTTCCATCTTTTGCTAGCCACTAATTGCTCACCAGCAGCATAGTTTGGCAAGGAATATGCGGCATATAGGTACTGCAGCATGATGGATAATTCTAAATTCACCGCTTGCTTTAATACCTTAACTAATTCTTCTTTACTGCTAATTTCACCATTTTTTTCATTTTTGACTAGGGCTGTTGTTTTTTGATCGCTTAAGGCCGATTCTTCAACATTTCTTAAATATTTAAGAAAAAGTATCGATTTAGCATAAGACATTTCTCTGGTACTTGGCATGTAATAACTTTTATCACGATTCAACGGATCACACATTTGCCACATTAATCGCGCATAAGTTTCGCATTTGCACTGATCGGCCATGCTAAATACTTTATCGGCCATAAATGGATAAATCAGCTCGTAATAACTCATGACCTGTTCATACAGAAAAGTGTAATCCACCAAATGATCAGGGGTATCTAAGAGCGCCCAATCATCAGAGAGTACACGTACCAATATCTTTCCCCTGTGGTCGCCAACAAAAACCTCACTCACTCCCGATTTTCTGCTCGTAATCATCAGCGAGGCTTGGCCCTGTTCATTGCTAGAGACCATTAATTGAGCCGTGCTAACAATCGCTTTGTTCTCAATGAAAACACAGATATCTTTTTTAGCTTTTGGCTTGCCACGATAGTAGCTAAATATTTTTATATCCTTAGAGAAAAAAGTATTGTTTTTTCTGTCGGGTGCTTCTAAGGAAATAACATTTTGCTCTGCTTGAATCAGCCAATCAGATTCTAACCATTGATTGCCAACACCATGCAATATTAAAGAATCATCTGTGGCGTTTATTAATAATGGTACATCAAAAACTCCAGCCGTTTTCCAGAATGGGAGATATACTGACTCAGGTATTTTGGCCAATAATGCCCCACTTTTAGTTCTGAGCTCTAATGTGCCCAGAGAATACTTTGGCCCTAGAGCATGAGTTAGCTGCTGCCCAGTACATTGGGCTTCACGGCTAGTAAATGGAATACTGCAAGCCATACTGATACTTGCCCACTCACCTTGGATCTTAATCGCCACAGGGCCAAAACCCTGATTATTATCGGGATATAAAACCCTAGCATTGCTAAATGTGGCCATATCTTGCTTTAGCCATAAACCAATACTGCCACTTAAATCATAGAATACCGGCGTATCTGGCTGTTGTGGAGTAGACATATTAAAAACGCTGTACTGAATGCTCAGCCCTAATACATCGTTTCTTTTTAGCTCTTGCTGCAAGTATTCAATAAACTCAGATTTAAGATCTAATTGATTGAAAATAAAATGTTCAGCATCTTTAGCTACAGAAAATTGAAATACCCTAGTCTTAGCAAACTCTGGCCCTAAGAAATGAGCCTGCTTTTGCTGAATATGATTCTCACCATAGCAGCGAACCGAATGCACACAATCAATCGCTGAAGAAAATAAATAGGGGGCATTAGCCGCAGCTGCTGCTTCTTTAATACAGAGCTGCCCAGCATATATTTGCGAAGTATCGTCTCGGCTTGGATCAATATCTACCCACCTTGCCCGATTAAATGTTGTGCGCAAATATTCATTGTAATGTCCCCATAGCTCCAGCTTGCAACCGAGCAATGAATCGTTTTCCACTAGCATACCAGGCTGTATTTGCAGCGCTGTAATCTGTGTATTTTCCCAGGAGAAATGATTATTTCCTAAGAAATTATGCCCAGCAGCTTGATTAAAAACACCCTCGTCATCAGGCAAACCCTGCAAATTAAACCTTGGTGGCAATTGCTTTAGATACTGATGAAACTCGCTTGGGTGCTTTTTTAAATCAAACAACGCGCCATCTTGATACACACGATTATTTGCTATATCTAAAGTACCGGCAATATTTCTATTCCCCGTTGGCACATTAAGCCGTGCAGCACCTTTAAAGTGAATACGTGGAAAATTCAAAATGCTCATTAAATATACATACCAGTTAAAATTAATAAGGTTGTTTTGTGCAGTATTTACTCAGAAATTAATTTATCTCTCTCTGTTACTGCTAATTTTTCTAATTTTTTTAATAGATGCTCTGCCGCATTTTTGCCAGCAATAATCCCCCCCTCCATCCAGCCGCAATGTGAAGTATATGCATCTGAAGCAGCGATAATTGTGCCATTATTTTTAGATAAAATAGGAGGGTGCTCGGGGGAGGTTTCTAAAGCAAACTCTACGCCATTCGGCCAATACTTAAATTTATGACTTACTGGCCAAGGTATTTCTTTAATTGAAATATTTAAGGCTACACTGATTAAGTTCATGACTGTATTTATATACTCATTTTCACTTTTTTTTGTTTCTTCTTGCCAAAAATCAGCATAAGCACTGTCGGTATAAAAGAAGATATATTTATCACTTTTAAAATATAATTTCCTTAATGGGTTATCGACAATAGTTACTTTATTTTCTAAATTGTAATCTTGCCACCAAGGGTGATCAAAAAATATAAACCCTTTGAATAGAGGGATAGATCCATAAGTATAATCGCTCCAGCTATCTGGAAAATCGATATTGAGTGATGACATTGCTGTTGGTGGAAGTGCCAGTATGGTGTATGTACTGTTATGCCATATCTCTTGCTGCTCAGAGCCAGAGAACTCAAGCAAAGTACTATTTGATTTTGTTTGCAGATTGACTAATTTATGTTCAAAATAGAATTCAACACCTAGTACAGCCGCTCTTTCATATAGGCTTTTAACTAATACGGAAAAACCATCGACTAAATTAAACCATTCATAAGATGAATTATCCGAAAAGCACTGAATTTCCGGGTGTTTTTCAATAATATCGTAGCCAATTTTTGGTGAAATTTGTGGCAAAAATAAGGAATCATAGCCTAAGCCATTAATAATGGCATGAGATTTTTCACTCCCTACATAGTTACATAAAAATTGAAAAAATGATTCATTATCGCTATTGAAGATTTTTGGCTTTAATTGTGCCAATACTTCTTTCAACCCCGTATGTTGTGGGTGTGGGTGTGCAATTTTTGTAAAAGGAAAAACCTCTATATTCTCTGCTAACTCACTAACAAGCTTGGAAACATTTGGATGCAAAGCGGGTGAAAACCGCCCTGCCCCTAAGTCTATGCTGAAATCATCCACTTTAATTGAATGCGCTCGGCCACCTGTTTTATCCCCATTCTCAAAAATACGAATCGTATAGCCTTTAGTTATTTCTGAGCCGGCTAATTTTAATGCGCAGCTTAGTCCTGTGACCCCAGCGCCTACTATAGAGATTACTTTGTTGTTTAACACAGTCAAATACCTCAATATAAATCTAAATTAATATTTATTTTTTAGCAATTAATTAAAACACTCAGAGCTAAGCTACAAAAAATATTTATATGAATTAAAATAACGTAATTGATAACAAGCTGTAATGATCTAAATCATTCTTATTTCGGCAAAAAAATTGCAATAACATCAGATGTAGTAACACCACTTAGCGGGAAAATTGTGCCAGCTATATTTACCCAATCGAGGAGGCTACTTCATTTAACTTTGCATCTTTGTGTAAATAGATAAGATCAGGACAAAACTTCAGGTTTATTGCTTTAGTATTAAATAATATTGTGTGAATGTAGTTCAACTATGCAGAGATTGTAAACATAAGCATAGATGTTGTTGTAAATAAGTAGAAATTTAACAAAATACTGTTGAAAGTATTTTGAAAATAAATGTAAGCGTATGTTTGTAAGTTGCACAAACTGCTCAAGAAATAAGCCAACAGCCTCTACTAAGCTCTTGAGCGATCTACAGCTCCATTTACAGTGTTTTTAGAAAGCAAAGTGACTTGCTTGATTATTTTCATTTAACCCACAGTTTTTTCAAAGCAAGCTGAAAAATGTCTACTCATTGATCAGCAGTACACCTCACCCTACCCCTCCCCTCATGCACCCAATTGCTTACAAAAACCCATGAAAAACATCGGCGAAATGACCATGATACTTGTAAGTAATCTTTGTGAAATAAAAAATAACCTCGTGTAACTAGCAAGCATGAACTCTTTAATAAAAATGACAATAACGTACCGCCAATTCATAAACTACAAAAATTTGTGAATGCCTATCCAAGCCCATTTTTTATTTACTTGTCCATTGTTAATTATCAACAATAGGTAGCCATAGTAATTACAGTCCTGTACTGCTTCAGCTCATTTTCAATTTTCCATACAATGAGCTCACCAAAACATCGCAGAAAAACACCCAATAAATGCTTATTTATAAGTTATTTTACGGTAAATTTATGCCAAATACATTTAAATGAGCCAAAAAAACTTGATAAATAATATGATTTAATTTAACAAAAAAGCTTAGGTAATGATTGATAAAATCTTTGTTTTTCTTAAAGACAGCTAAATTCAACAAAGAATAACAATTTTGTTTTTCATCAAAAACAACGTAGTCGCAAAAGAACAGACTACGCACATCTTCTGCTGTGACTCATGCAAGGCTCACAAAATAAGCTTACATTTTGGCGAGTATGCCGTAATAACATCGGTTCAATTTCTTACAATCTCGAGCTAAAGTTCGGCACGAGTAGCGTTTATCTCACTACGCACCGAGGTGCTTTATCATGACGCAATCGTCCCATAAGCTAAAACTAACCGCGCTCATTGCGATGGTGGTCGGATCAATGATTGGTGGGGGTATTTTCTCCTTGCCACAGAATATGGCGCAAAGCGCCGGTGCAGGAGCCACGCTAATTGGTTGGGCGATCACGGCGGTGGGGATGCTGATGCTGGCGTTTGTGTTTCAGACCCTCGCCAACCAAAAACCTGAATTAGATTCCGGTGTTTATGCCTATGCCAAAGCAGGCTTTGGTAATTACATGGGGTTTTCATCGGCTTGGGGTTATTGGATCAGCGCTTTTCTAGGCAATGTCAGCTACTTTGTTTTGCTATTTGGCACGCTGGGTTATTTCTTCCCCATATTTGGCGATGGCAATACCATCCCCGCCATTATTGGCGCTTCTATCTTGCTTTGGGCAGTACACTTTTTAATATTACGCGGCGTTAAAGAAGCGGCGTTTATTAATCAAGTCACCACCGTAGCCAAGATTGTGCCGCTGGTGATGTTTATCATTCTGGCCGCCGTAGCTTTCAAGCTAGATGTATTCACCACCGATTTTTGGGGCAAGGGCAATCTTAAGCTAGGCAGCGTGATGGATCAGGTGCGCAATATGATGCTGGTCACCGTTTGGGTGTTTATCGGTATCGAGGGCGCAAGTGTTTATTCCGCCCGAGCTGAAAAGCGTGCCGATGTGGGCCGCGCAACCGTGATTGGTTTTCTCAGCACATTATTATTGCTAGTGCTTGTGAATGTCTTATCCCTTGGGGTAATGAGCCAACCTGAGCTAGCTGGCTTAAAGAACCCGTCAATGGCCTATGTGCTTGAGCATGTTGTTGGCCACTGGGGCGCAATCTTTATCTCGATTGGGCTGGTGATTTCGCTACTGGGTGCCTTGCTTTCATGGACCTTGCTCTGTGCCGAGATTTTGTTCTCCGCCTCCCGTGATCAGACCATGCCGCGTTTTTTGCACAAAGAAAACGCCAATGGCGTGCCGGCCAATGCACTTTGGTTATCTAACGGCGGCGTGCAAGTTTTTCTCATCATTACTCTATTTGCAGCCAGCACCTATACCAGCCTGCTGCTACTCGCGACCTCAATGATTTTAGTACCTTACTTTTTATCTACCGCTTACGGCGTGATGGTGGCTTATAAGGGCGACGGCTATGCAGAGCATGGTGGCAATCGCAATAAAGACTTAATTATTTCAGTGGTGGCTACGCTCTACAGCATGTGGCTGATTTACGCGGCTGGGGTGCAATTCTTACTGTTATCTGCCCTGCTGTATGCGCCAGGCGCCATTCTTTATACCAAGGCGCGTAAAGAATGCGGCCAGATTGTTTTTACCACCATTGAAAAATTTATCTTTGCAGCCGCTGTAATTGGGGCCATTGCGGCGAGTTACGGCCTTTACACCGGTTTTCTAAAGCTTTAATAGGAGCTATGTGATGAGTACCGAAAATCTACAACTGGGCGTTCACTCTGAAGTAGGCATGCTAAGGCGGGTGATGGTTTGCTCACCGGGGCTAGCGCATATGCGGCTCACCCCCAATAACTGCGATTCTTTATTGTTTGATGATGTGCTGTGGGTAAGCCAAGCCAAACGCGATCACTTTGATTTTGTTTCCAAAATGCGTGAACGCGGTGTGGATGTGATTGAGATGCACAATCTACTCACCACCACCGTGGCTAATCCCGAAGCTAAAAAATGGATACTCGATCGCAAGATCACCGCAGATTTGGTAGGCATTGGTTTGCTGGAAGAAGTACGTAGCTGGCTAGAGTCTCTAGAACCACGCCATCTAGCAGAGTTTCTAATGGGCGGTGTAGTTGCCCCCGATTTGCCAATAGACACGCCATCAGAAGTGCTTAGCATCTTTCGTGAAAACTTTGGCAATGCCAGCTTTATCTTGCCGCCGCTACCTAATACCCAATTTACCCGTGATACCACCTGCTGGATTTATGGCGGCGTCACGCTCAACCCCATGTATTGGCCAGCACGACGACAAGAGACCCTGCTCGTCACTGCTATTTATAAATTCCACCCTGATTTTGCCGCAGCCGATGTCAAAGTTTGGTGGGGAGACCCCGATGTCGACCATGGCAGCGCCACACTAGAAGGCGGCGATGTGATGCCGATTGGCAATGGCGTCGTCTTAATTGGTATGGGCGAGCGCACCTCGCATCAAGCCATTGGCCAAGTTGCAATGTCCTTATTTAAAGCCGGAGCCGTCGAACGAGTGATCGTGGCCGCCCTGCCAAAATCCCGCTCTGCCATGCATTTAGACACCGTATTCAGCTTTTGCGACCGCGATTTAGTCACCATCTTCCCTGAAGTGGTCAAACAAATCGTCGCCTTCAGCCTGCGCCCTGATGAAAGCAAAGCGAATGGCATTGATCTACGCCGCGAAAGCAAACCATTTTTAGATGTGGTGGCTGAAGCACTCAAATTACCTGCGCTGCGCGTAGTGCAAACCGGTGGCAATTCTTTTGAAGCCGAACGCGAGCAATGGGACGACGGCAACAACGTAGTCGCCCTGCAACCCGGTGTGGTTTTAGCTTACGACCGCAATATCCACACCAACACCCTGCTACGTAAAGCTGGCGTAGAAGTCATCACCATCAGCTCCGCCGAACTAGGCCGTGGCCGTGGCGGTGGCCACTGCATGACCTGCCCAATTATTCGCGATCCGGTTGATTACTGATTGTTGGGCGTTTGTAAAACCCAAATCTTGAACCACGGAGGGCACGGGGAACAAGCGGGGAGGGGGATCGCTTGGGAAGGAGTATCCAGCCAATCCCGCCCGCCACCGACCCGATTATCCGCAGCTGAGGGGCTTTCGTGCTTATGCTGTTGTCGCTTTGCTTACTTTCTTGGCGAAGCAGAAATCAACCACTTCGCGGGGGAGTCCCGCACCTAAACCAACGTGCCGAAGGCACTTAAACGATCTTTTTTGCTTTGCTCATAGGAAATCAGCGGCCCCCTGATGCCGCTTGGTTCTTTTTGTATTTCTTTCGTTTGTCTGGAGAAAATCATGTCCTTCAATATGCATAATCGTAATCTGCTTAGCCTGATGCATCACACCCCCCGTGAGCTACGTTATCTGCTGGATTTATCTCGGGATCTAAAACGCGCTAAATACACCGGCACCGAGCAGCAGCATCTAAAACGCAAAAATATTGCGCTCATTTTTGAAAAAACCTCCACCCGCACCCGCTGCTCCTTTGAAGTAGCCGCTTACGATCAAGGCGCAAACGTCACCTATATCGACCCAAGTTCATCGCAGATTGGTCATAAAGAAAGCATGAAAGACACCGCCCGCGTACTGGGCCGGCTGTACGATGCCATTGAATATCGTGGCTACAGCCAAGAAATTGTTGAAGAGCTAGCCGCCTTTGCCGACGTGCCGGTATTTAACGGCTTAACCGACGAATACCACCCCACCCAAATGCTGGCCGACGTGCTAACTATGCGCGAGCACAGCGACAAGCCGCTGCACGATATCAGCTACGCCTATCTGGGTGACGCCCGCAATAATATGGGTAATTCGCTGCTCTTAATTGGCGCAAAACTAGGCATGGATGTCCGCGTTGCCGCTCCTAAAGCACTGTGGCCACACGAAGACTTTGTTGCGCAATGCCGTAAATTTGCCACTGAAACCGGCGCACGCATCATGCTGACCGAAGACCCGCTGGAAGCCGTAAAAGGTGTCGATTTTATCCATACCGATGTCTGGGTATCGATGGGCGAGCCAGTAGAAGCATGGGCCGAGCGAATCAAACAATTACTGCCCTACCAAGTTAACAGCGCAATGATGAAAGCCTCCGGCAACCCACGCACAAAATTTATGCACTGCCTACCTGCTTTTCACAATAGCGACACCAAAATGGGCAAACAAATTGCCGAGCAATACCCATTTTTAGCTAATGGCGTTGAAGTCACCGAGGAAGTGTTTGAATCCCCAGCCAACATCGCCTTCGAGCAAGCAGAAAACCGCATGCACACCATTAAAGCCATTCTGGTTTCAACCTTGGGGGATATTTAACCTTGGCGGCACTGACAGAACCCAAGTCTTGAACCACTTCGGTCCCAGAGAACACGGAGTTTCACGGAGGAATGCGGGTTTGAAGTAAGCCTGTTTTCCTTGGGTCTTGAGCGTGTTCAAACTCAGCAATCTGGATTTTTTTCGCCGCGCATGGCACGGGGCTTAAATCTCCCCTTGAAGTACGTCGAAACGAGGAACAAGCGGGGTGGGGCAGTCGTCAATTCGTGTTTGAGCGAAGCGAGTTGAATTGACGCCACCTCGATTGTCCGCAGTGAGGGGCCTTCGTGCTGGCCGGGGCGGCCTCTTTGCGTACTATGATTTCTGGCCGTTCAAGAAAGTGAGTCCCACGCGGGGGAATCCCGCACCTAAACCAACGTGCCGAAGGCACTAAAAAGATCTTTTTGTATTTGCTAGCGCTTACGAGAAAGCCCCGCCAGACATTGGCATGAAACGCTACAAAAACGGCAAGTTTCACCCGCCCTACGATGATTCAATGCTTGCAGACGTATAGCAGTAACAGTTACTCAAAAACCAAGGTGCCAAAGGCACTAAAAATTGCGATGTAAACCACCATAAAGGATTCATTATGCGTATCGTCATCGCCCTAGGCGGCAATGCTCTGCTTCGCCGTGGCGAAGCCATGAGTGCAGATAATCAACGTGAAAACGTCATCATCGCCGTCAAACAAATCGCCCGCGTTGCCCCAAAAAATGAGCTCGTCATCGCCCACGGCAATGGCCCACAAGTGGGTTTGTTGGCCCTACAAAACGCCGCCTACAGCCAGGTCAGCCCCTATCCCCTGGATGTTTTAGGCGCCGAAACCGAGGGCATGATCGGCTATATGATTGAGCAGGAGCTAGGCAATCTGCTACCCGTCGAAACCCCGCTTGCCACCATTCTGACCCAAGTAGAAGTCGACGCAGCCGATCCTGCTTTTAACAACCCAACCAAACCCATCGGCCCGGTTTATAGCAAAGAAGACGCCGATAGGCTGGCTACCGAAAAAGGCTGGTCTATTGCCCCCGATGGCGATAAATTCCGCCGTGTGGTGGCTAGCCCTAGGCCAAAACGTATTTTTGAAATTCGCCCAGTAAAATGGCTGCTAGAACATGGCACCATCGTGATTTGCGCTGGCGGCGGCGGGATTCCAACTTGCTACGATAAAGAAGGGAAATTGCACGGCATTGAAGCCGTGATTGATAAAGACCTCTGCTCTGCCCTGCTGGCCGAAGAGCTAAACGCCGATTTGCTGGTGATTGCCACCGATGTCAGCGCTACCTATATCAACTATGGCAAGTCCACCCAAAAAGCCATTGCCAGCGCCCATCCCGATGAATTAGAACGCCTCGGTTTTGCCGCAGGCTCGATGGGCCCCAAAGTACAAGCAGCCTGCGAATTTGCCAGCAACACCGGCAAAGTAGCGGTGATTGGTTCGCTTAATGATATTGAAGCGATTGTGCAAGGCAAGGCAGGTACACGCGTTTCAACGCAGGCACTAGGGCTGAGCTATCGTTTAGACTAATGCTTTTCCTGCAAGCGTCTACAAGCTATGCCAAAGTGCTATGAGGGCATAGCTGGGTAGGCACAAGCAAGCTCCCCAATGCCTCATCCGATTTTTGAAACTCTTGCCTAATCCAATCCAAAAACACTAAGCGCCGCTCATCTTGAGCAAACGGCTCTGCGGACAAAACAAAATAACGAGAACCATCCGGCACAAAGCCAAATGGAGCCACTAGGCGGCCATTTATTAGCTCTTCTTCTATCATATAGGCCGAAGCAATCGCGACGCCTAAGCCTGCAGTCGCCGCCTGCAAGCTTAAATAAAAATGCTCAAAATATGAGTTTTGGCGGCTCGTGACCGCCTGCTGCGCCTCCTCCCCCCAACGGGCCCAAGCATTTGCTCGGGTACGAGTATGCAAAAGACTGCTCTGTTCAAGGTTTATGCCCCCATCTTGCAACTGCTCTGGCACACACACCGGCCCTACTTTTTCCTGCCCTATTTCTTCTGAATAGCAATCTTTCCCCCAGTTGAAATCATTGCGCCTGATCGCTAGATCAATATGCCCGCCTTGAAAATCAACCACGCCTCCTGCTGTAAATAAATGCAACTGAATCGCCGGATAGCGGCTATGAAAATCGCTTAAGCGAGGAATAAGCCAGCGCATGGCAATTGTTGGCTCACACGATACAACCAAGGGCCTATCGTAAGGGTTTCCCTTGAGTTTTTGCAATGTAAGCGCCAATTGCGCCAGCATCTCTTGGCACGTGTTTTTTAGTAGCTCGCCCTCTCTGGTCAGAAAAATGGCCCGATTCCGGCGCTCAAATAGCAACACATCCAAGCTTTCTTCTAGCTGCTTAATCTGGCGGCTTACGGCTCCCTGCGTAACAAACAATTCTTCTGAAGCGCGAATCAGGCTGAGATGCCGTGCTGCCGCCTCAAATACCCGTAAAGCATTGAGTGAAGGAATTCGAATACTCATCGTTGACTTTTTCTCATTGATTTTATTGAGCATAAATCGATTTTACTGAACGAGCAAGATAGACAAAATAGCAACAAGCCATGCAATAGCTGACGCACAACTTCCATCAACAAATCAAAAAATGAAAAATAGGTTTTTAAATGCTGCAAACCCCTTACCGTAATAACAAGCAAGCGTCTTCAGATCTAGCGCAAGTTCGTAAGCAAATGACTCAAAAAAACTTCTGTTTTATTCCTGCAGAGCAGGTCAGATCAATATTGCAACAACAGCAAGCTACCGCACTGCAAGACTGGAAAGCCTTTCAAAATAGCTGGTCTGATCTGGCTCTTGACACCTATATGGCCGACCAAGGCAGCTATCGTAAACGTAAGCACGCCACACTGAGCGCCCCAGCCGCCAGCCGCCTATGGCAAAAAGAAGCACATCAACCGCATTACCAAAGCTTAACTTACAACAATTTAAATGGCGGTATTGCTCGCCACTATGCACCGATTAGCGATGCGGTGATGCAAAGCCATAGCATGAATAACTTGCTTACCTTGGCTTGCGATATTTTTAGTCAACTGATGCCAGAGCATGCTTGGCATATTGAAGCACACCAATTTCGCATTGAAGCCAATACAAAGCAAGCAGGCCTGCCCACACCAGAAGGCGTGCATAGAGATGGCGTTAATTTTGTGATGATGCTGATGGTGCAGCGCTCCAATATGGTGAATGGCGCAACCACTATTTATGACCTCAACAAAAACCGCTTAGATCAGTTTGTTTTAACCAACCCACTGGATATGGCACTGGTCAATGATGAGCAAGTGTTCCATGGCGTAACGCCCATCATGCAGCTCGATAGTGACCGGCTGGCTTCACGAGATGTGCTTGTCATTACCTTCCGCCGCAAAACGTAATCCCCAACGACTGCCGATTGATTTAAAGGATAAATCCAATGAACGAAATTTTTGCCGTCGCCCTCATCACCATTCTAGCCGTTATCAGTCCCGGCGCTGATTTCGCAATGGTCACCCGCAATAGCTATCTCTACGGCCGCAAAGCAGGTTTATTGGCCGCACTAGGCATTGCCTTGGGCGTACAAATCCATGTGATGTACACCATGTTGGGTGTAGGGCTGATCATTTCACAATCACCAGCACTGTTTACCGTGATCAAAATAGCAGGTGCGATTTACTTGATTTATATCGGCTACAAAACCTTTACCAGCAAAAGTAAGCTCGATATAGATTTAAGCGCTGATGCAGGTTTAAGCCCTTTTTCTGCGCTAAGAAATGGCTTTCTAACCAATGTACTCAACCCTAAAACCACGCTTTTTGTAGTAAGCACCTACACCCAAGTTGTTAACCCAAGCACTCCGCTGACCCAGCAAATTGGCTATGGCTTATTTATGTCTTTAGCGCACGGTGTTTGGTTTTCACTCGTAGCGCTGTTTTTCTCTCACCAAACTTTAAGATCCGCCATGATTAATGGGCAAAGTGTGCTCAATAAAATCATTGGTAGCGCCCTGCTTGGGTTAGGTGTATCGCTTGCCTTTGCACCACTCACACATTAAGCCAAAGGGTGCGCTCTGCGGTGGCGGAGTGCGTCTTCCAGCTTTACACATCCACACTTTTATCCCCAAAGGCTAAACAAATGAAAATTGCATGCATCGATATGGAAGGCGTATTGATTCCAGAAATGTGGCCACATATTGCCCAATATACTGGAATTCAATCGCTGGCTATTACCACGCGCGAAGAGCCCGATTATGTGCAGTTGGTTTCAAAACGCATCTGCATTTTGAATGAAAACCACCTAGGCCTTGCCGATATTGAACATATGATAGCCAAACTTGCACCCTTGCCTGGCGCAATTGATTTTATCAATCAGCTACAAAAACACTACCGCATTGTACTGGTTTCTGATGCTTTTCAAGAAATGCTCATGCCGCTGTGGAAGATGCTGGGTCAGCCAGAGCTACGCTGCCATCGCTTTGTTTGCAAACCGAACGGGCAAATTCGCTTCGCCAGCTATAGCCGCACTCATGGTAAGCATGAAGTGATCGAAGAATTTGCAGCAATGGGTGCTCGCACCTTGGCCGTAGGCGATGCCTTTAACGATATCAGCATGCTGCGCAAAGCCACACATAGCTATTTATTTTGCCCTTCCGCAGAAACAAGACAAGCCGCGCCTGACATACGTGTAGCACTCAGTTATCAAGAGATTTTAAATGACATCATCCTTGAGCCTGATGCTGTATTAAGCTCGGTAAATTAAAAAGAACTCGGCGTATTGGCGCTAATTACTTCGGCAGCGCCATCGCCGATATTCCGAAAACGATGCGGCAAATTGCTTGGAAAATAATAACCATCCCCCGCCTGCAAATGATGCACCTGCCCTGCGATAGTCAGCTCCATATACCCTCTCACCAACACACCGCACTCCTGCCCCTCGTGCTGCAGCATTTCACTACCGGTATCTGCCCCCGGCTGGTATTGCTCCCGCAATAAACCGATATGCCTATCCTGAAACCCAGACCCAACCAAGTGCATTTGCAAAGCGGCATTGCCCAAATTGGGTTGCTCGCCTGCGGGGAAGATATAGCTGGGCGCAATACTATCTTGCTCAAAGGTAAAGAACTCCGCCAAAGACATCGGAAACCCTTCCAGCAGTTTTTTTAATGAGCTAATCGAAGGGCTAACCCGATTTTGCTCAATTAATGAAACGGTGGCATTGGTTACGCCAGCCCTTTTCGCCAACTCCCGCTGCGATAAGCCAAAGCGCTGTCGCACCCGTTTTAGCCTTGCGCCAACGTCCATAGCCAGCTCCGTTCAAAATAATCAACACCCACTTAAACTATGTCATGCAAGAAGAATAAGCCAGCGAGCCAGTGCTGCATTTTTTTGCGCTACAGGAATTTACTTAGCCCAAGCACAAAGCCACACCTTGTCAAATATATTTAACAGGCTAGTCTTAATACATAAGGTGGCCAAAATCCACTGGCGTGCATCGTTTTAATCAGCACTGCATTCGCTAATCCACCCCATATCAGCAGAGATGCATCATGGCTCAGCCCATTATTGGAATCACTTGCTGCCGCTGGCGCTTAAAAGAAGATGGCCATTTCTTTCATTTAGTTGGGGAGAAATATATTCAAGCCGCCACGGCCGCAGGCGGCTTACCGCTGCTTATCCCCGCACTAGGTGAAACCAGTCAGCTTGAGCAAATATTAAGCAGCATCGATGGCCTGCTGCTCACCGGTAGCCAATCAAACATCGAGCCACGTCACTACCAAGGCCAAGTGCTAGCCGATGATTTTAATGATCCGCAAAGAGACGCCACCACCCTGCCCTTAATTAGAGAGGCGGTTAAGTTGGGAGTACCGGTTTTGGGTATTTGCCGAGGCGCGCAAGAGGTGAACGTAGCATTTGGCGGCACACTAGAGCAGGCCGTGCATCAGCAAGCGGGAAAGCTAGACCATCGTGAACAAGGCGGCAGCCTTGATGAAATGTACGGCCCAGCACATGAAATAGAGCTAGTGCCCGGCGGGCTGCTACACCAGTTATATGGCCAGACGAGCGCCAGAGTTAATTCTTTACATCATCAAGGCGTTGCCACATTAGGGGCGGGCTTGCAGATAGAAGCCATTGCCCCCGATGGGCTGATCGAAGCCTTTAGCGTGAGCCATGCCACCAGCTTTGCGCTGGCGGTGCAATGGCATCCAGAGTGGAAATTTCAAGACAATCCACTCTCTATGGTCATGCTGGCAGGATTTGCGGCGGCGTGTACACAGCGTCAACTTAGCACTAGAAAAAGGTGAGCCTATGCGCAGATACCAGCCCCTATTTAAGCGCCTCCAGCCAGCCAGCACCACCATTTGGCCGCTGTGTTCTAACCAAATGCGCATGCAGAGCACCCGATACCCCTCCCAGCCACTGCCGGTAAACATGATCGGCAACTTGGTGCAGCACGGCTACTTTTTCATCCAAGCGATGCAAAATCTGCGCCTCGCTCTGCACCGAGCTTTGTGCTTGCCACTGCTGCAACACCTGCCTGTCTTCGGCACACCACTGGCGAATGCTCTGCGCGGTGACTTCCAGATGCGATTGCAGCCCCAAATGCGGGCCAAGGGCAAAGCCTTTATTCATGCAGTAATAACCAAACAACATCCGCTTTGCACCACGCGGCACTTCAAAAGTATCAAAGTGCCAGTGAAACAAATCCAGCTCACGCTTATCGCCCAGCCACTGGCGCGCCTCATCAAACTTGGTCACCAGCACCTTGCCCCAGCCGATTTGCGGCACGCTATTACGACGTACCTCGCCCCCCAAGCTTTTGGATAGCAATTGCCCACCAAAACAATGGCCAAGAATGGGGCGCTCCAGCCGTAAAGCATCTTTCAGTAGCGCTTCTTCCCGCTTAATCCAAGCGAGACCATCGTTAACACCGGCATTAGAGCCAAGAATCACCACGCCACTAAATTCGGCGGCACAACGAGGAGGGGTATCACCCGCATCAATAGCAAATACGCGATAAGGCACGCCGTGTTTATCTAGAAAGGATTGTAAATAGCCCGGCCCTTGAGTGGCTTCATGACGACAGATTGCAATGGGTTTCACTAGTACACACCTAGGAGTAATTAACACGTTAATCCTATGCAATCAAAAAGAAAGAAATTGTAAAAACACAGCAGGCCAGTATTAAATTTATATAAAGATGCAGGCCAATCCGTCTAAATAAACCCCAAAGGGAGGCACCATGAGCTTAATTAGCGACTGGCTGCGAGAACGCCGAATCACTGAAGTGGAATGTGTTACCCCCGATTTCACCGGCATTGCCCGCGGTAAAATTGTGCCCAAAGAAAAATTCAGCGAAGACGAAGGCATGCGCCTGCCTATTACCGTACTGGTGCAAACCGTCACTGGCGAGTACGCCCAAAACATCACGCCAGTCACCGATCCGGACATGATTCTGATTCCCGATCCCAACACCATACGTATCGTTCCATGGGCCAAAGACCCCGTGGCGCAGGTGATTCACGATTGTTTTTACTTTGATGGCAGCCCCGTTGAGTTATCGCCACGTTATGTATTACGCCGTGTATTAAAACTCTATGCAGAGCGCGGCTGGAAGCCCGTTGTTGCACCAGAAATGGAATTTTATCTAGTCGATATCAACCGCGACCCAGATCTGCCCCTGCAGCCGCCACTTGGGCGCACCGGCCGGCCAGAAACCGGCCGCAAGGCGTATTCAATTGATGCGGTCAATGAATACGACGATTTGTTTGAAGATGTTTACGATTACTGCGATGCGCAGGGCTTACAGATCGACACACTGATCCATGAAGTGGGCGCTTGCCAAATGGAAATCAACTTTTTGCACGGCGATGCCTTGGAGCTGGCCGATCAGGTATTTCTATTTAAACGCACAGTAAGGGAAGCGGCGATCCGCCACAATATGTACGCCACTTTTATGGCTAAACCTATGGAAAACGAGCCAGGCTCGGCCATGCATATCCATATGAGCGTGGTAGATGCGATCAGCGGCCAAAATGTATTCTCGAATATCGACGGCACGCCCAGCGAGGTGTTTTATCAATCGGTAGCGGGCATGCAAAAATACTTCCCGCAGGTGATCGCGCTATTTGCCCCCTTTGTAAACAGCTACCGCCGCCTAACCCGCTACTACGCCGCCCCCATCAATGTGCAATGGGGCTTTGATAACCGCAGCTGCGGCATACGCGTGCCACACTCCGACCCCGCCGCCCGCCGCATAGAAAACCGCCTACCCGGTGTGGACTGCAACCCCTATCTGGCCCTCGCCGCCACGCTGGCTTGCGCTTATTTAGGCATAGACGAGCAGCTAAAACCCAGCGAGCCCCTTACCGGCGACGCCTACACCCTACCCTTCGCCTTCCCCCGTGGGCTAGACGCCGCCACGCAAATCCTTAGCGATTGCGCCCCGATATCCAAGCTACTGGGAGAGCGATTTATCAAAGCCTATTGTGCTGTAAAAGAAGCCGAATACGTGGAATACGCCAAAGTCATCAGCCCATGGGAAAGGAAACATTTACTGCTGCATGTGTGATGTTGCAAAAACCAAATCCTGATCCACGGAGGGCACAGAGAACACGGAGTTTCACGGAGGAAACCCTTTTAAAATCGGGGCAGATCTTAGGTTTTAAGTAGTTTCAGCGTCAGTAACCTAAATTTTTATCGCTATTCACCGCACGGGGCTTAAATCCCCCCTTGAAGCACGCCGAAGCGAGGAACAAGCGGGCGGGGTTTCGGCGAGGACTGTTTGAGCGAAGCGAGTTCCGCAGCCGCCGCTCGATTGTCCGCAGATGAGGGGCCTTCGTGTTTCGTGGGGTCGCCTTCTTTTGGTTCTTTTCTTGGCGAAGCAAGAAAAGAACGCCCCCGCGGGGGCACCCGCACCTAAATCAACGTGCCGAAGGCACTAATAATGCCTTTAGTTTTTGATTTTATTTGCAAACAACACACCACATTCAAATTATCGCGTGGGCACAGGCCCACCCAGAAACAAGGAGACACTCGATGAATCCAAATCTCATCAACCAAGACCACTCCAACCTTGGCCGCAGTACCAGCGAATACCAAGCACTAGATGCCGCCCATCATATTCATCCATTTTCTGACACGGCGGCACTGAATACCCACGGCTCACGAGTGATTGTTCGTGGCGAGGGGCTTTACTTATATGACTCGGACGGCCACAAGATTTTTGATGCCATGAGCGGCCTATGGTGCGTCAATATTGGCTACGGAAGACGTGAGCTGGCGGATGCGGCTTACCAGCAAATGCTAGAACTCCCTTTCTACAATACTTTTTTTAAAACCACCCACCCGCCGGTGGTTGAGTTATCCAGCCTACTGGCGCAAATCTCCCCTGATGGCTTTAATCACGTTTTTTATACCAACTCAGGATCAGAAGGCAACGACACCATTATTCGCATGGTTCGCCATTACTGGGCCACGCTGGGCCAACCTAAGAAAAAAACCATCATCTCGCGCATCAACGGCTACCACGGCTCAACCATAGGCGGGGCCAGCTTAGGTGGCATGCACTATATGCACGAGCAGGGCGATTTACCTATCCCCGGTATTGCCCATATTGAACAGCCTTGGTGGTTCGCCAATGGCGGCGAGCTTAGCCCCAAAGAATACGGGCTTAAAGCCGCCAGAGCGCTAGAAGACAAAATTCTAGAGCTAGGCGTTGAAAACGTCGCCGCCTTCATTGGCGAACCGGTGCAGGGCGCGGGCGGCATTATTATTCCCCCCTCCACTTACTGGCCGGAAATCCAGCGCATTTGCGATCATTATGGAATTTTACTGATTGCCGATGAAGTGATCTGCGGTTTTGGCCGCACCGGCTCATGGTTTGGCAGCGAGCACTACGGCATTCGCCCACATCTCATGACTATCGCCAAAGGCTTAAGCTCTGGCTATATCCCAATTGGTGGCGTGCTAATACACGATAAAGTAGCCAACGTACTGATTGCAGGTGGAGATTTTAACCACGGCTTTACCTACTCCGGCCACCCCGTGGCATGCGCGGTTGCCGTCGCCAATATTCATATTCTGCAAAATGAAAAGATTATCGAGCGCATGAACCAAGACGTCGCCCCCTACGCCGCCCAGCTCTGGCACGACGCTTTCGATGCGCACCCGCTGGTAGACGATGTACGTAGCTTGGGCTTTTTCTTTGCAGTGACCTTGGTGGAAGACAAAGCCAGCCGCAAGCGCTTTAGCAACGGCAGCGAAATGGCACTACGCTGCCGCGATATTTGCCTAAAGAATAAACTGATCATGCGCGCCACCGGCGACAGCATGATCGCCGCCCCGCCCCTCATTATGAGCCGCGCACAAGCCGCCGAATTTGTAGCGCTAGCACTAAAATGCGTGGATGAATATGCGAGGGAAATTGGCAGATAAAAACAACAAAAGGTCTGTAGACGTAGAAAAAAATAAACACTCTGAAAGAACACTTAAAACAGCTCAGATGAAGAGTTTAATCTGTTTTTCCTGCTCTTTTTTAGCCCTCTCTGTGTTCTCCATATCTACAGACTTTCTTATATCAACTCAGCAAAGCGGTCAAAAAATGATGTGTGCAGCATTTCCTATTTAAAGCGTAATTTATTCTCTACGAATAGGCCGCCATTTCTGTGACAATTGATAGCACTGTCACCCAAATAAATGAGCATCGAATGAATTGGATTGAAATACTGCAAGCCCAGGCCATCAGCTACGCTCCAAAATTATTTTCCGCCATGCTCACGCTCTTTATCGGCTGGAAATTAATTGGCATTGCCACGCAATTGCTAGAAAAAATGCTGACTCGCAGTCATGTTGAACCCACATTACGCCACTTCTTAGGCAGCCTTGCCAATGTGGCATTGAAAGCGCTACTACTGATTAGTGCCGCTTCAATGATTGGTATTGAAACCACTTCATTTATCGCTATTTTAGGTGCGGCCAGTTTGGCAATTGGTTTGGCATTACAAGGTAGCCTCGCCAATTTTGCGGGTGGTGTATTAATCTTAATGTTTAAGCCATTTAAAGCAGGCGACTATATCGAGGCACAAGGCCAAGCAGGTACGGTAGAAGGCATTCAGATTTTTACCACGCGTTTGCGTACTGCCGATAATAAATTAATTGTGGTTCCCAATGGCCCCTTAGCCAATGGCAATCTCACCAACTATTCAGCCATGCCAACTCGCCGCGTCGATTTTGTCTTTGGTATTGGCTACGACGATGATATCGATCACGCACGTAAAGTGATTTTATCGGTACTGAATAAAGACCACCGCATCCACCAAGACCCCGCACCAATGGTGGTGGTTTCTTCACTGGCCGAAAGCTCGGTTAATTTTACAGTACGCGTTTGGGCTAATAGCGAGCATTACTGGCCTATCTTTTTTGATACTACAGAAAACATCAAAAAAGCATTTGATGCGGCAAATATTTCGATTCCTTTCCCACAGCGCACGATCCATCATATTCAGCATCATGAAGCGAGCAAGCCTTTATCAAAAGCTCAGTTTGAGCATGTTGATTAAGGATTAAATAGATATAATCTTCAGGGTCTCTCTCACCCTGAAGGTGTCCCATGCCCCATCTTAATCTTGAATACAGCAAAAACTTAAGCGGCTTTAATCCCCGCCTTGCCCTGCAACAATTAAATAATGCCCTGATTGAATCAGGGCATTATATTGAATCAGATATCCAAAGCCGCGCCATGGGCTTTGATGATTTTTTGATTGGCAATAAAGATGAGGGCCGCGCCTTTATTCATATCAAGCTACGCTTGCTCAGTGGCCGCTCGGCTGAAATCAAAAAAGCACTTTCAGATGCGTTAATTCAAGCCATAGAAATAGATAACCCACAAGCATTAAACATCAGCATTCGAGCCGAAATCATCGACATCGACCGTGGGTCTTATGGCTCAAAGAATATGGTTGGCTAATAGCCCGTAGGGCGGATGCAACCCGCCAATATTTAATACAAGAAAAACGGCGGGTTACACCCGCCCTACAATGGCGCACCAACAAAACTCACCCGCGCCTTAAGGTAATTCGGGTAATTTCCGAAGGCGCAAACAATCGTTTGGGTGGGCCCCAATAGCCTGTGCCTCGGCTGGTATATACCCACACATTGCCTAATAGATTTAGGCCTGCGGTAAAAGGCTGCTGAAAGCGCACAAAGAAGTTCCAAGGGAAAAACTGTCCGCCGTGGGTGTGGCCAGATAATTGCAAATGCAGGCCTAAATCCTGCGCCTTAAAGGCACTACGCGGCTGATGCGCGAGGAGTAGTTTAAACGGTGAATCGGGCGATCCTGCCAGCGCGGCCTGTGCATCGCTTTGATGATCAGGGTAAAAATGCCCAGCGCTGTAATCAGTTACCCCAGCCACCACCAACTGATGGCCGCCGTGGGAGAGCAAAACATGCTCGTTCAGCAGCACTTGCAAGCCTAAACGGCGCAGCTCGGTAATCCACGCTAGCGCGCCAGAATAATATTCATGATTACCCGTTACAAAAAACGTGCCGTGCGTGGATTTTAATCGCGCTAGGGGTGCGGTATGTGCGCCCAGATCGGCCACATTACCATCAACCAAATCACCCGTTACCGCCACCAAATCTGCACCAAGGCCATTTACTTTGTCCACAATCGCATCCAGATAAGGCCGCTTAATCGTTGGCCCTACATGAATATCGCTGATTTGCGCGATAGTAAAACCCACTAATTCTGCTGGTAAATTAGCCACCGACACGGCCACATCCACAATCGCCGCGCTGCGCCTTGCATTAATCAGCCCCAGCAAAGTAAATAGCGCCGCCCCTGCAAACACGCCCAAAGCACTCTGAATCCGCCAGTTGCTATACGCCGCATCGCTTAATAAATAAGCTAAAGGCAGCAAAGACACATCACGCAGCAGGCAGAGTACAAACAAGGACGAAAACAGCCCCATCGCCATTAAACCCAGCCAAGCAATACGATCGGCCCAAGGCGGCTGGCTGATAAATCTGGCAGCTAATCCCAAGGGCAGTAACAGACTAGACAGCAGCAAGGCCAACCAGCCCACGAATAAACCCGTGCCATACAGACCCAAAGCAGGAAACAAACGCACTCCCAAATAGCCATGCGCCAGCAAGATAATGCCAAGCATAAGAAGCAGGGATGAACGAGGAGGCGTGGTGTGTTTCAAAAGGCACTTCCTTAGAGAGGATCGGGCTAGTTTGTATGTATCGTAATATCATTCGTAGGGCGTAATAAAGCCAAGCGTTTTTGCTTGGCTGCATTACGCCGCATGGTGGTTTGCACACACGGCGCAATGCGTCTGAATAAAACCTCAGACTTATTGCGCCCTACTGTTTGTGGCTACTTTTGAGCTTAATTTGATGCCTGCATGGGCACAGTGCCCACCCTAGATTAATCCTTATCCCGCATATTGCGGCCAAGTGGGCTGGGCTGATTGCGCTTTTTGGCGAGCTCGATCTGCTTTTGCCGCTCACGCGCACCGTTTCTGGTTTTCTCACTTAGCGAATTCCAGCAGTGTGGGCAGCTGATCCCCGCTACGTAATGCGGTGATAGTCGCTCTTCCACCGATACAGGCTGGCGGCAGGCGTGGCAGAGGTCGAAATCGCCTTCGCTTAAATCATGGCGAACGGTGACGCGGTTATCAAACACAAAGCAGTCGCCATTCCACTTGGTTTCTTCCTGCTTTACCGTTTCTAGATATTTAAGAATGCCACCTTTCAGATGAAAGACTTCTTCAAAACCCTCGCCCAGCATATAGCTAGATGCTTTTTCACAGCGAATACCGCCAGTGCAAAACATGGCGACTTTCTTGTGCTTGGCAGGGTCGAAATGCTGCTTAATATAATCTGGGAATTCGCGGAAACTGGCCGTTTTAGGATCAATTGCACCTTCAAACGTGCCAATTGCCACTTCATAATCATTGCGCGTATCGATTAGCAGCACTTCAGGATCGCTAATCAGCACATTCCAATCCTCTGGCTCTACATAAGTGCCAACGGCTAGATTCGGATCTATGCCCGGCACGCCCAAGGTGACAATTTCTTTCTTTAATTTAACTTTGCTACGGTAAAACGGCTGCTCATCACAATAGGATTCTTTGTGATCCACATCGATAAAGCGTGCATCGCTTTTTAGCCACGCCAATAAGCCATCAATCCCCGCGCGGGAGCCTGCTACCGTGCCATTAATGCCTTCAAAAGCCAGCAGCAAAGTGCCTTTTACTTCGTTATCCAGCATGGATTGCAATAGCGGCTCTTTGAGCGCTTCAAAATCAGCCAGCGTTACAAATTTATACAGGGCAGCCACCACAATCGGCTGAGTATGCTCTTGCTTCATTTTTTTAATCTCCAGGTGGTCATCCGCGTAAAGGATGGACCGTCAATTTGAGGGCGGAGTTTACCCGATGCAGAGCTTGATCTCACCCTATATAACACTTTTTACTTGCCAAACGGCGGCTAAGTAAGCGCAAGCAAAACACACAATCAACGCAATCTGGCCTTGCTATAAGCCATGTGCAAGAGCTAATTTTATAGAGTGATAGGTAAGCTACGATAGATAGCTTGGCATCTGTAATCTGGGAGGATAATAATGGCTATGCCAAGCATGAAAAAAATCTTTGTCTCTAGAGCGTTATTTTTTGTGCTGCTCATGTTGCTACTTTATGTGTGTATCTATAGTTTTAACCAAATGGGCGAGCAACTTTTTACGGCCCAGCAGCAGCAAAATTCAGCAATGCTATTTAGCCAACAATTACGTGAAGATCCTCAGCTCATCAATAAAAGTAAAACAGATACTTTTATTCAAGAAACGGGCTTTAACGCGCAAGAAATAAATCTAATCCATGCATTCAATAAATCAGACATTCAAGGGTT
This sequence comes from Iodobacter fluviatilis, assembly GCF_004194535.1. Taxonomy (NCBI): domain Bacteria; kingdom Pseudomonadati; phylum Pseudomonadota; class Betaproteobacteria; order Neisseriales; family Chitinibacteraceae; genus Iodobacter; species Iodobacter fluviatilis. The sequence goes on along the minus strand of NZ_CP025781.1, from coordinate 2,192,342 downwards.
ACCCTTTTTATCTGATCAATTAATGAAAAGCGTTCAAAATAGGCCTAGCATCGCTCAATTAAATAGTAACAAACAAAATTTATTTTATATTGTTAGCCTAGCTACGCTACTTACTTGTATTTTTTCCTTAATACTGATTTACCAGACCTATATGGGAATTATCAATAGAATTGGCTGTGGCCCAGGCGAAGCACGGCGTTTAATATTAGAAGTGGTGGCAGGCAATTTACGCGGGGAATTTTCTGCGAATCATGAAAACAGCCTGCTCTATGCCCTACACAGCATGATAGAAAAATTGCATCTGGTATTAGGCGAAATCCGCGCAACATCGCATTTACTGGCAAAAACATCGCATTTAATTAACTCATCGGCCAAAGATCTGACTTATAACGCGATGGAGCAAGCCACCAGTATTGAAGAAACCAGCGCCTATTTAGAACAACTAACCGCCATCGTGGCGCAAAATAATGAAAACACCCGCATTACCGAAGATATCTCTGCGCATTCATCCATGAATGCCATTGCAGGCGGCGAAGCGGTTAAAAAAACCGTATTGGCCATGCGTGAGATTGCCAAAAAAATCAGCATTATTGATGATATTGCCTATCAAACGAATCTATTAGCCCTGAATGCTGCCATCGAAGCCGCCCGCGCAGGCGAGCAAGGCAAAGGCTTTAGCGTCGTCGCCGCCGAAGTCAGAAAACTAGCCGAGCGCAGCCAAACCGCAGCGCAAGAAATCAGCCTACTAGCCAGCAATAGCGTAGAGCAAGCCGAACGCGCAGGCGCATTGCTGAATGAAATTGTCCCCTCCATTAAAAAAACTGCCGATCTAGTCCAAGAAATCTCTGCCGCATCGCGCGAGCAATTTATTGGCATTGAACAAATTAATCTATCCGCCACTAAATTAAGCAATGTCACCCAAGCAACCGCAATGGCCGCAGAAGATTTATCCACCACATCGGGCGAGCTTTCCCTGCATGCACAAAAGCTAGAAGAGGTAATTAGCTTTTTTAAAATGAAGTAAGCAAGCTCGCAAATAAAAAAACCATTGCAATGGCTGCCATGGTTTTTCGTAACTCCCTCAATGGGCTTTGAATGACATGTCAAATCATGATGAAAAATGCCCGCCCAAAGCCTGATGTAAATTCACTCGATTTGCCAAACGATCACTACTCACCCTCAAGCCACCCGCCTGCGCGCCCAGCCAATTTAGCTGTTGTTGCAGGAGCTGATATTGATCCCCCTTGCCTACTCTTTTCTGAATTTGAGCGAATTCAAACGACTTTTTCAGCTGATCACTCTGCATCTGCAAAGCATTTTGGCGCTTGCTCAGCGCACGCTCCGTTGCCAGTGCGCCTTCTACTTCATTAAAAGCAATCAAGGCGGCCTTGCTGTACTGGGCAATGGCCTCTTGCTGCTTGGCAGTTTTTGCCTCTAGCTGTGCTTCTAGCTGGCCACCTGTAAAGATCGGCGCAAGTAGCTGGCCACTTAATCCCCACAGCGGGTTATCAATGCCAGATTTCAGCATGATATTGGTCTCTTCAATATAAGCCACACCCCCAGTTAGCTTTAATGAAGGCAAGCGCGCACGTTTAGCGACTTCCTGATCCTGAAACGCCGCCCTAAAGCGCTGCTCGGCCGCCAAGATATCTGGGCGGCGCGACATAAGCTCCGCAGGCAAACCGGCGGGCAAGGTAAACTGAGCCACAGGAAAACGCCCAGCCGTTGTGACTTCTGCCGCTGGATAGCGGCCAAGTAAAACCTCAAGCGCTCTTTTGACTTGATCCAGCATCAGCTCATTGCCTGCTAGCTGATTTTGATAAACCGCTAATGCCGCTTGGCTAAGCACCACATCTTGGGCGGTGTTGCGCCCTATCTTCTGGCCAACTTTCATCAATTGCAGCTGTTTATCGGCGATGCGCGCCATATCGCGTGAAAGCTCTAGCTGCAAAGTGGCCTCTGTAGCGCCAAGCCAAGCGCGAATAACGGCAGCGGCAATCGCTTGCTGGCTATATTGCCTATCTAAAGCGGCCGACTGATAACGTGCATCACTACCCGCCTGCTCACTGCGTAAACGCCCCCAAAGATCCACTTCCCAATTCATAACTAGGCCAACGCCTGTAACACTCATACTAGACGTGGGTAAGGTTGAGTCTCCGGTCTGTAACCCTATGCCCAATGCAGGCAATAACGGGCCACCAGCCGCTTTAAGCGCCGCCCTTGCTTGATCTACCCTTGCTGCGGCAATGCGTAAATCACTGTTGTATTGCAAGGCCTCGCTGATCAGTGTTTTGAGTGCGGGGTCTGGAGCAAAGCCCAGTGCCTGCTCGTCAAACGTGCCTGGGCTTTGGGTGTTTTTCCAACGCTCTGGTAGCTGCTTTTCGCCCAAAGCCAAGGACATTAACTCATGCTGGGCTGGCGGCGTTGCTACTGCACAGCCCAGCAATAAACCCGCCCCCAGCAACATGGATAAGCCTGTTTTCAATGATGGCATGGCTATTCCTTAATGCAGCTTAAGTACAAGGTAATTTAAGATGGCCTGACCACGAATCATCACCATGCGTAGCAGGTGCAAAGGTGCCATTTTATCGGTGTAAATTGCGCCACCACCCCTAGCCCCCATCGGAATAAACGGCAGCACTTCGCCATCTTTAGCCACTGGAATTAACTTAACCGCGTATTTTTGCGCCAAAGGAGCTCGCACAACTTCCATAGGGGCATTAGGCACAACGCCAGATTGTGCAATTTGGCCCTGACCATTAGCCCAGACTATTGAATCTACTTTGGCAAAAAGCAGCTCGCCAGGCAGTGTCTGCAAAGCAATTTCTGCCTTATCGCCCGGCTTAACATAGCGCAGCTCATTTTGATCAAAGAAAGCCAGAATGCGCTGCTCGTGCTCTACAAAACTCATCGCGGGTCTAAATGGCATTGAAACCAGATAATTACCTGGGCGCACCATCACATTGATCGCAATACCATCTGCAGGGGCGCGAATCACCGTGGATTCCAAATCATAGCGAGCCGATTCTAGCTGCGCTTTTACTTGAGCCACGCTCGCCATATCAGGGCCAACCACGCCTTCTAACTTGGTTTGCACTTTAACTTCAGCAGTCTTTGCATTGCTTAGCGCCGCCTCAGCTTTTTTAACTTCGGTGCCAAAGCTTTCCACATCGTACTGATTACCTGCGCCCAGCTTGGCCAGCTCAGACGATTCGGCATAGCGTTTTTTCATTAAATCTAAATGAGCTTGAGCGGCAATTGAGCTGCTTTTAGCGCTATCCAGATCCTGCCAAAGCGTTCTGGCTGAGGCGGTAGCCTCTGCCAGCTTGGCTTCCAGTTCTTTCACTTTTAAGCGGTAAGGTGTGTTATCAATTTCTAGTAAAACATCACCTTTTTTAATGAGGGTATTACCTTCAATAGCCACACGGGTCACGATGCCCTGCACCCTTGGCACAATTTCGGCCACAAAATTAATCACCCGCACATCACTCGATGAAGGCGTAACCACATTAATGGTAAAGATAATACTGGCGGCCAGCACGATCGCCCCCGCAACCGAGCCCACTTGTGATTGAATATTCCACGGAAATAGTTTTAATTTGATAAATACCAGCCAAACTAAAAACGCATAACCACCCAGAATGATCTCAAGCATGATCTTGCTCCTTGCCTTCAACGACCACTTCTGGCTTTTTTTGCTGCTGAATAATTAACTCGCGCTTTTCCGCCAAACGCGCCATTTTTTCTTTTAGCAGCATCATTTCATCATCCACAATCGCCAAATCCATTGGCTTATTACTGTGCTCACCATCGGGCTTTAAAAAGTAATCGTCGTGCTTATCCGTGCCATAAGCCATTTTATAAACAGCAGGTTTGCTATAAGCCCAAAGCCAAGCAATAGGCCAGAGCAAACCACCAAAAGCCAGTGATAATAAGCACAGCACCTGAATGCCTTCTTTTTGCGGATGATGCCGTTTCTCTGCGATCACCTCAGGCAGCACATGCAGCTTCCAGAACAAATATATCCCCGCAATAGGCATGCCCAGCACAACCACCCAGACCATTACATCGGCAATTTTCTCTTCCATACCCGGTGCAAAAGCCCAAGCCTGAGTTGGCAAGGCCATCGCAGATAGAGCAGCAATCGCTGCCATGCTCCGATTGATTGTTCTCATATATTCCCCTGAATATGCTTACTAACAAATTGCAGCCGGCTATAGGGTGCAGCTGGTGAATCTTATCATTCTAGTAAACAATAAAACCCAATGCATAAATTTATCAATATGAATATCAAATTAATTAAGACTAGGCCATTTATTTACCACGAAATAAAACTCGCCAATTTCAATTGCACACGGCCACCAAACCAACAATCAATTTAATAAATAATGAAACGATGAGTAATTGATTAACATACATATGTTTAATTATTTAATTTATATCAATACAAAACTGCAATGAACAGCAATAAGCCGATCGCCCATTTTGTATAAAATGCAGCTTGAGGATGATTTCAACTCAGTACACAACTCCAGCTTAGGCTCTGGGCGTTGCGCCATTTTAACTGCCGCCCTATCCATCGGCGGCACAGTCAAAATAGCCATACTTAGGTCATAAAAATGAGCAGGCGAAGCGCCACAGAAGTGGTTAGAATTATGGGTTTAGCAGCTCATCGCACTTACTGCTCATAGGCCTTAAAAATAAAGACCTTGGCCACATCAAAGTCTTGTTGGCTTGCAATACTCAGCTCTAGATTTCCAGTCCCCCAATGGCCAATATCACTGACATCTCGGCCATTACTCGGCATGGCGTGCAAACTTGGGTCTAAATGCAAAAATAATAATAAACGGCCCTTTTGCAAAACAATGGAAGCAAAGTTCTTAAGCCGTTTAAATGAGTAATAAAGCTTTAACTCTCGCCGCTGCACATCGTCCCCCAGCGACAAGATATAGCCCTCTAAAGACGCCAAAATCTCGCGCAGCTCAGGGCTTAGCTCTGGCAATAACTCAGCCATACTTTTATCCGTGCCACGCGGTTTAACTAAGGTGTGGGCGGGCACTACAGATTGCACATTGGGGGTATTGGCAGCCTCTAGCAGCAATAAATCTTCTCCAAATAAACGATAACGCACCAGCTCAATCTGCCGGTTCATTTGCTGCACGGCATGCTCATCGTACTTGGTAAAATCAGACGCAATACAAATCACCCGAGGCCCGCTCCAATCAATAGCATCCGCCAACGGCTTGTCATAGCGCTCCATCACCAAGAGCTTGAATTCCGCCTGATGATCCATCAGCCAGTTTAAATAAAACAGACCCTGATTAATCACGCTTTCAGATTGCGAACGCTTGTATTCAATAATCACTGGGCAATTATTTTCATCCAAGCCCAGCGTATCAATCCGCCCACCATGCGTTTTACCCGTCGCATATTCAGAGGCCAAAAACCGCACCCCCAGCAAAACGTCTAAATTGCGCTCAATCAGTGTTTGTAGCGGCTTTTCCAAATCTGAAGCACGGCCCTTTAAGCGCAGCGCTTTATGCTGGGAAAGTTGAAAAAGCTGAATATCACTCATGCTTGTTTCCTGTTTTATTTAAAGGCAGCTGCTCTGCCATGTCTTCCAACACACTGATCTGCAAATGCTCGCCCTCAGCCTCTAGCAAAGCTCGCCGCTGAGCCGCAAACTGCTGATACTCCACCTCGGCATGTGCGTCTGCCTGCTGTTTAGACGCAGAACCCGCATCTGGCAACACATCCCGCTCGTTAAAAGCCAAAAAGGCATTCAACTTATCTTCCCAATCTTTTAAAAAAACCTCTTTACGGCGTAAGGCTTGGTCTTCGGCGTAATCCAGCCACATCACCACAATCCGGTTTAGCTCGCTAATTTCTGCCTCAAGCAAATAATTTTTAGCGACGGTGATATCCGCCTTTTGCACGCGGCCAGATTTCCAACTTTGCAGCCCCATATTCGGCTGATTGCTATCGGTCCGCTCGATGATTAACTCCGCCGCCGTTTTACCCGTCACCGCAAAATGCAGCTTATTTTGAATTACACGGAAAAACTGCGAGGTTTGCGCCAACGAAGGCGAATAATCCGCCGCCAGCGCAAAAATCTCCCGCACCCGTAAATACATCCGCCGCTCACTGGCACGAATATCGCGGATACGCTCAAGCAGCTCATCAAAACGATCCGGCACGCCCGACCCCGCCACCGGCGGATTCTTCAGCCGCTCATCATCCAGCGTAAAGCCCTTAATCAAATACTCACTCAAACGCTCCGTAGCCCAACGCCGAAACTGCGTACCACGGGCAGAGCGAACGCGGTAGCCCACGGCAAGGATGGCATCGAGGTTGTAGTGATCAAGGTTGCGGCTGACTTGGCGGGACCCCTCGGAACGAACTATTAGGAATTTCCTAATAGTTGCCTCAGGCTGCAGTTCCGCATCGGCATACAAGGTTTTCAAATGCTCATTGATCGTTGGCACTTTCACTTGAAAAAGCTCAGCCATCAGCGCCTGAGTTAACCACAGCGTATCTTCAACAAAACGACACTCAACACGAGTACGCCCATCGCTGGTTTCGTAGAGCAAAAACTCACCGGCGAGTGGAGCTTGCTTCTTTATGCCACTTGTTTCAGACATTTTCATTAACCTTTCTTGCCAATTTACAAACATCTTAACCGCCACAGATTATATGCACTGTTGGACTTCGTAAGCTTAACCCACCCTACTTGCTTCATCATCATAGATCTTAAACTTCTGGCCATGTTAATTTTTAACAGCTACAATGTAGCCATAAAAAATTAACATCGGAAAGATAATGGACCAAGCAATCGTCATCAGTGAACACGCCGATACTGAGCTGAAAATTTCCCATCTTGGACTCACCTTAAGTATTGCTCAAAAAGTAGCCCGTGTTGCTTCTGCAGCTAAAGCTTCGACTTTGGAGATTGATGTGGCGTTTGCTCCCGGCATGCTTGCCCACATATATGGGAATCGTCAGCTCCGTCTTGCACTCCTTCCATTAGGGTGGCGGTTGGGGCGTTTCAATAATGTTGAGACAGTAATTAACGATGATTTAGGGGTTCAAATTATCTTTCAAAACGTAGATATGGCATGCGTTCCTAGCCATTCTCCTCAGGCAATATCCAGCAAAGGCGCTGGTTCACGACAGCTAGTACAAAAAGGTATCCAAGGAGAACTTTGGGATCAACCGAATCTTAACCCAGCGGCTGTTGAAAGCCAGAATGACAAACGTGGTGTTACCCCATCGGTCTGGATGTTCTGCGTTAGTGATGATGGAAAACGTTTACGTGCAGAGCTATCTAAACCAAATCCTTTTGAAGGCAACCAATTAGAAAGCTTTAGCAAGCGCATCTTTGTTCTTGATGAAGAAACAGGGCCTCAGCCAGATATTGATATTAAATCATCCTCAAATGGGGACGATGATGAAGACTTCGACATTGAAGTCAATGTCGCAAGAAAGTGAGAATGTATGTTTAACTGCAGCAAGCTGGCCCTTGCCAGAAAAAGGCGGCAGCTTACCAAAAAGAATTTGGCAGAGAGATCTGGAATCACGGCTGTCACCCTAACAAGACTTGAAACAGGGATAACAACAGATCCTTCAATGGAAACTCTTCAAGCATTGGCTGGCGTATTAGCATACCCAGTGGATTTTTTCTTTGGAGAAAACTTCGACGAACTTACGACCGATGCGGCAAGCTTTCGTAGTCTTTCAACAATGAGTGCAGCTCAACGTGATGCCGCCTTAGGAGCAGGCCAAATTGCATTCTCCCTCACAAAATGGATCAATGCTCGTTTCGATTTGCCCGCTCCAGACCTACCGGACCTACGTGAAGACGACTCAATTTCAGCTGCTGCCTCTGTTCGGAACCATTGGGGTATAGGGTCCAAACCTATACCAAAACTGCTCTCCCTTTTTGAAGCTAAAGGCATTCGTGTTTTCACGTTGGCAGAAAGAAATAAGAATGTTGATGCGTTCTCATGTTGGAATGATGGCACCCCATATATCTTCCTTAACACTTTTAAATCTTCAGAGCGCACACGCTTTGATGCTGCGCATGAACTTGGTCACCTGCTTATGCATAGACATACCCCCTCTGGGCATCTGAATGGAGAACGGGAGGCTGATATGTTCGCAGCTGCTTTTCTAATTCCCCAAGATGATTTAATCAGCCACATGCCCAGAGTGCACTCCCTCAAGCACTTAATTGAAAAAAAAGCTCGCTGGGGTGTATCTGTGGCTGCATTGGCTCGTACAGCATTTAACAATAAGCTTATTAGCGACTGGTATTACCGAGATCTTTGTAAACAAATGAGTATGTTAGGGTATCGAACGGTAGAGCCCGAACAACGGGAGCCAGAGAAATCAGTGGTATGGAAAAAAATATTAGAAATGCTCTGGAAAGACGGAATTACCAAATCACATATCGCCAAGGAACTTTGTTTACCTATTGACGAAATTGAAGCATTAATCGGACCATTAGTTAACATTAATGTACCGACTCGAACAACTGAGTTTAAGAAACTATCAGTGGTTCGTTAATTGTTCGATAAATAGCAATCGTCACATCATCAAATAGACCGACAGGGAATATACGGCACTGTAAGCTTAAGTATCTAAATTGCATCAAAAAAAGCCCTCACAATTTCGAGGGCTTTTTTCATTTTCTAAGTTATTAATTTTTCATTAACTCGGCAGATATTTCACTTTCTTTGCCACTCGACACCCATCAAATATCCACATTCCGCGCAATCAGCGCGTTCTGTTCGATAAATTGACGGCGCGGTTCTACCTGGTCGCCCATCAGGGTGGTGAATACGGCATCCGCGCCTAGGGCGTCTTCTACGTTTACTTTCAGCAGGCGGCGCACGGTGACGTCCATAGTGGTTTCCCAGAGTTGTTCTGGGTTCATTTCGCCCAGACCAGCTCTGGATGGCTACGTTGCTGCGGATGAGGCCCAGTAGCCATTCGATGGCGACGTTAAAGTTGGTCACAGACTAGATTTGCTCGCCGCGTTTTACTTTAGCGTCGTCACCCAGCAGGCCGCTCAGCATGCCAGTGGTTTTGCGCATTTGCGCGTAATCCCCGGATAGCTCGAACGCGCCCACCAATGGCTGCGCGACTACATTGCTGATTCAGTTGAAGCACCTTGGGTTAGGCACTGCTCATTGCTGTCTATTACTTTTTCGGCAAGGCTAAAAACCAGTACAAATTGCATTGGCACAAACCCAAATAAGTAAAAAAGTTCTGTCTAAAAAAACCGACAAGGTACTTTACGATTCACTTAAGCAGCAGTGCATGAAGCAAACTATCAAATACCCATCAAGTAAAAAATAAAAACCAAACCATTGATTTTAAATAACTTTTTACATTAGCCGCACCATTGTTGCTCTATCTATCAAATACCCATCAAGTAACTCAAGCCCAGCATGGAACATACTTACGCAGCTTAGGTGGAGCCAATTCATCATGCAGCTTAATGACTTGAGCACTAAGCGCCTCTTTAAGTAAGCGCGAAGCAGTTGCACTATTCTTTGCCTAATAAAAAAACCAGCTATGCCTAGCTGGTTTTTTTGACTATCTCAACAATAAGACTACTCTTCAAAAAATTCAAATACATTTACTCAATCGTAAAAAACCACAATTATTATCTTAGATAATCACATTATTCCAGCAAGCCGCTTAACAACTTCAGGCACAAAACTACTCTTCGCAGGCTGCTCTGATAACCCCAGAAGGTGATAAATTTGCCCACCAATACCAGGCTTTACCTCGCCATCTGCATCTTTAGTACTATCCTTTGCAAAATAAATAAACTTAAACAGACTAGATATATGCTCAGGGAATTCCTCTTGTAGGTTTTGTTCTGACTTAGAATGCATAACAGGAGAAACTATATAAATATGCTTAATATTTATCAATTTCTCAATCAAAGCCAATATATTAGTCCGAACAACACAACTACCAGAGATAACAGACTTAACAATAATTAAAGAGTCAGCTTTTTCATAACCTGGTTGTAAGAATTTATGGACAATCGGTGCAACGCTTCCACCAGGAATTGAATAGTGATTATTCCAAAACACGGCAGTTAACGTATTTTTATGCTTTATCTGTAGTGTTTCTAACACACCATGAGCCAAGAAATCTGCATCTTCAGCAGTTGAAGCAACTAAACAAGTAGATTCCTCAGAGACTTCTCGCTCCAAAACGTCACCAAGTTGGCGTCCAAGAACGACCATTGCTCCTCGATATGCCTCAGGAGCGCTTGCTGCGTCAAGCAATGCATTCAGTGCTTTCTTCGCTACTTGATCGGCGTAACGGCTATAAGTTCGAGTATCAATACTCATTGCGAACCTCTATCATTTATTTCTCAGTACCTATTAGCGCTTCGGCAGCATTTTTTCTCATCAAGAAGTTTAAAAACTGCATGGGAGTCGAAAGTGTGCCGATCTCGTCTGAATCAGGTGTAACAACATTGCAAGCCAAGCCTACTTCAAGGCCATTATAGCTAACAATAAAACTCGCGGATTCTACACGCACAGTAACATTGTTAAAAGTATAGCACTTCTCAAGAAGCCAACTAGGTACCTCTGTACGTTCAATCACCGTGTCTACAAAGATATTGGGCTTACCCAAAGCTTTTGCACGCCCTAAAATGTCGTCGACCATCCTTGGTCTATCCGCATCCGTTCCCCAAATAGCCAATACCAGCTTAAATGCAGAATCAAGCAAAGATAAATCACTGGAGCCACATAACGCTTCAAGATTACTACGCAAGGGTTGAAAATCACACAATAACCTTGTAGTACTTGTATCCTGATAAGGAAAGTACTCAGAGTAGCACCTCTCCTTTAAATCGCTAGGAATTTTAGATTCATTATCCCTTGCTTTAATGGGGCAAGAAACCAATAAAACTTGAGTACTTATATTTACTTCATGGAATTCAGTATCAATTTCAAGCTGCCTGCGGAAACGCTCCTCCATCTCAGCATCCCAATTAGCAGGAGCCCCTGATGAATTTTTTGCTTGGTAATTTGTTTTAGCCCTAATCGATATTTGGCGAACACAAAGATCATCTACAAATGCGATATCTTGACTTGAAATAGAAAAATCATGCAATTCGTTGGATGGATTGGCAGCAAGTTCAAATATTTTCGCGGCAGCGTAAAAAGCTTCATATGCAGTGCCTTTTTGGTTACTATCCCCTCCCCGCCGGATATGAGCCAAATAAACCGCGGCAGCAGATCCATACTTTCCCTTAACAAATTCTGTCACACTCATACTTCGCCTCTAACAGTAGATGCTAGCAATTATTCCAACAATTACAGAAATATATTTATTAACGGCATAAAACAAGCTTATTCATATTTTTGCTCATTATTTAAAAAAGCCAGTTTTTACAAACTGGCTCTCTTAAAAAGATGCACAAAACAACAATCAATTTCTAATTATTTATTAAAACCCATTACCCATAAAATCAAATATCCACATTCCGCGCAATCAGCGCGTTTTGTTCGATAAATTGACGACGTGGTTCTACCTGATCTCCCATCAGAGTGGTAAATACCGCATCCGCACCCAAAGCGTCTTCTACGTTTACTTTCAGCAAGCGGCGGACGGTGACGTCCATGGTGGTTTCCCATAGCTGTTCTGGGTTCATTTCGCCCAGACCTTTATAGCGCTGGATGGCTACGTTGCGGCGGATTAGGCCGAGTAGCCATTCGATGGCGTCTTTAAAGTTGGTCACCGACTGGATTTGCTCGCCACGTTTTACTTTAGCGCCGTCACCCAGCAGGCCACTCAACATATCGGCGGTTTTGCGCATTTGCGCGTAATCGCCAGATAGCAGAAAGGCTTCATCCAGATATTGAATGGTGGATACACCGTGCTGACGGCGGGATACCTTGATCACAAAGCTTTCTTCTGAGCGATTAAAGCTAAAGGTGTAACGCGGGCTATTTGGGGTGGCGACTTTTTCTAAGGCAGCAGTCAGTAGATCAACGCTTTGCTGTGCTTCGGCTTCGGTGCTCAAGGCCAATGCAGGCAAACCGATCATGGCTTGCAAGACTGCGGCATCGATAAAGCGGCTATGCCTGTCGATCACGGCTTCAGAGGCGAAATATTGGCGGGCCAATTTTTCTAGCGCGTCGCCAGCAATCGCTTCCGCATCTGCGCTTGGTAGCAGCGATGCGCCGTTTAAGGCTTGGCGCAGCAGGTATTGTTTTAGCTCTGCTTCGTCTTTTAGATAAGTCTCGCTCTTGCCGTGCTTAATTTTGAATAGTGGCGGCTGGGCGATATAGATATAGCCGCGCTCAACCAATTCTGGCAGTTGGCGGTAGAAAAAGGTGAGCAGCAGGGTGCGGATGTGCGAGCCGTCCACGTCCGCATCGGTCATGATAATAATGCGGTGATAGCGCAGTTTGTCGATATTAAAATCGTCTTTACCAATGCCGCAACCCAGCGCGGTAATCAGCGTGCCAACTTCTTGGCTAGAGATCATTTTATCGAAACGTGCACGCTCTACGTTCAGGATTTTACCTTTTAAAGGCAGAATCGCTTGAAACTTACGATCGCGGCCTTGCTTGGCAGATCCACCCGCAGAATCACCCTCGACGAGGTAAATTTCAGATTTTGCAGGGTCTTTTTCTTGGCAATCGGCCAGCTTACCCGGCAGGCCAAGGCCATCTAACACGCCTTTACGACGGGTTAGCTCACGAGCGCGGCGAGCTGCATCGCGGGCACGCGCTGCATCCACAATCTTGCCGCAAATGATTTTGGCATCGTTTGGGTTTTCTAAGAGGAAATCAGCCAAAGCTTGGCTGATTACTTCGCTGACTACTGGGCCAATTTCGCTGGAAACCAGCTTATCTTTGGTTTGGCTGCTGAATTTTGGATCAGGCATTTTTACCGATAACACGCAGGTCAAGCCTTCGCGCATATCGTCGCCAGAGGTTTCTACCTTGGCCTTTTTGGCGTGATCGTTTTGCTCAATATATTGATTGAGGGTACGGGTCATCACTTGGCGCAGCGCCGTCATGTGGCTGCCGCCGTCGCGCTGCGGGATATTATTGGTAAAACATTGCACGGATTCTTGGTAAGAATCATTCCATTGCATCGCGACTTCTACAATCATGCCGTCTTTTTCGCCAACCGCATGGAAGATATGCGGATGCAATACGGATTTATTGCGGTTCATATATTGCACAAAGCCGCTTACGCCACCTTCATAGGCAAAGTTTTCTTCTTTGCCATGGCTGCGATCCAGCAATTGGATTTTTACACCATTATTTAAGAAAGACAGCTCGCGAATACGCTTTGCCAGAATCTCGAAGTGGTATTCAATCAAGCCAAACGTCTCGATCGAAGCCATAAAGTGCACTTCGGTACCACGGCGCTCGGTGTCGCCAATCACGGCCAGCGGGGATACCGCTTCGCCCTGACGGAACTCCATGCTGTGCGCTTTGCCATTACGGCGAATCGTTAGCTTTAGCCAATCAGATAGGGCATTCACCACCGATACACCCACACCGTGCAAGCCGCCAGAAACCTTGTAGCTATTCTGGTCAAACTTACCGCCGGCGTGCAGCTCGGTCATGACGATTTCGGCGGCAGAGCGCTTAAATTCGTCGTCTTCTTTGATATCAGTAGGAATACCACGGCCGTTGTCTTCCACACTGATGGAGTTATCAGCATGAATAATCACTTTAATGGTGTCGCAATGCCCTGCTAACGACTCGTCAATGGCGTTATCCAGCACTTCGAACACCATATGGTGCAGGCCGCTGCCGTCCTGTGTATCACCGATATACATGCCCGGACGTTTCCGAACGGCTTCAAGGCCTTTCAGAATTTTAATGCTATCGGCGCCATATTCTTGTTGCTCAGACATTGCTAATTCCTTAAATCAACATACGAGCTTGGCCTATTTGATGACCAAGCTAAATTTTTATAAAGATGTGCGCTGTATGTTCAAGCCCAAAAGCTTGAAGAAAAGCCAATCAAAATCATAAAAACAGTGCGAATACTTCTTCGCAACAGACATAAATCTAACATCTTACAAATGCAAAAGGCCGGGGCAACCCCGACCTTACCCGTCAACTTACCGAGGCTAGATGCGCATTGGCATGACGATATATTTGAAATGCTCGTTATCTGGAATAGTCACCAGTACCGAGGAAGTCACATCGCCAAACGAGAAATGCAGTGTTTCAACCGATGTATTGGTCAGTACGTCCAGCAAATATTGGATGTTAAAACCAATATCCAAAGGCGCGCCGCTGTAATCGACTTCTACTTCTTCCTGCGCTTCTTCCTGCTCATTGTTATTACACATAATTTTAAGCAGGCCGTCGGTCAGCACTAAGCGCACACCACGGAATTTTTCGTTCGATAAAATCGCAGCACGTTGCATCGAGGCTAACAACATCTGGCGCTCAATCAACAGGCCTTTATCATTATTTTGTGGAATCACACGGTTGTAATCGGGGAATTTACCGTCCACTACCTTGCTGTGAATCACAATATTGCCAAAAGCAAAGCGCACTTGATTGCTGGCGATATCAATGGTGACTTCGTCATCCGAATCGGCCAGTAATTTGTACAGCTCTAAAATGGTTTTGCGCGGCAAGATCACTTCGTTCTTAGCGAAATCACCCGGAATTTCTGCCGAGGCAAAGGCTAAACGATGGCCATCGGTAGCAACCAGTTTCAGTAGATTGCCTTCGGTAACCATAAACAAGCCGTTCAAGTAATAACGGATGTCTTGGTGTGCCATCGTAAATTGCGTACGGCCAAGCAGGGCTTTTAACTGGCCCTGTGGCATACGGATTGTGGCGCGCAAATTGGTATCTACTGCCAGTTGCGGGAAATCAGCCGCGGGCAGCGTTTGCAGATTAAAGCGGCTTTTGCCTGCCTTAATCGTCAGACGACCATCAGCCTCTTCCATGCTCACCACGGTTTTATCCGCAATCGCACGCAAGATATCAGACAGCTTTTTAGCTGCAACTGTAATGGCGAAATCATCGCCAGAAAAACCTTCCGCCTGACGGCTACTGATCTGAATTTCAAGATCGGTGCCGGTAAAAGACAGGGCGTCACCATCCTTCCTGATCAACACGTTAGAGAGGATGGGCAGGGTGTGCCTGCGCTCAACAATACCGGTGACCGTGGCCAGCGGCTTCAGGAGCGCATCGCGTTCGGCTTGCAAGAGTTGCATGGCGCCTCGTTCCGAAAAATGGGTTTAACCGCAGGATTCTAACCGATTTACAGCATGTGTAGGGAATGAATGGCGCTTCGCCATGTTAAATAAGCACAGCAGCATTCAAACTTACAAAACCCGCCGTTATTTATACAAAACGCATAAACGCACATTGTATTCAAACAGGCGGTAATGCAGCGGCGGTATGACCCGCCACGCTAAAGATTAACTACGCAGCATTTGCAACAACACACCGTACTGGTGAGCAATTTCGCTATCACTACCGCGCATTTCTTCAATGGTACGACAGGCATGTAAGACCGTAGTGTGATCGCGCCCGCCAAAAGCTTCACCAATTGCCGGTAAAGACATTTGGGTTAGCTCTTTAGTCAGCGCCATGGCAATTTGCCTTGGCCTTGCAATATCACGAGTGCGCTTTTTAGAGTGCATGTCTGCAATCTTGATTTTATAAAAATCTGCGACAGTTTTCTGAATATTTTCTACCGAAACCTGACGGCTACCAGACGCTAAAATATCTTTTAGCGCTTCTTTAGCTGCATCTAGTGTAATCGGCTGATTGGTAAAGCGCGAATAAGCCAATACCCGTTTCAGCGCACCTTCAAGCTCGCGCACATTAGAGCGGATATGTTTTGCCACAAAAAACGCCACATTGGCATCAAGCTTAAAGTTTTCACGCTCGGCCTTTTTCATCAGAATTGCCACGCGCATTTCTAGCTCAGGCGGCTCAATAGCAACCGTTAGCCCCCACGAGAAGCGCGAAGTTAGGCGCTCTTGCAGCCCATCAATTTCTTTTGGATAGCGATCTGAGGTAATAATAATTTGCTTGTGCGCTTCAACTAATGCGTTAAAGGCGTAGAAAAATTCTTCTTGGGTTTTATCTTTACCCACAAAAAACTGAATATCGTCGATCAGTAGTAAATCTAGCGAATGGTAGTAACGCTTAAACTCATCAAACGCTTTGTGCTGGTAAGCGCGCACCACGTCTTGCACGTATTTTTCGGCGTGGATATAACGAATCTTTGCACCAGGATTGCGCTGATGCACATAGTTACCAATAGATTGAATCAAGTGAGTCTTACCCAGGCCCACACCACCATACACAAATAGCGGGTTGTAGCTTACTCCTGGGTTCTCTGCTACCTGGATAGCCGCAGCGCGCGCCAACTGGTTGGCTTTACCAGTAACCAGCGTTTCAAAAGTAAAGTTAGGATTAAGCCGCGTGGTTTCGTGATTGGCCGCAGAAACGCTGATCACCGCTTTGGCGGGCACAGGCTTAGCAGCACCACCCTCTTGGCTACTGGCTTGTAACGCAGCCACCGGTCTTGGCATTACACCAACACGCAAAGCAATAACCGGCGCATCACCACCTTCGGCAAAAGCCGCAGCGGCTTCTTCAATCATCCCAAGATAACGATCACGGATAAATTGTAAAAAAATCTGATTAGGCACGATCAGGTTTAAACCCTCATCGGTCATTTCAACCGTAAGCGGTTTAATCCAAATACGAAACTGGTCCGCGCCCAAACGACGCTCCAACTCAGTAAGGCAGTGGGGCCAGCAATTTTCCAGCACAGACATAGGGGTATCCTGTTCGCCGTGATTTGCTCATACACAATACAGCCCCGCACTGGAGGCTCACGACGGAAACGGTGATGTTTTCAAAAGAGAACGAGGAGCGATTGTACCGCTTCATCCACGACTTATCCACAGCCCGATCATGATGGCGCTCAATAAAATGCATTGACACAAGGGCATAGAAGGCATATAAACGGCGGTTTACTTCGATTTTGTTTGGCAGGGATCCAATATTATGAAACGTACATTTCAACCTTCAGTTATCAAACGTAAACGCACTCACGGTTTTCGTGCCCGCATGAAAACCGTTGGTGGCGTTCGCGTTATCAACGCTCGCCGCGCAAAGGGCCGCAAGGTTTTGACCGCTTAATTGCGGGCAGAACCTTGATGCTAAGCTTTGTTGGGACACTCCCAAACTGGTTTTGCGCGCAATATGCGCCTGCTGAAAGCGGATGAATTTTCATCCGTTTTTAGTTTGCGCTGTTCTTCTTCCAACGATTTCTTTCAAGTACTTGGTAAGCCCAACGGGCTAGATCACGCTAGGCTTGGCGTTGTCGTCGGAAAAAAAACAGACAAACGGGCAGTAGGCCGCAATTACATCAAACGCACAGTACGAGAAACATTTCGTCTGAACGCAGATAAAGTAACCGGCATCGATCTGGTAGTACGTGCACGTCGACCATTTGGGCGAAAAGAAGGCGCTGCAGCACGTGAAGCACTTATTTCACTGCTCGGCAAGATTCACAAATGTCGAAAATAATCGTCGCCTTACTAACACTTTATCGGTTTACTATTAGCCCGCTCCTTGGGCCCCGCTGTCGCTACACGCCAACTTGCTCCCAATACGGCATTGAAGCCGTGACACGCTACGGTGTGATAAAAGGGGGCTGGCTAACTACTCGCCGGCTGTGCCGTTGCCATCCTTGGGGTGGATGCGGCCATGATCCGGTACCATAAATCCGCATACCATTTCGAGCACCAATGGATACCAAGAGACTTATCCTCTTTATCGCGTTGTCATTCGGCATTCTCTTCTTCTGGCAGAAGTGGATGGAACAGCGTTACCCTCAAATAAAAACCACGCCTGCTGCTACAGCAAGCGCCACCAATGGCTCTACACCCCAACAAGCTGCCCCAGGCCAAGCACCTCAAGATGCTGGCAGACTGCAACGCGGTCAGCGTATTACGGTAAAAACCGATCTCTTCAATGCTGAAATTGACACCAATGGTGCCGATCTTCGCCGTGTAGAGCTGCTTAAGCATGGCATGATTGATAATGCTAAAAAGCCATTTGCACTGTTACAAGACGAAGGCGAGCATATCTATGTTGCCCAAACCGGCTTGATCGGTGATGGCCTGCCTACGCATAAAAGCATTTTCACCAGCACGCAAAGCGCTTACCAATTGGCCGATGGTCAAAATGAAGTAGCGGTTCGCTTAGAAGCTGCAGGCCCAGATGGTGTAAAAATCGCCAAGGTGTATACCTTTAAGCGTAATAGCTATCTGATTGATGTGAAGTACGAAATCGTTAACGGCACAAGCAAGCCTTTAACAGCCTCGGCTTACTTCCGCCTGCTACGTGATGGCAAAACACCTGAAGGCAGCGGCGGCCATATGGGCGCAACCACCTTTACTGGCCCAGCTGTTTACACCGAGAAGAAGAAATTCCAAAAGGTAGAATTCAGCAAGCTAGATAAAGGCGAAGCCGATTATGAGCAAACCGCCAAAGACGGCTGGGTGGCCATGTTGCAACATTACTTTGCTACCGCATGGATTGTATCCCCAGTGGGTGCCCCTGCAGTAGGCGGTGAAAATGGCGTTCGCTACGAGCTGAAAAAGCTGCCAGATGGCTTGTACTCCGCCGGTGTGATTGTTGATTTGCCAGCGATTGCAGCCAATGCCAAGTACGAAACAACGGTGCCATTGTTTGTTGGCCCAGAAGAAACACGTGTACTTGAAACCGTATCGCAAGGCTTTGATCTAATTAAAGATTATGGTATTTTCACCATTTTCTCTAAACCTATCTTTGCGGTAATGGATTTCATTCACAAGATAGTAGGCAATTGGGGTTGGTCGATTATTCTACTGACCATGCTGATCAAAGCGATGTTCTTCCCACTCGCCGCTGCCAGCTACCGCTCAATGGCTAAAATGCGCAAGCTTGCACCGCGCATGGAACAGCTCAAAGCGAAGCACGGCGACGATAAGATGAAATTCCAGCAAGCCGTGATGGAAATGTATAAAACCGAGAAAGTGAACCCGCTAGGTGGTTGTCTGCCAATGCTGGTACAAATTCCTGTGTTTATTGCACTTTACTGGGCACTACTGGCATCGGTTGAATTGCGCCAAGCACCGTGGATGTTCTGGATTACTGACTTATCAGTGAAAGATCCTTACTACGTACTGCCAGTATTGATGACTATTTCGATGTATATCCAAACATCGTTATCGCCACCACCGCCAGATCCGATGCAAGCTAAGATGATGAAGATTATGCCGCTGATGTTCAGTGTGTTCTTCTTCTTCTTTCCAGCTGGTTTGGTACTGTACTGGGTCGTTAATAACGTGATTTCTATTGCCCAGCAATGGTATATCACGCGTAAGATTGAAAATGCAGATAAGGTTACTGAAGCGAAAGCCTAAGCTTGCAGCCTTATCAAAACGCCGCCCTAGGGCGGCGTTTTTACATTCACCACTAAAACCCAAATCTTGAAATATGCTCACAAAACAGTCCTCACTCAAAACCTAGCCATAAATACCATCCGCTCGATAAAATAAAGAGTGCCTGTGCTTAGATTTTTCTGTGCAACCCCGTATTTCAAGATTTGAGTTTTAAATATTTAAGTGATTAGATCAATATGCTCTACACCCCCGATACCATCGCCGCCATTGCCACCGCCCCAGGGCGAGGTGGTGTGGGCGTTATTCGCATTTCTGGCCGTCATTTAGGCGATATCGCCGATAAGCTGATCGGCAAGCCGCTTACCCCCCGCTATGCTCACTTTGCCCGCTTTAAAGCCGCAGATGGCAGCGTGGTAGATGAAGGGATTGCCCTGTATTTTCCCGGCCCCAACTCTTTTACCGGCGAAGACGTGATTGAGCTGCAAGGCCACGGCGGGCCGATTGTGATGCAAATGCTATTAGCGCGCTGCATTGAGCTGGGTGCTCGCTTTGCCGAAGCTGGGGAGTTCAGCAAACGTGCCTTCTTAAACGATAAAATGGATTTGGCTCAAGCCGAAGCCGTAGCCGATCTAATTGATGCCCAATCTACCGCCGCCGCAAAATCAGCGCTTAAATCACTGGATGGTGCGTTCTCACGCGAAATCCATGTCTTGGTCGACGAGCTGATCACACTACGTATGCTAGTAGAAGCCACACTCGATTTTCCCGAAGAAGATATCGATTTTCTAGAAGCCGCCAATGCTCACGGCAAGTTGCTAGAGCTACAAAGCCAGCTGCAGCGGGTACTTGGCACTGCCACCCAAGGCAAATTGCTGCGTGAAGGCGTGCATATCGTGCTCATTGGCCAGCCCAATGTCGGTAAAAGTAGCCTAATGAATGCGTTAGCAGGTGAAGAAATAGCCATTGTTACCGCCATTGCTGGCACCACCCGCGATACGGTACGAGAGCTGATCCAGCTTGATGGCATACCCGCGCATATTATTGACACCGCAGGCCTACGGACCACCACAGATATCGTAGAAAAAATCGGTATCGAGCGAACTTGGGCAGCCATTGCCAAGGCAGAACTCGCCCTGCTCCTTATCGATAGCCGCGAAGGCATCACCGCAGACGATCAAGCCATCTTGGATAAACTGCCACCTCAGCTGCCCGTGCTACGGGTATTTAACAAAATTGATCTAACCGGCGATGTACCCGGCATCGTGGCCGAGAATGAAATCCACGTTTCGGCCAAAGCAGGCATTGGTTTAACTGAGCTGCGCAGCAAGCTGCTCGCCTTGGTTGGCTGGCATGGCAATGACGACAGCGTGTTTATCGCCAGAGAACGCCACCTTAACGCCATCCGCCGCGCCCAAAGCCATCTTGTAACGGCAGAAACTGCCTATCTGCAAATCGAAATCTTTGCAGAGGAATTGCGCCTTGCGCAAAACGCGCTCAGCGAAATTACTGGGCAATTTACTTCTGATGACTTACTTGGGGTGATTTTTAGCCGTTTTTGTATTGGAAAGTAATTAAGCAAGCCTGCAAAAACCCGCTTTAATGCGGTTTTTTGCTTTTAAAGCCACATAAAACACATCGCGATCTGCTATAAATAAGTCATAAAACGGGAGGAGCGGCTCAATCACGCCTATCCCGCATACCACCCTCAGGACTTCGCATCACACCGTGCTTTGCACTAATCAGGTGTTTTTATGCACTACATCTAAAGGCGGAGAATGACTTTAATTAAAAAAATGCCCTCTTCAGGCTATATTCCTGAAATAGATAGCCTGCGCGCAATTGCTGTTTTATCAGTTATTTTATTTCATTTTAACCCGCTAATTTTGCCCGGTGGTTTTTCAGGGGTAGATGTTTTTTTTGTGATTTCTGGCTATGTCGTCAGTAGCAGCTTAGCCAAGAGCCAGCATCGTCATTTTATTGGCTTTGTGCTGCAATTTTACTCTAGGCGCATTATCCGTATTTACCCAGCGCTCTTAGCTTGTTTAATGATTGTTGGCCTGCTGCAAACGCTCCTTGTGCCCGCATCATGGCTAAGCCAAAGCACCAATAGTACTGCTTTATATGCCTTTGCTGGCATCAGTAATTATGCGCTGATCTGGTTTAACGATGGCTATTTCTCACCCCGTATTGAGTTTAATGCCTTTACCCATACTTGGTCTTTAGCTGTTGAAGAGCAATTTTATTTATTATTCCCCTTTATATTTTTTATTTGGATAAAACATAAAGAACAAAAAACATTTATGGGGCGCATCACTCCCTATCTATTGCCACTACTATTTATTGTTTCTTTGGTTTATTCTTGGCATGAAACCCAATCGGCTCCAAATCATGCCTATTACCTTCTGCCCAGCCGATTCTGGGAACTAGCCAGTGGCGCTATGCTGTTTATATGCCACCAGCAAAATAAACTAATTATTCAATCAAAACACAACTCAAACTTTGCAATTGCACTGGGTATTATATTAATCGCGATCGGGTTTATATATTCTGACCCAAAATCTTTTCCCTTTCCTTGGGCTCTATTAGCAGTAAGCGGCACTTTATGCCTGATTACTGGCGTTGCTAATACATCAGGCCGCTTAGCAAGCATCTTGCAATTTCCATTACTGGTTTATATCGGCAAAATATCCTATTCACTCTATTTATGGCACTGGCCTGTTTTGGTGCTATTTAGATGGACCACCGGCTTAGATCACCCAAGCAATATACTGGCTGCAGCTCTAGCCACAGGCTTATGTAGTATTTTTTCCTATCACTTTTTAGAGCGCCCAATACGCCAAAATATTTTTATTCATAGCAAACGAGACTGGCAAATTGCAGGGGGAGGGATTTCAATTATTCTGCTCTGCTTTATTTCCACCCAGCATATTTTCAAAGCACAGCCACGGCTTAGTCTAAGCGTGACGCGAGATGTACAAAACTGGTACCCCGAGGCTTGGCCCTCAGCCAGCAACGAACAAAAAACAGCTATTTTTTCCCATCGAAAAATCTTTGTGCTAGGTGATTCGCACGCTATAGCTTACCGCACCATGCTGCAAAAGCTGAGTGATGAGCAAGGTATTGAAGTTTTACCTTACTCGGCAGCAGGCTGCCCTGTCGCCAATTTACGCCAAACAGCAGACTCACAATGCGCAGAATTTATCGAGCAAGCACTCAGACAAATTGAACAGACCGCACAAGCAGGCGATCTGATTTTTTTAGCCTCGCTCAGAATGCCCCGTTTAAGCGATCAATGGACCACCTTTATCGAGGCGCAAGTTTTAGATTCCAACCAAAAAGCAGACGAGCATCGGAATCAGGTTTTGGCAGAAGCAGAGAACATTATTAGTCGCTTAGAAAAACGCTCTTTAATCGTGATGCTGGATGCCCCTAAACCCGTTTTTAAATCCCCGCCCTTTCGCTGCTCAGACTGGTTTAACGCCAGTAATCCCATTTGCCAAAGCGGTCTCAGTATAAAGCGCAGTTATTTACAAGAAATGAGTAAGCCAGCATTCACCACGCTTGCTGCCTTGCAAAAGAATCACCCAAAGCTGCTGATTTGGGAAACTTTCTCCGCCCTTTGCCCATCAGAAACCTGCTCGGCTTTTGATCAGCAATTACCTTTATTTTTTGATGGCGATCATTTAAGTGCCCATGGCAACCGAGTACTCTACCCCTCATTCCTCGCCCTATTGCGTTCAATGTGGAGATAGCTTTATATGTATTGAAAGCCAATAGAATGCGCTGTGGCATCCTGCTGACAACCCATACAAAGAAAGTGCTTAGGCAATCTAAGCGTATTATGATCAAATTATTATGCTGATAATCGGCAGGATGTAGTGGTCAAGTATTTTCAGGCACCACGATCAGTGTTTTTGCTGCCATTTCTTGTTTATAAATCATTGGTGGTTTGTGCCTCGAGCCGAGTGCAAACGCACGCAGTTGTAAAAGCCTACGATGTACTCGGTGATGTCTTTTCCCAATGATTGGCGTAATCCCGACGCCAAACCCGTTCCATTTTTAAATTCAAGAAGAAGCGCTCCATCACGGCGTTATCCCAGCAATGACCTTTTCGACTCATACTGCACTCGATGCCGTGCAACTTGAGCAGCGCTTGGTACTCATACCCGCGTATTGGCTACCCCGATCCGAATGCAGCACCAGACCCGCTCGAGGTGTGCGTGCAAAACTACAAGTGCGTGTTGCGATCTTAAACCGCTTCACGCAATTGGGCACACCAGTGACAGTGCGCTTAGCGTAAATCCGTATGGGATTTGGGGCTGTTCGTTCTTAAATTGATTTGTGCACCCTGCGGAATTGACGTCCGTACAGACGGCAGAAGCAGGTGTCAAAATAAAACAAACAATGAATTTGCGCATGAGCATTGCTATGGATAAGTGGATCAAAAATCACATCATTGGAAGCTGGCAATCATTTATCCATGCTTTTCACTCAATCCCAGATAATCTACACACCTCGACTGGGCGGCACACAACAAGCACAAACCCAGCGTTCTCAAAAAAGGAATGATTGGAGACAAGCAATGCAATTAAATAAGATTGTTACTGGGATCATGCTATCCATCGCTAGTTTTTGTGCGCTTCCAGGCCTAGTACATGCCGCAATCAATACCTCGAACCTCGGTGCCAACTACGACGCCACTGCCGCCAATGTATTATTCAAAGTCTATACATCACGCGCCACCCGCATCGAAGTGTCGGTGTACGCCACCGCCTACGGTGCGCAAGAAGTCGGCAAATACGTGTTAACCAAGAATGCCAACAATGTCTGGTCGACCAGTATCCCAGTAAACACGCTCAAGGGCTTGGGCATCAACGGCACCGTATATTATGGCTATCGCGCTTGGGGGCCGAATTGGCCATATAGCACCTCTTGGACCAAGGGCAGCAGCGTCGGTTTTATTTCTGATGTCGATGCCGCCGGTAACCGCTTCAACCCAAACAAACTGCTGATCGATCCCTATGCGCTCGAAATTAGCCATGATCCAACCAATCCCACCTGGACCGACGACACCATCTATGCAACTGGCGCGACTTATCGCAATATCGACAGCGGTACTAAAGCTCCAAAGGGCATCGTCTTAACGACCAACACCCAAAGTATCGGCACCAAGCCAACCCGTGCGCAAAAAGACGATGTGATATATGAAGTACATGTGCGCGGCTTAACCATGAACGACACCAGCATCCCAGCCAGCTTACGTGGCACATATGCGGGTGCGGGGTTGAAGGCGTCCTATTTGGCTTCGTTGGGCATCACGGCAGTCGAATTTTTGCCAGTGCAAGAAATCCAAAATGACGACATCGATGTATTGCCAACCTCAACGTTGAACGACAACTACTGGGGCTATATGACCCTAAACTATTTTTCGCCTGATCGCCGCTACTCGTCTAACAAGGCTCCCGGTGGCCCTACCCATGAATTCAAAGCGATGGTCAAGGCTTTTCATGACCAGGGCATCAAGGTCTACCTCGATGTCGTGTACAACCACACAGGCGAAGGCGGCGCATGGAGCAGCACCGACAAGACCGTGTACAACCTATTTTCGTTCCGTGGCCTAGACAATCCGACCTATTATGAATTGAGCACCGACAACCAATCGTCATATGACAATACCGGCGTCGGCGGCAACTACAACACCCACAAAACAGTGGCGCAAGACTTGATCATCGATTCACTCGCCTATTGGAGCAATACGCTTGGTGTTGACGGCTTTCGTTTTGATTTGGCGTCAGTACTCGGCAATACCTGCGAAAGCAGCTGCTACAATTTTGACAAAATGGATGCCAGTAATGCCTTGAACCGTATTACCCGCGAATTCACACCGCGTCCGGCTACTGGTGGCAGCGGTGTCGATTTGATCGCCGAACCTTGGGCGATTGGCGGCAATTCGTATCAAGTCGGCGGTTTTCCACTCGGCTGGTCAGAGTGGAACGGGATTTTCCGCGATACTTTCCGAAAACAGCAAAACAAAATGGGTATCGAGCCAATCACCCCTGGTCAAATCGCCTTACGTTTTACTGGGTCGCCAGATCTGTATCAAGGCAATGGCCGCAAACCTTGGCATTCGATTAACTTCATAACGGCACACGATGGTTTTACTCTCAAAGATATGTATATGTGCAATGCTAAAAACAACACTCAAGCTTGGCCATACGGCCCTTCCGATGGCGGCGAAGACAGCAACAATAGCTGGGATCAAGCCGGCATCGCGCCCGACCAGCGCAAGGCCGCACGCAATGGCTTTGCTGTTAATTTGCTGAGCGCAGGCACACCGATGATTACCGGTGGTGATGAGTTTATGCGCAGCGTCAATTGCAATAACAATCCATATAACTTGGATTCGAACACCAATTGGTTAAGCTACACTTGGACCGTCGATCAAACCCACTTCAATACCTTCGCCAAACGTTTGATCGCATTCCGCAAAGCCCATCCCGCCTTGCGCCCGATGGATTTTTATTCTTCAGCCGACAACAACAAAAATGGCTTAGCGCAATTGGCCTGGTTCAAACCCGATGGCGGCACTCCAGATGCGACCTATTTTGGCGATGCACGCAACCACGCACTGGCTTATCGCATTGATGGCAGCGAACTCGGCGATACCGCTTCGGCAATCTATGTGGCCTACAATGGCTGGCCCGGATTAGTCAACTTCACGCTGCCATCGCCTGGTGCTGGCAAGACTTGGTATCGTGTGATGGATACCTCGACCTGGAACGAAGGTGCCAACACCATGATGGCACCAGGATCGGAAACCTTGATCGGCGGGCAAAACATCGTGTATGGCGTGAATGCCCGAGCGATATTGTTGTTGATTGCCAAGTGAAAATTTGTAGCTTATACCGCTGGTCACGCGTTTAGGCATGAGTGAGGGATGATGGAATTAACGGACATGGTCAAGTCCCGCCAGATTGTAGACCCGTTTTTTAAATCATTCGGGCCTACAATTCCTTCATCGCCTGAATCAGGATGTGATGGCCCAGCGTCTTTTGCGGAAGGTGATGATTGTAGATCTTTATAATAAAGAGTCATGGTGGCTTTTAGCCCACACTATGATGTTGTCTGCCTGCCTGCGCGGAAAAAGTGCCCAGCGATCTAGCTGGCACGGTGGTTTTGGTGGTGGTGTACCGTTTAGAAGGCATAAGCCGAGAGATTCGAAGCCTGTATTTCGGCACGAACACGCGGTGTTGTTCTGGCTTGAGGATGGATTTTGCTCAGGCCATGCCTTGGGTGAAAGTGACTAGATCAGCTCATGCATGATGTCCCTGACTTGGAACAGAGGCCAACTATAAAATAAAGATATGATCAGCCGATACAACTCCGGCTGGATTGCCGCCTTAACTGGCCTTCGTAAATACATTGAGTGTGTAAGCTCTGATTTTCATGTCTCCGACGCCCACAATTCTGTTGGCGCTGATTGAAAACTGCCCCTCGGGGCTGCCGATTGAAAATTGACTTAGGGCGGGCTGCTTATTTTTGTACAAGCAATGTGCAAGCTATGCCTTGAACGTATTATTATGCTAATAGTAAGTATCAATACAGCAGAAACTATCTCTAACTTGGCTTGTCATTCCACTTATAACGTAATCCATCCCTTCTTTTTATATTAGCGACTACAGCAAAGGAGCCCTCCATGAGCACTACAAAGGAACAATCCGTTAAGCGACTTTTTGAACTCATTAACCTTGATGACCTTGCTGCCGTAGAAGCTCAATGGGCCGCCTTTGAGGAAGAAGTCGCTAATTTAAACGATAGTGAAGATGACGATGAAACTGAAGTTATCTGGATTATCAAAGATGTGATCGATTGGGAATCTGGCTTCTTTGTTGATTGGAAAGACACCGAATCATTTATTGCCAGCATAGATGCACTGGTAGAGCGGGTAGATATCAGCATTGATTGGGGTGTTGAAGATACCGATGATGATGATTTTCTAGACAGCATCAGCGTGCCAGATCTGATGGAAGCCGCTTACGAGCAGCTTAGATCGCAAGGCTATACGCTTTGGAACTGGGCTACCGAAGGCGATTGCTACGGTGGCTGGTTGGCAAAAAGCGCGGATGATGAAGAAATGCTGAGTCTTTCTGAGGCGCTGGGAGTGGAGTTTAGAACGGGCGACATGCCATTTTAAGCGCTTGCCATTAGTAGAGCAGGCAACATGCCGCAGCATAAAATGTAAAAAACTCAAAAAGATCCTTCCGTAGGAGCGGCTTTAGCCACTCCTACGGCATCCCTCTTAAACCAACAAAGCCCCAGCTAACGCAAACCCAGACCGATAAGCGCCTTCTACTTTGCCGCCTGCCAGCCAATCCCCGGCTAAAGCCAAGCCATCCTCACTGAGGGCGTAAGGTTTTTCTGCTGCTGGCATGGCGCTGCTGGCGAAGCGCCAGCGGTAGGCACTCATTTGTAGCAACTTAAATACCGGCAAATGATCAACCGGCATATCGTGAAATAAATCACCGAAAGCGCGGGTTAACAGGGCGCAGGCTTTATCTGGCGTTAAGGCTAAATGCTCGCGTGACCATTCTGGCGAGGCATGCACTACCCAGTTCTCTTCACTACCACGGCCTGGTTTGCTGGTATTTCTTGCCAGCCAAGTAAACGGGCCTTGATTAATAAACAAGCCATCAAAAGGCAAATCGATGGGTCTGGAAGAATGAATCAGCAGCGCCCAGCATGGCTCCATTGGGCAAGATGCGGCGACGGTGGCTAATGCATGATCGCTAGGCAATAGTGGCGCAAGCTGATCGGCTGGCATCGTCAGCACTAACTTACTCGCTTGCCAGCTTTCCTCACCTGCTAGCACTTGCCAGCGGCCATCCAGATTGCGAATGCCGTCGATATCAATCTCAAATAAAACTTCGATGCCTTCAACTAGCTGGTGCAATGGCGCATCCATACTCGGCACACCTACCCAGCGCTGTTGCGTGCTTGGCTGGCTAAAATACTCGCCATCCCATGCCTGAATTTTGCCCGCCCATTCGCCCACACAGCCCGCTTGCTGCCACTCTGCAACTTGCGCTACAAAATTGCTATCGCTAGCGGTAAAGTATTGCGCGCCATGATCCCACTCGCCTTTTGCCGTACTGCGGCAAGCCATACGCCCACCTAAACTCGGGGCTTTTTCTAAGACTAAAACCTTTTTACCTGCATCCTGTAAACGCCGCGCACAGCTCAAACCCGCCATGCCTGCGCCAAGAATAAGTACATCGTAATCGGAAGACATGTTTTCTCTCTTCAATCTTTAATTAATTAGCTACAGCCGAATCTTACCAGCCCACTACTTACTTGCGATTTATAAAGGATGGCCTGCAGCGTTTCCCATTAAGCACACCGTACATTTAATACACAAGAAGTGGCTAATGCTTGCTTCCCAGCTTACCAATTCCTAGATAAACTCTTGCGTAATATCTAAGTATTAAAATAGAACGCTCTTCCTTAGGACTTGGTTCACATTACCTCCCAAGTTGATATGTCCGTCATCCCCGAATGGTTTTATCGGGGATCCAGCAGAGCCACTGGATTCCCGACAGAAACACTCGGGAATGACGATCATAATGAATGAGCCATTTCTGGATTTATTTTGAGCCATATCCTTACCTGCATCACCTCAAGCTTTCGAGATCACTCCATATGACGCTGTTTAAATTATTGGGCGACTTTGTCCGCCGCCATTGGCATGCCTATATTTTGGCGGCACTGATGCTCTTTGCTGTAGCCGTGCTCACGGTATGGATTCCACGCCAAGTGGGCCAAATGATTGATGGCTTAGTCAATAAATCGCTGACGCCTGATTTACTGCTATGGCAACTGGCTGGTTTGGTTGCCATGGGGCTAACCATCTACTTTTTACGCGTAGGCTGGCGTTTGCAGCTGTTTACAGCGGCCTACCGTCTAGGCATTGAGCTGCGGGTGCAGCTTTACCAAAAGCTAGCTGCTCAAGGCCCGGCTTTTTATCATCGTCAGCGCACCGGCGATTTAATGGCACGCGGCACCAATGATATCGACGCGGTAGAAATGGCTGCGGGTGAAGCCATGCTGGCCGGTTTTGATGGCTCGATGACGCTGATCCTGGTGCTGGCCATGATGACACTGGGCATAGACTGGCGCTTAGCCGCCGTTGCCCTGCTGCCTTTCCCGCTGATGGCGCTTGGCTTTTGGCGACTATCGCGCCAAGTGCATCAGGCTTCTACTGATTCGCTGGAACGCTTTTCGGCCCTCAACGATCATGTGCAAGAAACACTGGCAGGGGTAAGAACGCTGCGCGCACTGGGTTTAGAGGGACGAAACAGCAAGGTGCTCTCTGACTTGGCGGCCAACGCGGCCAAAGCCAGCCTAGATGCACAACGCTGGGAAGCGGCCTTTGAGCCAGTCGTTGGCATGACGCTCACCGCCGCCAGCGTATTAACACTGTCTTTAGGCGGCTATTTGGTTTGGCACAATGAGCTAAGCATTGGTGCACTAACCAGCTTTAGCATGTATCTGGGCCAACTGATCTGGCCAATGTTTGCTGCGGGCTGGGTGCTCTCCCTCTTAGAGCGCGGCAAGGCAGCGTGGGCACGGCTTGATCCGCTGTTAAGCCAGCCACTGACTGTAGACGATCATGGCATCGTTGAAGCCGCACCCAGTGGCTTACTCAATTTTGATGCCATTGAATTTACTTACCCAGAACAAAACCACGCCGCACTAGCAGGTATTTCTCTCACCCTTGCTGCGGGGCAAACACTGGCGCTGGTTGGCCCAACCGGCTCGGGTAAATCTACCCTGCTGCGTATGCTGCTGCGCCAGTACCATCCTCAAAGCGGCGCAGTGCGTTGGAACGGCGTTAATGTTGAAGACTATAAGCTGCAGCAGTTGCGCGGCAGCATGAGCTGGGTACCGCAGGAGTCGTTTTTATTCTCGGCCTCAGTCGCAGAAAACATTGCCTTGATTAAACCAGACGCCACGCAAGCAGAGATCGAGCATGTCGCCAAGCTGGCTGCGGTGCACGACGATATCCTGCGCTTGCCGGATGGATATGCCACGCCAGTCGGTGAAAAAGGCGTGTCACTTTCAGGTGGACAGCGCCAGCGCGTCGCCATCGCACGTGCCCTGCTCTCTGATGCACCACTCTTACTGCTCGACGACGCGCTGTCGGCGGTGGATACACAGACCGAAACGCAGATTTTGGATCACCTAAGGGATGCCAAACAGGGGCGCAGCATGATTATCGTCAGCCACCGCCTCTCCGCCGTGGTCGACGCCAACCATATTGCGGTACTGAAACACGGCAAGGTAGTAGAAAGCGGCAAGCACCAGGAGCTCATCGAACAAGATGGCTGGTACGCCAGCCAATGGCGCTATCAACAGCTGGAAGCAAGCTTGGAAGAGTGATTGAATAAACCCAAATCTTAAACCACGGAGTAAAGGAGAACACGGAGTTTCAAGGTTTGGGTTTTGAAACCTTTACAGTAAATTTTTTCCTACAGATTTGAAGTTGCTTGTAAGCAAAAAGGTTGATCTATGAGCGAACGTAAGCAAGCTATTTCACTGCTTAATAAGGCCGCGCTGCCGGAGCGCCGCCATTTGTGGCTGGGATTGTTTTTTCTGATCTGTGCTGCGCTACTAGAAGCCGCTGGGCCTTTGCTTGGCAAGGCGTTTATCGATCAGTACTTATTGCCCAAAGTTTTAAACTGGCCAGAGATTTTTATGCTGCTCGGCGGTGCGCTAGCCTGCGGCTGGGCAGCGTCTATCTTGAGATACTGGCAGTTGCTGCGCCTTGCTGGTGTGGCGATGCGCTCGGTAAAACGCTTGCGTGAGCAGGTTTATAGCCATGTGCTGGCGCTACCCATGGCGTTTTTTGATAAAGCCATCACCGGCCAACTGGTTAGCCGCGTGACCAACGATACCGAATCGGTTAAAGCACTCTATGTGCAGGTACTGTTTGTGATGCTAGACAGCCTAATTGTGGTGCTCGGCACGTTGGCGGCTATGGCGTGGCTAAACTGGCGCTTAATGCTGATCGTACTGATTTTGATTCCTGCCGTGGTTCTGATTGTGTGGCTGTATCAGCGCTGGAGCGCGCCTTCGGTCACCAAAGCGCGCCAATTACGCAGCGATATCAATGCACAAATGGCCGAATCCATCGCGGGAATGAGCGTAGTACAAGCAACGAACTCTGAGCAACGCTTTAGCGCGCGCTTTGAAAAAACCAACCACAGCCTCTACGCCGCCCGTATGGCCGAGCTGCGTGCCAACGCTTGGCTGCTGCGCCCTGCGCTGGATTTCTTAAACGTGGCGCTGCTTGCCACTGTAATCTGGATGTTTGGCCGGCAAAGCTTCAGCGGGCTAGAAATTGGTGTGCTGTACGCCTTTGTTAGCTATATCGCCCGCGTAGTGGAGCCACTGATTCAGATCACCATGCAATTTAGCCAGATTCAGCAAGCGGTAGTGTCTGCTGCCCGTGTGAATGTGCTGCTGAGTGAAAAACAAGCCACCAACGGGGAAGGCGTAGGCGCGATCAGTAACGGCGCAGTGCAGTTTAAAGACGTCGCCTTTGGTTATGACGCCAAGCACCCAGTGCTACACGATCTATCCCTGAATATTCCAGCCGGTGCGTTCTACGGCATTGTGGGCCACACCGGCAGCGGTAAATCCACCCTGCTCTCTTTACTACTACGCTTTTATACGCCGCAAGCTGGCAAGATCGAAATCGATGGGTTTCCACTATTAGAAATTGGCGATGCGGCTTTTCGGGCGGGGGTGGGCTTAGTGCCACAAGACCCTTTCCTGCTGGCCGCCAGCGCACGCGACAATATCGATATGGGCCGTAATCTCAGCTTTGAAGAAATTCAAGCCGCTGCCATCGCCGCCAATGTTCATGAGCTGATTTTAAGCCTAGAAAATGGTTACGACACCGATATGGGCGAGAGTGGCACACGGCTATCTACCGGGCAAAAACAGCTGATCGCCATCGCCCGCGCACTGGCTGGCAAGCCGCGCATCCTGCTGCTGGATGAAGCCACCTCGCATATCGATAGCGAAACCGAGCAAATCGTCCAGCAAGCTTTATCTCGCCTGCACGGTAAAGTCACCATGATCTCCATCGCCCACCGCCTATCTACCATCCGCGATGCAGATCAAATCATCGTACTGAATCATGGCCGCATCGCAGAAAAAGGCCACCACGACCAGCTGATGCGGATAGATCGCGGTATCTACCAACGACTGTATCTCTTGCAGCAACTAGATACGGTGGTTTAAAAAAACCAAGATCTGTAGACACAGAGCACTCAGAGTTAAAAAGCAGCACATAGAGAAAACCTTAAGAAATTAAGACATTTTGTTTTTCTGTGTGTTTTCATTTAGCTCTGTGTCCACAGAACTTAGTTTTTAAATTCTGAAGTGTGGAGACCTTTGGGCTAGAACTTGCCAGCTTTTATGCAAAAGTGGCCAATAATCGGGCAAAATAGCGGCCTGTTGCTCCACTCTGATGCCTTAAGGAATTGCGATGACCGGCCTTACCACGACCAATTTGACCAGCCTGACTAAGATTTACTCAGGCAAAGTACGCGATCTTTACGCGATTGATGATGCGCGCATGCTGATGATCGCAACCGACCGCCTTTCAGCGTTTGACGTGATTCTGGCCGAGCCGATTCCTGAAAAAGGCAAAATCCTCACCGCTATTTCCAACTTTTGGTTTGATAAGCTAAAAGATGTGGTGCCTAGCCATTTCACTGGCGAGCGTGCAGAAGATGTCGTCAGCGCAGCAGATCTGCCACAAGTTGAAGGCCGTGCCGTGGTGGTAAAACGCCTAAAACCAGTCGCCGTAGAAGCGATTGTGCGCGGCTATATCGCAGGCTCGGGCTGGAAAGAGTATCAACAAAACGGCACCATCTGCGGCATGGCTTTGCCAGCGGGTTTACGTGAGGCAGATCAACTGCCAGAGCCTATTTTTACCCCATCGACCAAGGCTGAGCTTGGCGATCACGATGAAAATATCAGCTATGCGCGCTGCGAAGAAGTGATTGGTGTGGAGCTGGCCGCAAAGGTACGCGACACCGCGATTGCACTCTATAAAGCCGCTAGCGTTTACGCAGCCACTCGCGGCATTATCATCGCCGATACCAAGTTTGAATTTGGCTTAGATACCGATGGCACACTCTGCCTGATGGACGAAGCACTCACGCCGGATTCCAGCCGTTTCTGGCCTGCCGACCAGTATGTGCCGGGTAGCAATCCACCAAGCTACGACAAGCAGTTTGTCCGTGACTGGCTAGAAACCACTGGCTGGGACAAAACCCCTCCAGCCCCTGCCCTGCCTTTAGAAGTAGCGCAAAAAACCGCCGCTAAATACCGCGAAGCGCTGGATAAACTGACTAAATAAACCGTATTAGCCGCCCTAGCGATGCTGGGACGGCTCCTCCCACCCTCCTTGCATTAAATTCCGCCTAAAAACTTCAGCGATTCGTTACGCCAAACCGTCTTTGCGATAGCAAGCCAGTATAAAGACGGCGTGACTGCTAAACTTAGTGATCCCCGTGCATAGTGTTAAGCCAATATGCTTAAATTCTTACGAAAGCTATTTAGCAAACCGACTCAAGCTCCCACTCCTTCAAGCAAGCCAATTCCAGCAATAGCCTCTATTGCCCTGCAGTTACAGTACGTCAATATTATTGATGACAGCAGCGAAATTGTTGGCAGCTTGCTGCGTAGGCGGCAAAAAAATAAAGAAAGCCTTGCCCAAATTTTAGCCGAAGAGGCTGAATTGATACGCCATGCAGTACGCCTAGGCACGGTTATGGGGAAAAAACGCCTGCGCTTATTGGAAATTTCTGCGGGCAGCCTGCTTGAGCCTGAGCTCACTCAATTTGCCACACAAAACGGCATGCTCTTGCTTAATACCAACACCGCCCTACCCGAGGGAGGCTTAACAACCTTACAAAAACTTCAGAAATCAGGACTAGGACTCGCCCTACAGCTGCCTGCAACTTGGTCATCCGAAATCATCGCCCAAGCGCAATGGCTCGCTTTTTCTGTAAATGGCAAGCTTGCTCCTGATATAGAAAGGCTGGTACGCCGCATCAAAGCACAGGGCCCAAATAAGCCGGTGTTGATGCTTGATCTAGCATGGCACGATGAGTTTCAACTCTGCCAGCAATTAGAAATCAGCTATGCCGCAGGCCACTTATTTCATCAAAATACCTGGCAAGAAGGGCCGATTGAGGCAGGTTTTTTACGAGTGATGGATTTACTTAATTTACTACGCCAAGATGCCAGCAATAGTGAGATTGCCCTTTCACTTAAAACCGACCCACTACTCTCCTTCCGAGTATTAGCACAAGCCAATTCTGCCGCCGAAGCTAGAAATAAAAAAATTGATACACTAGACCAAGCCTTAGTGTCATTAGGGCGGGAGCGGCTTTATCGCTGGTTATCTTTACTGCTATTTTCTTTGCCTGGCCAAGAAAAACCCAATCCTTCCCTGCTAGAACATGCGCTATTACGTGCCGAGCTCACCGAGCGCTTAGGCAGCCAACGCTGGCCGCAAGAAAAAGATCATTTATATCTACTTGGCCTGTTTTCAGTGCTAGAGCAATTAATCCACCGCCCTTTATCCCAAATTGTTGGGCTACTCAAACTGCCAGAGGCTGTTTGCCTCGCCTTACTGCAAGGCACGGGGCGCTATGCACCTTTTCTCAATTTAGCCATCGCCAGCGAATCAGGGCAATGCCCAGATGGAAAACTCTTGGTCGAATGCGGGATTAACGCCAACCACTACTTCACCCTCTACTTTGAAGCCCTCCTTAGCGTTGAGGCGGCTTGTGAAGAGCATATGTAATTAAAACAATCGCTCTGCAAACAACGCCGGTTCAAAGACCTTGCGCCATGCTGGCTGGTGCGTTGGCACAAGCGTATCAGGGGCGCGGCTGCATAGGCTGGATAATGCCCCCCAGAATGGGTCCTGCCCAGGCACTAGCTGAGCCAGCTCACCTGGTAAACAAAACATCGGCTTATCGGCTAGATTACTCGCCATGCTCGCTGCCAACTCAGGCGTGCTGGCCTTGATAAATAGCGGCACTTCGGCACGCTTTCGCCACTGTACCGGTGTCAGATTGTAGGCAAATCTAAATTTGTCATTACGCTCCCCTTTCTGCCGGAAAAAAGTATCATCAAACACCCCTTTGCGGTAAAACGCGGCCGTTAATGAAGGCTTGTGATCACCAATCAGGGCGATCACAAGCGGGCGCTTGCGTTTTTTTGCCTGCGCTTCCAGCTGTTTTACAAACTTCTCTAGATAAGTAACGGCAGCGTCCAAACGCTGATTGTAATCAGCAAGGCCACCATCAAAATCTCTGTCGGTGTAATTGCCGTGCGTCATCACTGTCACCAGCGATAACATTGTTTTACCTTTGGCAGGGCCTTCTGCATAGGCCTTTAGCGCCGTATTGTATAAAAGGCCATCGTCCGGCCAAGTTCTGGTTTTCCACGACATTTCTTCTACAAAACGCGTCGAATCAAAACCAAAGCTTGGGTAAACATCCCGGCGCTTCCAGAAATTACCATGGAAGTTATGCATACCTATCGTTCGGTATCCAGCATCTTTGTATCTGGATACCAAGGTGGCTGCATTGCTGCGATAGCTACTGGCGTAATTTTGGTAATCGATCCCTGGCAAAACCGCCGAGGATAAACCCGTCAGCATTTCAAACTCGGCCTCCGCCGTGCCACCACCATATACGGGGCTGAGCATCATACTGGCGCTAAAACCTTTTTCTTTTAAGCGGGCGATCGGGGTGGTAAAACGCTCGTCATTCAGGCTGGTAAAACAGGCCTCGCACAGAATTAAGGCCACGTCTGGTTCTATGACTTCCTGTGTTTTAAGCGCGCCTAGCTGATAAAAAGTGTGTGGCCCTGCTGCGGGCAGCTTGACGCTTTCTGCCGTCTGATAAAGATGGGCTAAAAGCCCATTTTGGCGGGTATTTTGGATAAAATTATACGAAAGGTAAGGCGCATCAAAATGATCAGCTAGGTTGTTTGATATGGTCTTAGTTAAAATGCCGTGATCAAAAATACGTACCAATAACAGCGTAGGCAGCAGCAAGGCCAACACCAAACGCCACCAAGCAAAGCGTGGTCTTTTCCAAACGCCAAGGCCAATGGCCAGTATGGCCAACAGCGCAAAAACAATCATTTCCCAGTTTAAATAACTGGCCAGTGATACGCCTTGAGACACTTCAAATAAATCTCTAGCGAGCAGTGGCTCGCCTGTCTGGCCTTCTTTTAACCAACTAGCGTGGCACAACAAGCCTTCAAAACTAATGGCCGCTACCGCAGCGGCCCAACGATTCAAGGGCAGCGCTAACAACGCAAATAGCAAAACAGAAAACAAGATACGCTGTGGGCCCCAATGGCTATCCACGAAATATCGCCCGAGCAAAAGCACAGCAAGCGGCCCAACAAGCAGAGCCAACCGAGCACTTATTTTTTTAAAAGAATGAAGACTCACAAAATACGGCATAGACATAAATAAGCGAATACACATGATCCGAAAGGGCGGCAAATCTAGCATAAAATCAAGAGATTAGCGCCTTAAAATTGTTATAAAGAATAATTTTTACAGTGCATCCCGCTGTTTATAAACACCAAACTTCATATTGCGGTAATAAAATCATGCATGATTCATCTGGCATTTATACCAGACACTCCGCCTGCAGAGCCGTTATCCTCATGCACAGGTTATAACACTTAAAGGAAAAATATGTATCAGGGAGAGCGCTTCAATAGCTGGAGCCATCTAATCGGCGCGGCACTCGCGATCAGCGGGCTGATTCTGCTCGTCACCTTTGCAGCCATAACTGGCGACCCTTGGAAAGTAGTCAGCGTCGCCGTTTACGGCAGCACGCTGGTGCTGCTGTATGTGATATCCACCCTCTATCACTCGCTTAAAGGCAGGGCCAAGGCGGTTTTCCAGCGGCTGGATCACTGCGCCATTTATTTATTGATTGCAGGCAGCTACACGCCATTTGCACTCGTCACCCTACGCGGCCCTTTGGGCTGGACGATATTTGGCGTGAACTGGGCACTGGCGATTATTGGTATTGTGCAAGAAAACATTCTAGGCAAACGCACCCGCGCATTATCCCTAGTGATTTACGTGGTAATGGGCTGGTTGATTATGTTTGCAATCAAACCCTTAGCTGCAGCCTTACCAGCAGCGGGGATGGCATGGCTGGCCGCCGGTGGCGTGATCTATACGGTGGGGATTGTTTTTTACGTACTCGATACCCGCATTCCGCACGGGCATGGCATCTGGCATTTATTTGTGCTGGGTGGCAGTTTGTGCCAATTTATCAGCATATTGTTTTATGTGATTTAGGGCTTGAGGTAAAAGTTCTAAAATCTGCATGCCTTATCGTGCCCAGGCAAAGAGACAGACACGTGGGCATAAAAAATTGCCCACCTTGCATCATGGCCATTGCTAGCAGCCTGTCGGACTTAGACGGTCGAAGCGAAAAATCGCATGATCGAGACCAGATTTTGCCGGATTTGCAGCGCCAATAACGAGTTATTGGTCAAAAATCTGGTGAAATATAGGCCGATCAGGTGATTTTGCAGCTGACTGATGCTAAGTCCGACAGGCTGCTAGAGACCTTTTAAACTCAGCAAGCTCCACAGCATCTTACTTGCCAACACAATCAATAAAGCTGCAAAGCATTTTTTCAGCACAGGCACTGGCAGACGGTGTGCTGCTGCTGCCCCTACTTTTGCCATAGGAAAACTCGCCAGCACAATACCAGCCAGCGCAGGTAAGTAAACAAAGCCCAGCGCCCCTTGAGGTAGAGCGCCAGCAGACCAACCACTCACGATATAACCTAGCGCACCAGCCAACGCAATCGGCAAGCCAATCGCTGCCGATGTGCCAATCGCTTCTTTCACCGGCACATTGCATAGCGTCATAAACGGTACCGATAAAGACCCGCCACCTATCCCTACCCAGCTGGAAACCAAACCAATCGTCGTCCCTACCGCGCTCATGCCGCCCATAGCTGGTAATGCTCTGGATGGCTTAGGCTTGAAATCCAGCAACATTTGCGCCGCCACCAAATAAGCAAACACCACAAAAAACCACTGCAAGCCTAGCCCAGGTATAAACGCCGCCAGCTGTGCGCCAGCAAAAGTACCCAGCAAAATACCAGGCGTAATCGTCTTTACCACCGGCCAGCGCACCGCTCCACGCCCGTGATGCGCTTTCAGGCTGGCAATACCGGTAAACACAATCGTCGCCATCGAGGTGCCAAGAGCCAAATGCTGATGATGCTCTGGCGGTAAGCCAAGCAGAGCAAACACATACAGCAGTGCAGGCACAATCACCAAACCGCCCCCAACCCCTAACAGGCCCGCTAAAAATCCAGCAATCAAGCCAACACCTAGATAGGCCAAAATCGCGGTCAGCATAGCTTTGCCAAAATAAAAGCAGCATCAATGGCAGATACAGGGGTGATCGACAAACGCGAGCCTTTTTTCAGCAGCAGCATTTCGGCCAGCTCTGGGTAGCCTCGCAGCTCGCTCAAGCTTAGCAAGCGGGTCTTTTGCACAAAACGCACGTCAACCTGCAGCCAGCGTGGAGCTTCTTGCGTCGATTTGCTGTCAAAATACTCAGAATTAGCATCAAACTGAGTTGGGTCTGGATAGGCATGGCTGCAAACCTCGGCAAGGCCAGCAATACCCGGCTCTTTACAGCTGGAGTGATAAAAAAATACTCGATCCCCTAACTGCATCTCATCGCGCATAAAATTTCGCGCCTGATAATTGCGTACACCATACCAGCCCACCGTCTGATCTTGGCGCTTCGCCAGATCATCAATCGACACATCATCCGGCTCTGATTTCATAAACCAGTAATTCATCTTTAGCCCCTTACAAAACAAATATCTAAACCCAAATCTTGCACTACAGAGGGCCAGAGAACACGGAGAAATTCTACTTAGTTTTTCTCCGTGCACCTCCGTGTTTCAAGATTTGGGTTTAGATCTTATACTGTTTTCTGATAAGTTATTTAGTGCCGGAAAGTATCCCATACCAGCTTAGAAATTAACGTAACCGACAAGATCAAAAATAAGCGCCGTACCCAGATGTTGCCTCCTTTTAAAGCCATTTTGCTTCCCACTTGCGCACCTGCGATATTGGCGAGGCCCATCGGTATGGCGTAGCCCCAGATCAGCATTTGGGCTGGGATAAAGAACGCCAGCGCAGCCAGATTGGTAGCTAAATTCACCACTTTAGCCGATGCCGAAGCACGCAAAAAATCAAAGTGAAATAAGCGCACAAATAGAAAAATCAAAAATGAGCCTGTGCCGGGGCCAAAGAAGCCATCATAAAAACCAATCACCAACCCAATCAATAGGCCGATATAGAGATCACGGCGCGTCAACTCACGCTCTGCATCTTCATGACCAAATGAGGGTTTCAGCCATGTGTAGACCAGCATAATGGCCAGCAGGCCAATCACCAACGGACGTACCCATTCCAATGGCAGCAAATGCAAAGACCGTGCGCCCAGATAAGAGCCAACAAAAGCCGATCCGGCCGTGGGTAATAAGATATTCCAGGGTAATTTAACCCGCCGTGCATAGCGCGCCGCAGCGGAAGCCGTGCCCATCATCGAAGCTAATTTATTAGTACCAAAAAGTGCAGCTGGAATTTCACGCGGCAAGATCGCAAACAAACCCGGAATCATCACAAGGCCACCACCACCAACGGCAGCGTCGATTAAACCGGCAGTAAACGCGAGCGGAAGCAGAAGAATTAAATCAGTAAGCATAGAAACTCCCAGATGCAGGTAGCTAACCATTATCATGCAAGCTTCTGACAAGTAACAGGGGCAGATTTCTTTATCACGCACCATAACAGGCAAAATAGTCAGCAAAGCACTTTATGTAGAACGGGGTAATCCCATGCACGCTATGTACTTTGTTTTTATTATAAAAAACAACAAAGAAACGTAATCGCCACGCTCTTTGCACTGGGCTTTTACCCTCCCCTGAAAACACGCCGAGCGAGGAGCAAGCGAGGTGAGGCTGCCGTCAATTCGTGTTTGAGCGAAGCGAGTTGACACAACGCCACTGTCCGCAGCGAGGGGATTTCGTGTTTTTAAGTTTGTCGCTTGGCTTCGTTTCTTGGCGACGCAAAAAAGGAAGGTCCAGCGGGACGCCCGCACCTAAATCAACGTGCCGAAGGCACTAAAAAGATAAGTACTTCGTAACATCAGTTACTAAACATGAAAAAAACAGAGCACCGCAGCACTCTGTTTTGATAGCAGGGAAAAATACCCACCGAATAATTACCCCAACAAAATCCGTAACATACGGCGTAATGGCTCGGCAGCGCCCCAGAGCAACTGATCGCCAATCACAAAAGCGCTGATGTATTCTGGGCCCATATTGAGCTTACGCACACGGCCTACACCGATGTCCATTTTGCCGGTGATAGCCGCTGGGGTCAGCTCTTGCACTGTTACCGCACGATCATTGGGCACCCACTTCACCCACTGATTACCAGATTGAATCAGCGCTTCAATTTCGGCGAGCGGCAGGTCTTTATTCAGCTTAATCGTTAAGGCAAGGCTGTGGCAGCGCATTGCGCCAATACGCACACAGAGGCCATCAACAGGAATTGGCGCTTCATTACCAAGGATTTTGTTTACCTCAGCTTGGCCTTTCCACTCTTCCTTAGTCTGGCCATTTTCAAGCTGGGCATCGATCCAAGGGATCAAACCGCCCGCCAATGGCGCGCCAAAAAATTCTGTAGGCACATCACTGCGAATTGTTTCTGCAACCTTACGATCGATTTCTAAAATCGCTGACGCTGGCGTTGCCAATTCATCGGCCACCGAGCCATAAACCACGCCCATGCCCTTAATCAGCTCGCGCATATGATTTGCGCCGCCACCGGATGCCGCTTGATAAGTCATTGAGCTAACCCAATCCACCAAGCCTGCTTTAAACAAGCCCCCCATCCCCATCAGCATGATGGAATTAGTACAGTTGCCGCCGATATAGTTTTTAACGCCTTTAGCTAGGGAAGCACGAATCAAATCGTCGTTTACAGGATCGAGCACGATCACCGCGTTTTCTTCCATACGCAGGGTAGAAGCCGCATCGATCCAATAACCATTCCAGCCTGCAGCGCGCAGTTTTGGGAAGATATCCGAGGTGTAATCGCCACCTTGGCAAGAAATAATCACGTCCATCGCGGATAGCTCAGCGATATCGTTAGCGTTTTTAAGTGTGCCTGCATCTTTACCAAAATTCGGAGCGGCTTGGCCAGCTTGCGAAGTCGTAAAAAACACCGGATCAATCACATCAAAATCTTTTTCTTCCTGCATGCGTTGCATGAGGACAGAACCCACCATGCCGCGCCAACCAACCAGACCTACTTTTTTCATGGGTTTATCCCTAGCGATAAAATGATTCAGAATACTGAATATTTAGCCCCTTTGCCAGAGCTTCAGTTTCTTACTTGTAAATAGATATTTTCCTCAATTAAACAACAGTATATAATTACACAATACTTTCATTCAATTGCACCTCATGCTAATAAATCTATTCAAGCGGCTTAGCCAAAAAACACC
The DNA here is from genome assembly GCF_004194535.1 of Iodobacter fluviatilis. Taxonomy (NCBI): domain Bacteria; kingdom Pseudomonadati; phylum Pseudomonadota; class Betaproteobacteria; order Neisseriales; family Chitinibacteraceae; genus Iodobacter; species Iodobacter fluviatilis. Next base: position 2,150,223 of record NZ_CP025781.1, on the reverse strand, counting down.
ACAGCTACAAAAACGGGGCCGCAATTTTTTTCGCCCAGCTTCAAACATAAAAATTGAAAAAACAATTTTATTAAGCCCAAACTCAGCGTTACCACCTAGTGTGGTGCGTAAAGATTTATTCGATCTAAAATTCCGCATTCAAATGGCAAGAATGTCTGGATTAGCCCGCTACTTTGGTAAATTAGAACAACCTCTACTCCTTGAAAGCATCCTTACTGATTTAGATAAAATGGCTCACTTACACCCACAATTGTCCGCAAGACTAAAAAATGATTTGCTTAACATCCACAATCCTGAGGAAGCCAGCTCAGCACAACGCTTTGCCGAAGCGGCTCGCTCTGCACGCAGCAGCCAATGTAAAAATTAACTGCATACTTAGGGTCTGTTGACGTTTCATTCGCAAAACTGCAGCCAACGCAGCCGCGAATGAAACGTCAACAGACACTAATATATTCCTATTTAATCGGAACAATTAAGCAAAAAAATAGTCTATCGCTGGTGATATTTAGAGAATCAGCATGCGCGTATTAATTCAAAGAGTTAGCCAAGCCAAAGTTAGCGTTGCAGAGAATATCTCTGGCCAAATTGCCCATGGCCTATTAGTTTTGATTGCGATTGAAAATAACGATACAGAAACCGATTTAAACTGGGCCGCCAATAAAATATGCAATTTGCGTATTTTTGAAGACGATGAGCAAAGGATGAATCGCTCGGTATTAGATACCCAAGGTGATATTTTAGCCGTGTCGCAATTCACGCTATTTGGCTCTTATAGCAAAGGGAATCGTCCCTCTTGGGGCAGGGCGGCCAAAGGCGAAGTTTCTGAGCCGCTTTTTAACACCATGGTGCTCAAGCTTAGCGAGTTGCTTGGCAAACCCGTCCCAACGGGTGTTTTTGGGGCCGATATGCAAGTAGCGCTGATCAATGATGGGCCCATCACCTTAATGATCGATTCAAAAAATCCTGAGTAAAGCGGCTTGACAGCAAGCAGACTCGCCGCCAGAATGAAACACACAGCGCCGAGTTGATTTTGCCAGCTTGCGGGCGCTTTATAAATGCAGCTAAAGCGCCCTAACCCGCGCTTGCGGGTTTTTTGTTTTACGCGCCAATTAATCGACAACTTGCGAGGCGCGCCCTAGGGAAAATATCGCTAAAGCGTTGGCCGCATCCAATTTAGAAAACCTTGCGACCAGCTTCCCACTATGTGAATTAGGAATGCTGCCATGTACGACTGCCTAGCCCCAGAATTAACTCACGTTGCTCGCGAAATTCACCCCGCTCTGCGTTGGAAAAAACAAAGCTGGCTGCGCCTAAGTGCCAAGCGCAACACCTCGCCACTGGCACTATCCAAGGCCTTTGCAGCAGCAACTAGCTTAGGCTTTCGTACCGAAAATTTGGCCAACGGCAGCGTCGTTATTTTGAATGTGGATTTGCAAGATGCTCTGATGTTTAGCCGACGATATCCCGATTTACTTGCCGAATACGAACCTATTAATCCATTTTGCTTGCATAAGTAGCAGCTTAGGATATGGCTCAAAATAACTTCTCGTTGAACTTATCAAACACCCCGTCCGCTGGATTCCCGCCAAAAACACGCGGGAATGACGATGTTTTGAAAATGAGGAGTTAATCATGAGCCACGCCCTTAAAGACTGATCTACTCCAAGCAAACACAAAAAAATGTAGATCACTATGACCTCCCGACTCACCGATATTCGCGCCACTTGGCACCTTGCATGGCCCATTGCTATTGGGCAACTCGCCACCTCTGGCACGGCCTTTATTGATGCGGTGATGGCTGGCCATGTTTCGGCAGGCGATCTGGCGGCGGTATCCGTGGGCTCTTCAATCTGGGTCACCATGATGGTGACGCTGATGGGGTTTTTACTGGCGATTAGCCCGCTGGTGGCGCAAAAAATTGGTGCTAACGATCTAAAGCCCATCCCCAATTTAACTCAACAAGCCTTATTACAAGCCCTACTGCTATCCCTCATCGGCCTGATATTAATCCGCTTTTTGCTGCCAATTTTTAATCACCTAGGGCTTGAGCCTGTTGTTGCATATAAAGCTGGGGAGTTTTTAAAAGCAGTCAGTTGGGGCTTACCCGCTTTTGCCTGCTACCGCGTTTTATATTGCTATAGCGCCGCACTAAATCAAACCAAGCCCATGATGGTGATTTCCATCTTTTGCCTCTTGCTTAATATCCCTTGTAACTGGGTGTTGATCTACGGCCACTGGGGCTTTCCAGCCATGGGTGGCGTGGGTTGCGGCTGGGCAACGGCCTTTTGCGTATGGGTTAATTTCTTGTTATTAGCCGCGTGGATTCGTTATTCGCACGTTTATAAAAACACCCATCCATTTCGCGCATGGCAACGCATCGATTGGCACGCTCAAAAGCAGCTGATCAAGCTGGGCCTGCCCATTGGCATGATGTTTTTTGTAGAAGTCAGCGCGTTTAGCCTGATCGGCCTATTAATTGCCCGCCTTGGCACCGTCACCGTGGCAGCGCATCAGATCACGCTGAATTTCTCTTCGCTCACCTTTATGATACCGATGGCCCTCGGTACAGCGCTCACAGTCAGAGTGGGCCACGCCATTGGTGCAGGGGATTACAAAGCGGCGCGCTTTATTGGCCAGAGCGGCATCCGCATGGGCCTGTGCATTGCCCTCTTAACCGGCACCACCATGATTTTTGCCTCGCGCCTGATCGCAGGGTTTTACACCAGCGATACCGTCGTACTGATGCTGGCCAGCCAGCTGCTGGTATTGGCAGGATTCTTCCAGTTTTCAGATGCTACGCAAGTAGTGGTGGCCGGCGTATTACGCGGCTACAAATCCACCCGTGGCCCCATGCTGATTCACCTCACCGCCTTCTGGGTGATCGGCATTCCGCTGGGCTATTTGCTCACCTTCGGTACCTCCACCCTGCCAGGCCACGGTGTGCAAGGCTACTGGATCGCCCTAGTCGCCGCCCTCACCTGCGCGGCACTATCGCTGATGGCGCTGTTCCGTAGGGTAAGTTTGAAGCAGCTGGGGATTTGATTTTGCTTTAAGCGCCAAGCTGGATAAGCAAAGCGCTTAAGATGATGCCCCCTCCATTTCAAGCTTAGCAAGCATGTGCTGAAGCATGATTTTCGGATCACTCTCCAGCGCATCAAAGTGCGGGGTAAAGCAAAAGCCCATTCGCTCGTAGAGCGCGCACGCGGTTTTGTTGAGTGGGGAAACAAGCAGGCTCACCTCAGATTCACCGCATGACGCGGCGACAGTCAATACTTTTGCAACCAACGATCTTCCAACGCCAAGACCGCGATGTGAAGGGGCAACCCACATGGCGATAAGGTTGAAATCGTTGCCCGCTTTAACTCCGCCGATCAGCCCAATGGGATTGCCCTCATCGCGAGCAATAAAGTACATAGGAAGCGTTCTATTGCCAGCCCCATCCTGCCATTGAGCATCTGTGAAAGCTGACGCAGCCTCATAGCTTAGGCCAAACGCATGCGGAGATTCTAAGAGAGAGTGAAGCCTGATCTTCTTCAGATCGAGCCAATCTGCTTCAGTTGTCTGTTGAATATTAATGCTCATAACGTGGACTACTGCTCAATACCTAACGTCAACAGTAAGTACGGGACGAGGTATATCGTTTTAATTCAAAAGGAAAGAGCAACCCCTAGAAAAACGCTGACAGGGAATAACGCCTAAGGCTTAAGAGTGCAACAAAGCCTAAGAATTAGGCCGCCACGGGCAAAGGCAAAATATGCAGCACTTCAAAAACGCAGCATACAACCGGCATGCTCTCCGCAGGCTGGCGGCCTAACTGCTCGCATGCTCGTGCAAAAAACGCCCAATGCGCCTGCCGCCAGTATTCTAAAGAGCCATCGCCTTCACCCTCAATCGCTGCGTATTCGGCAGTCACTTCTGCATACGGCAAAATATAAGTGCTCACAACACGCGTAATCAGCGCTGGCTCGTTGTGGTGATCAAGCACAATCTGTAAATCACCCACGCATGGCACAGGCACTTGATCCGCTTCATGCCCCCACAAAAGGCCAGTACCTGCACGTTTTTTGCCTTGGCGAATTAACGCCAAGAGCTCTTCGGATAGCTCCGGCGAATCGCCATAGCCATCCAGCAAAACCGGGCCATCTGGCAAAGAAATACCCAGAACGTTTAACTTTGACAGCACTTGCGCTAGAGGTGGAAATACTTCCATGGTGTGTATCCTAAAGTTTGACCAGATCGTTATGCATTTGAGTCATCTTTAAAAACGCCGACAAATTTATAGTTATCTGTATGACGTTTGAGATGGGGAGCCTAGCAGGGTAAGGCCGCCCCACTTCACTACAAGAACTAACGCTCGGGCTAATTAATAGGGCCTTTTGTGATATTTGATAAGTCCACATTTACATCAAAAATCTTGGCATTCACTTCAGAAACGCCGAAGCCTTTTAATCTAGCAGTGTGTTTATCAAGATCAGCCCTAGCAGCCTGTCGGACTTAGCATCAGTCAGCTGCAAAATCACCTGATCGGCCTATATTTCACCAGCTTTTTGACCAATAACTCGTTATTGGCGCTGCAAATCCGGCAAAATCTGGTCTCGACCATGCGATTTTTCGCTTCGACCGTCTAAGTCCGACAGGCTGCTAGCGGTTTCTTCATTTTGAAACAAATAAATACCACCCGCGTCTTTGGCACTTTCATTCTCTGTTCAGATTTTTCAAATAAACCCTGGCTCTGCAACAATTGAGCGGGCAAGCTCTTTAAATTCATCTGCCATTTGCTGATTAAATGGCCCGTTGAATGGAAAATCTATTTGTAATAACTTTATCATTTTTGGCGAGCTCCAAACTCAATACAAATCGCATCCAGAAAAAAATAATTGGCAGAGTTATTAACAGGGGCCAGCATCAAAGCGTTTTTTCGAAAAACACCACCCGCTCAGTTTCATCAAAACCAAGTGATTGATGCATGGCATGGCTCTGGGTATTGTCTATTGCAGCATCAGAGGCAAATTCCTTGCAGCCATGCTCTTTGGCCCATTGCTCGGCAGCGGCAACCAGCTTACCCGCGATGCCGCGCCGTCTTGCGCTGGGCTCAACATAAATGCCTTCAAGAAATGCCACCGGCGAAGACGCCGTGCCATTTACATAATCGCCCCGCACGGCCAGCTCAATAAACCCAAGCGCCCTGCCTGATTGATCGTATTCCACAAACTGGGCAAAACGCTGCGGCGAAGCTAAAAACAGCGCCATTTCTGCCAAGTGCTCAGCACTTGAGCAATCAGGCCAAAGCGCGGCCCGAAGATCAAGCCAGCCCAGCTGATTAAGAGATTTACAGTGAGTGATCATTCCAATACCTAAAAAGATGCAGGGTGCTGATAAGCGTTTAATCCTAGCAGCCTGTCGGACTTAAGCGATCGTAGCGAGGGAAAGACCGGTTTGAGACAAATTTCGCGGGTTTTTGAGGCGAATAGCTGGCTATTCAACGAGAAAATGCGTGAAATATGGCCAAATCCGGCTTTTCCGTAGTAGATCAGTCTTAAGTCCGACAGGCTGCTAGCCCTATTTCGACGTTTGCAAGGATCGTGACGGCCAAGATATCAGCCGCAAAACTCAAAAAAGGGAAAGGGATATGCGGCACGAGATATTTACAGGCTCTAAGATATCGGCCCATCAGGATCGGCCACCTTCAACGAATGGTGAGTTTCATTCAGTTTTACAACTGCAATTACGCCAGGATATTTTCTATGCCAATACTCTAGATTTCGCGATTTCTCCGGAAATGACCACGCAATAATGTCTGGGCAGACGGATAGCTTAATAAATGAAATTAGTTCAGAGACTCGTGCCTCATCAAATGACTGTCCTTCCAAATAATGCGGCGTGAAAAACGCTATTCCAATTCTTCGTATTGTTTTTTCTATTCCGGAAAATAGTTTCTCGTTGCTCGAATAGCTCTGCGCGTCTGCGCATGCATTGCTCATTTTGTCTTTGATTATTGATTTCGAAGGCAGTCTTAGCAGGCTGAACTCCCACCATTTAGACTCAACAATATCCAAATATCGATCTGACACCAATGCTAAGTCTAGTCTCGCCGAAAAATCATTCCTTTTTCCCATCACCTCTCGAATAGTTGCATAACCTTCCATTGCCGCTGAAACTCCGAAATGATGGGTATTCCCATGCTCACAATGAACATATGGCGCCTCAAGACCACCTGTAATTTCTAGAATTTTATCCAGCTCCTGAATCCACCTTTCGAAAATGCCGCCCCAATCATCCAGTTTTTCGCTTTTAAGTATTTCTATGCCGTGCATACGATAGTTACCTAGTGGAAGCTAACGATTAAAAGCCAAGTGACGCGGGCCCCCGACGTAACTAGGGCCAGAGCAAGCTTAAATCCTACTATGCTTCATGCCCTTAAAGCTAAAGCAAGCGGATTTAACTTTACTCTGACCCCAGTTATTTCTTCTATTTCTTCAGTTATTTCTATTTCTATTTATTTACTATTTCTCTATTTCTCCAATTTTTTCGCCGCGTGTTTTAATGCTTCAATCACTTTTTTATCTGTCTCTTTGTTTATAGCAATATAAAGATTGCTGTCTAGCCCACTTAAAGGGTAAGCAATGGATACAAGCGAGGAATCCAGATTTAATTGTTCCAATTTTGCATTAAGGCCAATTTCAGTCAGAGCAATCACATCACAACGCCCTGCTATAAATTTCTTGAAGTTCACTGTTGAATCAATCGACTCATCAATCATGGGAAAGCCACTGTGCTTCAAATACTCTGCCCGATAATCGCCACGAACAACACATACCGAATATTTCTTTGCTTCATTCACATTGCTAATAACAATATCCTTGCGTGCAGAGAGGCGATAGAAAAAAACAACCGCATCAAATATTTTATAAATATATTCAAGTTTTTCTAATCTTTCTGCCGTTTTTGCTATCGGATATATCATAACATTTGGTTTGCCTAGCACTTCTAAGTAAGAGCGAACCCAAGGTTTAATCTCGATATTTTCTTCCGTTAACTTGATAGCCTTAAGAAAGTTATTCAGTTTATTTGTTGCTAGACCCCCAATTTTCCCTTTAGCATCAACAGTGACATAAGGAGGGTCATTCTCAGTATAAATTATGAGCCCTTTGAATTCGTCATTAGCATATGCAAAATCAGAATGCGCAAGTAACATTTGGCATAAAAACAAAATAAATATAGCATTTAAAAAAAACCTTTCGACCGTAATCATTTTTTACGCCTTTTTTAAATCAATAAATATAAAAAATATTAGCTACCAAGTTTTTATTTTATTTACCAAAAATGAATTTACAACTATAAAAAACACAATGGAGTGTACTTAATTTAGAAGATAAAAGTCGATAGTTCAAGCGGTGAAGCAATAACACAGATCTTGGAGACAGGTTTAATCTTCAAGTAAAAAAATTAAAGTCGTAAAATAACAAAAATCAGCAATATATTCTGGTGCCATCAAAGCATCGCTCTCAGGCATCAACCTCCTGCTGCTTAAAGTGAAAACTCGGGGAAAACTACGATTAAATACAAAATAAAAAATAACTGGGGTCAGAGTAAAGTTAAATCCGCTAGCAGCCTGTCGGACTTAGACGGTCGAAGCGAAAAATCGCATGATCGAGACCAGATTTTGCCGGATTTGCAGCGCCAATAACGAGTCATTGGCCAAAAATCTGGTGAAATATAGCCCGATCAGGTGATTTTGCAGCTGACTAATGCTAAGTCCGACAGGCTGCTAGCTTCAGCACCATAAAAACGGGGCCGCGAAAGCTTCAATCATTCCTCTGGTTTTTTGCGCCAGCCAACAGGCTGCCCATGTTTTTACATGGGCGAAACGGGCAATATCACCGTCCCACCCAAATCGTATGGCATGGATGATGTTCCCTAATGGTTTCTACTGCACCTTCAATTCCAGCACTATCCCCAAGCTCTAGCGTGTAGTTGAAATTCGAGACATCGATACCTTCCGCCCGCAAGGTTGCCAACTCCTCACTAGAAATTACACCCGCCGAAACCCAAAGCGGCGTGGCCACTAGACCCAGGCTGACATAACACTCGAACGCACCGCGCGAAATCGCAAAAAACACCACGAAAGACTCCTAACATGGAGCTAACCAGCAAGTAACGGTCAGAACAAACTTAAATCCTACTCTGACCCCAGTTATTCTTTCCATATTTCCAAGCCCTGTAAGCGCCCCGATTGCGCTTCTGCTTCGCTGAGCAATTGCGCCCAGTCATCAGGAGGATGACCCCCCTCTAACATACGGCGAAAAACTCGATAAGCATCATCGGGACTATCGTAGGCACGCAACGTTTGATCATCATTCACCCAAGTAAATACAATGATTCGACTGGCCTGATGAAAACGAAAAAATAAACGGTACTGCTGAAAGAATTTCGCTCGAAACCAATGCTTATGCCCATCGCCTAAAGTACTTCCTTGGCGATATTCTGCACGCGTTGGATCTTGGGGTATCACTTCAAAAATAAGTTTAGCAATCGCCGCAAGCCGCTTACTGGCATTCTTTTTTTGATACTGATCGGGATGCTTGGCGCGTAGGCTTTCTACCTGATTAAGTAATATTTCCAGCTGATTCAAAAATAATGGGTGAGCATAAATAGCCCACCCATTAATCAGCAACGGCGCGGAGGCTGGCTTCATTCATCCTCCTCAGACAGCGGCGCATCCAAGTCCACATCAATCGATGCAGTGAGTAACAAAATGCGAGCTTGTAAAGCCGAACTCATTGCCTGCAACCGCTCTGGATTTTGTTGCATATCTTGAGCCAAAAAGCCCAAAAATGAATTTAAAACAGGATCATCCTGCTCGGCTTCAGTAGCCCGCGACAAAATAACCAGCCCATCTTCACGCACAGAATAATGGACTTTATCGCGCTTCCCCAGCTTAAGCACTCGCCGTACCGCATCGGGTACGGTGGTTTGATAACGATCGGTTAGTGTTGATTCCAGTTCTAGTGTAGCGGCCATCATGAGTCCTCTTAAAAGTATAGGCTCACTCAGCCTACATCCAAAATGGTAATGCAATTGCATTACCATTTCAAGCTTTGATGGTATGAAGGGCGCTGAAATAACTACTGAAATAACTACTGAAATAACTGGGGTAAATAACTGGGGTCAGAGTAAAGTTAAATCCGCTGGCTTCAGCACCATAAAAACGGGGCCGCGAAAGCTTCAATCATTCCTCTGGTTTTTTGCGCCAGCCAACAGGCTGCCCCATCTTTTTTTGGGGGCATGCAGCGCCCAGTCAGGCTTTTGACCTCAGCTTCATGGGCATGTTGTGCGACATTTGAAGTTGAGAATATGAAGCATAGCTGGGTTTAAGTTTGCTCTGACCACAGTTATTCGTTAAAAAAAATTAATTAACTGAATTAACCGTGGTCTGTCCCTAGTTATTAATTAGAGAGGAGAGGCCTCAACAATTGATTCATTAATTATGACAGCAAAGCTATCTGATGACTCTTTTATAGATGTTTTCTCCACGTTTTTCTTAATAGCGTCTCGAAGAATTTCTAAGAAAGTATGATTACGAGCCTCTGCATCGGAAACAATTGCGTCAAATGAAAGAACAAATATTGGAGTAGGAACAAAACCCCCACCTACTTTCGGAGCTTGAAATTCTTGATAAAAAACCTTACCTTTTGAATATAAAGGTGCCCATTTTTGAATTTGTAGTGTTTCAGCAAACTCATCATTAACATTGACAACAGCGTAATACCATATTCGTTGGATATTGCTACAATATTTTGATAGCTTTACTGCTCTTTGTATAAGCTGGTTTATTGCGTATTGATTTTCTTTTTCAGAATCTGTTATCTTTTTTACCTCAACAACAACAACATCAACTGGACCATTATCATTAGGGTCTGCAGAGAATATCATAGCAATATCTGGCCGGCCAGCTTCCCCCTCAACCTCATCAGACAACAAAATATTATTAATTATTTCATCCATTCTTTTTTCGCTTAGAATGGTTCTGAAAGTCATAAATTTATCATCCAGCAGCCATGCATTATTTTCATAAACACCTGAAAGAATAGAATCTTGATGATATTCTTTCCTACGTGGAACAATTAAATTATGAATTTCATCTTCAGAGTTATCTGAGGTCATCAACTTTAATTTTGAGATTATTTTTTCACGATACAAAATATACTCAGTTAGAGTTCGTGATGACGCATCAAGAGATTTTTCATAAAGAGCATCACTAAGATGTTCACACTGCAAAATCTCTTTTTGCTGCTTAAATAACTTTTGCTGTGCGCTATTTAGCGCCTCCTCTCCATCAATCAATCCAACAACATCACAATCGATATATCCTAAAAGATGCGGAAACTGTTGTTCAAACCGTTTTTTTGCTTTTTTATTAAATTCTGATATTTGAGGGATCTCATCTACCAATATTTTTCCAATCTCTCTACGTAGCAAAGAATATAAGGCCGACTCTGAAACATTTTCAGGCAATACCAACTTCTGGCGAGAGCTATCGGCGCAACCAAAAAACATATCAGATGAAAATATAAATACTGCAGAACAGCCTATTGGAATTACTGAAGGCAAAACAAGATTAATTGGTACGGTTCTTCCATCAATACTAATAGCAGTCAATAAATTCCTGCCAACATAATAATTATTTATATAGAAATTAATCTTAATTGATGAAAACGCATCTAGAGTATTTTTAGCAATTTCAACAGACTGCATTTTAGGCAAATCTACTGAATTTATTTCAACCGATGTAGAAATGAATTCTCTTTGTAAATTTTCCTCTTCAACATTCAGAGATATTCTAATCTTAAAATTGTGGCCTTTATCTTTCAAATCCTTTAGCGTCAATAAAAAATGCGCAATAATACGCTCCTTGAGACTTCCGGGCAGCAGATCATCATATGATTTAATTTTTTCCTTTGCAAAGCCCGTGAAATTAAGCGTAGTCTTGCTTGGGCGCTCGCTTTCAAACTCTACTATCTCCGAATTACCAACAAATTCTTTGTTATACACAAAGTTTCTATATTTATTACTCCATTGGCTCAACACATGTACATTCGAAAAATAATCTAAAAAAACAAGCCTACCAATCCCCTTATGAAAGGCATCGCGAGGTTTCATTAATTTTTTAAACCTCTCAAAACTCTCATCAGAGAACCCACAACCATTATCAATAATTTTTACATTAAGTGATGATGCTAATGAAAATGATTGAATTGATATATCAATCCCAATTTCACTTGCACCAGCATCAAATGCATTAGCAATTGCCTCATAAAAAACCAAGACCAATGAGGGGTTAGGAAAAAATAATTTAATAGCACTAGACGTTTCAATTTCCATAACATCCTCACAGTTAAAATCAAGCCACCAACCAAAAATGAAAGCTAGGTTGTATCCAAAACCATAAAGCACAATATATACGATTTATAAAACAACTGGGGTCAGAGTAAAGTTAAATCCGCTGGCTTCAGCACCATAAAAATGGGACCACGAAAGCTTCAATCATTCCTCTGGTTTTTTGCGCCAGCCAACAGGCTGCCCCATCTTTTTTTGGGGGCATGCAGCGCCCAGTCAGGCTTTTGACCTCAGCTTCATGGGCATGCTGTGCGGCATTTGAAGTTGAAAATATGAAGCATAGCTGGATTTAAGTTTGCTCTGCCCCCAGTTATTTAAGTGGTAACTCTCAAGCGCCGAAATGTGAATGAATTTATTTTTCTTCTTCACGCCACAATATTTTTTTACATTTCGTACACATCAGCTTTCTGCGGTAATCAGTGATTCGAATCAAACCAGTATCAAGTTGCTCTGTGTGGCCGCATTTTGAGCATGAAATTTTTTCGCCATGTTTTGCTGTTGGATTTTTAGCTAAGTATTCGTCCAGCGTCGGGAGACGCTCCCAATCTTTTTGGGCAGGCGGCATGTACGTTGTGTAATAAAAGATCACAGCAAATAAAAGGAGTGGTGCAATGATGTAAATGACGGTCATTACTTTATATTTCCAGACGTAGAGTTAAGGCAAGCCTGCAGGGCGGGTTAGCCACAGGCGTAACCCGCCCTGCAGGCTTGGCGATAAAGATAAGTTAGCTTAACGCGAGTTGATAAAACTAAGCTGCCCTACGGGGCTGGACATCGCAAGAATAATACGATGCTGAAAAATGCCCACTCCCTATTCAGCGGAGTTTCCACATTATTCGCACAGCCCAAAACTAAACAACTAACCCAACATAGTATCAGCAAAAAGTAAGTAATATTTATTATATCTTACGCCAAACACTAAACTCCTCACTCTTATCCGTAGCCCTTGTGGTTTTCTTCAACAAGCTATATTCCCCAATATTCGCAGGCATGGCGCTGCCCTGGATAAGTAGCTGCGGGCATTCTTTGCCGCGGCCTATTTCGAAGCGCTCCACCCGCATCGTGGTGTAGTAGTGGAAGTTGCCTCTTTCGTGCTCGCCTAGGCCAAAGCTGGCTAGGCACTGGGTTTTGTCCAGTTGGCTGGCTAAATCCAGCATCATGGGTTTATAGCTTTTACTGTAATTTAAGCCGGGTAGCAGCAGGCTAAAGACTAGGCCGTAGCTCATGACCAGCACGGCCAGCCAGCGCACGGCGCCTTGGTGTTTGGCCCACTGCGGCGCTCGCCAGGCTAGATTCCACACGATGATGGTGAGCGCGAGTGCGGACAGCATACCCAGCCAGTTTAGCTTTTCTGCAAAGCCCGGTAAGAAATGCAGCAGGCGCGCTTGTAAGGGCAGGCCAAAGTAAAGCGCGGCCCATGCCCACCATACTAGTAAGGCGCTGATGGCAAGCAAGCACAAGGCGACAAGGCCAAAGCGGCGCTCGAAAGCGGCAGGGACGCTGGATGCTTGCGCGCCCATCCATACGGCAAACGCCACCACGGCGGGTACGGCGTATAGCTCCATCGAGGTTTTAGCCAAGGATAAGATGGTGTAAGTCAGCAGGCAAAGCAGCGCTGCCGGGGCCGCATTTTTAAATGCATCCAAGCGATGCCTGAAAAATAATACCGGCAGATAAAGAATCAGCGGGAAGGCATGCCAAGGCAGAATCTTCAGGTAAAAACCATGCTCGTATTCTGGGCCAAGGTTATTCTCGCCCAAGAAACGCCCTAGGTTATTCACCCAAAACCAAGTGTGAAATAACTCAGGTGAGGCCAGCCATAAACGCCAAGGCCAGATTAGCCACCAAGGCAAAGCGGCCAGCAGAGCGATGCTCAGCGTCAGTAAATAAGCTTTTTTCCGGTAGGGATGATCAACAATCGGCAGCAGCAAAGCCGCCAAACCAAGGCAGCCCGGCCCTAATAATCCCTTAGTTAAAAACGCCATTCCCCAAGCCGTGCCCATCAGCAGGCCGCTGGCGAGTGGCCACTGCGGGAAGACAGAGAATGCGTAGAGGGCGATGGCAAAGCTGGCAAATAGAGCGCTATCGGTCAAAATATGATGGCCATTGCCAACCAGGCCCAGCGTGCCTGCCAGCAAAATGGCGGTGAGCCATGCGGCTTGCGATGGATCTTTGGCTCGGCTGCGGGCGGCAAATTGCCCTGCGGCCAGAGCGGCAAAGATAAAGGTCAGCGCAATATAAAATGCCGCAGCCAGCCTTGCCGCCGTGTGCACAGGCAGCCAGGTAAACACATAACGAGAGAAGCCCGCTGCCGTCCAGAAAAACAGCGGCGGTTTTTCCATAAAAGGCTCGCCAGACAGCATCGGCACCAGCCAGTTATCCCGCAGCGTGTATTCATAAACTAGGCCAAGGATATAGCTTTCATCAGGCTTCCAAGGATCGTGCGGGGCGAACGAGGGCCAAAACCACAGAGCAAGCAGGGCAAAGCAGCACCACTTCCAGTTAACTCTAAAACTCATCCCTTATCCCCCCAGCGCTGCATAAGCTGATGCGGAATTTGGAACTGATCCAAGATTCTTGCCACCACAAAATCGACCAAATCGGCGATGGTTTTAGGGTGGTGATAAAAAGCCGGATTAGGTGGCAGAATCACCACACCCAGCCTTGCCAGCTTGAGCATATTCTCCAGATGCAGCACCGAAAAAGGTGCTTCACGTGGAACAACCACTAATTTTTTGCCTTCTTTAATCATCACATCCGCAGCGCGCTCTAATAAATTATCCGAAGCGCCCACTGCAATCGCCGATAAAGCGCCCATAGTGCAAGGGCAAACAATCATGCCATCGCCAGGATTAGAGCCAGATGCCATCGGGGCAAACCATTCTTGCTGACCAAAAACTTGCAGCTTCGATTGGTCAGTAACGCCATAGCGCTGGCGAAAAAGCACAGCCAGATCAGCCGCACGCGAAGGCCAAGTTTCATCTAGCTCTTGCTTGGTCACAATTTGCGCCGCTTGGGTATAGAGCACATGCACGGTGCAACCCGCCGCCAGCAAGCATTCAAGCGTGCGTAAACCATAAGGCATGCCGGATGCGCCGGTAAAAGCCAATGTTATTGTTTTCATTTGAAACCTATTAAAAGTGCGAAATACTTAAAGGTCTGTCGACACAGAGAACACGGAGAAAACCATCGAATCTATCGTTTCCTCTGTGAAACGCTGTGATTCGATATTTTGCCCTCTCAACATTAAGCTGAAGCATTTTTGTAATCTGAAAGCAAAAAACTGCTTCCTATGTGATCTGCATTCTTGATTCTCTCTGTTCTCAGATTTTTTTGAATTTACTCATGGGCCATCAGCTTTGCTGCAATCACGCCGTTTACCAACCCAAACACCAGCGCCGCTGCCGCAAAAATAGGGACAAGATGAATGATGCCATTATGCGGAATCAACCAAAGCCGCGCCAATAATAGCTGCCCTGCCATATGCGCAAATGCCGCCAGCAAGGAATAGCTTACTGGGCCAAACCAGCGCTTAGGCAAGCCAGAAGCCAGCGCAAGTGCCAGCAAGCTGCATAGCCCGCCCGTTAGGCTCATAGCAAAGCCTGGCGATAGAAATCCGCCTAAGACAATGGCACTGCCCATAATTCTAAGCAGGCAAATCCATGCCGCA
The DNA here is from genome assembly GCF_004194535.1 of Iodobacter fluviatilis. NCBI lineage: Bacteria > Pseudomonadati > Pseudomonadota > Betaproteobacteria > Neisseriales > Chitinibacteraceae > Iodobacter > Iodobacter fluviatilis. The sequence goes on along the minus strand of NZ_CP025781.1, from coordinate 2,135,156 downwards.
TCCCGCCAGCCAAAGCGCCATAAAGTAATCAAGGTGATGATATTAGCCAGCCCTGGTTTAATCCCAGGGATAGGCGAAGGAATGCCCGCCTCTAATACCGATAGCGCAATGGCTAGCGCGGCATAACGGGCAATACGCACATCGTCCAAGCTGGGCTTAAGGCGGATTTCAGTAACTGAGGCTGTCGAAGTCATGAGGGCGAGCACCTAAAAGCTCAATGCTAATTCGATTGGGTAAGCAAATCGCCATTTGGCCCGCCTGATCCAACCAGCCCATTCGCACACAATATTGGCGAGGGCTTGGGTCGGCGCTAATTCGCACTCGGCCCGCTTTAATCTCAATTGAAGTCATTCCAAGTGGGCCTGCTACCTGTAACTTTCGCTCTGCGCTTAAATCTACTTCAGCAAAGATTTTGCCCTCTTGGTAGACCCGTACCCGCGTGGCACCATCCTGCTGCCAGCTCCATGCGGCTAGGTAGGCCACCAAGGCCAAAGCTAGACAAAAAAACGGCCAGTCACCTGGCCGCATTATTTTATTATTCCCTCTTCCCTCCCCCATAAGCGAGCGAGGGGGGCAATCAACGCCAGCAGCACATTTTGTTTTAGCCATGCTGCTCACGGTGCCTGAGCAACACCTGCCTATGCTCAGCAAAGTGTTTGGCCAATTGTTCGGCGATATAAACGGATCGATGCTGCCCGCCCGTGCAACCAATAGCCACAGTTATATAGCTGCGATTATCTGCCTCAAACTCTGGCAGCCATGCCTGCATAAAGGTTTTAATCTGCTCTTGAAACCGCACGACCACAGCTTGCCGCTGCAAAAATTCAATCACCGGCTGATCTTTACCCGTAAGGGGGCGCAAAGCTTTGTCGTAATAAGGATTAGGCAGGCATCTGGCATCAAACACAAAATCAGCATCAAGTGGTAAGCCATGCTTAAAACCAAAGGATTCAAAGATCACGGTAAGCTGGGATCGATCCAAAGCCACAAACTGACGAATCCAGCTGCGTAGCTGATTGGCGGATAAATCACTGCTGTCGATGCGATGGGCCACTTCTGAAAAAGCCCCTAACATCTCTCGTTCTAAGGCGATCGCCTCGCTAACCGTTAACTCACCACTTGATAAGGGATGGCTACGCCGCGTTTCAGAAAACCGCTTCACTAGCGTTTCATTATTGGCTTCTAAAAACAGCATTTGCACGTCTAGCCCAAACTCAAACAGGGCTTCTAGATGATTGGGGAAGCTGGCAAAGTTATGTGCGCTGCGCACATCCACAGAAATAGCGACTTGCGGATAACCATCCTCATCCAGCAACGCAACTGTCTGCGGCAATAAAGGCGCAGGTAAATTATCAATACAAAAATAACCTAAATCTTCTAAAGATTTAAGTGCAACGCTTTTACCCGCACCTGATAAGCCAGATAGCAAAATTAACTGCTGGCGACTCATTCACCCATCTCCATAAATTTTTGATGCCTTTCTATAAACTCGCGTGTTGAATCAATACCGCGTAATTGCAGAATATAATTTCGCACTGCAGCTTCAACCAATACCGCTAAATTTCGACCGGCCGCCACGGGAATTACTAATTTGCGAATCGGCACGCCTAAAATATCCTGCGTTGCCGCCTGCATTTGCAGCCTATCTATCGGGGCTAATTTTTCTGCTCCCGCCTTGGCCAAATGCATAATCAGCTTTAAGGTTTTACGCGGCCTAACCGCCGTTTCACCAAAAATAGTGCGGATATTCAACACGCCAATTCCGCGCACTTCTAGAAAATCGCGCAGCATGGGCGGGCAACGCCCTTCCAGCGTTTCTGGATTGGTGCGATACACCTCAACCACATCGTCGGCCACTAGGCCATGCCCACGCGAGATCAGCTCCAGCGCCAGCTCGCTCTTACCCATCGATGATTCACCCGTCAGCAGTACACCCACTTCGAGCACATCCAAAAACACCCCGTGCAGGTGAGTCGAAACCGCCAGCGCTTTTGATAGGTAATAGCGCAACACGTCCATCAAATAGGGAGATTGCTCAGGGGAGGTGAGCAGCGGCACATGAAAGCGCTCGGAAGCTTCGCGCAGGCAATCGCCCACAATCTGGCCATTAGCCACAATCACCGCCGCCATTTCATTTGAGAACAATCGATCGAGTGATTCTCTTTGCGCCTCAACGCTAAGCTGCAGCAAATAAACCGTTTCTGCCACCCCAAGCACCTGAATGCGGTTGGGGTGGATAAAATTCAGGTGACCTACCAAAGATAAGGTCGGTTTTTGCTCCGACGCGTCATTAGATAACAGATTATTAGCGCCAGATTGCCCTGCAACCCAGGTTAGGCGCAGTTTTTCGGCGTTATCAATAAAAAGTTGTCTAACTGAAATCTGTGGCATAAGGCTCCCAAGTACTGATTAACTTCCAGATTTGCCCTGGCTCCGTTGCTGCCAGCAAGCCCTCACGCAATACTTTATCTGAAAAAAGCTGAGCTAATTCAGACAAGATTTGTAAGTGCAGATCGGTAGCGTGTGCAGGTACGAGCAAGACAAACACTAAGGAGACTGGCTTGCCATCGGGCGCATCATAAGGAATGGCCTCGTCTAAACGCACAAAAGCACCGGTTGCTTCTTTTAGGCCCTTAATACGCCCGTGTGGAATAGCCACGCCTTGACCAAGGCCGGTGGAACCGAGTTTTTCTCTAGCAAACAAGCTATCAAAAATAACGCTACGGGCAATGCCGTGGCTATTTTCAAATAGAATCCCTACTTGTTCAAAAATACGTTTTTTGCTGCCGACTTCCATATCGAGGAAGACATTGCCGCTTGGCAGAATTTGGGCGATCAGACTCATTGTAGGCAGACCAAAACAAGGACGACAGCTATTGTAGCGCCGTAGCTTGAAAACAAAAACGGGAACCCGATTAAACCGGTTCCCGCTAAGGTGAAAGAAATCGCTTTATTCAGCGCTAGGTTGATGCTGTTTGATGGATTCGTTGCGATGATCCATTGATTTTTCTTTGTGCTTTACAACTTGACGATCAAGTTTATCTGCCAAAAAATCAATCGCTGCGTACATATTTTCATCCGTTGCTTCAACGTGGATATCGCGTCCGCGAACATGAACGGTAGCTTCAACTTGGTGTTGCAGTTTCTCCACGGAGAGGATGACATTAACGTCAATCACATTATCAAAGTGCCTGATAACCCGCTCCATTTTACTGTTCACGTACTCACGAATGGATGGGGTTACTTCAAGATGATGGCCACTGATATTCAAATTCATAGGGTTACTCCTTCCGTTGGGGCCTTACAAACTTTTGCGCTGACTTACTGGGTAAATCTGCAACGCCTCACGGTATTTAGCAACGGTACGACGCGCTACCACAATACCTTGGGCGGATAATGCTTCTGCCAATACGCTATCACTTAAAGGTTTTTTCTTATCTTCTTGCTGCACCATCTGCTTTATCAAAGCTTTGATAGCGGTTGCAGAACATTCACCACCGGCGTCCGTATCTACATGGCTACCAAAAAAGTACTTAAACTCATACAAACCACGCGGCGTTAACATGTATTTTTGCGTGGTGACTCTAGAAATAGTTGATTCGTGTAAATCGAGCTCTTCAGCGATATCCCTCAACACCAAAGGGCGCATCGCCACTTCACCGTACTCAAAAAATGCCCGCTGCCGCTCTACAATTGCTGTTGCTACTCGTAAAATCGTATCAAAACGCTGCTGCACACTTTTTACCAACCAACGCGCTTCTTGTAACTCGCGCGCTAAATGAGCACCATCGCCTTTTTGTAAGATATCTGCATAAAGCCGGTTAACGCGTAATTTTGGCATAGATGCATCGTGTAATCTAACCCGCCAAACCCCGCGTACTTTTTGCACAACCACATCAGGGCTTACATATCTTGGTGAGGTTACAGACCACTGTGCACTCGGCCTTGGGTTTAAACTTACAATCAATTCTTGCGCAGCTTTTAACTCAGCATCCTCGCATTTAAAGGCTCGTTTAAGCTTAGTGTAGTCCCGTCCAGCTAATAAATCGAGTGAATTTTGGGCAATTTTCAAGGCTAAATCTTTAGCGGCACTCGGCTGTTTTTGACGCAACTGTAAGCATAATGAATCGGCGGTATCCCGAGCTCCAACGCCTAAGGGCTCTAAATGTTGTAAGCGAATTAAAGCAATCTTCAAGTCATCAAGTTCGAGTTCATAATCTTGGATAAGTTCCTCTGGCAGCTGAGAATAGACTTCATCTAAGGGCTGAGAAAGAAAACCATCATCATCCAAAGCTTCAATCAACATCAACAACAAAGACTTATCCCGATGCGGCAGCTGCAGCAGACCTGCTTGCTGCAGCAGGTATTCACGTAAATCTAAATCACGCGCAATATTGGTGGCGGGGTCGAAGTCATTATCGTCATCTGAGCTTCCATGACTAGTACCTTCCCAGCGCAAACCATCATCATCCCCGCCCATTTCCCACTGCGGCTCGGGCTGCTCAGCTTCCCCTGCGGGGGCCTCCTCGCCACGCTCCAGCAAGGGGTTGTCGTTTAGATACTGTTCAAGCTCTTGTTGAAACTCAAGCGTAGAAAGCTGCAGCAGCTTAATAGCCTGCTGCAATTGTGGCGTGAGGTTAAGTTGCTGGGAAAGCCGCAGCTGCAGGGTTTGTTTCATTTACATACGGAAATGTTCACCGAGATACACTCGACGCACACTTTCATTAGCCACAATATCTTTTGGAACACCAGACGCCATCACCGCACCTTCTGAGATGATGTACGCACGATCACAAATACCTAAGGTTTCACGCACATTATGATCAGTGATTAGCACACCGATTCCACGTTGCTTTAAAAAACCAATAATACGTTGAATATCCATCACTGCAATCGGGTCTACACCTGCAAATGGCTCATCCAGCAAGATAAAACGTGGGTTTGCCGCAAGTGCACGGGCAATTTCTACCCGCCGCCGCTCACCACCTGATAAGCCCATTGCCCCAGCATCCCGCAAATGAGCAATATGCAAATCATTGAGCAGCTCGTCAAGGCGGGCATCAATCTCAACACGATTTTTGTAATGCAGCTCTAGCACTGCAGTTATGTTTTGCGCCACCGTCATTTTACGAAAGATAGATGCTTCCTGAGGTAAATAACCTAAACCTCGCCGTGCTCGCTGATGAATGGGTAAATGGCCGATATCTTCACCATCGAGCATAATCCGCCCGCCATTCATCGCCACCAAGCCTACCAACATATAAAAGCTAGTGGTTTTGCCCGCGCCATTAGGGCCTAACAAGCCAACCACTTCGCCACTAAAAATTTCCATCGTGACATCACGCACTACAGTACGTTTGCCGTAGCGCTTTTCTAATTGTTCTGCACGTAAAGAACTACTCATGGAGCGGGAGCCTTTTTCGGATTGATCACGATATTCACCCGGCCACCTTCTGTTTTACTTTGCGCTTGGTAAGCTTCATTGTTTAAATCGTAAGTGATTACATCGCTATAAATGTGATCTTCGCCCCGCTTTACCCAAGCTTTATCTAGCAGTTTTAGAATACCGGTGCGCCCGTCGTAATCAAAACGCTGGGCTTCTGCATCCACCCACTCATTGCCGCCATCCATTTTCTGCCGAAACCGCACTGGGCTGCCGTTACCAGCAACAAACTGATTGCCCGCTTCATCTTGGCGCACGGTGAGCTTATCGCCACGAATACTGAGCGTACCTTGAGTCAGCACCACGTCACTAGTACAGACACTGGCCTGAGTCTTTTGATTCATCACGCAATTTGCAGCGGCAATTTTAATGGGTTTTTCACGGTCGGCTTTTTCTGCATGCACGGGGCCAGCAAGCAAAAATAATAATACGGCGTTAAGGGGTACGAAGCGGTTCATAGCTCATCCTGACTTTAGATTTAAGTTCCAGTGTTTCGGTATTAGAATTAGCAATAAAACCCACCGACTCAACAACATAAGTGCCCATTACGGCGTGCACTGGGGCATCGGAGCTGGCAATGCCCTGCTGGGGTAAAACCTGCATATCGCGGCTATTAATCACCAGCTCAGCCTGTGTACCACTGGCTGCACGCACCATTTTAACCGCCCCAGGAAACCAAACCTCACTGCCTTGCTTAATTGACTTAGCCCGCTCGCCCGTTACATCCAAACGAGGTTGCTCTGCTGCGGTATAACGCAAATGGGGCTTTTCTAGCCAAGTAATATCGCCAACAGGCAAGTGAGAAACATGGGTGGCCGTCAGCTGAGAAACGGGGCGGCCATCTTCTCCAAACCGCACGGCGGTGGCGCTATCGACCAACATATCTGGCTGATCAGAATTCACCGCATACGCTGCGCTTGGCAAGGTAGCCGCTCTATCTAGCAACCAAGTCAATCCGCCCAGCAACAACACTAAAGCCAAGGGCAGCAGGCGAGTAGTACCGGGAACAGCCATTAGGCGAGGTACGGCGCCATAGCTGCATCAAATGTGCCTTGCGCCTGCATCAGATACTCACAGACTTCACGTACTGCACCACGGCCACCTTGGCTACCGCTAATGTAGTGAGCGTGTTTACGCACTAATTGTGGAGAATCAGGCACGGCAACGGCAAAGGCTACCCGACGCATCACTGGCAAATCGATCACATCATCGCCCATATAACCACAGTCGTCCGCGCTAAGGCCTGCCACCTTCAGTAGCTCTTCAAAACTTGCGCCTTTATCGTGAGCGCCCTGATAGAGGTAGTCTACACCTAAGTCTTTGGCACGCTTTTCAACCAGCTTAGAAGTACGCCCGGTAATAATGGCTAGCTTTACCCCGCTGGTGTGCAACATTTTTAAGCCATGGCCATCTAGGGAATTAAATGCTTTTAGTTCTTCGCCACTATCGCTGTAAAACAGACTGCCATCTGTCATTACGCCATCAACATCAAAAATCATTAAGCGAACCGCTTTGGCTTTATCTGGCATTATTTTTCCTTTTTTTATTCCTGATTATGTCTCTTGCTCATACAAGCTCAAACAAAGTCGTTTGTAATAATCTTACAGAAACATAAATATAACCTCATGCTTTCGATAAGCTCAGGTTCAAGGGCAAAAATTTGAACACGAAATATACACAGCTTTTTTTGCTGATTTTAAACGACACGGGCGCGAAGTAGGTCATGCATATTTATCGCACCGACCAAGATCCCAGCCTCTAACACCAGCAAACCATTGACGCGGCGTGCGTCCATTTGCTGCACCGCTTCGGCGGCTAATTTATGTGATTCAATCGTTGCTGGTGCTAAAGTCATCACCGTGGATACAGGAGTATCACGCACATCGACACCCTGATCCAGTGCACGGCGCAAATCCCCATCGGTAAATATCCCGAGTAGCTGACCTGCAGCATCTACCACGGCGGTCATTCCCATGCCTTTCTTGCTGATTTCCAATAGGGCATCGCGCAGTAATACGTCTTGCCGAACCACGGGTAAAGCATCGCCGGTATGCATTAGATCGCGCACAAGCACCAATAAGCGCCGCCCTAAGCTACCACCGGGGTGAGACAAAGCAAAATCTTCAGTCTGAAAGCCACGCGCCTCTAATAAAGCCACCGCCAGCGCATCGCCCAAGGCCAAGGCTGCCGTGGTACTTGCCGTTGGAGCTAGGTTCAGCGGACAGGCTTCTTGAGCAACTCCCGAATCCAAATGTACGTTCGCTTGTTTGCTTAAAGTAGATTGCTCATTACCCGTCATAGCAATCAAGGGGATGCCTAAGCGTTTAAGGCTAGGGAGCAAAGCAATCACTTCATCACTTTCGCCGGAGTTAGATAAAGCCAGCACCACATCGCAGCGGGTAATCATGCCTAAATCGCCATGCGCAGCTTCAGAAGGATGAACAAAAAAAGCCGGCGTGCCCGTACTGGCCATCGTCGCGGCTATTTTTTTAGCGATATGACCTGATTTACCAATACCAAGCACGATAACTCGCCCTTGGCAGGCTAGAATTAATTCACAGGCAGTGACAAAACTAGGATTGAGTCGATCGGCCAGAGCAGAAACCGCTTCAGCCTCAGCCCGCAATACGCGCTTGGCGCAGTCGAGGATAAATTTGGCATTTTTCATATGCGCGAAAGTATAAGAGATGCAGCCCCTCTCCCGCCACCTGCGTCTTCTGGCAATATGCCAAGCAAGATCAATAATAATGCATAAACTTAATGGATAATTCAGCATTCAAGGTTAAATAAAGCATAGGGAAGCCGCATGTGGGCAAGTTAGTATTTAGAGCAATACCCCCAAATGCCGTCATACAAATGGCGAGTAAGATGCCGCCAACGCCCCCAAGCCACTGCTTCGCAGTAGGATAAAGCCCAACCAGCAATGCCCCATTTTCTTGAGCCCTATGTCCATCCAGCTATCCTCCTTATTACTTTTACTTGCCGCTGCCGTATTAACGGTGGTGCTTTGTCGTCGCTTAAAGCTTCCGGCCATGCTGGGCTATTTACTGGTCGGGCTACTGATTGGGCCACACGCCCTTGGTTTTATTCCTAGTAGCGACGAAGCCACCCACCTAGCAGAGTTTGGTGTGGTGTTTCTGATGTTTACCTTGGGGCTGGAGTTTAACCTTGCTCGCCTCAATGCCATGCGCCACATTGTATTTGGCCTAGGAGCCATGCAAGTACTGACGATGGTGGGTGTGGTCATGGCGATTTGCTTAATAGCGGGGCTAGATTGGAAGGTAGGTTTGGCGTTGGGGGGCGCTTTATCTATGTCATCCACAGCTATGGCATCAAAACTACTGGCTGAGCGCAATGAGCTGCACTCGCCGCACGGACAAAACGCCATCGGTATTTTGCTATTTCAAGATTTAGCCGTAGTGCCGTTTCTTATTATGATTCCAGTGCTAAATTTTCCTGGTAATGAGCTGCTGATGGCGCTGGGTTTGGCTGCGCTAAAAATCATCGTGGTCTTGCTGGTTTTGCTCTACTTTGGGCAAAAATTGATGCGGCCTTGGTTCAATATTGTGGCAAGGCAACACTCCAGCGAGCTCTTTATGCTCAACCTTTTACTAGTGACACTGGGGATTGCATGGATCACCGAGCTAGCAGGTTTATCCCTAGCCTTAGGTGCGTTTTTAGCGGGAATACTGATTGCAGAAACTGATTTTCGCTATCAAGTAGAAGACGATGTCCGGCCTTTTCGTGACCTGCTGCTCGGGCTATTTTTTGTTACCGTTGGGATGAATCTGGATTACTCGGTACTGCTAAAGCAATGGTGGCACGTGCTCTTAGTACTGGCCCTGCTTGGCCCTGGCAAAATCTTACTGATCGCAGCCCTTTCAAGAATTTTTGGCAGTACGCCCGGCTCATCTTGGCGCACAGGCTTCACCCTTGGCCAAGGTGGTGAATTTGCTTTTGTAATGCTGGCACTAGCCTCCAAAAGCCAACTACTCCCTGATAGCCTATTGCAAACCACAATCGCGGGCATCGTATTATCAATGCTGATTACCCCCTTTTTGATTCAGCATTCAGACAAAATAGTGCTACGGCTTGCGCGTTCAGAGTGGATGAACCTAGCCGCCAATTTGCACCAAATTGCCGTACGCAGCATGCAAAGCCAAGGTCACGTTATCTTGTGTGGCTATGGCCGCAGCGGCCAATCTTTAGGACGTATTTTAAACCAAGAAAACATTGGCTTTTTTGCCCTAGATTTAGACCCTGATATCGTCAGAGAAGCTTCTGCCGCAGGCGATTCGGTGGTATATGGTGACGCGGCCAAGCGTGAAGTTTTGATGGCCGCTGGGCTCATGCGCGCCAGTGCCATTGTGGTGACCTACGCCGAAACGCACTCCGCTATGCAGATTTTAGAAGTGGTACACAGCATTCGGCCCGATTTGCCGGTGATTATCCGCACCCAAGACGATAGCGATATTGATCAGCTGAAAGACGCAGGCGCAACCGAGGTGGTGGCCGAGATTATGGAAGGCAGCTTGATGCTTGCATCGCACACTCTCATGCTGTTGGGCGTACCGCTTAATAAAGTGGTTTACCGTGTAAGGGAAGTGCGGGAAGCACGCTATCAACTGTTACGCGGCTTTTACCGTGGCGTAAGCGAAGACGCAGAAAACAGCGACCGACCACAACCACGCCTGCATACCATTTATCTTTCCAATGAAGCTGCAGCCATTGGTAAACATATGGGCGAATTACAACTCGATAAACTACACATCGAGGTACGTAGCGTACGCCGCCGCAATATGCGCCCTACCCAGCCCGATGCCAGCTTTGAATTACAAGCAGGCGATATTTTAGTGCTACTTGGGGAAAGCGATAACCTCGCTGCCGCCGAGATACGTTTGCTGCAAGGGAGCTAAGCAGAATCACGCCAGCAAGAGGAAGCATGTATTTAATCTTTTAAAACATTGACTTACTCCACAAAAGACCTGACCATACACTTTCGCAATTCTGTTTTACAAAAATGGAATTGCGAAGCCTTGTAGCGGACTAACACACCGTTTAGGCCGCTTGCATCCTTTATCAAAGGAGGTCTGTATGCGTAGTCAGCGCCTTACCCAGCTTGCCGTACTCATTTTATCCGCCACTCTCTTTAGCACAGCACCTGCGGCAGAAATCAGCCCCGAACTGCAAAAAGCAGCGAGCCAAGCCATGCTCATGCAGCTGCAACCCACCGTTCAGCAAGGGATTCTGATTGAAATCCAAAAAACACACCCCGATAAGCACTGGATTTTGGGTAGTGCCACCCTCATCCTGCCCTCACACCTTGATGATGTGCCCGAAACACGGCTCTTTATGGCGCAATACATCGCGAACCACTGGCGAGTGGCCATCGAGGGCAGCGAGCAATATGCGCTATTGCTAGAACAAGCACCTGATGCACTCTTTGCCCCCAATGAAAGAAAGCTGCTCCTGCAATCCCAGAGCGTGAATCAACGTCAAAAACCCCTTGCGCCACTGGCAGAAGTACAGACAGGGCTTGGGCTGCCTTGGGCAGAAGGCACTGCATGGCGCCTCACAGGTGGGCCGCATGGTGACGATCAAACCAGCCGCCCGTTTAATTCTCTGGATTTTGCAGGTGGTAATGGCAGAGTACTGGCACCGCGTGATGGGCTCATTTATCAAAGCTGCTTACGTAATGGCAGTGGGCTAATTACCCTTGTCCACGATAATGGTTTCACCAGTAGTTATTACCATATGGAGAACCTCACTAATTTGAGTAATGGTGCTGCGGTGCGCAAAGGCACTTATCTGGGCAATATCGGGGTGGGTCTGCCTTGCGGTGGCTCCACCACAGGCCCACACGTGCACTTTGCCCTTAAGCAAGGCAGTAATAAAACTCCAGTTGATGGCAAAGTTATTGGCGGCTGGTTATTTCGTGAAGGCAATGTCCCTTACCAAGGCTATGCCTCACGCAATGGCAAGCAGGTTAATGTAGGCGGCGAATTACTCAATTATGGCGGAGGCAACGCCTTACCTTCTGGCAAAGTGACGCCGGGCAATAATGAAAATACGGTTAATCTGCGCCAGTCTCCCTCGCTCAGCGCCGCTATTGTTGGCTCATTGCAAAGAGGTGAAGCCGTCGCCATTGTCTGCACTTCACAGGGTGACTGGGTAGATGGCGTATGGGGGCGAACTCAGCTCTGGAACCGCCTAAGCGTAGGCAGCTGGATTAGCGATGGCTTCATTGATACGGGAAGCAACCAAGCCGTAGCGCCTCCTTGCTAGGGTCTGTTGACGTTTCATTCACGGCTGCGTTTGGCCCAGTTTTGGGGCTGAACAAGGAGAAAATGGCGACATGGTACGAGTACCATCAGCGATTTTTAACGCCGTGCAGCCCCAAAAATGGGCTAAACCCAAAGGGCTGAGCCGGAAAATGGCCATTCACTGCGTTATGCTCCTCGACAATAACCCGTTATTGCCTTCGTCACATGCCTTGTGTCTGGCCGTTTTCCGGCTCAGCGCAATGGCGAATGAAACGTCAATAGACCCTAGCCTAAAGCAAAAAATCCACGCAAATGCGTGGATTTTTTTGCTTTATTGACACAACTACTGCCGATTAAATTTTGGCCGCTTACCCAATTTAACCGTTAACAATACAGGTGTTCCCTTACGAAACACCTGCATCACCACCTCGTCTTCTGGCTTAAATGCAGCAATCAAATTAAGCATTCCCGAGGCATTTTGCACTTCATCGCTGCCAATTTTCAGCAAGATATCGCCAGGCTTTAAGCCCCCTTTATCCGCAGGGCCGCCACGCACTACACCGGCAATCAAAGCCCCTTTGGCTTCCACCAAATGAAAAGAGGCCGCCAGCTCTGTTGTAACCTCTTGCATCTCTACCCCTAGCCAGCCCCGCGTTACGCTACCGTCTTTAATCAAAGCATCCATGATTTGACGAATCGTTGTGGCGGGAATAGCGAAGCCTATCCCTAAGGAGCCGCCCGTTTTGGAGTAGATTGCAGTGTTAATTCCGACCAAATACCCCTTGGTATCCACCAAAGCGCCACCTGAATTACCCGGATTAATTGGTGCATCAGTTTGAATAAAGTTCTCAAAAGTATTAATGCCTAATTCGGATCGGCCTAAGGCAGAGATAATCCCCATCGTCACCGTTTGCCCAACACCAAATGGATTACCAATCGCCAAAACCACATCGCCAATTTCTGCTTTTGCTCCATTGGCAAAAGTAATTGCGGGTAAATGGTCTAATTCAATCTTAATCACGGCTAAATCAGTATCTGGATCTGCGCCTATCAATTTAGCTGAGGCAGTTCGGCCATCTGACAAGGCCACCTCGATCTCATCAGCAGACTCAACCACATGGTTATTGGTGATGATATAACCTTGATCAGAGACAATCACACCCGAACCCAAGCTAGAAGCACGCTGATCATCCCCGCCCAAGCGATCGCCAAAAAAACGCTTAAAGCGTGGATCTTGGAATAAAGGCGGCAGCTGCTTCTTCATTTCTTTGGCGGTGTAGATATTTACCACCGAAGGCATCGCCAGTTTTGCCGCAGGGCTATACGATGCCACAGCAGGGGTCGATGCAATGTCCGAGTGATTTTGCTGCACAGTAACCACCGGCGCGGGCGCGGGTTGACGCACTAAATCAGGACGAAGTAATGAAACAAGGAACCAGACCGCAAGACCTGCAGTCGTAGTTTGTGCGAAAATTAACCAAAGTTTTTTCATGATTTCCAAGGCGCTGTTGAAATGCCCATAGCACGACAAGATCTAGAAAATTATATCGGACAACTGCTACTTGTAGACAGTTGGCGTGACTACTGCCCAAATGGGCTACAAATTGAAGGCCGCCCCGAGGTGCAGCGCATTGTCACAGGGGTGACGGCTTCCTTGGCCTTAATTGATGCCGCAATCGACTTAAACGCCGATGCTTTAATTGTGCATCATGGCTTTTTCTGGAAAGGTGAAAACGCCTGCATCACTCGCAGTAAAAAAGCCCGTATCGCCAAGCTGCTCGCCAACGACACCAATTTATTCGCCTACCATCTTCCACTAGATGCGCACCCAACGCTGGGTAATAACGCACAATTGGGCCAAAGACTTGGGCTCAGCGAAACCGGACGATTTGGCGATCAAAAGCTAGCGTGGATCGGCGAACTCAAAACAGCGGCCACTTTGGCAGAATTCACACAGCAAATTGATGCGCAATTACAACGATCTCCGCTGGTAATTGGTACCGATGAGCGCATCATCAAACGCGTGGCTTGGTGCACCGGTGGCGCGCAAAGTTTTTTTCACGAAGCGGCCACTTTAAACATTGATTGTTTTATTACTGGTGAAGCATCTGAATTTGTCACCCACTTGGCCAATGAAAGCGGTGTAAGTTTTATCGCCGCTGGGCATCACGCCACCGAGCGCTATGGCGTTCAAGCCCTAGGTCAGCACCTAGCCAGCCAATATGGGCTAGAACATATCCATCTTGACCTTGCGAATCCCGTCTAATGAAACGTCTTTTAATTGCCCTAAGCTGCGCCGTCTTCCTTTCTGCTTGTGCCAGTCCCCCTAGCCGCCAAAAAACAGCGCCGGCCCCAAATACTAAAGTCCCTAGTGCCGTCAATTTACCCAATCTCAGCGACAACATTATTGTGATTAAGGATAGGCAAGCCCAAGCCATTTTTGATGACATCGTGCAGTACCGTAAACAAAAAGGCATGCTACTTAAGCGTAGAACTTCACAGCGGCTAGAATTCAGCATGAAGATTCCTAATGTAACGCAAGCCACCGAAGCAAGAATGAGCTATTTGCTGTCCCCTGTTGAAGGTGGCTTTCAACTCTCAGCACGCGTTTGGCAGATCACCGCGCCCGGAACCGCACGCGAAAACGTGAGCGAAATAACCGATGCTGTGGCGGATAAAATACACGAAGAGTTACAAACTTACGCCGAAACCAGGTAATTGCCTTGGAGTAATGAAAGAAAGTTAAGCATATGCATTACGCTGCTAATAACGAGTAAAATATATGCCAAATATAGGTTTATGCTCACCCTAAGCCAAAACACAGGTATGGGGCCAGATGAAATGATCGGTTGATATGGGCTATAAAAGCGGATATTAACTTCCACAAAACGACGTACTTACGCTTGTTCTTGGCCTCCCTATCAGCTAGGAGCAAGATAAATTATCGATGACATGCGCGCAAAGCTTTAAGTTCCCCTGTCGTTTCAGGTAGAATTTGGTGGTTTTAGCCGTCAATCAGGGATTGGGTTATGAGTGACCAGCAAGTAGATAACAGCAAACGGCGATTCCTGCTGATCGCCACGGGCATTGCCGGAGCGGTAGCAGGGGCGGGTGTAGCCACGCCTTTTATTGCCAGTTTTTTTCCTTCCGAGCGAGCCAAGGCTGCGGGTGCACCCGTAGAATTGGATATCAGTAAGCTTGAACTGGGCCAACAAGTGACCACCGAATGGCGGGGTAAACCAGTCTGGGTTGTGAAACGCACTCCAGAAATGCTGGCGAACTTACCAAAGCTCGATAGCAAGCTAACGGACCCAACATCTGCAGACAGCGAGCAACCAGAATACTGCAACAACGCTGCCCGCTCGATTAAACCCGAAATTTGGGTAGCACTTGGCGTCTGTACACATTTGGGCTGTTCGCCAACCTTCCGTCCGGATCTGGCTCCTGCCGATTTAGGCTCGGATTGGTTAGGTGGCTTTTACTGCCCATGTCATGGCTCCAAATTCGACCTCGCTGGCCGCGTGTACTCTGGCGTTCCAGCTCCGAAAAACCTCGTCATTCCACCGCACAAGTACATTACTGAAGCGCGGTTGTTGATTGGCGACGATAAATAAGAGGCTGACCCATGAGCAAAGCACAAGAGATGGGCCAACAGGCCCTCAACTGGGTGGATGAGCGTTTCCCGCTAACCTCCACCTGGAAAGCACATATTTCCGAATACTACGCACCAAAAAACTTTAACTTCTGGTATTTTTTCGGCTCATTGGCGATGCTGGTATTGGTGATTCAGATTGTCACCGGTATTTTCCTCACCATGAACTACAAGCCAGATGGCTCGTTGATTCCAGGTACTAATATCTCGGTCGCCTTTGCATCTGTCGAATACATCATGCGTGAAGTGTCGGGCGGCTGGCTGATTCGTTATATGCACTCCACCGGCGCATCGATGTTCTTTGTGGTGGTTTACCTGCATATGTTCCGTGGCTTGATTTATGGTTCTTACCAAAAGCCGCGTGAGCTGATCTGGGTCTTTGGCATGATGATTTATCTTTGCCTGATGGCTGAAGCATTCTTAGGCTATTTACTGCCATGGGGCCAAATGTCATTCTGGGGTGCACAGGTTATTGTGAATCTGTTTAGCTCTTTGCCTATTATCGGGCCAGATCTATCGGTACTGATTCGTGGTGACTTTGTGGTGTCTGATGCCACGCTCAACCGCTTCTTTGCTCTACATGTCATTGCACTGCCGCTGGTGCTGCTGGCGCTGGTTGTAGCCCACCTTGTGGCCCTGCACGAAGTAGGCTCTAACAACCCTGACGGCGTAGAAATTAAAAAAAAGAAAGACCCTAAGACTGGTATTCCACTCGATGGCATTCCTTTCCACCCTTACTACACCATCAAAGATATTTTCGGCGTATCCGTATTCCTTGCGGTATTCAGCGCGATTATCTTCTTTGCACCAGAAATGGGCGGCTATTTCCTTGAGCACCCAAACTTTGATCCGGCTGATGCACTAAAAACTCCAGCGCACATTGCGCCCGTTTGGTACTTCACCCCGTTCTACGCCATTTTACGTGCTGTGCCTTCTTTCCTTGGCACACAGGTTTGGGGTGTATTAGCGATGGGCGCAGCAACCATGATTATTGCGGCACTACCTTGGTTGGATAAATCACCCGTTAAATCGATCCGCTACCGTGGCCCGATTTACAAAACCATGCTCACGCTGTTTGTGATTGCCTTTATCGGCCTTGGTATCTTGGGTGCGCTGCCTTCAACCAATGTCCGTACCGTTATTGCACAGGTACTATCGGTGGTTTACTTTGTGTTCTTCTTGGGGATGCCTATCTATACCAAGATGGATAAAACCAAGCCGGTTCCTGACCGCGTAACGATGCACTAAGGGGAGGACGACATGAAAAAAACACTCAATACACTGCTGTTCGCCCTCTTGGCCAGCGTTAGCTTTGGCAGCCAAGCCAATACCGATGTGCATTTGGATAAAGCGCCGATTAATCTGCGCGATACCGAAAGCCTGCAACGAGGTGCGCAAACCTTCGCTAACTACTGCTTGTCCTGTCACGGTGCGGTAGCCATGCGCTACAACCGCCTGCAAGACATCGGCCTGACCGAAGACCAGATCAAAGCCAATCTGATGTTCCCCACCGAAAAAGTGGGGATTTGATGAAGGTGTCGATGCAAGCTAAAGACGCTAAGGTTTGGTTTGGTGCAACGCCACCTGATTTGTCAGTGATTTCACGCTCGCGCGGTGCAGATTACCTTTATACCTATCTGCGCAGCTTTTACCGTGATGACACTCGCCCTACCGGCTGGAACAACCTGACTTTTGATAAAGTCGGTATGCCCAACGTGTTGTGGGATCTGCAAGGGCAGCAAGTTTTAGAAGTTAAAAAAGAAGGCGAGCACGAGCACAAAACGCTTAAGCTGATTAAATCAGGCTCTCTGACCAAAACGGCTGAAAATGGCGCTTTCGATCAAACCGAATTCGACCATCGCGTGGCAGATCTGGTAAACTATATGGTTTATATGGGCGAGCCAGCTCAAGTGAAACGTGAGCAAATTGGCTACGGTATCTTGCTATTCTTGTTATTTTTTATGATACCAATCAGCTACCTGCTGAAGAAAGAATACTGGCGCGATATTCATTAATCGACCTAGGGTCTGTTGACGTTTCATTCGCCATTGCGCTGAGCCGGAAAACGGCCAAGCACAAGGCATGTGACGAAGGCAATAACGGGTTATTGTCGAGGAGCATAACGCAGTGAATGGCCATTTTCCGGCTCAGCCCTTCGGGTTTAGCCCACTTTTGGGGCTGCACGGCGTTAAAAATCGCTCATGGTACTCGTGCCATGTCGCCATTTTCTCCTTGTTCAGCCCCAAAACTGGGCCAAACGCAGCCGCGAATGAAACGTCAACAGACCCTAGTTATTAGCAAAGAAGCGGAAAGGGCAACCTTCCGCTTCTTTTTTTGCCCAAACCCCAAAATCAGCAAAAACAGCAAAAACAGCCTTTAACCGCACCAACAAATAAACCATATAAATCATAATGTTAGCGTCATATTCTGGATTAAACTCTTCATTGTGAGTAGAATGCGGGCATTCATATACTTTTGCAGAGATCCGTCGCCATGATGAAGCTTTATTCCGGTACATCCTGCCCATTCAGTCACCGTTGCCGTATTGTTCTGTTTGAAAAAGGCATGGACTTCGAAATTATCGATGTTGATGTACACAGCAAACCAGAAGATCTAGCAATAATGAACCCATACAACGAAGTACCTGTATTGGTTGAGCGCGATCTTACTCTGTACGAATCTAATATCATCAACGAGTATATCGACGAGCGTTTTCCACATCCGCAGCTGATGCCAGCGGATCCGGTGATGCGTGCACGCGCCCGTTTAATGTTATTTAACTTTGAACGCGAGCTGTTTATCCACGTTAAAACACTGGAAACTAGCGGCACCACCAAAAAAGAAATGGAAAAAGCGCGCACCACGATTCGCGATAACTTGACTCAAATCGCCCCTTTGTTTGCTAAGCAAAAATTTATGCTGGGTGAAGAGTTCTCTATGCTCGACGTAGCAATTGCTCCATTGATCTGGCGCTTTGAGCACTACGGTATTGAAGTCACCAAGGCACTTGCGCCAATTATGAAATATGGCGAACGCCTGTTTAGCCGCCAAGCATTTATTGATTCGCTAACTGCGAACGAAAAAGCTATGCGTAAGTAACAAGCAGGAATTAAGGGCGTCGTGAGTGAGGAGTGAACCATTAGTTTTACTCCCCACTGGCAGCTCCCCGCTCTACAGTTACAAAGGACAAATCATGCAAACTGTCTCTACCAAACCTTATTTGATTCGTGCCCTGCATGAATGGTGCTCAGACCACGCTTACACGCCTTATTTAGTTGTGCGAGTGATGGGCAAAATGCAAGTGCCAATGGAACACGTTAAGAATAACGAAATTGTGCTGGATATCAGCTACAACGCAACGCATAACCTCTCGATTGGTAACGATTACATCAGCTTTTCGGCTCGCTTTAGCGGCGTTTCCCGTGAAATTTTGGTGCCAATCGGCTGCGTGGTTTCAATTTTCTCCCGCGAAAATGGCGAAGGAATGGGCTTTGAATACGAAGGCGCTCAGGAAATAGAGCCTGAAGACGCCCCGCCCACCGATACCCCTCCCCGCCCAACGGGCAAGCCGCAATTACGCGTTGTGAAATAAATAAATCCCACCGAAGCGGTGGGATTTATTTTGCCCTGAGTTGAGGGAGGCACGCCATAAGAACAAAAAACATATCGTCTACAGACAACACAAAAAATCACGATCAAGCCTCACTATTTTACCTCCCCCCTTTATCGACTTGAAAAACAGCCTTACTACTCTGATAAAAATCCTAGCAGCCTCCTTGGTTTTTTTCGTGTTTTTCGTGGACGAAAGCAGTGATGCTTCCCTCTTAATTAAACAGTATATTTCAATAAACTTACAAAATATTATGGTAAAGTGCATATAAATCGACCATCTTATTCATCCTCTTCTAGAATGAAACGCCATGCGCCGCTTACTGCTGATTGCCTTATTTATGAGTCCTATCGTTAACGCCTATCAAACACCCCCCGCTGAACTGCAAGCCTTAGTCGATGCACCGCGCGGGCCGCTGTTTCGCCTTGGGCCAAAACACGGTACGGCACTGCTATTAAATCTGCCTAGCTTACCCAGCATTGCCGATGTAGCACAGCCAGAATTAAAACTGGCAGGGCTACGGCTAAACCCCAAAATGCGCAGCCAGAGCCGCTTTGATTTTGCCAGCGACATCAGCCTGTTAGATATTAAAACCGGCCAAAGCCGCGCGGTAAGCGGCTTACCGAAAGATGCGCACATCGCAGATTCTGCATGGTCGGCCAATGAGCGCTGGGTGGCGTTTAGCCGCTGGGGCGATAAAGGCGTGGAGTTATGGTTGCTGGATGTTTCTAATGCCAACGCCAAGCAACTAATCAAAGAACCGCTAAATACCAGCAGCAGCGCAGGTTTCAGTTGGCTTAGTGCTAGCGAGCAATTACTAGTGCAGCTAGCACCAATAGGTAAAGCTCCCACCGCCCCCGTTACGCCAACCGGCCCCAATACCCAAGACAGCCAGCTAGGCGCTCAAAGCCAGATTCGCACCTACCCTGATATGCTCAAAACACCTGCAGACGCAGATTTGCTAGATTGGCACCTACAAAGCCAGCTGGCCGCCGTGAATTTAAATGGTGAGATCAACATCATCACCAAGCCGCTCACCCTGCTCGCCGCCAGCGCCTCCCCTGATGGCCAGCTGATTCTCACCAAATCTGTACGCCGCCCCTACTCCTACCTACTGCCAGTGTCTTATTTCCCGCAGACTTATCAGGTATGGAACCGCCAAGGCAAGCTGGTCAAAACGATCGCCGAGCGCCCTTTGCAAGACCGTATTCCGCCCGGCAATGACGCGGTTACCAGTGGGCCGCGCGATTTTGCATGGCGCAACGATCAGCCATCCACCTTAACTTGGCTAGAAGCACAAGACGGTGGCGACCCGAACAAAGAAGCTAAAATCCGCGACCGCTTATATCAGCAGGCCGCACCGTTTAATGCCCCAGCCCAAAAACTAATCGATTTAGCATGGCGTGGTGCTTCTGTGCTGTGGGGCGATGATAATCTAGCCATTATTGAAGAAAGCTGGTGGAAAACCCGCGATACCCGTACTTGGCGCATCCATCCCGGCCACCCAGAACAAATTGCCGAGCTATTATTTGCCCGCAAATCGGAAGACCGCTATGCCGATGCAGGCGATCCGGCGACCAGCAAAAATGCCTACGGTCAAAGCGTGATCAAACAAAATGGCGATGCGATTTATCTAGTTGGCGAAGGTGCAGGCCCAGAGGGCGATAGACCATTTTTAGACCGCTACTCTCTAACCGGAAAAAAAGCTGAGCGGCTTTGGCAATCCCAAGCGCCCTATTACGAAGCCCCGCTTGCCATACTAAGCGACGCAGAATTTATCAGCAGCCGCGAAAGCAATACCGAACGGCCCAACTTTTATCTGCATACAGGCGCAACCGCAGCGCGTGCGCTCACCACATTCCCGCACCCCACGCCGCAGCTTAAAGACGTACAAAAACAAAAAATCCAATACCCACGCGAAGATGGCGTGATGCTGGACGCCACGCTTTATCTGCCCGCAGGCTACGACGCTAAAAAAGATGGCCCGCTGCCGATGCTGATGTGGGCTTACCCGCGCGAATTTAAAAACGCCCAGCTCGCCAGCCAAGTGCGCGAATCGCCTTACCGCTTTAACCGCATCAGCTACAACGGCCCGCAAGCCATGCTGGCCCGTGGCTACGCCGTGCTCGACAACCCCGCCATGCCGATTGTGGGCGAAGGCAAAACCGAGCCAAACGATAACTACCTGACACAGCTCACCATGAATGCCCAAGCCGCCGTGGATGCGGTGGTGAAGCTGGGTGTTGCTGATCGCAATAAAATCGCCGTCGGCGGCCATAGCTACGGCGCATTTATGACCGTCAATCTGCTGGCGCATACTCGCCTGTTTAAGGCAGGCATCGCCAGATCAGGCGCGTATAACCGCACGCTCACCCCCTTTGGCTTTCAATCGGAAGACCGCAATTTTTGGGAAGCCAAACCCGTCTACCAAGCCATGGCCCCCTTCAACTTTGCCGACCAAATCAAAGACCCGCTGCTGCTTATCCACGGCGAAATGGATAACAACTCCGGCACCTTCCCCGTGCAAAGCGAGCGCATGTACCAAGCCCTGCAAGGATTGGGTGCAAGAGCACGGCTCGTGATGCTGCCCAATGAAAGCCACGGCTACCGTGCCCGCGAATCCATTATGCAAATGCTGTGGGAGCAGGATCAATGGCTGGGGGCCTATTTAAAAACCAAGCCATAAAACACAAAAACCCCATCCTTGGATGGGGTTTTTACTTGTGAAAGGCTTTGTTGCACAAATCAATTTAAGAACAAACCGCCCCAAACCCCATGCCGCTTTACACCAAGCGCACCGTCACTGGTGTGCCTTGTGTGAAGCGATTTAAGATCGCAACACGCAGTAGTAGCTCTATATCAAACCAAGCAAAAACTTACACCAAAAGCCAGTAGATCAATCAAAAAACTGACTTAATAGTAAAGAAAAGTGGGAGTCCTCGCTCAATCGGGTGTAGTATATCGGCATAAAACACTTCATGCTGCGCAAGACCTTTCAAGGGGGCGCAGCGTTTTTGTACACCCAGGGCGGTGGTTTTTCTGCTGTTTTAGGGGGTCTATATATTGTTAGCAACACCCATCAACTCACAGGAGATAGAAATGGCAAAGAAGAAAGTTTTCGTCAGTTTTGATTACGACAATGACAAGAATTACAAGAATCTACTAAAAGCGTGGGACGCAAACCCCAATTTCGATTTCTATTTCAGCGATCTTTCTTCGACTGAAATCAACAGTTGGTCGGTGCCAGTGGTTAAACAAGTTCTTTCCACAAAAATCAATGAAGCCAATTACACGGTCGTGCTGGTTGGCAAGGAGGCCAACAAACAACACAAAGACCATAAGGAAATTGGCTACAAGAATTGGATAAATTACGAGGTTGCGAAAAGCAAGGAACACACAAACAAACTCGTGGCTGTCAAGCTTGATAAATCATATGACAGTCCAGAACAATTGCTGAATTCTGGCGCGAGTTGGGCGATGAGCTTTACCCAAGAAGCAATCGTAAAAGCGCTAAACGATGCAGCAAAGTAGTGCTGGTCGTTCTTTGAATGAAGCCAAGTTCAACAACCTCTGCTCTCATTACAAAGACTCGTCTGAAATCCATTTTGCAACAATAAAACAGCGTGATACGCTGTTTTATCTTTTGCTTGCAATTTTATCTCTTTTTATTGTTCATTCAGCATATACAGATTTTTTTAATAAGGTCGTATCTGAACTGTTTAAGAAAAATACATATACAGAATTGAATGAAAAAGTAGATTTAATATCTACGTTTTTGTGGTTATTTGTTTTTGGTGTTTCTGCAAAATATTTTCAAACTGCAGGAATCATTGAAAAGCAGTATGGTTATCTACATGCACTGGAAGAGCAACTAGAAAAATTTTACCGTAATACAGTGATTTTTACACGCGAAGGCAAGTTCTATCTAAATAAATATCCAGTTTTGTCAAAATGGATGTGGTTTTTATATACCATAGCATTTCCTTTAATGATTTTAATGTGTATCTGCTTTAAGGCTTATACAGAAATCTCAGTAGTAAAGTTGGCTGGAGCAACTATATATATCAATATGGTTTTTGGCATATTAGTTTTCATTACCACTGTTATTTATATGTTTAGTTTGCACTTTAAAAAATAAAACTCTAACAAGTCGTTGCAGCACCGTTCCGCTTCGCTCCACTAGACAGTTTTTAGAACACCACTATCTTTCACAAGGAGAATCACATGAGCATCCCAACAACTGGTTGGTCCAACAAAGGTGGAACCGCTGACAGAGCATGTGTCTGTGGAACATGGAAGCAACATTGGATAAATATTTCCGAGAATACATGGCCTGCAAGCTGCTCAGCAGAAAAATGTTCAAGTGCGGCAACTTTAGGTGCGCACGTTATTAACCCCGCCGTAGATGGAGAGCGGATTGTTCCTTTTTGCGACTCATGCAATAAGCTCAGCGACACCTTCACGCTAAAGGGTAGTGTTTCTGTTCCAAGCGCTAATAAATCCAAAACCTGCGAAAAAAAGGCATAACCCGGCGGTCCACCGGACGCTGAATAACTGGGGTCAGAGTAAAGTTAAATCCGCTTTCTTTAGCTCTAAAAGCATTAAGCATCGTAGGATTTAATTTTGTTCTGCCCCCAGTTATTCAAACTAAATTAGGAAACCATCATGATGAAAATGAAATCAATTTTAGCAGGCGTGATTTTTAGTAGCCTTTCTACTCTGGCACTTGCGGCAGTAAATCCGCTTAGTGTGCATGTCCTTAATCTACAAGATGGCCTGCCCTCAGTTGGGGTCACTGTCAAACTTGAAAAGCAAGATGGTAAAAACTGGTCTGTTCTCAACAGTGGCACAACAAACGAGCAAGGCCGAATTACGGCACTATATCCAGACGATAAAAAATTAGAAAAGGGCGTGTATCGCGTTACTTTTCAAACAGGAGAATGGTTTGCTAAGCAAAAAGCGTCTAGCTTTTTTCCAGAAATCCCAGTCATTTTTACTGTAGATGCTGCTGTACCACACTATCACATTCCGTTATTGCTAAGCCCGTATGGCTTCTCAACCTATCGCGGAAACTAAAACCTATTTGCAAACCTATAGGGTCAGGTCTTACGTTTGACATGGCCTACTCAATTTAAGCGGCTTTGCAAACCACTGTAAATTTTATCTAATGAAAAATGTAAGACCTGCCCCAGTGACTTACGCGGCCCTGTCCACCTAGGTGACCACCATGATTCGACTGCTCTATGTTAGCCAAGCCGCTTCCGGAATAACTGAGGAACAAGTGAAGGACATCCTAAAGTCTGCGCAACGACAAAACCCAACCACCGGCCTCACTGGCGTCTTGGTCCACGGTGGAGGTCTATTCATGCAAGTCTTGGAAGGGCCGGAACAGGCCGTGCTGCGGCAATATGTGAAGATCATGGACGATCGCAGGCATAGCGATTGCCAGATTCTCCATATATCACCCGCAAACGATCGGATATTTGAGAAATGGTCGATGGGAATCATCCAGAGCGATCCCATGCAATTTCAGCACATCGCCGAGTTGCGAGCACGCCGTCTGGAAGCCGTTCTAACGAAGACGTTCACAGAGACCATGCGCGAGTTTGCTCGGACGCTGCTGCTGGGAAGTAACTTGCCCTTGCAATAACAGGGATCAAACTGGGGTCAGAGTAAAGTTAAATCCACTTTCTTTGGCTCTAAGAGCATTAAGTATCGCAGGATTTAATTTTGGTAGAGTAGAGAGCAGGTTTTCACCTGCCCTCCCTCATCAAACCGTGCATGCGATTTTCCCGCACACGGCTTTCCGATGTTCTTCACATCAAGCATGCGCTGATTTCCAACCTGCTGCTGTCGGTAATGAATACAAACCGTATCGCTCATTTAGCACCCGCCTTGGATAACGGAGCATGCTCGTTTTCCAATCGCTGACTTTGTGCCGTTTGCGAAGATGTATCCTTAGCCGTTCTTCTGAATGACGCTTCACTTTATAAAATTGCTTGGATGAATTCCGGTAATGGAAGTAACTCGACCAACCGCGTAATGCTTGATTTAAATCTCGCACCACCTCTTCAATTGGTCGCCATGTTTGGGTTCTTCCAGTAATTTCATTTAGTCGCGTCTTGATTTTCTCTACCGATTTAGCTGAGGCCTCAATATAGGGATAGCGAGTGCCTTTAGCGGATAGGTTCGTGCGCAAATCAAATCCCAGAAATAGAAATGACGCGGCTTTAGCATCAACAATTTTTGTCTTGCTTTCGTTAAGCGTCAATTCCAGCCGATCCAATATCCACTTCATATGCGCCAGCGGGCTTTGGGTCTCGCCACGGCAGAGCACTACAAAGTCATCGGCATACCGCACCAAGCTCGCTTGTAGTTTCTTCCCTATATTGTGGCGATGCCAGATTCTATCCAGTAGATGTAAGTAAAGGTTCGATAGCAACGGAGAAATCACCCCACCTTGCGGCGTGCCCTTGCGCTGCCCTTTTCCTCCACTGACCGTTGCCGCTTTTCCATTCTCACTTTTTCCAATAACCGGCGCTTTAAGCCATTGTTGAATCAAGGCCAGTACAGCCCCATCCACAATGCGCTCAGCTACCGTGGCCATCAGTTTAGCGTGAGGAATGCTGTCGAAATACTTCGACAAATCAGCATCGATGACCTGCGTTTTACCTTGCCACAAAGCTTCTGCAATGGCGTCTATTGCTTGATGTGCTGATTTCCTTGGGCGAAACCCATAGGAGTGCTCGCAAAAATCCGCCTCAAAGATAGGCTCCATCACCAGCTTGGTCGCCATCTGAACCACGCGATCTCGTATCGTCGGAATCCCGAGTGGACGCAAACTGCCATCCGCTTTGGGAATCATGACGCGCTTGATTGCCCCAGTCCGGTAGCTTTTATCTTGCAGTTCCTGACTAATTACCGACAAGTAGCAATCTACCCCTTCGCCGCTTTCTATGGCAGCAAAGTCAATCCCATCAACCCCAGGACTGCCCTTGTTTGCCTTGACCAGTCGCCACGCTAACTTGAGGATGTCAGCACAGTAAATCTTGTCGTAGAGTGCGTAGAAACGATAGTTTGGTTCCTGCTTGGCTTTGATGTACAGCTTCCTCTGTAGCGTCCTGATCTCATTCGGAGTGATTAGCAACATGGCAATCTCCTGATCCTCAGCTCTTCAGTTGCATGAACAAAGCAGGGTCCCTTCCCTCGACTGGGGTTATGTTGTCCCTCAATCTCAAACGGTACTATGAACCCCTCCGACTTCCATCACGATACGCACTGATTTCGTTTCCTTATACCTTGCGCTTGGCAGTCTCCCTGCCACCGTGATGGATCTCCAGCACTGGGTAATTTAACTTCCAAAACATACCGCCCCTGCTACCCCGACAGCTCGCGGATGTGGCTTCCATTGCCAACACATCAGCACAACGGCCTTCCCTATACAGAAACGAGGTCGGCAACTGCAATGTTAACGAGGCTACTTCTAGGTTCACTTTCGTTACGGTCTGCCTCTTTGTCGTAAAGAACTCACGACCCTTGATTACTCAAACGCCGCTCTTTCGTACTACCGAGGCGTATGGACAATTCCTCGGACGGGACTTTAACCCGCTAGCTAAATTACTGTTACTGCGAACTTCTGACCCCTGTTATTTAGCCGGTCACTTCAACGTTAACCCGTTTCAAGCCAGCATCAACCTCAATAAAAAGGAGAGAACACAATGGATATGCCGAAAGGATATGTTGACCCTGAGTACCTTCAAGCAATGGGGAAATTTCTTGGTAGTTTAAAAGAACGTACTTATTCTAGTATGCAGGCTAAAGCAGGGGACAAAGTTCTTGATGTTGGGTGTGGTCCCGGTATTGACACAATAGCTCTCTCTCGAATTGTTGGTTCAACAGGGCAAGTGTTTGGTGTGGATTACGATAATGGAATGATTACTAAATCTGAGCAACACGCCCAGAAAGAGGGTGTAAGCGCTTGGGTCAAGCACAAACAAGCCGACGCCTCATCACTACCATTTGATACAGGGTATTTTAACTCTTGCCGTAGCGAGAGACTATTCCAACATTTGCTTAACCCAGCAATGACTTTAAACGAAATGACCCGTGTAACAAAAGTAGGTGGCACAGTTGTGGTATTGGATACAGATTGGGGGGCTATAAGTACGGATACCAATGAGATTGATATTGAGCGAAAATTGAATCGTTTTTACACGGAGCAAATGCTCAACAATGGGTTTTCTGGTCGCCAACTCTATCGCTTATTTAAGAAACAAGGTTTAGGTAATGTTTCCTTTGAAGTATTTCCTCTCAGCACAACAAATTATGCGTTATCAAGGCAAATCATTGATATGGATAAACTTGAAAAAGAAGCCATTGCCAAGAATATTATTACAGAGGATGAACTGCTTCGCTATCAAACGGATAGCGAACAGGCTGATGCTGAGGGTGTGTATTTTAGTCACGGCAGTATGATTCTAGTTACAGGGCAAAAAAAATAACTGGGGTCAGAGTAAAATTAAATCCGCTTTCTTTAGCTCTAAGAGCATTAAGCATAGTAGGATTTAATGTTGGTAGAGTAGAGAGCAGGTTTTCACCTGCCCTCCCTCATCAAACCGTGCATGCGATTTTCCCGCACACGGCTTTCCGATGTTCTTCACATCAAGCATGCGCTGATTTCCAACCTGCTGCTGTCGGTAATGAATACAAACCGTATCGCTCATTTAGCACCCGCCTTGGATAACGGAGCATGCTCGTTTTCCAATCGCTGACTTTGTGCCGTTTGCGAAGATGTATCCTTAGCCGTTCTTCTGAATGACGCTTCACTTTATAAAATTGCTTGGATGAATTCCGGTAATGGAAGTAACTCGACCAACCGCGTAATGCTTGATTTAAATCTCGCACCACCTCTTCAATTGGTCGCCATGTTTGGGTTCTTCCAGTAATTTCATTTAGTCGCGTCTTGATTTTCTCTACCGATTTAGCTGAGGCCTCAATATAGGGATAGCGAGTGCCTTTAGCGGATAGGTTCGTGCGCAAATCAAATCCCAGAAATAGAAATGACGCGGCTTTAGCATCAACAATTTTTGTCTTGCTTTCGTTAAGCGTCAATTCCAGCCGATCCAATATCCACTTCATATGCGCCAGCGGGCTTTGGGTCTCGCCACGGCAGAGCACTACAAAGTCATCGGCATACCGCACCAAGCTCGCTTGTAGTTTCTTCCCTATATTGTGGCGATGCCAGATTCTATCCAGTAGATGTAAGTAAAGGTTCGATAGCAACGGAGAAATCACCCCACCTTGCGGCGTGCCCTTGCGCTGCCCTTTTCCTCCACTGACCGTTGCCGCTTTTCCATTCTCACTTTTTCCAATAACCGGCGCTTTAAGCCATTGTTGAATCAAGGCCAGTACAGCCCCATCCACAATGCGCTCAGCTACCGTGGCCATCAGTTTAGCGTGAGGAATGCTGTCGAAATACTTCGACAAATCAGCATCGATGACCTGCGTTTTACCTTGCCACAAAGCTTCTGCAATGGCGTCTATTGCTTGATGTGCTGATTTCCTTGGGCGAAACCCATAGGAGTGCTCGCAAAAATCCGCCTCAAAGATAGGCTCCATCACCAGCTTGGTCGCCATCTGAACCACGCGATCTCGTATCGTCGGAATCCCGAGTGGACGCAAACTGCCATCCGCTTTGGGAATCATGACGCGCTTGATTGCCCCAGTCCGGTAGCTTTTATCTTGCAGTTCCTGACTAATTACCGACAAGTAGCAATCTACCCCTTCGCC
This sequence comes from Iodobacter fluviatilis, assembly GCF_004194535.1. NCBI lineage: Bacteria > Pseudomonadati > Pseudomonadota > Betaproteobacteria > Neisseriales > Chitinibacteraceae > Iodobacter > Iodobacter fluviatilis. The sequence goes on along the minus strand of NZ_CP025781.1, from coordinate 2,106,399 downwards.
GCTTTCTATGGCAGCAAAGTCAATCCCATCAACCCCAGGACTGCCCTTGTTTGCCTTGACCAGTCGCCACGCTAACTTGAGGATGTCAGCACAGTAAATCTTGTCGTAGAGTGCGTAGAAACGATAGTTTGGTTCCTGCTTGGCTTTGATGTACAGCTTCCTCTGTAGCGTCCTGATCTCATTCGGAGTGATTAGCAACATGGCAATCTCCTGATCCTCAGCTCTTCAGTTGCATGAACAAAGCAGGGTCCCTTCCCTCGACTGGGGTTATGTTGTCCCTCAATCTCAAACGGTACTATGAACCCCTCCGACTTCCATCACGATACGCGCTGATTTCGTTTCCTTATACATTGCGCTTGGCAGTCTCCCTGCCACCGTGATGGATCTCCAGCACTGGGTAATTTAACTTCCAAAACATACCGCCCCTGCTACCCCGACAGCTCGCGGATGTGGCTTCCATTGCCAACACATCAGCACAACGGCCTTCCCTATACAGAAACGAGGTCGGCAACTGCAATGTTAACGAGGCTACTTCTAGGTTCACTTTCGTTACGGTCTGCCTCTTTGTCGTAAAGAACTCACGACCCTTGATTACTCAAACGCCGCTCTTTCGTACTACCGAGGCGTATGGACAATTCCTCGGGCGGGACTTTAACCCGCTAGCTAAATTACTGTTACTGCGAACTTCTGACCCCAGTTATTCGTGATGGAACGCGGGAAGTTGGTGCTTGATCAAAAGAAAATTTGTGAGCCTGCTTGATTAAGCCCTTATCAACGTCTTGGAATACCGTCATTCCCGCGCAGGCGGGAATCTAGTGGCGCGGCTGGATCCCCGACAAAATCACTCGGGGATGACGGGGTTTTGAAATAACTGAGGTCAAAAAATAACTGGGGTCAGAGTAAAGTTAAATCCGCTTTCTTTAGCTCTAAGAGCATTAAGCATAGTAGGATTTAATGTTGTTCTGACCCCAGTTATTCGTGATGGAACGCGGGAAGTTGGTGCTTGATCAAAAGAAAATTTGTGAGCCTGCTTGATTAAGCCCTTATCAACGACGCGGAATACCGTCATTCCCACGCAGATGGGAATCTAGTGGCGCTGCTGGATCCCCGACAAAATCACTCGGGGATGACGGGGTTTTAAAATAACTGAGGTCAGAATAACTGGAGAATAACTGGGGTCAGAGTAAAGTTAAATCCGCTTTCTTTAGCTCTAAGAGCATTAAGCATCGTAGGATTTAATTTTGGTAGAGTAGAGAGCAGGTTTTCACCTGCCCTCCCTCATCAAACCGTGCATGCGATTTTCCCGCACACGGCTTTCCGATGTTCTTCACATCAAGCATGCGCTGATTTCCAACCTGCTGCTGTCGGTAATGAATACAAACCGTATCGCTCATTTAGCACCCGCCTTGGATAACGGAGCATGCTCGTTTTCCAATCGCTGACTTTGTGCCGTTTGCGAAGATGTATCCTTAGCCGTTCTTCTGAATGACGCTTCACTTTATAAAATTGCTTGGATGAATTCCGGTAATGGAAGTAACTCGACCAACCGCGTAATGCTTGATTTAAATCTCGCACCACCTCTTCAATTGGTCGCCATGTTTGGGTTCTTCCAGTAATTTCATTTAGTCGCGTCTTGATTTTCTCTACCGATTTAGCTGAGGCCTCAATATAGGGATAGCGAGTGCCTTTAGCGGATAGGTTCGTGCGCAAATCAAATCCCAGAAATAGAAATGACGCGGCTTTAGCATCAACAATTTTTGTCTTGCTTTCGTTAAGCGTCAATTCCAGCCGATCCAATATCCACTTCATATGCGCCAGCGGGCTTTGGGTCTCGCCACGGCAGAGCACTACAAAGTCATCGGCATACCGCACCAAGCTCGCTTGTAGTTTCTTCCCTATATTGTGGCGATGCCAGATTCTATCCAGTAGATGTAAGTAAAGGTTCGATAGCAACGGAGAAATCACCCCACCTTGCGGCGTGCCCTTGCGCTGCCCTTTTCCTCCACTGACCGTTGCCGCTTTTCCATTCTCACTTTTTCCAATAACCGGCGCTTTAAGCCATTGTTGAATCAAGGCCAGTACAGCCCCATCCACAATGCGCTCAGCTACCGTGGCCATCAGTTTAGCGTGAGGAATGCTGTCGAAATACTTCGACAAATCAGCATCGATGACCTGCGTTTTACCTTGCCACAAAGCTTCTGCAATGGCGTCTATTGCTTGATGTGCTGATTTCCTTGGGCGAAACCCATAGGAGTGCTCGCAAAAATCCGCCTCAAAGATAGGCTCCATCACCAGCTTGGTCGCCATCTGAACCACGCGATCTCGTATCGTCGGAATCCCGAGTGGACGCAAACTGCCATCCGCTTTGGGAATCATGACGCGCTTGATTGCCCCAGTCCGGTAGCTTTTATCTTGCAGTTCCTGACTAATTACCGACAAGTAGCAATCTACCCCTTCGCCGCTTTCTATGGCAGCAAAGTCAATCCCATCAACCCCAGGACTGCCCTTGTTTGCCTTGACCAGTCGCCACGCTAACTTGAGGATGTCAGCACAGTAAATCTTGTCGTAGAGTGCGTAGAAACGATAGTTTGGTTCCTGCTTGGCTTTGATGTACAGCTTCCTCTGTAGCGTCCTGATCTCATTCGGAGTGATTAGCAACATGGCAATCTCCTGATCCTCAGCTCTTCAGTTGCATGAACAAAGCAGGGTCCCTTCCCTCGACTGGGGTTATGTTGTCCCTCAATCTCAAACGGTACTATGAACCCCTCCGACTTCCATCACGATACGCGCTGATTTCGTTTCCTTATACATTGCGCTTGGCAGTCTCCCTGCCACCGTGATGGATCTCCAGCACTGGGTAATTTAACTTCCAAAACATACCGCCCCTGCTACCCCGACAGCTCGCGGATGTGGCTTCCATTGCCAACACATCAGCACAACGGCCTTCCCTATACAGAAACGAGGTCGGCAACTGCAATGTTAACGAGGCTACTTCTAGGTTCACTTTCGTTACGGTCTGCCTCTTTGTCGTAAAGAACTCACGACCCTTGATTACTCAAACGCCGCTCTTTCGTACTACCGAGGCGTATGGACAATTCCTCGGGCGGGACTTTAACCCGCTAGCTAAATTACTGTTACTGCGAACTTCTGACCCCAGTTATTCGTGATGGAGCGCGGGAAATTGGTGTTCGATCAAAAGAAAATTTGTGAGCCTGCTTGATTAAGCCCTTATCAACGTCTTGGAATACCGTCATTCCCGCGCAGGCGGGAATCTAGTGGCGCGGCTGGATCCCCGACAAAATCACTCGGGGAGACGGGGTTTTGAAAGCTTAATTTTGGACAGTTATTTCGAGCCATGTCCTTGCTCCGCCATAAATTGATTCCTATCCAAAAAAAGCCCATCACATAGATGGGCTTTTTGCATTATCACAAGACACGCAGGATCAGATTTTTTGCATCACCGCCGCAAAGAATGCATCGGCCTGATGCAGATGTGGCGATAGTTTGAAGTAAGGGCCGGTTAGTGCGATTTCTACTTGCTCGGCTTTTAATAGCTCAGGTGCGTCGAGTAGTTTGAAATCTGGGTTGGCGGCGAGGAAAGCTTCAACAATGGCTTCGTTTTCTGAAGGCAAGAAGCTGCATGTGGCGTAAACCAAGCGCCCTGCAGATTTCACTAGGCGGGATGCAGAGGCCAAAATACTGGTTTGCATGGCGTTCAACTCAAGCACGCTGGCTGGGTTTTGGCGGAATTTCAAGTCTGGGTTACGGCGTACTGTGCCCATACCAGAGCAAGGTGCATCCACCAATACCGCGTCAATTTTGCCAACTAGGCGTTTAATTTTTTGATCATTTTCGCTAGAAATCAGCTGCGCGTTTACGTTGGATAGACCCGATCTGGCCAAGCGTGGCTTGAAGTTATTCAGGCGCTTTTCTGATACATCAAAGGCGTACAAACGGCCGCTAGAATTCATCATTGCGCCCAGCAGCAGGGTTTTACCGCCCGCACCCGCGCAGAAATCCACCACCATTTGGCCGCGTTTTGCGCCGGTAAGCAGGCCCAAAAGCTGGCTGCCTTCGTCTTGTACTTCTACACGGCCTTCGGTAAAGGCGCGATATTTGTTGATGGCAGGCTTGCCCGTTACACGCAGGCCCAAGGTGAGTATGGCGTTGGCGTGGTATCAATTCCACCCACGTCTTTTAGCTCGGCAGCGACTTGTTCGCGTTTGGCTTTTAAACTGTTTACACGCAAATCCAGCGCCGCAGCGCCTTGCAGGCCCGCGCCAAGCGCTAGGATATCGGCATCACTCATGCCACCGGCGATTAAATCTGCCACTACCCATTCTGGCAAATCAGCACGTACATAGACCGGTGCTTCAGCTAGTTTTTTGCTTTTGCATAGGGCAAAGGTGTCTTTTTCGGTATCTGGAAACCAATCGCCACATTCACGCAGATTACGACGCTCCACCACCACTAAATAAGCAGTGAGTAAGCTACGTGCATTGCCCGGGCTACCCAAAACCCACTCTAGGCGGATTTTATTGCGCAAAATGCCGTAAACACACTCAGCGATCATATGGCGATCTTGGCCGCCCAGATTGGGGTTGCTGCGAAAGAAACGCGACATGGTGGCATCGGATGGGGCAGCAAAAACCAACATTTCAGATAGAACAGAAATAGTGGCGTGGTATCGGTTATTGTTTAAAGCAATCATGTCTTTTATCTTCGCATCATGCGGTTAGAGTTGGCGTTACGGCTATTGCTTGGGGGTTCCAACACCATTTCGCCATTAATTTTGATATCGTTGGCCCAGATATCGAAGCTACCTTCGCTACCTAGCGATAATGTCATCCGTACGGGCATGTTATGCCACTGTGGCGCTAGCCAGAAATCAAACGTTCGGTCCTCAAAGCGCCCGCGCAGCAAAATGGCTTCGATCTGTCGATCACCAAGATGCAAGCTGGCTTGGCCGCTGATTTCAAACGGCACGTCTTTATAAATTTTGCGGCCACTGGCAATGGTGAAAGTAAAGTCTTTCATTTTTGCGCCTTGCAGGGCCAGCTGAAAAGCCGCAGAAAAAATATCTTGATCGCCTGTTTTTAGCGCTTCAAGCTTACTACTGCCACCGTCATTTAAGGTGACTTGCTTGGCCTTCCAATCAAATAGCGCCTCATTAATCATTTTGCCGTCACGATAATCAGCAAAGCGTTGTGGGATGACCCCCTCGGGGCCTACTTCGCCATTGCTAATAAATTCACGCGATTTAGAAAACAAAGCACCGCGCAACTTCAAAGCATAGTGCCCAGCTTCAGCTTTCCAACTCATACGGATCGGAAATATTCCATAAGCATAGGTAATCTCTACCTGCGCCGGATAGCTTTGCTCCAACATCAAGGGGCTTTCTTTTAATGGCGGCAATGTTGATTCAAGCTGCGAGTCCACAATGACTTGCGCTACTTGCGAAGCCACCTCAGGCACACTGCTTGCCACAGCCACGACAGGTTTTGCCACTGCCGCACTGGCTGCGCTAGCCGGTTCAGAAGCTTTTGCCACGAACACCGCACTTGCAACCGTTTTCACTTTGGCTTTAGGCTGCGCCTTGGGTGGAACCGGCGCAATGGGCTGCGGTTTTTGCCCTTTTTGCAAATACACGACCTGATTTTCAACAGGCTTAACCCCAGCCAGCCCTGCCGGTTTACTGCTAGCGGCATCTTTAATCGCGCTTAATTTTTGCGTGACTTTTTTAAGCTCGCTCTCTGTAAAAGGCTTTTGCGTGACCCAAGCATAAATTTGCTCGTTAAAAATCCAGCCCAAATGCAATAGCATCGACAACAGCGCGGCCACACTCAGTAATAAGCCCGGCCAGCGCCCCATCACAACACCGGCGGAGAAATCAAAACAGCGGCAGCGCTATGGCTGGCTACACGCACTTTTCCAGCCGCAATGCTCAGCTTATCTTCAACAAACCAGCGTACTGCTTGCGGGTAAATAAGATGCTCTTGCACCAGCATTCTGCTGGATAAGCTCTCTACGCTATCATCATCAAGCACAGCCAAAGCGGCTTGCAAAATGATAGGGCCATGATCTAGCTCAGCAGTCACAAAATGTACGGTACAACCCGCCACTTTTACGCCATCAGCCAAGGCCCGTGCGTGCGTGTTTAAGCCGGTATAGGCAGGCAAGAGTGAAGGATGAATATTGATGAGACGGCCCGCATAATGATTTACAAAATCAGCCGTTAAGATGCGCATAAAGCCCGCCAGCACGATCAGATCTGGGGCATAGCCATCGATCAGCGCAGCTAGGGCCGTATCAAACGCCGCACGCCCAGCGTAGAGCTTATGATCCAGTACAGCGGTAGCCATGCCACGCTCTGCAGCCCACGCCAAGCCTGCGGCATCGGGGCGGTTGGCAATCACGGCGCAGATATTTGCCCCCGCAATTTGCGCATCCACAATGGCTTGCATATTGCTGCCACGGCCAGAAATCAAGATAACAATATTTTTCATAAGTCTCAAAAGCGAAAGGGCGAGGTAAGAGCCCTCGCCCTGTATTGTGGGGTGTGCACGCCTTAGTGCCCCACCCCTACAGCCATTTATGCAACTTGCGTTTGGTGCTCATCACCCACGCGGGCACGGATCGTACCCAGTGTGTAAACGGTTTCACCTTCGGCTTCAAGCAGGGCAATCGCTGCGGCAGCTTGATCTGCGGCCATAATCACCACCATGCCTACGCCACAGTTAAAGGTGCGGTACATTTCTTGCGCGTCCACATTGCCTTCTTTTTGCAGCCATTGAAATAACTTAGGCATGGTCCAAGATTTTGCATCGATGGCCGCAACTACATTATTTGGCAGTACACGCGGTACGTTTTCGCTGATCCCGCCACCGGTAATATGCGCCATCCCTTTGACGGTCATCGCTTGCATAAGTTTCAGCAGCGGTTTCACATAAATACGGGTTGGAGCCATCACCACATCGGCCAAGCTTTTGCCGCCGTCAAATTCTGCAGCGTAATCCGCTTCAGCGCGGTGCATAATTTTACGCACCAAGCTGTAACCATTGGAATGTGCGCCATTCGATGCCAAACCAAGTACCACATCACCCGGCACGATATCGTCGCCCGTAATGATTTTGCTTTTCTCTACCACGCCAACCGCAAAGCCAGCCAGATCGTATTCGCCCGCAGGATACATGCCAGGCATTTCGGCCGTTTCACCACCGATCAGTGCACAACCTGCCTGCTCACAACCAAAGGCGATACCACGAATCACTTCAGTTGCATTTGGCACATCGAGCTTGCCGCAGGCAAAGTAATCAAGGAAGAACAATGGCTCGGCACCCTGTACCAAGATATCATTCACACTCATGGCAACCAGATCAATGCCGACTGTATCGTGGCGATTTAGCTCGAAAGCGAGCTTGAGTTTAGTACCCACACCATCGGTGCCGGACACCAAAACAGGCTCTTGGTATTTTTTACTGATTTCGACTAAACCGCCGAAACCGCCAATACCACTCAGCACCTCTGGGCGCATGGTACGCTTGGCGTAGGGCTTAATATTTTCAACCAACTGATCGCCGGCATCGATATCGACACCCGCATCGCGGTAGCTCAAGCTTTGATTGGTCATGCAAGGCCTCGTGAAACTGGCAGCGCCACTAGTGGCTTCTGCGCTAGAATGGCGAACATTCGTTATATTAGTGCAGATGAGTGTCCCTAAAAGGGATAACACCTGCTGCAAAGCAAAGCATTTTATCGCATCTTGTGAAAAAACACCCGCACGCTCGTCATCGACCCAATGGAGCCCCTCCCGCATGAAGCAACTCGTGCTGGACTTACAACTGCCAGCCCCGCCCTCTTTTGAGAACTTTATTCGAGGCGAAAACGCCGAGCTACTCTACCAACTTGGTTGCTGGAGCCTTGGTGAGGGAGACGTGCGTTTTCTCTACTTGTGGGGAGAACGCGGCAGTGGCAAGAGCCACTTACTCGCCGCCGCGCGCGCCATGCTACCCGCTGGCGCTCAAATCTTTTTTACTGATGCCGCCTACGACGCGCTGCCTAGCTCGCTGCCGCAAGAAGCCTCTCTGATCGTCGATAATGTTGAGGCGCTGAGCCGCGATGAGCAGATTCGCTTATTTGATCACTTTAATACGCTGAAAGATGGCGGTGGGCTGCTGCTAGCCGCTGGCTCTAAACCGCCCATGCTGCTGCTACTTAGACCAGATTTAAGCACGCGTTTAGGTTGGGGCTTGGTGTATCAACTGAAACCGTTATCCGATCCTGAAAAAGCCGACGCCCTTAAGCGCCGCGCCTTTAGCTTAGGTTTTGAGCTAAGCGATGATCTAGCCGATTATCTACTACGCCACGCTTCACGCGATTTACCCACGCTATATCAGCATCTGGATATCGCCAATCATCTTTCCCTGACCGAAAAACGGCCAGTGACCGCGTCTTTACTTAGGGAAGTGATTCGGGGCATTGGACAAAGTAAACCCGAGCTGGGGGAAAGCTCGGATTTCTTTAGATAAAAAATAAATTTAAGTTTTAGACGGAGAATGTTGATGGGGTAAGGCGCGCTGCGCTTCGAGTACGCCCTTAAGGTCTTTACGAGGGGGTTAAGGCAATAAGCGTAAACCTACATTCGAAGTCCCTGTACGCGCCCAACAATCCGTCGCATTGGTGTAAAGAGGTGCGGTCGTACTTCTAACCACCGTCCCAGCCCCCCCTACCGCGACAGCGCCACTATCACCGTTGTCAATCATCCGATCTAATGCACAAACATAGCGAGCATCAGCAACCGTTGCGATAGGCACAGCGTTTACTGGATTGGTAAATGATAAATAATTAGTGCCCGCAGGCGGAAAAACTGCTGAGGTTGAAATAGATACAGCCCAAGTCGTACCAAAAGGCGTTTGTAAATCAGCAGCAGTTAGAATATTGGCATTTTGCAGCTGAATCAGTGCAGAATTAGCCTCATTTACAGTATTTAGGATGCCGTTTCTACCTGCAGTAGGGCATTGAACAAAGGTGCCAAGCACCTGTAAAGCTGTACAACCATCCCCAGGATATGCGCCATATTTTTCAAAATAAATATTAAACGCCGCTTGAATTTTATTATATTGGGCGGCGAGGCTCTTCACCTTCGCCCCATCAATCAAATCCTTGCCTTTAAACGCCATCCCTAAAATCAAGCCGATAATCACCAGCACAATGGCTAACTCAACCAAGGTAAAGCCTGTTTGCTTAGCATGGCCCTTGCATTGCTTGATACTCATCGCTCCGCTCCTTCGTAGATATAGTCCTATGTGGCATGAAATCCATAAAAGCATTAGATTATAGAGCCTTACAGTACTTATAGACCAAATCCTGAAGTTCAGCTTTTTTTAGGTAAATGACGATTTAGCAATGATGTAATTGCTTCTCTTAAAGGCCCATCCTCCAAAGTGGCAGATAGCTCAGAAAAAGCCACGCAAGCCCCTTCTTTTAAGTATAAGTCTTTGCTTCGCATGGCCTTTGTGCTTTGCAAACCAACTTGCACCTTGGGCAAGATTGCGGTAGCTTTCCATCCGCCGGCTTGCAGTGCGGCCAAAATCTGTGGGGCAAATTGACGCACCCTTGATGCAGCAGCACTGCCACTCACACCAATTAATATAGTATCGCCGGACCAAGCCACTCCAATGCAATGACTCGCCATCGCTGGCGGCAGCACACCCCGCACTTGGGTTAAAACTCTCGCCAAATCGTCTACCTGATGCATCAGGCTGGCGAGCTGTCGATCATTTCCTACCTGCTTCAGAGTGGTTTTTTTCAGCATTAAAATGGTTCGCAAAGGTTAAATTCAATGAATATCATTGTGATGTCTAATCGGCTAGGCAAAACGGTTTCGCTCGATAGCCGACAAATTATAAGTCTAGCCCTGCTTATGCTTTTGCTGGTGGCATCGGTCGCTTTCGCCTTAGGTTCCCTAATCAAACCTAGCTCTCATCAAGCGCTATGGCGGCTAATGCCGGGCAGCAATAACACCCGCCAAACTGAAATCGACGCACTCGCCATTCGTGTAGGCGAGCTACAGGCCAAATTACTCCGCTTAGATGGGCTAGCCAGCCAAGTTGGCAATAAAACCGGTATTGATATCAAGCCGTTTTTATCTAGCCAACCCGTGCCACGTGGCGGGATACAACACTCGGGCACCCCCTTAACGGCCGCCACTCTTGGTAGTGAAATTGATGCGGCGAGCAGCAGTTTAAACGCGAGGCTGGATCAGCTCGCCTTAGCAGAAAGCATCTTACTGCAGCCAAAGACATGGCAACTGCCTTCCAAAGCCCCGCTGAATGTAGGTTTACAATCATCAAGCTTTGGCAAAAGGATAGACCCCTTTAACGGCAACCAAGTCTTTCATGAAGGAATCGACTTTGTGGGCGAAAGCGGCACACCCATTATGGCGGCTGCGACGGGGAAAGTCAGCTTTGCGGCCTTCCACCCCCAGTATGGTAATATGGTTGACTTAGATCATGGCAATGGAATCACTAGCCGCTATGCTCATGCCTCCAAATTAGCCGTAAAAGTAGGTGAGCAAGTCAACGCTGGCCAGACCATTGCCTTACTAGGAAGCACAGGGCGTTCAACTGGGCCACATCTGCACTTTGAGATTCGCTACAAAGGAATTGCACAAAACCCTTTACGCTTTATTGGCCCTGCCACGAATGAAATTAACATTGCTGCGACAAAATCCGGCGATTGACCTTGAATTTTGATTGAAATGGTCGCATATACGGCGGATTAGGATGTTCTAACCGCCGTTGTCACACTAACCGGGCCTTGCCCATTGCTGGTAGCTTTAGATGATTGCAAATTTGCTCAAAAAAGTTTTCGGAAGTCGTAATGACCGCCTGCTCAAACAATATGGCACCATCGTAAAGCAGATCAACGCGCTCGAAGCTGGTATTGCAGCGCTCTCTGATGATGACTTGCGGGCTAAAACAGCTGAGTTCCGAACGCGCGTCGCCCAAGGTGAAACGCTTGATCAAATTTTGCCAGAAGCCTTTGCTGTTTGCCGCGAAGGCTCTAAGCGCAGTTTAAGCATGCGTCATTTTGACGTACAGCTAATGGGTGGCTTAGCGCTACACCAAGGCAAGATTTCTGAAATGCGTACCGGTGAAGGTAAAACACTAGTTGCAACCTTGCCCGCCTATTTAAATGCCTTATCAGGTAATGGCGTACACGTTATTACCGTAAACGATTACCTCGCCAGCCGCGATGCGGCCACAATGAGCAAGCTCTATAACTTCTTAGGGTTAACTTGCGGTGTGAATCTGGGCCAAATGCAGCACGACGATAAGCAGCAAGCTTACGCCTGCGATATTACTTACGGCACCAATAATGAATTCGGCTTTGATTACTTGCGCGACAATATGGTGTTCACCGTGGGTGAGCGCGTACAGCGCAAACTCAACTACGCGATTGTCGATGAAGTGGATTCGATTCTGATCGATGAAGCGCGCACTCCTTTGATTATCTCTGGCCCTGCTGAAGACAGCATCGAGATGTATCAACTGGTTAACGATATCCCCGGCCAACTGACTCGCCAATCTGAGGAAGAATCTGAAGGCGATTTCTGGGTGGATGAAAAAGCCCATTCAGTATTGCTCTCTGAAGCAGGTCACGAGAAAGTTGAGGCTATTCTCAGCCAAAAAGGCCTGCTAAAAGAAGGCGACAGCCTTTATTCTGCGATCAATATCAGCTTGGTTCATCACCTTTATGCTGCAATGCGCGCACATTCATTATTCCAGCGCGATCAGCACTATGTGGTGACCGACGAAGGCGAGATCGTCATCGTTGACGAATTTACTGGCCGTTTAATGTCTGGCCGTCGCTGGTCTGAAGGCTTGCATCAAGCGGTTGAAGCCAAAGAAGGCATGGAAATCAATCAAGAGAACCAAACTCTTGCCACGATTACCCTGCAAAATTACTTCCGCATGTATAGCAAGCTATCAGGTATGACCGGTACTGCCGATACTGAAGCTTACGAATTCCAGCAAATTTACGGCCTAGAAACCGTGATAGTGCCAACGAATCGCCCTATGGTGCGTGACGATAGACAAGATCAGGTTTACAAAACCGCTGGCGAAAAATACAACGCCATCATTTCCGATATCAAAGGCTGCCAAGAGCGTAAACAACCCGTTTTGGTAGGCACTACTTCAATTGAGCAATCTGAGCTGCTCTCTGAAATGCTGGAAAAAGACGGCTTCAAGCACAATGTGCTGAACGCCAAACAGCATGCGCGTGAAGCCGATATCGTGGCCCAAGCAGGCTCGCCTGGCGTGATTACCATTGCCACCAATATGGCGGGCCGTGGTACGGATATCGTGCTGGGCGGTAATATCGAGCGCGAAGTCAAAGCCGTTGAGCAAGACACTGAGCTGAGTGACGCCGACAAACACGCAAAAATCGCCAGCATGAAGGCCGATTGGCAAATCATCCACGATGCCGTGGTTGCTGCGGGCGGCTTGCATATTATTGGTACTGAGCGTCATGAATCACGCCGTATTGATAACCAGCTGCGTGGCCGTTCTGGCCGTCAAGGTGACCCGGGTTCTAGCCGCTTCTACCTATCGCTAGAAGATTCGCTGCTGCGTATTTTTGCTGGCGATCGCGTGGCAATGGTGATGGACCGCTTGAAAATGCCTGAAGGCGAGCCAATTGAAGCGGGTATGGTTTCCCGCGCGATTGAATCAGCACAGCGCAAGGTTGAAGGCCGCAACTTCGATATTCGTAAGCAATTGCTGGAATACGATGATGTATCTAACGAGCAGCGCAAGGCGATTTACGGCCAGCGTAATGAGATCTTAGAAAGCGAAGAAGTCAGCGACACCATCAGCGCAATGCGCGACAGCATGATTGCTGATCTATTCAACTCTTATATTCCAGCCGATTCAATGGAAGAGCAGTGGGATGTGGCAGGTCTTGAGCGCGCCCTAGGCGAGCTAAATATCGAGCTAGCGATTGCTGATTGGGTTAAAAACGATACCACGCTCACCATTGAAGCGATGAAAGAGCGCGTACAGGTGGCTGCGGCTGAAAGCTATAACACCAAAGTTGAATTAGCTGGCGAAACTACTTTCCGCCAGTTTGAACGCTCGGTACTGCTGCAACACGTTGATCAAAGCTGGCGTGAGCATTTGTCATCGCTAGATCATTTACGCCAAGGTATTCATTTGCGCGGCTATGCGCAAAAGAATCCTAAGCAAGAATACAAACGTGAAGCGTTCGAGCTGTTCTCGCAACTATTAGACAACATCAAGCGTGAGGTCATGCAAATTGTAATGACCGTGCAAGTACGCTCGCAAGAAGATGTAGAAGCCGTGCGCCCACAAGAAATCCCTGCTTCGGCACTGCAATTTAACCATGCCGATCTAGAAGCCATCTTAGCCAGTGGTGACGATGAGCAAATCAAAGCCGCTTTGATGCAGGCAATGCAAGCAGAAGGCGGCCCAAAGCTGCAATTCTCTGGCGTATCCCGCAACGATGCCTGCCCATGCGGCTCTGGCAAGAAGTTTAAACACTGCCACGGCCAAGTGGCTTAAAGCGCTTAGCCCCACAAAAAACCCCACAGCCGGCTGTGGGGTTTTTTTATGCTTAACCAATTAAGGTAGTTTACCCGCCGCCAGCATTTTGGCGATCAAAATAGAGGGGCTGATCCAAACCGTTATATCGTCGAATTCTTCGTCCGCTGGCGTGGCCGGATTATCATCGACGCGTAATTTACTAATAAATGTGGTGTTGTTGCTGGTGTTTTCTTGCTCATCCACCGATCCCACCCCTGCATTGGGTGGGCCGTGGCGAAAGTGCATCACAATCGCCGCCACCAGCTGTGAAGCCAATGGCGTTGCTGCGCCTGAGGTTGGCAACACAGAAATATCCCCCTGCGAACAAAGCATAAAACTAATTCCAGCCGCTGCCACACTCCCAAGCGGGCATCCTCCCAAGGTTTGATTGCTGTCTGTAATCACTGGGGGAGATGAGGCAGGGCCATTATCGGCAAAATCGGTACTCACTCGATAAGTAAACGGCTGGCCATAGGGATCGGTTGATTTGGCTAAACCTAGGCTAGCGCCAGGGATGCTGCCTTGGGCACGGTTGCACGTACCGTTAGCCGCTCGATCTTCAATAAAGGTAGTTAAGGCAGGATTGGCAGGGCAAGGCAGATGGCCATTTTGTACGGCAAAACCCAGTAAGGATTCTTTAATCTCAGCCAATTGTGCGCGGCCATCATTGCTGCGCTGCGCATCGGTTTGCGCCTTAAATGCCCCCAAACCACCCGCCAGCATAATGCCAACAATCACCAGCACAATGGCAATTTCAGCCAGGGTAAAGCCACTCTGCTTCATGGTCTATCCTTTGGGGCATACAGCCATTTCGGCGCTGCAGGCGGCACAGTGGTTGAGGTATAGCGATAATACAAAGCATCATTGCCCACATCCACCGCTTGCATCTTGGCATAGCGGTTGCTAGGCAACGCACCCCAAGCCGTTTGGTTAATGTTGCTTGCAAAGGGTGGTGGTGCAATAGGGCTGGTTGCCAAATCTAAATAATTACTTAGGCTGGCTCTTTCTAAAACCGTGCCGCGAAGCTGCCCCGTTTGCGCCACACCTGTGCTCATCAATACCACCTCTACCCCTGCCATATCACTAGGCAGCTGCATATTGAGTAATTGCATAGCTGGCAAGGCGCAGCTTGGTGTATTGGCTACCGCATAAAAAAACACTTGCTCCCAGCGATTGCGATAAAGCCAATCGTATTCACTCAGCAAGCTTTGCCAGTTAGCCAGACTAGCGATGCTGGTGGGCATATTAATGGGGTTCACCAAATACAAAGGAGAAACCGCTAAACCGAGCCCTGTTAGCTCCACCGATCTAGGTGGGCGGCCTTGGCAAATGGTGGGATTCGGTGCACACGCCGATGGCAGCAAGCTAACTGCGCCGGTTTGCGTACAGCCCACGTCATCTGGTTTGGCGGGGAAAGGCAAACCCACATCGAGCGGATTACTCGGGCTAGGCAGCAGACGTTTGCTGCCCACCTGCCTTGCCCATAAATCGAATAACTGCTGGTAATCCCTGGCCGCTCTTTGCTCTAAAGGCCTCAGCAATTCACTGCGCCGAATAGTGATAATTCTATCGTTTAGCGTTGGATTGCCGCTGCTATCTAAGCGTGGGCCATCTAAAAAACGGCCTAGCGTAGCATTAGTATTAGCGTAGTTATTCGGGGAACCAAGGCAAGCCCCCCCCACCGTTGGCCGATTACATTCAAAATAATTGTTTGGGTTACGTTGCTGCGCCGCAGTACTGCGGTTTTGCCCAGCCAGAGCCGGGCCAGGGGCTAAAATCACCACCACAATAGGATCACTTGCATCAGATAAAGCTTGCGCGCCACTATTGGCTGCGGCAAAAAACCAAGGATTAGGCGCTTGGGGGGCGGTATCGCTATTAAGCGGCTGCGTTATTCTTTCCTGAAACCCATCGGCCACCGCCATCCATAAAGGCTCACCCGAGCTATCGCGTAATTCTTCGGAGTGGTAAGTTGCCCAAGGAATTCTGCCGATACGGGTAGCGGGCTGATTACTAGGGCAAGATGGCGTGGCTAAACCTAAACCACTCTGCCCATAGCCCGCCTCACCTTGCACATTGCGATCTGGGCAATAAAACTCGCCTGGGCGAACCAACGTACCTCCGCGCTTTGCCAAGGCATCGGCCAACAAAATTTGCTTAGCTTGCGCCAGCGCACTCAATGTTTGCTGCTCTCGGTGTAGCTCAAAAGTGTGATGGCTAAAGCGCGATAAAACAGCAGCGGCAATACCTAGGCCCACCACCATCAATAGCATTAAGGCAATCGCGCCACGTTGATTAAATCCGCGCTGCATACTTAGTCCTGCTGCGGCTGATAGACATCGCGCTTCACACCCGTTTCTCGCGTCAGCGTTTGGCCAACTTTCAGCCCAGAGGGAAGCGGGATACGGCTAAGCTCGCCATTTACCCAGCGCAGCTTTTTACCATTACGGCTGATTTCACCATCTAATCTAAACGTATCAATCACCGCAGACGCTTCTGCCTGCGGCCTTCCATCCCCCCTTGATAAGGCACGCTCAGCAGGGCTAAAAAATAACTTACCCCAATCTGCATGAGCCAACATGCTAGGGAACAGCATCAGCAATAATCGGTACTTCATTGGCTCACCTCCCCCTCGGGCGGAGCAATAGGGCCGATGCTCAGCCACTCAATATCACACGCCACTTTTATTCTAGCCTCCTCAGTGCGGGTTAAGACGCATTGCTCAGGAGCTGGCCAGCCAGGCAGGTGCTGCAACCCTGCTAGAACATCTGAAAACACCTCTTCATTTTTAAGCTCAAAGTTCAATTGCATTTTGCTGCCATAAAGCTGCACGTTTTCCACCACCGCGCTCAAAGGGCGCTGTGGATCCAGCCGAAAAACAATCTTCAACTGCGGCACTTCCCGATTTAATTCAGTTAAGTATTCAATCCAATCTAGCCGATGCTCCGCATTGATGATGCCCTGTCTACTTAAGCGCTGATAAAGCGCGCCATATTGCACCGCATTATTCCACGCGGTTTCTTGGGCATCAGCTTGCAACGTTAAGCTTTGCAAATGGCTACGCAAAACCTGCTGCTCGGCTTGCATATAGCCTAGGTAAGTTTGTGTAAGGCCAATAAGCAGCAACGCACAGACCAGCGCTGCGCCACTTAGGATTAAATCGTGACGAATAAATTGCCAGGCTTGTCCAACTATTTTCATGGTGCTTTTGGCCCCCAGCTTAAGCGCAGCACAAAATCAACCCGCTTATCATCGGCTGCATCCGCCAGCACCTGCCCCTCCACTCTGGCTGTAGAGCTAATATTTAAAGGCAATTGCAACGTCTCTACTTTTACATTTGGTAAGGTAGATAAGCGGCTACTCAGGCGATTTACACTGTTTAAAGCCTGCCGATACTGCTGTGAAAATGGCTCAACCCGCCCTTGTAACTCCAAAACAACGGGCAGCTGAGCCACCTCAGCCGGTGCCTCAGCTGCTGCTTGGGTAGCAGGTTCTACCGGCGCACGGCCAGAGTGCCAACGTAGCTCATCTAAGCTTAGCTCAGGAAACTCCAGCAACACTTGGCTGACTTGTTGCAGCGTTAATTCGATATCAGGCCAAGTCAGCAAATGCTGGTTATATAGCTCATGCACGCCTTTCATGGCAGCAGGATCACTGGCATTGCTTTGCTTGAGCAAGAGATTAAACCGGCGCAAACGCTCATCAATTTGCGCCGTTTTTTTCAAGGATTGGTTAATCGAGGCCTGCACATCGCTCGCCTCTTGCATCGCCAAGCCGCTCCAAATCAGCACAAAAAACAAACCAACAAACGCGCCATAACGCAGCATTCGCCCCCATTTTTGCCATATCGCGTGGATTAAATGCTGGGCTTGCCCATAGTGGTTGGCGGGTGGCCGCAGCATCAGCCAGCTACATAAAATACTAAGCAGCGAATCCCCGGCGGGGAGCCGCAATTTTTGTGCCAACAAACCCAACGGCACATCACTAATCGTAAAATGCCCCGCCTCTCCACTGGCTTGCAAACGCTGGCTGATCGCGGCTTGGCAATCTAAGCCATTAGGCGCCACCACGGCCAATTGCACTTTATCGTCACGACCAAGCATGCGTAAGGTGGATAAATATTGCCTAGCACGTAAGGACTCAAGCACAATCACTTCGGCCATCCGCACCGCGTCTTGCAAATCTATTCCTTCTGGCAAACTGCTCACGCGGCTAAATTTAAGCCCTTCTGCCGATAAATACGTCTGCCGCATCCCACCGTCAGAGCTAAATGAAATCAACAAATAATGTGCAAGCCCTAGACCTGAGCGGTGCATCATTTCCCCTGCCAATAGCGCCACCGAGTAAATGCCTTGCAACACTACTTTTTTCTCTAATAAGGCATTCACCACCGCACCAATCGGCGCAGCAGGGCTTAAGGCCGATAGTAATACCTGATCTTGCTCTCCCTTTTTCCCTTCTTTTTGCACAATAAAGCGGCGATAAGGCGTGGTACGGTAGTTTTGCTCTAAACGGCGCATTAATAAGGCACGGCGATCTGTTTTTCCCAAATGAGGAATAGATTCCAATTGAAAATCTTCTTCCACCACATCCACTAATAAACTAAAAACAAACTCTTTTCGCTGCTCCAAATAAATTAAAAACGCTTCTTTCCCCATCTCATCTAAACCAAAGCAATCCTCTTCAACTAATTGGCCTTGCTCTATATGCAAGGCAATCAAATGCGTATTTGATAATAAAAGGGTGCGGTGAATATGGCTCATCGTATTTTGCTAATCGTATCGAATATCGGCCCCAGCACTGAGGACATAATCCACGCCAAAATCAGCCCCAATACCACGGTAAGCGAGGGCTCTACGAGGGCCTGTACGCGCTCAATAGATTCTTTGACATCACGGTTATAAAAATAGGAGATATTCATCAAAGCATGATCCAACTGCCCTGTACCCTCGCCCACTTTTAACATGCGTAATACCAAGGGAGGGAACATTTTTTCCTGGCTAAAACTCGCCGTAACCCCCTGCCCCTCTCGAATTTGCGCCTGAATACGCTGTAAAGATTCAGCCACAACGCTATTGCTAACAATCCCTTCTGAAATCTTAATGCAATCCAAAATAGGAATCCCTGCCGCATACATCAGCGCAAAAAAATTGGCAAAACGTGCCAAAATAATTTTATGCAAAATAGGGCCAAAGGGTTTGATCGCTAATTTCCAGCCATCAAATTGATGTCTGAACTTTTCATCATGGCGCAGGCGAAAACGAATTGAAAAAAACAAAATAACAGGGGTGCTAAATATTGCCCACCAATAATTAATAAATACATTTGAAATAGCAATCAATATTCTTGTATTTAAAGGCAAGGTTTGCGACATTGCCGCCACAAAGGAAACGAGTTGAGGCACTAAATAAATCATTAAGAAGGTAATTACTCCCAACACCAACACCCCCACAAAAGCGGGGTACATAATGATTTTTTTAGTTTGAGAGATCAGTTCGTCTTGCCATTTTAATGAATCGGTTAAATTAAGTAATACTTCAGGTAATTTACCGCTGGCTTCTCCTGCCTTAATTAAATTTACATAAATAGCATCAAAAACTTGTGGGTGTGCCGCCAAAGCCTGTGAAAACTGGCTGCCCCCTTCAATATCTTCAATTAAATTGGCAATCACGGCACGAAAGTGCGGCTCTTCTAAGCTATCGCGCAAATCAGATAGCCCCTCCAAAATAGACACCCCTGCCCGTATTAGCTGCTCCATATGAAAAGTAAAAGTAATCAGCTCCCGCCTATCTACTTTTTTACCCCCCAAAACACCACCTATAGAAGCCTCATTAGCGTGAATCAGGCTGAGGCCCAAGCGCTCTAGACGCAGCTCTAAATCTGCTAGGTTATTAGCTTCTGACTTACCCTTTTTTATTAAGCCAGCGCTATCTACAGCACGATAGATAAACTGCATCTGCTTCCCTTATTTGCTTGTAATCCCCACATGCCGTGCAGCACCTACAAAGAGAATGCGGCAAGCGCCCATAGAATGGTTGTAGGGCTAATCACGCAAATTCAAACCACGCTCAAGAAAAACACCTGCACCACCGCGTGGAGCGTCTTTTTCATAAAGTATTTTTTCAAGCTTCAGCAAGCAGTAGGCATTGAGCGTTAAATTATGTTTAGTGGCTTGTGCCACCAATTGCGCCTTGGTCATTTTGTCGATTCGCAGCGTTAAGGTAGTGAGGTTTGCTTCGCTATTAATTGCAAATATTTTTTCCTTACGCCAAGGGCAGTATTTTTCGACCCACTCCTCGGCCTGTTCTAGAGAGATGGGTGTTAACACATCTACCACAGCAGCTTTTTCCTTTTCCATATAGGGATGAGGAATGTTGTGCTCAACCAAAAAATATTGATCTTTCTTGGTGCGATAAAGATCAATGATATAAGGCACACCCTGATCATCTTTTGACTCGGTGTGCATATGGCAATTTAAAGCGGTGCGGGTGTTATACGTTTTGCCATCAATCACTCGTGAGATATGTTCACGTACATACATTGCTATCCTCCTTATTTAACTTAGCCCACTCGGTCGGTCAGATCGATCACTCGGGAAATTTCTGCCAGCGAGGTCATGCCGTCGATAACGTGGCGGCAGGCATCATCGGCCATGGTTTTAAAGCCTTGTACTTCAGCGGCTTTTTTCATCTCTAGCCGAGTGGCGCGTCTGGCGATCAGCTCATCCAGCTCGACGCTCATTTTTAATACTTCCATCACCGTAATCCGGCCCTTATAGCCTTGGTGGTCGCACTTTGGGCAGCCTGCTGGGCGATAAATTGTGAGCTCTCCCACCTCTTCAGGTACGCCAAGTAAGCGACGTTCAAAGTCATCTGGCTGATAAGGATCACGGCAAAGCGGGCATAATTTTCGGGCTAAGCGCTGGGCGATAATGCCGATAATATTGCCCGCCAATACATCAGGCAGTACGCCAATATCCAATAAGCGCGGAATTGAGCCGATGGCGGAGTTGGTGTGTAGGGTTGAGTAAACTTGGTGGCCAGTCATGGCCGCGCGAAATGCCATATCGGCGGTATCTCGGTCACGGATTTCGCCCAGCAAGATGATGTCTGGGTCTTGCCGCATCATAGAGCGTATACCGTTCACAAAATCCATTTTCGCCGCTTCATTGACCGAAGTTTGCCGCAGCATAGGAATCGGATATTCCACAGGGTCTTCCAGCGTCATAATGTTGACGGCTTCGGTATTGACGCTGCTTAAGATCGAATAAAGCGTGGTGGTTTTGCCTGAGCCTGTTGGGCCGGTCACCAAAATAATACCCTCAGGGCGAGCGATCATCAGCTGTAATAGATAGAGGTTTTCTTTGCTAAGCCCCAGTTTATCTAGCTTTACCAAGCCTTTTTGACGATCCAAAATCCGCAAAACCACGTTCTCGCCCCAAGTCGTGGGCTGAGCCGCCACCCGAAAATCCAGCGGGCGGCCAGCAAGGGTCAGCGAGATTCGGCCATCTTGTGGCGAGCGGGTTTCGGCGATATTCATATTGCTCATTACTTTTAGCCGCACCACCATCGCTGGCCAATAGGTTTTGTGCAGGGCGCGAATTTGCCGCAGCACACCGTCAATGCGGTAGCGAATCCGCACAAAAGAGGATTCAGGCTCAAAGTGGATATCCGATGCGCCGCGCGTGCAGGCATCGGCCAGCAAAGCATCGATCAGCCGCACTACTGGCTGGTTGTACTCCGCCTCGGCATTTTGCAAGCTAGCGTAATCAATCACGCCGGTTTCAATTTCATTCAAAATGCCGTCAATAGACAGCTCAAAACCATAGTATTGATCGATGGCATGGTTTAAATCAGATTCTGCTGCAAGCAGCGTTTCTAGCTCGTACTTGTCTTTAAGCAGCATGCGCACTTGATCTAGCGCAACCAGATTATTTGGATTAGACATCGCCAGCGTGAGCTTATTACGCTCTACATCTAACGATACTGGAAGCAGCATATGGCGCTTGGCCACATCCTTGGGGATCAGCTTAATTGCCTGTGTATCCGCCAGAATTTTGGATAAATCAACGCTAACTTGGCCTAGGTTTTCTGAAAGCGCATCCCGCAAAATGCCTTCTGAGATAAAGCCCAACGACACCATCAACTTGCCCAAGGGCACGCCACTGCGGCGCTGCTCAAACAGGGTAATCCGCAGTTGGTCTTCTGAAAGCAGGCCTTTAGAAACCAGCAGCTCGCCCAGCGGCAGTTTTCTGACCGGCACGTTCATGGCAACTCCAGCTCCTTTAGTCTTGCTTCGGCAACAGCCCGATCAAAAGAGCCACGCCCTGCCAAGGCTTGGCGGTAATACCGTGCTGCGGTTTTAGTCTCTTGCAAATGCTCTAGACTAATTGCCAAATTAAAGGCGTAGTCGGCATTATTGCTATCCAGAGATAAAGCTTGAAAATACGCACTCTGCGCCTCGCTCCAGCGGCCTTGCCCTGCGTAGAGATTAGCCAGAGCAAACGCCGCCCCTGCCTGCTGGCTAGCTAATTGGCGTAAACCAGCCTCTGAACCTTCGCTGCTTGGCGTTAGTGCATACAAGCCCGCTTGAGCCGCCTCATCCCGTGGATTAAGCGCCAAAATTTGCCGATAAAACTGCGCCGCCTCACTGCCCGCACCCCGCTTCGTCGCCAACGCTGCCATGCCTAATAAAGCATCTCGGTTGCGCACATCAAGCTGCAGCATCTGCCGATATGCCTCCTCTGCGCGGCGATAGTCCCCTTCTTGAAAGGCACGGTAAGCAATCACCAGCGGCAGTGGCACTGCCGCCTCATTATTTTGCGTATCAAAGCGCACACCCGCCCCATCAGGCCCGCCAGAGCGCTCTTTTACGCTAGCCACATCGCTCTTAAATTGCCGTGGCATCGCTGTAGGCGCGATTTGTTGTGCAGCCGCTTCTACCTGCCCAGCAGGCTCATTCAGCTCTATAGCCGCAGGCGATGGTGGTGGCAAGATAGCAATAGACGCTGACGCAGCTGGCGGCGCTGCGGCCTCTACCGCAGCAACAGCAGGTGTGTGCTCAACCATTAAGGATTGATATTGCCACCAAAAATACCCCCCATCCCCCCCGCAATCAACACCCCTGCCAGCACCAACCAAGGCAGTGTTTTGGAGCGTGAAGCCGCTTTAATTAAGGGCTTTGCCACAGGAGCAGGTGGAGTAGGCGTTAGGGTTGGCTCTGCTTGTGGCGCGGGTGTAACTGAGGCGATACGAACAGGAGAGAGGGCCACAGGAACTGGTTGTAGCCAAGTTAAATCATCCTCAACTGGCGGAGGGATATCCGCAGTCGAACCTGCTGGCTCTGTCGCCATTAATGGCTCAGGCAAGGGAATAACAGAGCTTGGTTCGGCCTCAAGCACTGCCGCTTCAAGCAAGGGCAGAGGCACAAACTGCCACTCTTCAACGGACGGGCTCGCCTCTATTGGCGGTGGCACTGGTGCCTCACTAACCGGTGGGTTCAGGTCATGCGGCGGCGCCGTCGGGGCCTCCAGCTCCAAAGCTAACTCACTTAAGCTAAGCGGCGTGGCCACTAACTGGCTAGCCGCTA
Source organism: Iodobacter fluviatilis (assembly GCF_004194535.1). NCBI lineage: Bacteria > Pseudomonadati > Pseudomonadota > Betaproteobacteria > Neisseriales > Chitinibacteraceae > Iodobacter > Iodobacter fluviatilis. The sequence goes on along the minus strand of NZ_CP025781.1, from coordinate 2,083,204 downwards.
CGCTCTCTTCAGCCTGCGGCTCACCTTCCAGAGCAGCGGCTTCGCGCAATCGTTTTGCTTCTTCCGCTTTTTTAAGCGCCTGCAGCAATAAGCTCATGGCGATGACTCTAGTGGCGTATTACCCGATTGAAATGCCGATAAATCATGATCCATACTGCCTTTAAAAAATTGATCATTAGGCAAAAACTGCTGATAATCTTTTAAATCACCCTGCGTGCTTGCATCTTTAATTAAAACTGGCCGCAGAAATATCACCAATTCAATTTTTTTAACTTTATCGTTCCGATAGCTAAATAAATCACCCACATAGGGCAAGCGTGAAATTCCAGGCACTCCCTGCCTATCATTATTTAAAGAGTCTTGAATTAACCCCCCTAAAATAGCCACCTGCCCACTGGCCACTTTTAATGTGGAATCAAATTCTCTGACTTGCAAAATAGGCACTAAGCTTTTAATCGGCGATGAGCTGTTAGCCGCCAAAATAGCGACCGCAGGGTCTTCAACAAAGGAATTAATATTAGTAATAGTCGGCCTCACATTTAAGGCAATTTGGCCATCTTCAGATATTTGCGGTGTAACCTGCATCACCAAACCAATCGGCACGGTATGCAATTCACTATCATAAGTGGCTTGAGTGGTTGGTTTCCCATCAGTAATCACAGGGGGAGTGACTTTAACCGTAAAATACACCTGCTCTTCTACGACTTTCATGACCGCTGTTTGATTATTAAGCGCCATTATTTTAGGACTAGATAACACGCGAGTACGGCCAAATTGCTCTAACATCTTTATAGTAAAATTAAATGTCCCATTAAATACACCGCCTGTTTTAGCGTAACTCAAAAGACTAAATGGCGGCGCAGCCATATTACTGGCTACATTAGATTGAGTGAAATTTAATTGATTTTCTGTAGTACCAATACGGCTCCAATCCACACCTGCTTGATATTGGTCAGAAAGCAATACTTCTACAATTGTTGCCTCAATCAATACCTGCCGTAATGCGCCACCTTGAATCGCACTTAAATACTCAGCTACTTTTACATGCTCAGCTTGGCTGGCTTTTATGGTGATAATTCCTGTTTCTGGGTTCATAATCACAAGGCGGCTATTATTAATCGCTGAAGGGGATATAGTTTTATTAATCGGCTGTGATTCACCCGCTTTTAATTTCTCAGTTTCTGCATTTATTTTATTTGCTTGCGCAACGTCTTTAGCTGCTTTTGCTGCCTCTGCCGCCGTTTGAACCACTTCTTTTTTATCAGTAGAACTGTTTGTTTTTACGGCGATGGCGCTTTTATCCTGCACAATACTTCCCAGCTGTGCTCCACTTGTTTGTGCATCGTTTTTTACTACATTTAAAATTTCTTTTAAATTTGCCTCTATTTGCTTCCACAATTGATGCTCTGCCACCATATCAATTTGCGTACTTGAACTATTACCAGAACCAGAACCGCTGCTCCCACTACTTACCGAATTAGCTAAGGTAACATTAGATTTTACATTCCTAGATAAATTAAAATAGTTCATCTTATAAATTTTAAAATAAGGAATATCTGGGGTAATAATTAAAACGCCATTTTCCAACTCCCAGCGCAAATCAACTTGCCGGCTCATTCGCTCTAAAATTTGCGGCAGGGTTTGATTAATAGCATTCAAGGTTACATTGCCGTTGACTCCAGAATGCACATCCACATTAATTTTTGCATCACGCCCTAAGGCAAATAATATTTCTGCCACCGGCACATTGTGCACCACCACGCTATAAGTAGCCGTCTTTGCTACCGCTTGTGGTTTAGCTAACATTGGCGCGCTTGATATTGGCTTGGGTATATTACTGGCTATGGGTTTTAATTCTAAATGGCGTCCGCTTTCAACTTGCAAGCCCGTTTGATTAGCGCATGCACTCAGTACAAAAAGCAGAATAGGAATTTGCCACCGCATTGATAAGTGCTCATGCTTATACTACAGATAAAATAAAGCAGATGATTAATCTGCGAAGATTAAGCTATAAATTCCACAACTCATCACGCATTCCTGCCACGGTGCGCAAAATGGGTTTGTTTTTCTTTAATCGATCCGGCAAAGCCAGCATTGCTACTTGAGCACTAGATTTATCTGTAAATAAACCATAGACCAAACCCCAGCCTTTTTTACCACGTATTTCTGCTGGGTAAATAAGCAATTGATCTTTAGGTATTAATTGGCTGGTTTTTAAAAAATATCTTTCCAACTCTTCATTATGCTCACGATCCGTAACCAAGAGCATAATGCCAATATGATTTGCTTCGGCACGATTAAATTTTTGCCTGGATTGGCTTAATTTATTTTTTAACCCCTCACTTAATTGAAGGCTTGGCATTGAAACGCTGGCCGTGTTTGCTAATTGCAAAGGCAATGGGGCAGCAACTGGTGCCGAGGCCACTTTTATATTTGATGGCTGAATTAAGCTTGCCCCAACTCCTCCGGTTAACACGCCCAAGAGGAGTAACCACGCCATCATCGGTTTCTTTCTAAGCGATTTAAAAGCACTGTCTTTAATTGCAGCTTTTACATGCCGCGCATTCACTGAATGCTCACTACGGCTAAATGCCGCCATTAATGATTTATCTGCCAGAATATTAATTCGCCGAGTTAAGCCTTCTGATTCAATAAATATTTTCCTAAGCGCCTGAGATTGAAATAACTCAGGCCCACGATAGCCTGCTGTACGCATACGAAATTCGATATAGGCTTCAATATCATCGCTTTTTAATGGGGCAAGCTGAAAAGCATGAGTTACGCGCTCACGTAATTGACGTAAATCTTGTTGCGCTAAGCGGCTATCTAATTCTGGCTGGCCAAATAATACAATTTGCAATAATTTATGGTGGCCATGATCTAGATTAGACAGCAACCTTACGGCTTCTAAACTAGCCGTCGGCATGGCGTGCGCTTCATCTATCAAAATAACCACTTGCCGCCCTGCAGCAAAACGCTCTAGCAAGGCGGCTTGCAAATCTCTGACTTTAGCGCTGGTATGCGTTGCATCGCAGGCCAAGCCTAAATCATCTGCAATCATCAACATCAGCTCATCTGGTTTCATGGCCGGATTAGCAATGTAAACGCTATCAATATTGGCTGGTAAGCGCTCAACTAAAACACGACAGAGCATCGTTTTACCACTGCCCACCTCACCCACCACTTTAACTAAACCCTCCCCTGCCAGCACCGCATAGATAAGTGCATCTAGCGTAGCACCACGCTCCGCACCTGTATAAAAAAACTCTGGGTGCGGTGTAATCCTAAACGGGGGTTCATTTAAGCCAAAGTGCTCTAAATACATAAGTAATCCTGCCAAAACATGAATACTGGCTTTCATACTAGTACGCGGATTACGTAAAACAAACAGCGGACTAGCTAAATGCAGAGCGCATTAACTTAAATACAGTGCAAAATGCACTGCAATAGTGTGGAGCTAGATTTTGTAACATTTGCAAAATAGCTAAATTAAAGTGTTGTATTTAGGTTTTTTTATCCATGGTTTTTAAGCAAAAACAATATAAGCAAATGCAAGAAAGTGTAGCTACACGCTTGTCATAACAGTGAATTAGCTGCACGGCCTGCTGACTACCTTTGTTGCATGGCAATAATTCCGTACACAATCATACAAACTTCATCTATCTGATTGAAGCATAGCCACCTACAATAGCCCTCTTTATGGCTGGAGTATCTTGCGAAATGCCTCTGGTGCAATTTGAGAATGTAAGCTTTGCCTATGGCGAACGGGCGGTACTCACCGACGTATCCCTTAGCATTAAGCGTGGGCAAGTGGTCGCCATCATGGGTGGATCTGGCTCAGGCAAAACCACGCTCCTCAAACTCATCGGCGGGCAAATTCGTCCAGATCTTGGCAAGCTCAATGTTGCTGGTGACGATGTTGGCAGCATGAATGAAGCTCGCCTTTACAAGATGCGCGAAAAGCTCGGCATGTTGTTTCAATTTGGCGCTTTATTTACCGATCTATCCGTCTTCGACAATGTGGCCTTCCCACTTAGGGAGCGTAGCAATCTGCCCGAAGCCATGATCCATGATTTAGTGCTAATGAAGCTGAACGCTGTTGGCCTGCGCGGAGTCAGCGAGCAAATGCCCTCCGAACTCTCCGGCGGAATGGCACGTCGCGTGGCTCTGGCCCGCGCTATTGCACTAGACCCTGCGGTGATGTTGTATGACGAGCCATTTACTGGGCTAGACCCAATCTCACTCGCCACAATCGGCAAGCTTATTCGAGATCTAAACGATGCACTGGGCACGGCATCGGTGATTGTGACCCACGATGTAGAAGAATCGCTTTCGATTGTCGACTATGTGTACTTTTTGGCCGACGGCAAAATTGTGGCTGAAGGTACGCCAGAGCAGGTTCGCGCCTCAACTCACCCCTTTGTAAAACAGTTTATTAACGGGGAAACAGACGGCCCAGTGCCTTTCCATAAACCCGCCATGCCATATGTCACGGATCTTGGTCTGGAGCCGCGCCTTGCCTAATTTTTTGTTTAAAGCCTTTTCAACATTGGGCCGACCATTTAGCAACGTCATCATCAAACTGGGCTTTGCCTGCCGCTTTATGCTGGCTATTCTGCGTCATTCCCCCACATCACTACTCCGATTTCAGCTTACAATGCGTGAAATTTGGTTTGCAGGCGTGTTATCGGTCTTGATTATTGCGGTATCAGGCTTATTTGTTGGCATGGTGTTAGCCCTGCAAGGCTATGACACACTGCAGCGCTTTGGTGCGACCGAATCGCTGGGCATTTTAGTTGCGCTGTCTTTAGTTCGCGAACTTGGGCCGGTAGTTGGTGCCTTGCTCTTTGCCAGCCGAGCAGGTTCCGCGATTACCGCCGAAATCGGCCTTATGAAAGCCACCGAACAATTAGCCGCCATGGAAATGATGGCGGTTAACCCGATTGCCCGTGTGGTTGCGCCGCGCTTTTGGGGCGGGGTGATTTCTATGCCGCTCTTGGCGGCCATGTTTAGCGCGATGGGGATTTTTGGTGGTTATTTAGTCGGTGTAAAACTACTGGGCCTGGACGAGGGCGCTTTTTGGTCGCAAATGCAAAGCGCCGTTGATTTTCGCCAAGACGTCATCAATGGCGTAATCAAGAGTGTGGTGTTTGGTATTGCCATCTCGCTGATTGCCGTTTTTGAAGGCTATGACGCACCACCTACCGCCGAGGGCGTTTCAGGAGCCACCACTCGTACCGTGGTCACAAGCTCGCTGGTTATTCTGGCACTCGATTTTGTACTCACGGCCTTTATGTTTAGAGGCATCTAATGCAGCAAGTTTAGGTTTTTTCGTTATGTGTCAGTTGTCGTTACGTATCAGATTAAGGGGTTTTTAAACAATGAAACGAGGCATGATTGATTTTTGGGTAGGTCTATTTGCCGCTGCAGGCATTGCCGCCTTACTGTTTTTATCGTTACGCGTTAGCAGCCAAACCACGCTTCCGGCATCCAATAGCTATGAGCTGATTGCAAATTTTGAAAATGTCGGTGGCCTAAAAGTACGCGCACCCGTGAAAAGTGCTGGGGTTTTAGTGGGCCGTGTGAGTAGTATCACTCTAGATACAGAGCGTTACGTTGCACGGGTGAAGCTGGATATGGATAGCCGCTATCATTTTAGCAAAGATGCCTCAGCAGAAATCCTAACCTCCGGCCTCTTGGGTGAGCAATATATTGGTGTGACCTCAGGTGCAGACAGCAAAATGCTTGCCACTGGCAACAGCTTTACCATTACCTCTTCAGCCATCGTGCTGGAACAATTAATTAGCCGTGTCCTGTTTAACAAAGCAGAAACCGCTGGTGAACAAAAATCGGAGCAAAAATAATGAAAAAATGGATCTTATCCCTCTCAATGAGTTTTATCGCCACTTGTAGCCTAGCTGCAGTGGTTGAAGCACCAGAAGTCATCGTTAAGAATGTGAGCCGCGATGTGCTGGATATCATCAAGAAAAACGATAAGGAGCCGCTTAAAGCCCGCGATCTCGTTGATGCCCGCGTTGCCCCTTTGGCTGATTACAACCGCATGACCATGCTGGCCGTTGGCCGTTATTGGAAAACAGCCACACCAGAGCAGCAGCAAGCCTTGACGCGTGAATTTAGAACCATGCTGGTACGCACTTACCTATCGGCACTTTCAATTTATAAAAATGCCCAAGTCGATGTAAAAGGCACTCGTCCGGGGAATGATGCAAACGAAATGGCCGTGCGCACCGAAGTGAGCCTGCCAGGCCAAAAACCAATTCCGCTTGATTTTAGCTTCGAAAAAACCGATGCAGGCTGGAAAACCTACGATATTGCCGTAGATGGTATTAGCTTTATCAATAACAACCGCAATCAGTTCAATGCAATCATCCGCAAAGACGGTATTGATGGCTTAATCAAGCAGCTTTCTGATCGCAACAACGTACAGCGTAACGCAAGCAAATGAATGTATTTCAAGCCAGTGGTAAATTCACTTTAGACACGGCCGTAGCACAGCTGGCTACCTTGCCAACGCTTAGCCAAGGCGAGCGACTGGAAGTAAACCTTAGCCAAATCAGTGCAGCAGATTCCTCCGCAGTGGCGGTGTTGCTGTACTGGCTGCGTAATGCTCGCAAACAAGGCGCAGAGCTCTGCTTCTCTGAACTACCTGAGGGCCTTGCTGGGCTGATTCGCCTCTATGATGTAAGTGCAATACTGCCCTTGAAATAGCCGTTTTTGGCCACACTGCACTACAGTTTTTGCAGCCTAAAATAATGGGCAACATTTGCGGTAGTTTTGCAAGTATCACTGCGTTCTGTTTATCCAGTGAGCAGGTAATCATTTATCAGCCCGCAACAGGCCAAATCAGCCTAGAATATCTACCTTAATCACTGAACAAATCACACACATGCGCCGCCTTATTCCTCTATTTGCTCTCTTACTTGGCGCATGTGCGACGCCACAGAATAACTACGACCCCATCGAGCCGGTAAACCGTGGCATTTTCGCCTTCAATAATACCGTTGATAAAGCGGTTCTCAAGCCTGCGGCTGAAGCACACGAGAAATACTCGCCAGGCCCAGTCAAACAGGGCGCGAACAATTTCTTCTCAAATATTGATGACTTTTTCGTCTCTTTTGGTGCTTTATTGCAAGGTAAAGGCACTGATGCCGGTCACAGCTTAGGCCGAGTCGCCATCAATACCACCTTGGGCATGTTTGGCTTAGTTGATTGGGCCAGTGATATGGGCCTTAAAAAAAGCGATGAAGACATCGGTCAAGCCCTTGGTAGCTGGGGAATGGACACCGGCCCCTATTTAATGATTCCTCTACGTGGGCCAACCACGCTCCGCGACAGTAGTGATCTAGCGGTACGATTCTTTGCGGATCCTCTAGATATTTGGAATGGCTCGCAAGAGCTCAGCACGCAAATTACTCGCTATGGCGTTTGGGGCATAGAACAGCGCCGCCAACTATTGCCTTTAGATCAAGTGATCGATGCACAAGCGGATCCCTATGCTTTCTTGCGTGACTCTTACCTGCAGCGGCGTTATTACCGCGTATGGGATGGTGCTCCACCTAAACCACTGCAATTAGGGCCAAGCGATGAAGAATTGGATGCGATAGATGCGGCAGATAAAGCTAAATCACAAGCTCCCAATACAAGTGCCCCCGCCAGCGCGCCTGCTACCGCCAGTGCCACAGCTGGGGTTGCCCCTTGAGCGCCATTATTTTTGACTCCGTAGCCAAACAATACGGCGATTTCCACGCCTTAAAAGGGGTGAGCTTTACTGTAGAGCAAGGTGATTTTTTTGCGCTACTTGGCCCTAATGGCGCAGGCAAAACCACACTGATCTCGGCTTTAGCAGGCCTTTCACGCCCAACATCGGGCCAGATCTCGGTGATGGGCTTTGATGTACAAAAAGATTACCGCGAAGCACGCCGCGCGGTAGGAATTGTTCCGCAAGAGCTGGTTTTCGATCCCTTTTTTACCCTGCGTGAAACACTGACGTTTCAGTCTGGCTATTTTGGCTTACGCAATAACGGTGCGTGGATTGATGAAATTCTCCACAATTTAGGCCTCACCGACAAAGCCGATACCAATATGCGTGCGCTCTCTGGTGGGATGAAACGCCGGGTCATGGTGGCGCAAGCCTTAGTGCATCGCCCGCCAGTGATTGTGTTAGATGAACCAACGGCAGGCGTTGATGTGGAGCTACGTAAAACCCTGTGGGACTTTATCCGCCGCCTCAATAAAAACGGCCACACCATTGTGCTGACTACGCATTATTTAGAAGAAGCCGAAGCACTGTGTAACCGCATCGCCATGCTCAAAAAAGGCGAGCTGATTTCACTAGAAGATAAAGATACGCTGATGAGCCGTGGCGCTGCACGCGAATTGTTTATCAAGATTAAGCCCGCCATCCTTCCCGCATCACTCACCCCACTGCTGATTTGCGAAAGAGACAGTGGCTTTGAGCTAAAACTTGCAGACTGCCGCGATCTTGAAACGATCTTAAGCGAGCTTAGAAATAACGCCGTACAGCTCAGAGATATCGAAGTAGGCAAGCCAGATCTAGAAACCATTTTTGTGGATATGATGCAGTAAGGTGGGCACGCGATTTTTAGCTACATCGCCTGAAAACCCAAATTTTGCGCCACACAGAGTAAAAAGATAACGCAGAGGAGTACAGAGAAAGGCAATAAGGTTACAAACACGAATGCAATACTCAGTTTGCAGCTTTTCTTTACGTGGCTCCGAGCCTTCTGTGTACTCCGAGGTGCATGCTTTGGGTTTAAATAAAAATACACTGGCGCTCGAATGCACAAGGTTTCTCCCCAATAGTTTTTTACAAATGCCCCATACGCCAAGACGAGATTATGCAAGGTTTTTACACGCTGTTTTATAAAGAAGTACTGCGTTTTTGGAAAGTTGCTTTTCAGACCGTTGCAGCGCCAGTGCTCACCGCACTGATGTATCTGCTGATTTTTGCCCATGTACTTGATAGCCATGTAGAGCCTTATCCTGGTGTGCAATACACGGCATTTTTGATTCCTGGCTTGGTGATGATGTCGATTTTGCAAAATAGCTTTGCTAATTCATCATCCAGCCTGATTCAATCCAAAGTCACTGGCAGCCTGATTTTTGCGCTACTGCCACCGCTATCGCACCTAGAGTTTTTCCTTGCCTATCTGCTGGCGGCCATGGTGCGGGGGCTTGTCGTCGGCGCTGGTGTTTTGCTGGTGACCATGTGGTTTAACCTGCCTGTTTTTGCTCACCCGCTATGGATTTTAGTCTTTGCGCTGACTAGCTCCGCGCTGATGGCTGCGCTTGGCATACTGGCAGGGATTTGGGCAGAAAAGTACGACCAACTTGCAGCGTTTCAAAACTTTTTAATCATGCCACTGACGTTTTTATCTGGCGTGTTTTACTCCATTCATAGCTTACCTGCCTTTTGGCAGGGCATCTCAAGCTGGAACCCAATTTTTTATATGATTGACGGTTTTCGCTATGGCTTCTTTGGCGTAAGCGATGTATCGCCCTGGCATGCTTTAGCCGTTGCGGCGCTTTCTTTGGCTATTGTGGCCAGCGCTGCCTACGCATTGATTAAATCTGGTTACAAATTAAGGCAATAAACCCATGACTCCCGAATCAGTACAAGCCTTGCTTACCGAGCGCCTCGCCGCAACCGCCGTTGAAGTCACCGGCGATGGCCATCATTTTTACGCACGGATCGCATCCCCACGCTTTGAAGGCCTTGGCCTTTTGGCGCGTCATCGCTTAGTGAAAGAATCGGTTAAACCAGAGCTCGACTCTGGCGAACTGCACGCCCTATCGCTGGAAAAAACGCTGACTCCTAGCGAATGGGCTGAACAATTCCAATGAGCCAAGATGATCGCTTCAATCTAGACGCCATTGAAAACAATCGCGCCAAGCTTGAGCAAGCCATCGTTGAAGCCAGAAAACCACTGGATCGCAGCTCGCAAAAGCTGGCAGCACTGACCAATCTGCCTTGGCTAATCGCCGGTCTTGCCGCGCTGCTTTGGTATTGTTTTAAATAACCCCCTAGTGAAATTGGTGTGCAAGCACTGCACATCCTACGACGACCAAAAAGCCGAAAATCGTGCTTTTTGTATTTTTCGTGGACAACAACAGAGTTAGAAAAATGGACAAACTAAGAATCATCGGTGGCAACCCAATCTCCGGCGAAATCTCAATTTCTGGCGCAAAAAACGCCGCCTTACCTATTTTATGCGCCAGCTTGCTGACTGCAGGCACTTTGCGTCTGACCAATGTGCCTCAGCTGGCTGACGTAAAAACCACCCAAAAGTTGCTGCAAGGCATGGGCGTGCGCGTGATGACGGATAACGTGCACGAGTACGAAATCACCGCCAATGAAGTCACCACCCTAATCGCGCCTTACGAGCTGGTTAAAACCATGCGCGCATCGATTCTGGTACTTGGCCCCACTTTAGCGCGCTTTGGCGAAGCTCAGGTTTCCCTGCCAGGAGGATGCGCCATTGGCGCTCGCCCCGTTGATCAACATATCAAAGGTCTGCAAGCGATGGGTGCCGAGATTGTGATCGAGCACGGCTATGTAAAAGCCACTGGTAAGCTAAAAGGTGCACGCATTGTTTGCGATATGGTTACCGTAACCGGCACTGAAAACCTGCTGATGGCTGCCACATTGGCAGATGGCATTACGATTATTGAAAACGCCGCACGTGAGCCAGAAGTGGTTGATTTGGCAGATTGCCTGATCAAAATGGGCGCAAAAATCAGCGGCCACGGTACAGATACCATCACGATTGAAGGCGTTGCCAAGCTGCACGGTGCAGAGCACGCCATTGTGCCGGATCGCATTGAAACCGGTACTTTCCTGATCGCCGCCGCCGTGGCGCAAGGCAAGCTGGTATTACGTAATACCCGCGCCGACATCATGGAAGCCGTGCTAGAAAAACTACGCGAAGCCGGTGCGTATATCGAAGCGGGAGACGATTGGATCGCCATCGATATGAAGCAACGCCCAAAGGCTGTGAATATCCGCACCATGCCCTACCCAGCTTTCCCAACCGATATGCAAGCACAATTTATGCTGCTGAACTGTGTAGCGCAAGGCACGGGCATCATCACCGAAACCATCTTTGAAAACCGCTTTATGCACGCACCCGAGCTGATCCGCATGGGCGCTAAAATCAATACCGAAGGCAATACCGCGATTGTGACTGGGGTAGAAAAGCTAGAAGGTGCAACCGTAATGGCAACCGACCTTCGTGCATCGGCCTCTTTAGTGATTGCAGGGATGATCGCCACTGGTGAAACCATTGTTGATCGCATCTACCACCTTGACCGTGGCTACGAGCATATCGAACGTAAATTGTCGGCGGTTGGTGCGCAAATCGAAAGAATTTCCTAATTGCTTGTTGGGCGCGGCATGCCGCGCCCATACACCTAGGTATCTCCATGCTGATTTTCAATCCCAAACCCGCAGCAGAGGAGCAGGACGATAAGCCGCGCCCTCCCTCACAAAACGAAAAAGGAGCCGCCGCCCTTGCCCATCTAGCGGGTGTATTTTGGCTACCTATTTTGCCGATGGCGGCGCTGGCGCTATTGATTCCCGTGCTGGTACTGCAATTTGCGCGGGTGCATTCAGATTTTGTTGAACAACATGCCATTAACGCCTGCAATTTTCAGCTCTTAATGGGCTGCTTTTATGCCTTGGCGATGCTGGCAGGTTTTGCCCTGCAAAGCCTGCTACCACTTTGGTGGGTAGCCATAGGCTCCGCTATTTTTGCACTATGGGAAGGCGCGAAAGCCATTAATGGCTGGCCTTCTAAATATCCCGTTTCGTTTAAATTGTTTAAATAATCGCCATAGGGCACGGCTGCCGCGCCCCCTACACGGGTACCCACCATGATTACCATTGCACTGTCTAAAGGTCGTATCTTCGAGGAAACGCTGCCGCTCTTGGCTGCAGCAGGCATTGTCCCTTCTGAAGCACCAGAATCCAGCCGCAAGCTGATTATTGGCACCAATTTGGAAGACGTCAGGCTGATTATTGTTCGCGCAACCGATGTACCCACCTATGTGCAATACGGTGCTGCAGATTTGGGGATTGCTGGTAAGGATGTGCTACTAGAGCACGGTGGTGCGGGCTTATATCTGCCGCTAGATTTAGAGATCGCCAAGTGCCGGCTAATGGTGGCGGTGCAGCAGGGCTTTGATTACGAAGGCGCAGTCAAGCAAGGTGCGCGTTTACGCATTGCTACCAAATATACCCAGTGCGCACGCGAGCATTTTGCCAACAAGGGCGTACACGTTGATCTAATCAAGCTCTACGGCTCGATGGAGCTAGCCCCACTGGTGGGCCTAGCCGATGCCATCGTCGATCTGGTGTCCACAGGAAGCACGCTTAAAGCCAATAATTTGGTAGCAGTAGAAGACATCCGTGAGATTAGCTCTCGCCTTGTGGTTAATCAGGCCTCACTCAAGCTAAAGCACAGCCGAATCCAACCCATGATTGATGCCTTTGCCGCGACAGTAGCGGCGCGCAACGCTTAGACACAGCCTTTCTACGCAAGCTTAATGCCCTCATCTCTTGAGGGCATTTTTTCTGAACCTTGCTATTCAAATCTGCTTATTTCAAGCAGATGAATACGCCTGATAATCTACTCAATCCCAAATAGATATTTAATACTCAACACATTGAATAATCACAAATACAAAATAATTAATTAAGTCGCATTGACATTAATTAATTATTGGGTAAAATCCGCTGCATATTAACTATCTAAGAGGCTGTCTGTGGACAACGACGGATGTAATCAATCTGTGTTTGTAACCGCGGCATAGCAGGATAAAGTAGATTCAATCTGCCATATCCTGTTACGCAGGGTGTGGTGTCTTTTGGCTTTTTGCCGCCCGTACTCATCTATTCCATTGTTGCTGAAAGAATCAGCGCTTAATAAACTGCTCCTACGCCTATGCGTACAGGGTTTAATGGGCCGGTACACGCTTATTGATTTGGCTCTTCAAGAGCCGCGCATCCTCCCCTAACCGGAGGAAAATCATGCATTATCTAAAAAAAATCTTTATTGCCCTAAGGGCTATGCACGGCCGTAAAACCAATAACTCACAGTATTTTTTGCAAATTACCAGTGCCGAATCTAGCATCAGTAATCTGCGCAAGCTATTGATTCAAAATCTAAATCACTTAGGCCTGCAGGCGCAGCAGCTAAAGGTTTTTCGCCTGCCTGAAGGCAAATACTGCTTGTCGGTCTTGCTGCATTTATCGGCCCATCTGCAGCAAAATTTTAACCAGATGGCCATCAGCCTCAGCCAGCATCACGATGTAAACCAAATTAAGTGGGGCTTAAGGCGTAATCACAAGCCGAGCTAGCTGCTAGGCAATTTACTATTTAGTGTTTATCACATTAAATAATGCGCCTATCGTTTATTTAATCATTTATTAATGAATAGGGTGCGCTCGTCCTTAATATTTTATATTAAGAATCATGTTATTCATTTTTATTGCTTAGGAATAAATCCCATGCCAGACCAACCGATACCGCTCGCTGAATTGCAATTAAGCAATTCAGCGGGCGAATTAAATCTCTTTATTCATTTCAGCGCCACACCCGTGCGCAAGGGGACTGCTTTGCTTAAATAATGCATCGCACCCCTGCACGCTGGTGAACAGGAATAAGCAGCATGACGCAAAATCACACACCAGCTCATCCGCAACACCCCAAAGCCTTAAGCGACAGCCAAGCTGCCGAACGCTTACATACCCATGGCCTTAACGAAGTCGCTCACGATAAGCCGCCACACGCCATCATCCAACTTTATCTCGCATTTAAAAACCCTTTTGTGATGGTGCTATTGGTATTGGCCATCATCACCTATATCACCGATGTGCAAATGGTTGGCCCAGACGAACAAAGCTGGATAGGGATTATCATCCTCACCACCATGGTGACCTTAAGTGGCTTATTACGCTTCTTTCAGGAATACCGTACTGGTAAATCCGCTGAAAAACTCAAATCCTTGGTCAGCAATACCGCCACCGTTTTACGCACTAACGCCACAGGCTTGGCGCGCAAACTAGAAGTGCCAATGAGCAATGTGGTGGTTGGCGATATTGTTTATTTGCAAGCTGGCGATATGATTCCGGCCGATATCGAGCTACTAGAGTCGCGTGATTTATTTGTGAGCCAAGCCGTACTCAGCGGCGAAGCGCTGCCGGTTGAGAAATACGATACCTTAGGCGATGTAGCAGAAAAATCAGCCGAGTCCAGCAGTAGCGAGGCAGAAAGCCTACTGGATAACAACAATATCTGCTTTATGGGTACCAATGTAGTTAGCGGCACAGCCTGCGCTAGGGTGGTTGCCACCGGTAGCCAAACCTATTTTGGCGCTCTAGCTAAAAATGTCCTTAGCCATAAGCGGGTAGAAACCAGTTTTGACCGAGGAGTAAGCAGCGTTTCATGGCTATTGATTCGTTTTATGCTGGTAATGGTACCGATTGTCTTTTTGATTAACGGGCTAACCAAGGGCGATTGGCTATCTGCACTGACCTTTGCGATGGCAGTTGCGGTGGGCTTAACCCCAGAAATGTTGCCGATGATTGTTTCTGCCAACTTGGCCAAGGGCGCAATCGCTATGGCCAAACGCAAAGTGGTCGTAAAACGGCTGAATTCGGTACAAAACTTTGGCGCAATGGACGTGTTATGTACCGATAAAACCGGCACGTTAACTCAAGATAAAATCATTCTAGAAGAGCATTTCAACTGCCAAGGACTGCTGGACGAAAGCATATTACAGCTGGCGTGGCTCAATAGCGTTCACCAGAGCGGTATTAAAAATCTGATGGATATTGCGGTGCTGGAGCGCGCCAAAGATGTGAGCGATTTACCTAGGAATTACCACAAGGTAGACGAATTACCCTTTGATTTTATCCGCCGCCGCTTAACTGTAGTCGTCGCCGATCAGCAAGATCAGCAGCTGATGATTTGTAAAGGCGCAGTAGAAGAAATGCTGGCCGTGTCGACACACTATCAAGCGGGCTCCAACATTCTCGCCTTAGACCAAGCCGCAAGGAGCCGCCTACTCAGCCAAACCCAAGCCTATAACGAACAAGGCTTCCGCGTTTTATTAGTGGCAACTAAAACCATTACAAAAAACAAAAAACACTATCTGGTGGCTGATGAATCCGATCTAGTCGTGCGCGGGTTTCTAACCTTTCTCGACCCACCTAAAGCCTCGGCCGCACCCGCCATTAAAGCGCTGCGTGATTACGGCGTAACGGTCAAAGTGCTTACTGGCGATAATCCTATCGTGACCAGTAAAATTTGCCGCGATGTTGGCTTAGAGCCGGGCATCCCGCTGCTAGGGCCAGAAATCGAAGCGATGGACGATATCGCGCTTTGCCAAGCCGTCAAGGATTGCAGCGTATTTGCCAAACTTACACCGCTGCATAAATCACGCGTGGTAAAAGCCCTACAGGCCAATGGCCACACCGTTGGCTTCTTGGGTGACGGGATTAACGACGCACCAGCGCTACGCGATGCCGACGTAGGTATTTCGGTGGATAGCGCGGCAGATATTGCCAAAGAAACTGCCGATATTATCTTGCTAGACAAAGATTTGATGGTGCTAGAAGAAGGGGTCATTACGGGCCGCGAAACCTTCGGCAATATTCTGAAATACCTGAATATCACGGCCAGCTCTGCGTTTGGCAATGTGTTTTCGGTGCTGGTGGCATCGGCTTGGCTACCTTGGGAGCCCATGCTGGCGATGCAATTACTGATTCAAAACTTAATCTACGATATTTCCCAGATTGTTTTACCTTGGGACAAAATGGATAAGGAATACCTGCAGCAGCCACGTAAATGGGAAGCAGGCAATATCCGCCGCTTTATGATCTGGCTTGGCCCAACCTCATCGGTATTTGATATCACCACTTATATTTTGATGTGGACCGTATTTGGCGCAGGAGCCGCCTATTACGCCCACGGCGGCGGTCAGCTGATTATGAATTCTGGCTGGTTTATTGTTGGCTTAGTATCGCAAACCTTAGTGGTGCATATGCTACGCACCAAGAAGATTCCTTTTCTGCAAAGCCGCGCAGCATGGCCAGTGATGCTCTCTACGGTGATTGCCGTTGCAATTGGCTGCTGGTTACCCTTCTCGCCCATTGCCGAATCGCTTGGCTTTGTCTCACTCGACTCTTCCTACTGGTACTGGCTCATCGCCACCATGATCGGCTATATGGCACTGGCGCAATTCGTTAAAACTATCTACATCCGCCGTTATGGGGTGTGGTTTTGAAAAATAACTAAATTAACTTAATCATCCATGGCTTCAAAGGTGCGCCCTTTGGAGCCATTTTTTTTGCACCTCAAGACAAGTAATCTTTATCAAACGGATAAAAAACGCCAATCAATTTTTTAAATTTGTTGTAAAAAAACAAAGTAGTCGCAAGGATTAAACCCCTGAAAAAGTGGCGGGTTATAAGGCTTTTGCTCTCATTTCTAGCTTTATATACAAGCCAAATATAACATCAAACACTTATAAGCCGACATACAATGTATTGCCTAAGTAAGTTTGAAGTATATTTATTGTGCCAAGATGGAAAAAAAATCATAAAGAAAGTGGATTACACCATTTTCAACTCCTATCCATTAAATCAAAAAATATTCAGGGGCATTATTCATGAAGCTAAAAGCCATTACTCATTCTATTCTTTTCGCCAGCGCAATCGCCTTCTCATCCAGCTCATTTGCAGCAATAATCAATGCAAACTTTAGCACTTACGCACCAGGCACTCTCCTTTCAAATCAAATTGATGGCGTTACTTTTGCCGTACTAGGTGGCCCTGGCCCATCTGGTGCCGCAGCCATTAATTATGGCGGGCTGACCAATAGCACAAGAGGCAGATATCCAACTAGTTCGATTTTAGATTTAAAATTTACCGGCCTAGCTAATTTTGTGAACTTCACTTTCAATAATCATGGCTATACCAGTACTGGCGTTGGAGCTACCTTTTATACAGCCTATGATGCTTTAGGCTCTGTGCTAGAAACCGGCAAGGTAGGTGGTGGTGGCTCATTCTCTCTTGTATCTACTGGCATTGCTAACTTACGTTTTAACAATAACACCAATGGCGCAAGCAACTGGATCTTCTCTTTAAACTCCCTCAAAGCAAATGTATCCCCCGTTCCAGAGCCAGAAACCTACGCCTTGATGGGCTTAGGTTTAGTGGGTTTATTTGCTGCACGCCGTAAAAAAACAATAAACACATAATCTTCCGCGTTAAGCTAAAAATCCAGCGATCTGCGCTGGATTTTTAGCTTTATACATCCGCCTATCAACTTCCCTTCAATAGCTACGATAAATCTAAAGCCGAGCGCACGCCCATTTTGGGGAGCCTATGGGGTCAGAAACCTATGGGTAAAGTAAAGAACAGGCTTTCACATACCCTTCCTCATCAAACCGTGCATGCGATTTTCTCCCACACGGCTTTCCGATATTTTTCACGCCTAGCAGCCCGCTTTTGTCGATATTTTATATAGCCCATCGCCTCCATACAGATCGACACTCGTGAATTGACTTAGGATTTAACGATTGAGGCGATAACTAGTTTGACAATTACCGTTACTACTTGATTTGCCTTACGCACCACTAATGATTTACAAATGCTTCTACCGCCGAACGACTTTGATGGTTCTTACATGCCCTAACAGGCAGAGGAATACACGATGCGCCAATATCACTTTACGCTATCCACCGCCAGCATGGCCCTCTTGGGCTTATTAAGTTTCTCCACCAGCTACGCAGCCCAGCCCATGGCTGACACCATTTATAGTGGCGGCACCATTGTGACGGTCAACGAGCTGCAAGCCGAAGCCGAGGCGGTTGCGATTAAGGGCGGTAAAATTACAGCGGTTGGTTATCTTGATGAAATCAAGAAGCTGCGTGGCCCGCGAACCAAGATGGTGGATTTAGCCGGTAAGACCATGATCCCAGGCCTGATTGATGGCCACGGTCATGTGTTTATGACGGGCATTCAGGCGCTATCGGCCAATTTACTACCACCACCTGATGGCGAAGGGGCTGATATCCCCGCTTTGCAACGTCTGCTTAAAGATTGGGCTAGCAAAAATCAAGCCGCCATCGATGCCGTAGGCTGGATTATTGGCTTTGGCTATGATGATTCTCAGCTTAAAGAGCAACGCCATCCAACGCGTGAAGATCTAGACCAAGTCTCCACCACCCTGCCAGTGGTGATCGTGCATCAATCGGGGCATTTGGGCTCGATGAATAGCAAGGCGCTAGAGCTAGCAGGCTATACCGCCGCCAGCAAAGACCCGAAGGTGGTGTGATTCGCCGCAAAGATGGCTCACAAGAGCCAAGCGGCGTACTCGAAGAAGCCGCATTTTTTAATTCAATATTCAAGGTATTAGGCACGCTAGGCCCAAAAGAAAATATCGCCATTCTGAAAGCAGGCACCGAGCTATACGCAAGTTTTGGTTACACCACCGCCCAAGAAGGCCGCGGTACACCAAGTGCGATTGCAACGATGAAAGCCGCCGCCAAACAAGGCGATCTTAAAATCGATGTGGTGGTTTATTCCGACATTATCGAAGCTGCAGGCACGATTAAAGCGCCACTCTTTTCACGCAACTACAGCAATCACCTGCGCATCGGCGGGGCAAAGCTTAACCTAGACGGCTCACCTCAGGGCAAAACGGCTTGGCTGACAAAGCCTTACTATAAAGTGCCTGCAGGCCAAAAAGCCGATTACAACGGCTACGCCACCATGACAGACGAGCAAGCTACCGCTTACGTCGACAAAGCCTTTGCCAATGGCTGGCAGCTATTAACTCACCTCAGCGGCGATGCGGCTATCGATCAATACCTCAAAGCAGTCAGAGCCGCCGAAGCCAAATACGGCAAGGCCGATCGCCGCCCTGTCGCCATCCATGCCCACACCGCCCGTGTCGATCAAATCGATGCCTTTAAAGAGCTGGGCATCATGCCCTCCTTCTTCCCCATGCACACTTTCTACTGGGGCGATTGGCACCGTGATTCAGTGCTAGGCGCTGAGCGCGGCCAAAATATCTCGCCAACGGGCTGGGCCATGCAACGCGGCATGATTTTTACTTCGCATCACGATGCACCGGTCGCCAAGCCTGATTCAATGCGCGTACTCGACGCCACCGTCAACCGTATCACCCGCAGCGACCAAGTGCTTGGCCCACAGCACCGTGTTACCCCCTTAATTGGGCTAAAAGCGCAAACACTTTGGTCGGCATACCAGTACTTTGAAGACAAGAGCAAAGGCTCGATCGAAGTCGGCAAACTAGCCGATTTTGTCCTACTCGATCAAAACCCACTCACCATCGACCCGCTGAAAATCAATGGAATTAAGGTGCAAGAGACCATTAAAGAAGGCAAAACTGTTTATCGCCGCAATGCCAACAAAGAAGTCTCAAGCCGCTGCGCCGATTCTGAAGCCTGCTTTAAAGTCGCCAGCAACGCGCTCAATACCTCGAGCGTGATCGATATGCATTCCCACCAAGACTAAATCCCACCGTGCACCCCATCGTGGGGTGCACTTTTAATCCAGACTCGAGCCCAACACCCATTTACCAAATGCAAATAACTCAAACAATTCACCGTATTCGCCAAGCGCAAGCCATCAGCCAAATCCCCCTTTACACGCCATACAAGCCCAATCCTATCAACTTAATAACTGATAAAAAAACCTATAGGTTCAGGTCTTACATTTAACATGAATTAATCAATTTAGGCGGCTTTGCAAACTTCTGTAAATTCTATCTTATGTAAAATGTAAAACCTGACCCCGTGATTTTTCTTTGGCGAAGTTAAAGGCGACTATGGAGAATTATTTAAAAAACGAGTTTATAATCTGGCGAGACTTGACACACCGTGCAATTTGTCTTTTCATACCCATGAATAGTAAGTTTTTAAAGCTATTCACTTTTATTTAAACATACCATTTAAGGATATCAAAATGAAAAAATTACTGATTGCCATGATTTTGGGCTTATTAGCGGCTACGGCGATTGCCGGGCCTAAGGAAGATAAGAATAAAGCACTGGTCCTTAAGTTTTATGATATTGCATTTAATAAGTTAGACGCCGAGGCCGTGGTCCCCTTTATTGCCAAAGATTATATTCAGCATAATCCAGAAGTCGCAAATGGCGTACAGCCTTTACAAGATTTTATTCGCTATTTAAAAACCAATTCACCGAATTCGCGTGCTGTGATTAAACGCGTGATTGCTGAAGGTGATTTGGTGATGCTGCATGTCCATTCACAAGATAAAGCCGGAGAGCGTGGTGTGGCCATTGTAGATATTTTTCGCGTTAAAAATGGCAAGATCGCAGAACATTGGGATGTGATTCAAGCTGTGCCAGAGAAAGATGCGAATGGTAATGGCATGTTTTAAATAATTTACAAATACAAATAACTAGGGTCAAATAACTAGGGTCAGAGTAAAGTTAAATCCGCTTTCTTTGGCTCTAATAGCATTAAGCATCGTAGGATTTAATTTTGGTAGAGTAGAGAGCAGGTTTTCACCTGCCCTCCCTCATCAAACCGTGCATGCGATTTTCCCGCACACGGCTTTCCGATGTTCTTCACATCAAGCATGCGCTGATTTCCAACCTGCTGCTGTCGGTAATGAATACAAACCGTATCGCTCATTTAGCACCCGCCTTGGATAACGGAGCATGCTCGTTTTCCAATCGCTGACTTTGTGCCGTTTGCGAAGATGTATCCTTAGCCGTTCTTCTGAATGACGCTTCACTTTATAAAATTGCTTGGATGAATTCCGGTAATGGAAGTAACTCGACCAACCGCGTAATGCTTGATTTAAATCTCGCACCACCTCTTCAATTGGTCGCCATGTTTGGGTTCTTCCAGTAATTTCATTTAGTCGCGTCTTGATTTTCTCTACCGATTTAGCTGAGGCCTCAATATAGGGATAGCGAGTGCCTTTAGCGGATAGGTTCGTGCGCAAATCAAATCCCAGAAATAGAAATGACGCGGCTTTAGCATCAACAATTTTTGTCTTGCTTTCGTTAAGCGTCAATTCCAGCCGATCCAATATCCACTTCATATGCGCCAGCGGGCTTTGGGTCTCGCCACGGCAGAGCACTACAAAGTCATCGGCATACCGCACCAAGCTCGCTTGTAGTTTCTTCCCTATATTGTGGCGATGCCAGATTCTATCCAGTAGATGTAAGTAAAGGTTCGATAGCAACGGAGAAATCACCCCACCTTGCGGCGTGCCCTTGCGCTGCCCTTTTCCTCCACTGACCGTTGCCGCTTTTCCATTCTCACTTTTTCCAATAACCGGCGCTTTAAGCCATTGTTGAATCAAGGCCAGTACAGCCCCATCCACAATGCGCTCAGCTACCGTGGCCATCAGTTTAGCGTGAGGAATGCTGTCGAAATACTTCGACAAATCAGCATCGATGACCTGCGTTTTACCTTGCCACAAAGCTTCTGCAATGGCGTCTATTGCTTGATGTGCTGATTTCCTTGGGCGAAACCCATAGGAGTGCTCGCAAAAATCCGCCTCAAAGATAGGCTCCATCACCAGCTTGGTCGCCATCTGAACCACGCGATCTCGTATCGTCGGAATCCCGAGTGGACGCAAACTGCCATCCGCTTTGGGAATCATGACGCGCTTGATTGCCCCAGTCCGGTAGCTTTTATCTTGCAGTTCCTGACTAATTACCGACAAGTAGCAATCTACCCCTTCGCCGCTTTCTATGGCAGCAAAGTCAATCCCATCAACCCCAGGACTGCCCTTGTTTGCCTTGACCAGTCGCCACGCTAACTTGAGGATGTCAGCACAGTAAATCTTGTCGTAGAGTGCGTAGAAACGATAGTTTGGTTCCTGCTTGGCTTTGATGTACAGCTTCCTCTGTAGCGTCCTGATCTCATTCGGAGTGATTAGCAACATGGCAATCTC
The DNA here is from genome assembly GCF_004194535.1 of Iodobacter fluviatilis. Taxonomy (NCBI): domain Bacteria; kingdom Pseudomonadati; phylum Pseudomonadota; class Betaproteobacteria; order Neisseriales; family Chitinibacteraceae; genus Iodobacter; species Iodobacter fluviatilis. The sequence continues at coordinate 2,061,195 of NZ_CP025781.1, read as the reverse complement.
CTGATCCTCAGCTCTTCAGTTGCATGAACAAAGCAGGGTCCCTTCCCTCGACTGGGGTTATGTTGTCCCTCAATCTCAAACGGTACTATGAACCCCTCCGACTTCCATCACGATACGCGCTGATTTCGTTTCCTTATACATTGCGCTTGGCAGTCTCCCTGCCACCGTGATGGATCTCCAGCACTGGGTAATTTAACTTCCAAAACATACCGCCCCTGCTACCCCGACAGCTCGCGGATGTGGCTTCCATTGCCAACACATCAGCACAACGGCCTTCCCTATACAGAAACGAGGTCGGCAACTGCAATGTTAACGAGGCTACTTCTAGGTTCACTTTCGTTACGGTCTGCCTCTTTGTCGTAAAGAACTCACGACCCTTGATTACTCAAACGCCGCTCTTTCGTACTACCGAGGCGTATGGACAATTCCTCGGGCGGGACTTTAACCCGCTAGCTAAATTACTGTTACTGCGAACTTCTGACCCCGATTATTACGGCATTCAAGGCACGGCAGGACTGTTTATTTCAAACCTGCAAGGCAGCTATAGCGGCGTAATGGGTTTGCCATTACACGATACGGCCACCCTACTCGCTCGTCATGGACTAGGTTTATTAGCGGCTTTGTCTTAAAAATCTTTAATTTTTAGCTAAAAATTAAACTAACTCTAAGCTTACTCACATTGTGCTTACAGTATGACATTTAGAATAAATGGTCTATCTGATGTCAAAATTGGGCGCTACCTGACTATTTTCGTCACATTGCAGCTAGTCGCCACAATAAAAAAGACCCAATAGGGTCTTTTTTTATTTAAAAGAAGTGGTGCCGTTGGGGTGAATCGAACACCCGACCTACTGATTACGGGTCAGTTGCTCTACCAACTGAGCTACAACGGCATCGTTAATCAAGTATATGGCAGCAATCTGCCGTTAATCAGCTTTGCAGTAAAAGTGGCATAGCTAGGTATTAATATTACTATGTCATACTCAAGCAATGCAAAGACAGCGCATAAATAATACTCAGGGAAAAAATATTTTGAATTAAAGACTTAGGAGCAAGAGATGAAAAACATGCAAAAGGGTTTTACCCTGATCGAACTGATGATTGTTGTGGCTATTATTGGTATCTTAGCTGCTGTCGCTATTCCGTCTTATCAGGATTACACCAAGAAAGCGAAGTACTCTGAAGTATTAAGTATTTCTGATTCTTACAAACAAGCTGTTGCATTATGCCACTCTGATTTGAATACCTTTGCCGGATGTAATGCAGGCACTCAGGGTATTCCTGCAACTCCCACTGTTGCTACTACTGGTTTGGCTACTGGTGGTACTGTTTCTAATGGCGTGATTAATTTTACTGGAACAGCCGCAGCAGGTGGATATACTTTTATTTTATCTCCTTCTTTGAATGCTCAAGGTACGGCAATTACTTGGGCACAATCAGGTAATTGTTTAGCTGCTAAGTACTGCAAATAATAAAAAACTGAATAAAAAAGGCTAACTTATAAAGTTGGCCTTTTTTTTGCAGTAAATTTCTAATTATTTACTAAAATGATTAAATAAAGGAAAACATCATGACTGATATGGTAAAAAAATTTTATTGAGATAAAATCATCCATGCTCAGTCGGGAAGAATAAAGTTAAATCTGCTTGCTTCGGCTCTAAGTATATGAAATATAACAGGATTTAAGTTTGCTCTGCCCCAGTTACTCCGTCACCACCTGCTTACTACCCATCGTAGCATAAGTGCCCTTTTGCTAGGCTAGCAAATTTTACATCGCGCTGTACCTAGTCTGCTTTAGCTGAAGCTTTTTATACGGCCAGCGGCATAGCTGCAGTGATCAATCTTTATGCCATCTTCAATAATTGAGATAAATCCAAAGCCGAGCGCACGCCCATTTTGGCGAAGACGTTGGCGCGGTGGACTTCTACCGTGCGAATTGCAATCTGCATCTCATCGGCAATTTGTTTATTGAGCTTGCCTTGTAAAATCCAATCCATCACTTCCCGCTCACGAGGGGTGAGCGAGCTAAGGCATTTTTCTAGTCGTTGCTGATTATTTCTCAGCTGATGACGGCCAATCGCTACATCTAAAGCATCATTAATCCGCTCCAATAATTGCTTTTCGCTGCATGGTTTTTCTAGAAAATCGAAGGCACCTTGGCGTATGGCTTGCACTGCCATTGGGATATCACCGTGGCCAGATAAAAACAGCACAATCAGCTCACTTCCCATGTCATACAGCAGCTTAAATACATCTGGCCCACTTAAGCCCGGCATGCGTACATCCAGCAGCACCACGCCCTCACTCTCTGGATGAATCTCGGCCAAGAGCTGCTCGCCACTTGCAAAGGCGTGCACGCTATAGCCATGTGACAGCAGCAATAAGCCGAGTGAATCGCGCACGGCGATATCGTCATCCACTAAATAAACAGTTTTCATCGCGGTAAGCTCATATAAAAATAGGTGCCGCCTTGCGGGTGGGCTTCAAACCAAAGTTTACCTTGGTGCTGCTCCAAAATAGAGCGGCAAATATTTAAGCCTATGCCCATGCCCAGTGATTTGGTGGTAAAAAAAGCGTCAAATAAGCGATTAGCCACTTCGGGTGAAATGCCCGCACCACGGTCGCATACCGAAAGATACACGCCATCTTTATCGCAAGAGGTTGCCAGCCATACATCGCGGCGGCTTTGTGGCTGCTCTCCACTTGCATCCAACGCATTGCGTAATAAATTGAGCACCACCTGCCCCAAGAGCACTTCATCCGCATGAATTTGCGGCAAGTCGGCAGCCAAATTAAAGTGCAGTCGCACGCCTTGGCTGCGTGCGCTTGCATCGATTAATTCAAAGGCATTGCTCGCAATATCATTCAGATCACAGTAAGAGCGTAGAGGGGTACGCTTTTGCACAAACTCGCGAATACGCTTCACCACGGCGGCGGCACGCTGAGCCTGCCCAGCAATTTTGCTAAGCGTTGAATCCAGCATCTCCTGATTATTTTGATTAGCAAACTGCCTAGCGGCGCTGGCGTAGTTACTCATGGCCATCAGTGGCTGATTTAGCTCGTGCGCCAAGGTAGATGCCATTTCACCCATGGTAATCAGCTTGCCAGTATGGCGCAGCATTTCTTCCTGCTCCCTTTCCCGCGCTTCGGCGGCTTTTAAGGCCGTGATATCCACGACCGAACTCATCCAGCCCCGCTGCTTGCCGGTAGCATCAATCAGCGGCGTGGTGTAAACACGCGTCGCCACCGAATGCCCATCGCGATGGCGCACCATCGATTCAAATCCCTCATGTGGGGCGCGGCCGCTGAGCACAATATCATTTTGTGCTTGATGCCCTGCGATATCTTCCTGCTTCCAGTATGGGTAAGGCGGCAGCGTGCCGATCAGCTCTTCGGGGGAATAACCCACCATGCCGCAAAACGCTGGGTTTACGTAGACAATTCGCCCTTGCATATCTCGGGCGCGCATCCCCACCGAGAGCGAGTTTTCCATGGCGGTGCGAAACGCATGTTCTTCGCGCAGGGCGTTTTCTGCCAAAATCCGCGCCTGCATTTGGCGGCGCAATCGCCACCAGCTAAACAATACAATCAAGGCCAAGCCTATCACGCTGGCAGTGAGCAGCTTTTGCACGAGGCCAGTAGGATGGCGGTAAGCTGTGATCCGCAGTAGTAAGCCACTACTTACTAAATCAAAGGGCAGCTGATAGCTGAGATTAGTATCATCGGCCTCAATTTTTGATTTACTGGCGACTTCCCGCCCGTCCACATCAATCATCGCCAGCCGATATTTATAAGCGAACCACCACGGCACCTGTTGCTGTAAGAGTTTTGGCAGGGCAATCGATGCCACTAGCTCTAAATCATGCTCAGCCAAAATCAGCGCAATCATTCCCTTAGGGTAAAGCGGCACCGTATAACTAGGCCGGCCTATTCCTTTTGCCAAGGCAATCGGCTCCCGAGTGACCTCAGCCGATAAACGCTGACCATAGCTAAAGCTCTGATTTTTAGTGCGTAGTTGAATACCGGTAATCGCCGCATTTGCGCCAATAACCAAATGAGCACGGCCACGAAACTCGGCCTCGCTTAAGCTACCATCGCGAGATTGCTCTAATAGTGCAGCCAAGCGTTCTTCCGATTGCCCCAATACAAAACGCAAGTTTTGCTCTACCCACAACACATCACTAATCAGCACCAGCCGCGCTTCTTCACGCTCGCCGTGGCGCAAATAGGCGAATAAGCCCAGCACCGTGGCCAGAAACAAGACCAAGGCCAATCTTGGTAAGAACCAAGGATGTGCACTAAGATAGCGTGAAATAGTTGTAAGCAAATGCATACTCCAATGTTAGCACAGCGCAATTTTATACTTACTGTGGTTTACCACAGTCGTGACAACCGCAATTGAAAAGATGCTCTCTCTCATCAACAATCATCAATACATTCAACAGATTTGGAGATTGTAATGCGTACTTTACTAGCGGCCATCTTGGCTCTTACTGTCACTTCTTCCTTCGCGGCTGAAGCACCGATCGTGATCAAGTTTAGCCATGTGGTTGCCGTGGATACCCCCAAGGGCAAAGCTGCTGATTACTTCAAAAAAATCGCTGAAGAGCGCACCAAGGGCCGCGTAAAAGTTGAGGTCTATCCAAACAGCCAGCTTTACAAAGACAAAGAAGAAATGGAAGCGCTGCAATTAGGCGCAGTGCAAATGTTGGCCCCTAGCCTTGCCAAATTTGGCCCGCTGGGCGTTAAAGAATTCGAGATTTTCGATCTGCCGTATATTTTTGATAGCTATGCCGAAGTCGATAAAGTGATGAAAGGCCCAATTGGTGCCAAGCTATTTACCAAGCTAGAGACCAAGGGCATTAAAGCGCTGGGTTTCTGGGAAAACGGCTTTAAGAATTTCTCCAGCAATAAACCCATACGCACTCCTAACGATTTACGCGGCATGAAAATCCGCATTCAATCCTCAAAAGTACTGGATGAAGAAATGCGCACCTTGGGCGCATTGCCACAGGTAATGGCGTTTTCTGAGGTTTACCAAGCGCTACAAACCGGTGTAGTAGATGGTACAGAGCTAGAGCCTTCCAATCTCTACACCAGCAAAGCCTTTGAAGTACAAAAACATCTCACCCTCACCAACCACGGCTTCCTTGGTTATGCCGTCATCGTCAACAAAACCTTCTGGGAAGGCCTGCCTGCAGATATTCGCGCCACACTCACCACCGCGATGAATGATTCATCGACTTACGCCAATCAGATTGCCAAGCAAGAAACTGATAAAGCACTGGCCGCCATCAAAGCCAGCGGCAAAACCACTATCTACACCCCAACCGCCGCCGAACGCGCTGCTTTTCGCAAAGCACTCATCCCCGTCCACCAAAAAATGTCCTCCCGCTTTGGCCAAGATTTGCTGACTGAGATTTACAAAGAAACAGCGTTTAAGCCGGTTGAATAAATGGATTTGAGGGTATGCAGCGTGGGCATTAAAACTTGCCCACCCTACAACTTCTGCATCGGGCTGATACTTACCAATTTGATTTTGCATTAGCAAACAGACCACGCTCTCTACATAGGGCTTAAGAACTCCCCTTGAAGCACGCCGAAGCGAGGAACAAACGGGCGGGGTTTCTTTGATGCCTGTTTGAGCGAAGCGAGTCCCGCAGCAGCCGACTCGATTGTCCGCAGTAAGGGGCCGTCGTGCTGGTCGGGGCGGCCTTCTTTGGCTTCGTTTCTTGGCCGCGCAAGAAAGGAAGGTCCAGCGGGACGTCCGCACCTAAATCAACGTGCCGAAGGCACTAAAAAGATCTTTTTGACTTTGCTTAGCTTTGGTTTACGTACATGAAATAAAACCCGCTAGTAATGCTGAATAAATACGCAAATACGCGGGTTCCACCCCGCCCAACAAGGGGCCACAAGCCCCTCTAAATAAAACCACCGTCCCTTCGGAGACTTTCATGAAAATACTCGATCACCTGGAAGAGTGGCTGATTGCCTCTCTGATGGCGGTGGCGACGCTGGTGATTTTTATCGCCGTGCTCCACCGCTACGCCTCCGGAGCCCATCTGCCCATCATCCAAAACTGGCTGCTCAGCATCAACCTTTCTTGGGCTCAAGAGCTGTGCATTATTTTATTTGTATGGATGGCTAAATTTGGCGCGGCGTATGGGGTACGCACCGGCATTCACGTAGGTGTTGATGTGATTATTAACCGGCTAGAGCCTAAGTATCGCACCGCCTTTGTCATGATTGGCCTGCTTGCTGGCGTGCTTTTTACCGGCATTGTTGCCATCCTTGGCACGCAATTTGTGTGGGGAAATGGCGCGCATTATGCCTTTAACCATGCTTTTGGTATGGCAATGGGGAGCCTCTACGAAGGCCCAACCACCCCAGATCTAGAGTGGCCAACATGGATGGTTTACAGCGCAATTCCACTAGGCACTAGCCTAATGTGCTTCCGGTTTTTACAAGTTGCCGCCGCCTTTATGCGCACTGGCGAGCTGCCTCACCATGACGTGGCCCACGTTGAAGGCTTAGAAGAAGAAGAAGGAAAACCAGCATGAGCAGCACGCCCAGCCTTATCCCGGTTGCAGAGGCAAACTGGTCCATAAAAATCCCTGCCCTATTATTTGGCTCCCTCGCCATTATCGCCATCGTCGGTGGCAATAAAGCCGTTGTGTTCTGCCTGCTGCTGGCGCTGATGGCCACCGGTATGCCGATCTCCATCGCACTAGGCCTTACCGTACTTACCTTCTTATTTACCATGACCAATGTGCCTATTGAATCGGTGGCACTGAAATTGTTCACGGGGATAGAAAAATTTGAAATTATGGCCATTCCCTTCTTTATTCTGGCCGGTAATTTCCTCACCCACGGTGGCGTGGCTCGCCGCATGATCGATTTTGCCACCAGCATGGTGGGCCACTTTCATGGTGGCTTAGGTTTGGCGGGCGTACTTGCCTGCGCCTTATTTGCCGCTGTTTCAGGCTCCAGCCCAGCCACGGTGGTGGCGATTGGTTCCATCCTCTTACCCGCCATGATTAAGCAGGGGTTTCCACGTCAGTTTGGCGCAGGGGTGATCACCACAGCGGGCGCTTTGGGGATTCTGATTCCACCCTCCATCGCCATGGTGATGTTCTCGGTTGCCACCAATACCTCGGTTGGCGCACTGTTTATGGCGGGGGTTGTGCCCGGCCTGATGTTAGCGTTCCTGCTAGGGCTAACTACTTGGTGGCGTGCACGTAAATTTGGCTATCCACGTATGCCTAAAGCCACTGCGGGCGAGCGTTGGGCCGCATTTCGCCGCTCGGTATGGGGGCTAATGCTGATTGTGGTAGTGCTAGGTGGGATTTACACCGGTATTTTCACGCCTACCGAAGCCGCAGCGATTGCCGCCGTTTATGCCTTTATCATCTCCGTATTTGTCTACCGTGATCTGCCACTCAGCCGCGTGCCTAAAGTGCTGCTCGATTCGGCCAGCATGAGCGCCATGCTGCTCTATATCATTACCAACGCCGTGTTGTTCTCGTTTGTAATGACCAACGAAGGCATTCCGCAAGCCATGGCCGATTGGCTACTGGGCATGGGCCTTGGCCCGATCACCTTCTTGCTGGCCGTGAATATTCTGCTGTTGCTGGCAGGTAATGTGATGGAGCCATCGTCCATCATCCTGATCATGGCCCCTATCTTGTTCCCTGTTGCTATCAAGCTGGGGATTGATCCGATTCACTTTGGGATTTTGATCACCGTAAATATGGAAGTCGGCATGTGCCATCCGCCAGTAGGGCTAAATCTTTACGTGGCATCCGGCATCACCAAAATGGGCATCACCGAGCTCACCATCGCCGTTTGGCCGTGGCTACTCACCATGCTGGGCTTCTTACTGCTGGTAACCTATGTACCCGCCATCTCACTCTGGCTGCCAAGAGCGATGGGAATGATGTAAACCTTTACTAACGCACAAACCACACAGGCCCCAGCCGCATTGATAGCAGCTGGGGCCTGTGTTAGTTTTGATTCCCCACTTGCCGAGAAAAACGCAAAATGATCCAGCCCCACTATCTGGCAAGAATCGACGCCCTATTGGCCAATGGCCAGCGCAAACTACTCGGCATCGTCGGCCCGCCCGGATCGGGCAAATCGACGCTAGCACAAGAGATTCAGCAGCTTTATCCAGAGCAAAGCATAGTTGTGCCGATGGATGGTTATCATCTGGCCAATAGCGAGTTAGCCCGCCTTGGCAAAGCAGCAAGAAAAGGCGCAGAAGATACCTTTGATAGCGCAGGTTTTGCCGCAATGATTCAGCGACTAAAAACCCAGCCCGCAGGCGAAACCATCTACGTCCCCGAGTTTCGCCGCGAAATCGAAGAACCCATCGCCAACGCCATTCCTATCCAGCCTGATCAACAGCTCATCATCGTTGAAGGCAATTACCTGCTGCTGAGCAGCGGGCATTGGGCCAAATTACATAGCTTGCTCGATGAAACTTGGTATGTAGACGTAGACCACGCGCTCAGAGAATCCCGGCTTATCCAGCGCCATATGCAATTTGGCCGCAGCGAAGCCGCAGCTATCGAATGGGTACGCAACACTGACGGCCCGAATGCAAAGCTAATTGAAGCCAGCAAAGAGCGAGCGGATGTGCTGTTTAGCTGGTGATTCAAAGAAATATAAAGTTACATCGAACTAAAATAGTATCAGCATACATTTACAACACCTAATCATCATCACCTTTAAATGTATTTAAATACTCAGCAATTACATCTCCGTGACAAGGTAAAGGTTTACAATGGCACCCAAGAATTTTCCCCTTCAAAGATAATATATTTTTTCTTTTAATTGGATCAGTCAAAATTTCTTTTTCAAAATACAATCTATATTTATTAATTACATCTTCTCTGCTCATTCCATCTTCACCAATTGGAAATGGATTCCCCCAAGGAGTCCCCCTTCCAATGTATACATCATATTTATCACCTACATCTTTATTGGCAACTTCAGTAACCTCAACTGCAATAATCCTATTAGATATTTTCATCAAAAATAAAGAGTAAACTAGCCACTCAATACCTCTTCCATCCCAAAAAACTATTGCGTGCGTTATTGTTTTCAATTCTTTATTTACATTATATTTATAATTATGATCCTCAGTAATATTTTTAACCGAATATTTGATAGAAAAATTAGAAATAACAAAACCATTATAATCATTCAAAACTACAATTTCACAATCTTCAAGACCGCTTATCAATGTACTAACTTTATCTACAAAAAAACCTTCAACTTTAAAATTTTTTGGATAATAAATCAATATTCTATTCATAATAAATGTTTAACTTCAAAAGACGATCCCCAAGATAAGTTTAAGTACTCTACTAATAATCTTCGGTGGCAAAAATGTGGTTGATGTTCACTACACAACAAACAGCTCCCATCAAGAAATTCAGGAGAATATTTTTTTTCAACTTTCCTTTTTATTATCAAATCGACATACAAATTTTCATACTCTGTCCACGTAATACCATTACTTCTATAACGGCTAAGTAAATCTTTTGTTGGCGCAAAATCGGCGACCCAAACATAATCAACATTGCATATTTCTTTTAGAAAATATTGCAAGTCATTTTTTTTTGCAAAACCAGACAACTGAGAGCCAGTGTTAATCCGAGTATCAATAATACGCTTAACATTATTTTGTGATATCAAATAAAAAAACTCTCGAGCGCTTTTATCAGTAAATCCAATTGTAAATATTTCGCTCATAAATATTAATTCCTTAATTAAAAATATACAACCCATTCACTTGAAGCCAAAATTCTCCTTTAAAAATACGAGTCAACCCAATCCTAGCATAAACATTGAATCGCACCGGGTTTCGCGGAGGCTGTTTGGTTTGAGTCAGACCAACATGGCCTGCTCGCTTTGATTACGATAATAATTTGCTTCTGCTTCCGCAGGTGGGATATGACCAATCGACCCAAGCAAACGATGGTGATTGAACCACGAAACCCATTCTAATGTCGCTAGCTCCACAGATTCTAGGCTTTTCCAAGGCCCCAAACGATGAATCACTTCCGCTTTGTAGAGTCCGTTAATCGTCTCAGCGAGTGCATTGTCGTAACTGTCGCCGGTCGTACCAACCGATGGCTCGATGCCTGCTTCAGTCAATCGCTCGGTATATCTAATCGATACATACTGCGATCCACGGTCGCTGTGATGAATCAGCGCTTCTCGCTCCGGTTGCCGCGCCCAAAGGGCTTGCTCTAACGCATCCAGCACAAACTCGGTTTGCATATTGCGACTCACTCGCCAGCCCACGATATACCGAGCGAATACATCAATCACAAACGCCACATACACGAAGCCTTGCCAAGTCGATACGTAGGTAAAATCCGAAACCCAGAGCTGATTCGGTCGTTCGGCGACAAATTGTCGGTTCACATGATCGAGTGGGCAAGCAACGGCAGGGTCTGGGCGTGTCGTGCGCACCGCTTTACCACGCGATATTCCGCGCAAACCTAGGCTGCGCATCAAACGCTCAACGGTACACCGCGCCACAAGATGCCCATCGCGCTTGAGTTGCCGCCAGACTTTGACGGCACCATACACCTGATGATTCTCTTGCCAGACGCGCGTAACTTCACCGCTCAGTTGCTCGTCACGAATGGCACGTTGGCAACGTAACGCGGGATTGCGCTGTCGAGCGACATAACGTCGATAGGCAGACGGAGCGACCTGTAACAGTTTGCAGATCGGCTCGACCCCGTGCTGACCACGATGGGAATCGATGAATGACCTTACGATTTCAAGCGGCGGTCGAGCTCCGCCTGTGCGAAATACGCGCTGGCTAGGCGCAGAATTTCATTGGCCTTTTTAAGTTCGCGTACTTCTCGTTCCAGCGCTTTGATTCGTTCGTTCTCTGCTGAATTTTTGTTGGCTTGAACGGTATCGCCGCCTTGTCGACGGCACCATGTGCGCAGTGTTTCGGGCGTGCAGCCTATTTTGCTGGCAATTGAAACGAGGGTAGCCCATTCGGATGGGTATTCAGCAAGGTGTTCAATGACCATGCGAACTGCTCGTTCACGGACTTCGGGGGAAAAGTGAGTTGATTTCTTCATGGTGCCATTCTCTCAAGAATTGGAGCCTCCGCGAAACCCGGTGCAATTCACATTGTTAGAAATCCTAATGCTTTCATTAAAAGATTCTATCTGTTTTTTATCAAAATTCAATTTACTAAGTAAATTATAGTCAGTTAATGATAAATCGCAATATAAATCACCTGCACCATCCTTAATATCTACTCTAATTTTTCCTTCAGAATCTGAAGACAAAGAAGAACAGCGTGCATTTATTTTAATAGTTACAATTGAGGTCTTTACTAAAGATGTATTACTCATTTTTTTACTTCCTGCAACAATACCCCCAAAACCTTCTACAATTGAATTGCTGCATATTTCAGACAACACAGAAAATAAATCAACACTCCTATAAATAAGATCAACTTCTAAATTTTTATAACTACAATCCTCCAAATGAGGAGCTAACAAAGATTCTTTAGGCCACCATTCACCCTTCAATATTGAGCCTGGTGAAATCCCCCTATCTAAAGCCCATGGAGTGTAAATATATGGCAAAGGTCTTATTAAAAGTTTACTTTCTAAATCAATACCAGCCAAACATATTTTATTGTCTTTCATTTTTGTAAAATCTGTAACTATTAAATTCATGATTTACCACTATGCACATAAATTCAAACAGCAGACACAAACAAACCAATAAAGTCAGTAATTTGTAATATAAAAGCATATTTTATGAAAATTAATTGTAAGTTAATCTGCAATTTCTAAACATTTTCCACCTAAATATGACTCCAGCTCCGGCCAAAGCTTTGGGTATAATCGTCCCACGATATATTTTTGGACCCTGCCATGTTGCGTCGCCTTGATTCTCGTTCTGCTGATTTTCAATCACAACTCGCCGCCCTGCTGGCTTTTGAAACCTCGCAAGATCCGGATGTGGATACCCGAGTTGCAGATATTCTGGCTGACGTAAAAGCACGCGGCGATGCGGCGGTGGTGGAATACACCCAGCGCTTTGATGCCGTACCTGCACAAAGCATGGAAGAGTTAGAGCTCACGCAGGCCGAGCTAAAAGCCGCTTTCGAGCGCCTGCCCAATGTGCAAAGAGATGCGCTAGTAGCCGCAGCAGAGCGAGTGCGCAAATATCACGAACATCAAAAAATGGCGTCTTGGCAATACACCGAAGCCGATGGCACGGTGCTAGGCCAGCAGGTTACCGCCTTAGATAGGGTGGGGATTTACGTGCCAGGTGGTAAGGCAAGCTATCCATCATCCGTATTAATGAATGCCATTCCCGCCCATGTAGCTGGTGTGGCCGAAATTATTATGGTGGTGCCAACACCACGCGGCGAAAAAAATGATCTGGTACTGGCCGCAGCCTATGTGGCCGGTGTCAGCCGTGCATTCTGTATTGGCGGCGCACAAGCCGTGGGCGCGCTGGCTTTTGGTACAGAAACCGTGCCTGCTGTGGATAAAATAACCGGCCCCGGCAACGCCTATGTGGCCGCAGCCAAACGCCGAGTGTTTGGTATTGTCGGCATCGATATGGTGGCTGGCCCTTCAGAGATTCTAGTAATTTGCGATGGCACAACCGATCCAGATTGGATCGCGATGGATTTATTCAGCCAAGCCGAACACGATGAAATCGCCCAAGCCATTTTGCTTTGCCCAGATAAAGATTTCATCCAGCAAGTTGCTGCCAGCATCGAAAAGCTACTCCCCACCATGCCAAGACAAGACATTATTCGCGCGTCCCTCACCGGCCGAGGCGCGCTTATCTTAGTAAAAGATTTACATGAAGCTTGCGAAATAGCCAACTATATCGCCCCAGAACACCTAGAATTGTCTATAGCTACCCCAAAAGTCTACCTACCTGAGCTGCGTCACGCGGGTGCAATCTTTATGGGGCGATTTACCAGCGAGTCTTTAGGCGATTATTGTGCTGGGCCAAACCATGTATTACCCACCGCCCGCACCGCCCGTTTTGCCAGCCCGCTAGGGGTATATGACTTTCAAAAACGCACGAGTTTGATCGAGGTTTCCGAGGCCGGTAGCCAAACCCTAGGCCGCATCGCCAGCACCCTAGCCCACGGCGAAGGGCTAACCGCCCATGCACGATCAGCGGAATATCGTTTGAAAGATTGATGAGTGTGCAAGGGATGGCTTACTACCCGCTTCCAAACTCCGCCCTTGAAGAACAAGAGGAAATAGTGATTTGGGCAAAAAAAGGCATTGCCGCTGCTTTACGTCAACGCTAAGGCTTCACGGCGGCACCGTTCTCGTAGACAATTGAGATGAAAATCGCCATTTGATCAAAAATCAAACCGGTGCCAGATCACTGTCACGCTGAACCCAGATAAGACACTGGTATAAAAATTTGATGCCGATATTATTTTTAAATAAACCACCTTCGGGGATTTATTAATGCGTCAGATCACTGTTAGCCGTAATACGCTGGAAACTCAAATTACCGTCACTTTAAATTTGGATGGAACAGGGGTATCAAAATTTGATACTGGCGTGCCCTTTTTTGAACATATGCTGGATCAAGTGGCTCGCCATGGCCTATTTGATATCGAAATCAAGGCGGTTGGCGATTTGCATATCGACGCTCACCACACCGTAGAAGACGTAGGCATCACCCTTGGCCAAGCATTTGCTCAAGCAGTGGGTGATAAAAAAGGCATTCGCCGCTACGGCCATAGTTATGTACCACTCGATGAGGCGTTAAGCCGTGTCGTGGTTGATTTATCTGGCCGCCCCTGTTTGGAATACAACGTTAACTACACGCGCGCCATGATTGGTGGTTTTGATGTTGATTTATTTGGCGAATTCTTCCGTGGTTTTATCAATCATGCCGCCATCAGCCTGCATATTGATAACCTAAAAGGCCAAAACGCCCATCATCAGGCCGAAACCGTGTTTAAAGCACTAGGCCGTGCCTTACGCATGGCGGTGGAGCGAGATGAACGTATGGCAGGCATTACGCCATCCACCAAGGGCACACTCGTCGGCTAATGCGCATCATCTGCATCTTGCTGCTGCTGTTTGTCAGCCCAAGCTACAGCAGCAACTGGCTACAATGGGCAAAGGATAGCGAGTCCAGCAGCTGGATCGATACCGATTCTGTGATCGAGCGCCGTAACCACGTTTACTACCACTACCAATGGCGCTACTTAAACACCCAGAGTAGCTCAGATGGCCATTTCGACACCCGCCAAACCAGCGTAGCGGTCGATTGCCAAACGGGGCGTAGCGCCAGCCTAAAACACCTATTGATACGGCAAAACACAGTGATCGCGCAGCTTGCTGGCCATGATTTTCTTACTCAAAATTTGGCTGGTACGGTACATGCTGTCGCTTGCCTGATCAATGAGCAGAAAACACGTGGCACAGCCTTGCAACTGTGTCAGTATCAAGCTGATATCAATCACCCGATCTGCGGCGATGCGGCCCTGATCAAACGCTGAAAATACACCATGAAAATTGCAGTTGTTGATTATGGAATGGGTAATTTACGCTCAGTCACCAAGGCTTTAGAACATGTAGCAGGCGATTTAGCCAATATTGTGCTAACTGCCGATCCAGCTATTGTTGCAGAAGCAGACAAAGTGGTCTTCCCCGGCCAAGGGGCGATGCCCGATTGTATGAAAGAGCTGACCGAGCGCGGCTTAAAACAAGCGGTACTTGATGCGGCCCAAAACAAGCCCTTTCTTGGTATTTGCGTAGGTGCGCAGCTTTTATTTGAATCAAGCGAAGAAGGACATACCCCAGGACTTGGCGTATTTAAGGGCAAAGTGGTGCGCTTTCCTAAGGAAAAAATGTTGGATGCCCAAGGGCAAAAATTAAAAGTGCCGCATATGGGTTGGAATGAAATGTTTAAAGTACAAGACCACCCGCTGTGGGCTGGGATTCCCGATGGGGAGCGCTTTTACTTTGTACACAGCTATCATTTTCAGCCCAGTGAAAACATCGCCGTGTTAGAAAGTGCCTATCCATATCGCTTTGCAGCGGCGGTTGCAAGGGATAATATCTTTGCTATTCAATGCCATCCTGAAAAAAGTCATCATGCTGGTCTAAGCTTATTGAAGAATTTTGTAAACTGGAATGGCAATACCTAAAAGGCAATAGAATGGAAACGCTTTGGGAAACGAGTTGGAAAGGCTGCAATGAAGCACTACAAACAAGCTTTCTTACGACCTGTATTTACAGCGTAATCACCGTCTACTTAGCCAGTAATCATTCTTTAGATTGGCATTCCTGTTTAGTTTTCTTTAGCGCTATGCTGATTGTTAATCTTTTAACTCAAGCAACAAAACATCTTTTCCCCTTCACAAAACAAAATCTGACGCCATTATGCTAATCATTCCTGCAATCGACCTAAAAGACGGCCAATGTGTACGCCTACGCCAAGGTGAAATGGACGACGCCACTGTGTTTTCTGACGACCCAGCCAGCTTTGTAAGCCATTGGCTAGGCCAAGGCGCTCGCCGCATGCACCTTGTTGATCTAAACGGCGCATTTGCTGGCAAGCCAAAGAATTTAGCGGCGGTTAAAAGCATTCTTAAAGCGATCAACGGCGAAGTACCCGTACAGTTGGGCGGCGGAATTCGTAGTCTAGAAACCATAGAAATGTATCTAGATGCGGGAATTGATTACGTTATCATCGGCACCGCCGCTATCAAACAACCTGGTTTTTTACATGAAGCCTGCGATGCTTTCCCTGGGCAAATTATTGTTGGGCTAGATGCCAAAGATGGCTTTGTCGCCACCGATGGCTGGGCAAAAATCACCGATTTAAATGTGATTGATCTTGCCAAACGCTTTGAAGGCTACGGCGTAGAAAGCGTGATTTACACCGATATTGGCCGCGATGGCATGCTCAGCGGCGTAAATATCGAAGCCACCGTAAAACTAGCGCAAGCACTGAGTATTCCCGTAATTGCCTCTGGTGGATTAACAAACCTAGACGATGTAAGAAAATTAGCCGCAGTAGAGGCAGAGGGTATTGAAGGTGTGATTACCGGCCGAGCCATTTACGAAGGCACGATAGACTTTAGAGCGGCGCAAGAACTCGCCGACGAGTTGTCCGACTAATGGAGGCCGCAAAAACCTACCTTTCTAAATAAGCCAAGACCTGCTTTAAATAGCGAACCTGCATCTGCTTGAGGTGTGAAACAATTTATTTAAAGCGTAACGCAGCATATTAAAGAGCTAGGATTTTAGAGGTTTCCATAATAGGGGCGCGGCAGCCCTATTCCGTGAGGCATTCATGTCACAGCCTAAATGGTTTGATTGGGCCAGTAGCGAAAGGAAAATTGGCGGCTATCTGCAAGAGCAGGATCCACTGTTCTTTGAGCAAGTCTGCCAACTGCTATTTGATTGTGACCCAATGATGATCCCGCTCGTCATGGAGCCTCAGGGCTACGCCCCCGAAGTTGGCAGTATTTTACGTGTGTTGCCGCAATGCCAATCTGAAGACGATGTTCGAGAAGTCGTGCATAACATCTTTGTTCAGTGGTTCAGCTCCGAGTTTGCCGGCTGCCCAGGCCAATATAGTGAAGCAGCCAGTAAACTCTGGGCTCTCTGGATCGCTCAGCAATCCGAATAAGCCCCGTCTTTTCCTAAAAAGCAAAAAAAACGCCATGTCTCTTGCTAAACGTATTATTCCCTGTCTTGATGTAACCGCTGGCCGAGTAGTCAAAGGTATCAACTTTGTAGGCCTGCGTGATGCAGGCGATCCAGTCGAAATCGCTAAGAAATATGATGACCAAGGCGCAGACGAGCTGACCTTCTTAGACATTACCGCCTCATCCGATCAGCGGGATATTATTTTGCATGTGATTGAAGAAGTCGCAGCCCAAGTGTTTATTCCACTCACCGTAGGTGGCGGCATTCGGGTGGTAGATGATATCCGCCGATTACTTAATGCGGGTGCCGATAAAGTCAGCATCAACACCACCGCCGTAACCAACCCACAAATAGTCAAAGACGCCAGCGATCGCTTTGGCAGCCAAGCGATTGTGGTGGCCATTGATGCCAAGCAAGTCAGCCTGCCAAATGAGCCATTACGCTGGGAAGTATTTACCCACGGTGGGCGTAACCCAACAGGGCTAGATGCCATTGAATGGGCAACACGGATGCAGCAATTGGGCGCGGGCGAGATTCTACTCACCAGCATGGATAGAGATGGCACCAAAATTGGCTTTAATCTACCACTCACCCGCGCAGTAAGCGATGCGGTAGATATCCCCGTGATTGCCTCTGGCGGCGTGGGCAACCTGCAGCATTTAGTCGATGGCGTGATCCAAGGGCACGCCGATGCGGTGCTTGCTGCCAGTATCTTTCACTTTGGCGAATATACAGTGCGCCAAGCCAAAGAAGTCATGCGTGCCGCAGGGATTGAGGTGCGCTTATGAGCTGGCTAGATGAAATAAAGTGGGATGAAAAAGGCCTAGTACCAGTGATTGCCCAAGATCAAGAAAGCGGCCGTATACTGATGTTTGCCTACGCTAACCGTGAAGCGGTAGCGCTTACTGCCGAAAAAAAAACTGCACATTACTGGACCCGCTCCAGACAAAAGCTCTGGCATAAGGGCGAAGAATCTGGCCACTTTCAAAAGGTATCGGCCATCCAATTTGATTGCGATGGTGATGTGCTGATCTACCAAATCGAGCAAGTAGGCGGGATTGCCTGCCATACAGGCCGCCCCAGCTGTTTTTTCCGCACTTTGGTGGATAGCAAGTGGGTCATCACTGATGCCGTACTCAAAGATCCCGTGCAAATTTATGCCACTAAGCCTTGATATCACATTGCTAAGGCGGGGCATCACTACCCCCTTATTGGCAAGATTTCCATATAATCGCCACATACTTGTAACCTATTAGCAATATAATCGAGCTTGAAGTACATCAGACAAGGTAAAGCTATGGTCTCTGCAGATATTCTGGAACGCTTATCCACCACGCTGGCCAAGCGCCGTAATAGTGATCCTTCCACCTCTTATGTAGCGAAGTTGCTGCATCAAGGCACCGATGCCATCTTGAAAAAGGTGGGGGAAGAAGCGGTAGAAACCATTATGGCGGCCAAAGATGGCGACAAGCTACATATTGTCCGGGAAGTGGCCGATCTGTGGTTTCATACCTTAGTGCTACTGGCGCATAAAGGCTTAAGTGCCGACGATGTACTCGCGGAATTAGCCCGCCGTGAAGGCATTTCTGGCATCGACGAAAAAAACTCACGGCAGGAGCAATAGCATGAGCGATTGCCTATTTTGTAAAATTGCCGCTGGTGAAATTCCTGCAAAGAAAATATTTGAAGACGATGATGTGATCGCTTTTCACGATATACACCCCGTTGCACCCGTGCATTTTTTAGTGGTGCCTAAAGTGCATGTCGATTCTTTGGCGCATGCCACAGCAGAACATCAAGCAGTGCTTGGCAAAATGCTGCTTTTGACGGCCAAGCTTGCCAAAGAGCAAGGCTTGGACGATGGCTACCGCACTATCATTAACACCGGCCATGGTGGTGGGCAGACTTTCTTCCATCTACATATGCATGTGATTGGCGGCAAGCCCCTTACAACTAATATTTCAGACATCACCACGCAATAAGCGTGAAGCAAGGAGATTATCATGGGTTCATTTAGCATATGGCATTGGCTGATCGTTCTGGTCATTGTGGTTTTGGTTTTTGGTACCAAAAAGCTCGGCAATATTGGTAAAGACTTAGGCTCTGCGGTTAAAGGCTTTAAAGACGGCATCAAAGATGGCGAAACACCCGCTGCTAAGAGTGAAGATAAACCCGTCGAAACCGACAAACGCTAAGGTTCGCCCGTGTTTGATGTTAGTTTTGGTGAGCTCATTATTATCAGCGCCGTCGCCTTAGTTGTGATTGGTCCAGAGAAACTCCCTAAGGTGGCGCGTACTGCCGGTGCCTTGCTGGGCCGAGCACAGCGCTTTATCTCGACGGTAAAGTCTGATTTAGATAAAGAATTTCAACTGGCGGAGCTTGCTAAAGTCGAAGCAGAAATTCGTGCCGAGGCTGGCTATCTCAGTCAAACCATTCATCAGCCTCTAGAGGAAGCAAAGGCCGCATTGTCTGAGCCTACTGAACCTAAAGAACAGCCAACGATGGATGAAATTCCTACTGGCCCTCAAGGTGATTTATTCGCCCCACCTGTAACACCACATGCAGAATCTAGGCCAGATCGGCGTTAAAACTAATCAGATGATGCAGGCTTAAGGTGGGCAGCTTTGCCCACTCCGCCTCGCTGATAACAATACACATCATCATTGGGCAAAGAAACCTGCCCACTCCACATATCTCGGCGTTAAATATGACGGATAACCTCCAGCCTCTCTTAGTTCATTTACTCGAATTACGTACGCGAATTGTACGTATCGCAGCGGTTTTCTTAGTCGGATTTCTTGCCTGCTTTTATTTTTCAGAACAACTTTATGATTTAATGGTTGCCCCACTGACCCACGTTTTACCTAATCAGCGTCTAATCACCATCGGCATTGCCTCCCCCTTTATGCTGCAGATAAAAATCACCTCGATGGTGGCTTTTATGATTACCTTGCCGCATACGCTTTACCAGCTATGGGCCTTTATTGCTCCCGGCCTTTATGCGCAGGAAAAAAAACTCATCCTGCCACTGGTTGTCGCCTCTAGCCTGCTCTTTATGCTGGGCGTTGGTTTTGCTTATTTCCTAGTGTTTGGTGTGGTCTTTAAATTTATTGTTTCGGTGATTCCCGCATCAATGCAATGGCTGCCCGATTCTGGCGAGTATTTAGATTTTGCCATTGGCATGTTTATCTCCTTTGGCGTGACCTTTGAAGTACCAATTTTGGTGATTGTGCTGGTTAAAATGGGCTTTATTAGTATCGCAAAACTGAAAGAAATCCGCCCCTATGTTATCGTCGGCGCCTTTGTCATCGCGGCGGTAGTGACCCCGCCAGATGTAGTATCCCAATGCCTGTTGGCTATTCCGCTTTGGCTTCTCTTTGAAGCGGGTGTTTTGGTCGCCAGCTGGATGTATAAAACTCCCCAAGAAAGCATCGAAAACACACCATGATCGCGCAACTAAGAGTATTCCAAACCCTGCTATTTTTGCTTGCCGCAGTTCCCTGCGGCATTCCTTTTCGCTATGCGCCCAATCCAGTATTCCCTTCTGAACTAGCCGCCTTAGTGCTTGCAGTCCTGATGGTACTTACCGCTGCGGCTCTGCCTAGCTATAAAAAATCCAGCCCGCCTTATGCCAGCTTGATCTGGTTTGGTTTAGCTGCGGTCATTGCTCTGCAGATGCTCGTCATGCCAGTGCTCTATTGGTCTGATCGCACCGAGCCAATTCTTTACGCACTGACCGCAGCGTTTTCAGTATGGGCATTAGCCAGAGCAAGGGATCATTTTGGTAGCATGCAGCTCGCCCCCTTCTTTGCTTGGGGCTTATTAGCTGGAGCCATTTTTAATTCTGCCATCTCTGTACAACAGGTTATCGAGCTAATCCAAAACGGCCCACGCTTAATCTTTGGCCACTTAGGTCAGAAAAATCTCTATGGTCATTATCTAACCTGGGGCTTAGCCGCCGCAGCGTGGCTAGCCGCAGAAAAAGAATTACCTAGAACATGGTTTTGGCCAGTGGCGATGTGGCTAGCACTAGCCATTGCATGGAGCAGCTCGCGCTCTCCATTTATGTATGCAGGGGCTTGGCTGGTATTTGGTGGCTTATCCGCATGGCTAGGCAAAGATAGCGTGCGCCGCTTTGGCGGATATTTAGTCGCTTGTGCCGTGCTGATCATCGTGATGCAGTTTGTAGCCCCGTGGGTAAATGAAGCACTACAATCCTTGCTACACGCCAAAAATGAAGTGCCAACTGGCTTAGACAGGCTAGATTCCAACGGTGCACGCCGTTTGGTGGAATGGCATAAAGCATGGCTAACCTTTTTAGCCCACCCTTGGCTAGGTATTGGCTGGGGCGCTTATCCATCGCAAAGTATCGCCCTGCAAATCAACCCCGCTTTTGCCATCGTGACAGAAAGTGTGCTGTTTACTCATGCACATAATTCACTACTCAATATCATGGCAGAAACGGGTTTAGCGGGTGCCATCGTTATGGCGGGTGGGATTTCATGGATGTTTATTGCTCTACTTAAACGCGAGCACGACCCCGTTAAAATCTTCGGTGCATCCATGGTGATTGTGTCGGTACTACATAGTTTGGTTGAATACCCACTATGGTATTACCACCTAATGGGCCCATTTGCACTGGCGCTGTTCTTTATGCGCTCTGATGCACCACGTATGCTAGAGATACCCAATTTGGCAGTACGCGCCACCCTTGGCAGCTACGGCGTTGCAGCCCTCGCCACTGCCGTGTTTGGTGGCCTGCTGTATATACAGATTTACCCAATCATGGAACCATCGACTAAACCTACAGAAAACGCAAGCCGGATTAAAACCCTGCAAGGGTTGAAACAAAACCCCCTCATCGATTTCTACGCTGATTTTGCGCTATCCAACTACATCGTCGCCAGCAAGGTAGACATGTCATGGAAACTGCAAATTTTGGATAGACTAAACCAAGTACGCCCCTATCCTACCCAGCTGAGCGATCAAGCCATTATGGAAGCCCTACGTGGTAACACCGGCAAAGCCCACAGCTTAATGCGCCAAGCCGCGTTTGCTTATCCAGAAAGCTTGGAATACTACAAAGAAGCGATCAGCGAATTTAAAGAGCCCGAAGTACGGGCGCTATTAAAAGAAGTAGATGACGCTGAAGTGTTATTTGGGAAAAAGAAATAAAACGTAGAGTGGGTTAGACAGATTTCTGTCATAACCCACTGTGCTTCTGTATGCCGTGGCGAGTTACACCAAGCAAAAACCACTTAGCTACAGCCTAAGCAAGGTGATATGCAGAGGGCACGCCATGCCGTGCCCCTACAGAGCTAGCGCATAAATAAAGAATTCACGGTTCCCATCGCCACCGTTAATCGAGCTGGCAAAGTAGTCTTTCACGCTAAATCCAGCCGCTATTGCGGCTGTTTTTATTTTGGCTTCTACCTCGGCATAAAGGCTTTCGTCTTTAACAATGCCGCCACGGGCAATGCCTGCCTTGCCAACTTCAAACTGTGGTTTCACCAAGAACAACAACGCCGCTTGGGGCTGCAGCATGGAGCGCAGCGCCGGTAAGATTAACGTGAGCGAGATAAACGATACATCGCCCACAATCAGCTGCAGTGGCCCATCTTGGGCGCTAGCAATCAGCGCTGGGCTAAGGTGACGGGCGTTTACGCCTTCAAACTGCACGATACGGCGATCCGCCAGCAGCCTAGGGTGTAGCTGGCCGTGGCCGACTTCTACTCCGATCACTTTGCGTGCCCCAGCTTGTAGCAGGCAATCGCTAAAGCCACCCGTAGAAATCCCCACATCTAGCACTTGCATACCCGCTACATCCACACCCGCTTGAGCGAGAGCCCCTGCCAGCTTGAAACCACCACGCGAAACAAAGCGATCGCTTTCATCCGCCGCCAGCTGTAGTACGCAATCCTGCGCCAGCTTCAGGCTGGCTTTGCTAATCACCTTGCCAGCACTGCTCACGCGCCCAGCGGCAATCATGCATTGAGCGGCGGTACGCGACGGCGCTAGACCCTGCTCAACTAATAACACATCAACGCGCAACATTAGTACGCCGGCTTCTTCAGGCAATCTTTAGCAACCATGACAGACTGGCGTTCTAAAAAGCTATCCGCGCCCTTAGTCCACCAAATCCATTCTCCATCACTCCAAGCTGCACCACTGGCGGTGCGCATGGTGACTAGATCATAAATCCGGCCATCAACACGTAGCCTTACCTGCTCCATGTCGGTGCTGGAGGTCATATAAAACTGCGCCGAGCCGCATTGATAGCGCCCCGTAATTTCATCCGGCGAAGCCAATGCCGCGCCACTCAATAACATCAAAGCCAGTGCACGCAACATTAGAACCGCTCCGTTGCAGAAAGATAACGCCATTTACCCGGCGGCAAATCGCCCAATAAAACCTTACCAATTCGAATCCGCTTTAAGCCCACCACTTCTAGGCCAACTAACTCGCACATGCGGCGAATTTGGCGTTTTTTACCTTCGCGCAAAATAAAGCGCAGTTGGTTTTCATTTTGCCAACTTACACGCGCCGGTTTCAGCGCCTTGCCATCTAGGCTTAAGCCATGATTGAGCTTTTTCATGCCATCGCTGGAAAGCTGCCCCGTTACCCGTACTAGATATTCTTTTTCAACATTGGAACCTTCACCAACCAAAGTTTTAGCCACCACGCCATCTTGGGTCAGCACCAATAATCCAACCGAGTCGATATCCAAGCGCCCAGCCGGGGCCAAATCACGCATATGCGGGGGCACAAAGCGTATTCCGCTGGTATCGCCTTCCCAATGGTTATCCGGCACCACCAGCGCCACGGCGGGGGTGTAGCCTTTTTCAGCTTGCCCAGACACATAACCCACGGGCTTATTCACGAGGATAGTCACTCGGCCAGCCTGAGTGGCTTTGGCCGCTGGCTCTAAGCTCACGGTTTGGCTAGGCAGCACCTTGCTACCCAACACATCCACCACTACGCCATCGACTTTAACCCAGCCTTTAGCAATATATTCATCGGCCTCACGGCGCGAACAAAGGCCCAGCTCAGCTAAGCGCTTTGATAATCGTAATTCTTCCATAAACCCTTATCCTTTCATTTCACCGGCCACATCCACAAGCATAAGCCAAGTAAGATGCAGAACTCACCATTTTCGCACGAGAGCGCCCTTGCCATGGAATATCTTGCTGTAAAACATCTACATATGCTGTGTGTGGCCCTGTCTGCGGGGCTATTTTTACTGCGTGGCGGCCTGATGCTGCAAGGCTCCGCCTACTTACAAACAAAATTTCTGCGTATTGCGCCGCATATTATCGACACCCTGTTGCTGCTGAGCGCCATTCGCCTAGCCATGCTCTACCCCGGCCCCAAGATGTGGCTGGTGGCTAAAGTCTGTGGGCTGTTGGTGTATATCGTACTGGGGACAATCGCGCTAAAGCGTGGCAAAACCAAAACAATCCGTGTAACTGCCTTAATCGCAGCGATCGCTTGTTTTGCCTATATTGTGGCGGTGGCATTGAGCAAGAATGCATTGCTGGGATTAGCTTAGCTCTGGCAACAAATGAGCCTGCCACAGGCTTTCGCTAAAACGAGGCTTAAAAAAACCAAAGTGTCCTATCTGTTTTACCCCAATATCATAGGGTGAGAGGCGCTTGGTTTTTTGTGGGGAATGGGTATAAAAAGCATGTAAAGAGCGAATACTTTTAGCCGTCATCAGCTCATCATCGGTAAACGACATCACCGTAATCGGCTGCGTGAGCGCTGCAAACCGGCCCTTCACCTCAAGCCCTTCTGCACCCACAGCGTAATCTGAGTTTAAGCACCAGCGCCGCCATTGCCCAATCACACCACGCGGCAAATTGCCAACTTTGCGTAAACGCTTGCCAGGGAAATAACCACACACGGGCACCAATAAGGGCACCAGCACAAACCATAGCCACCAGACTTTCCAGCGCAAGCTCAGTGCGTTTTCCAGCCAATAACCGCTGCCACTGGCAATGGTGATGGCCTTGGTAATCCGCTCTGGGTCAGGAATCAAGCCTAGTAATTGACCACCAAGGCTGTGCCCCAGCCAATACAGCGGGCGATCGGCTTGTGAAAGCGCCGCTAACATCGTGTCGCAATCGTATTTAGCCCAATCCAAAATATTGACTTCAAGTTGACGCAAACTGCCCTGTGTGGATAAACCCATACCGGTGTAATCAAAGCTGGCCACTAAAAAACCCTGCTCAGCCAGCCAAGAGGCCAGCGGCGCGTAATAAGACTGACTCACGCCCATCGCGGGGACAATGAGCACCGCCGCTTTAGCCTGATCTTGGGGATAGAAAAAAGTCGCGCTAATTTCCGAACTTCTACTCGTCATTAGCTTCAGGACTTCTATCATTACTATCCCCTTAAATGCTATGGCTGGCCTGCCAATGTCCAGACTTACCGCCTTGTTTTTCCAGCAGGCGGAGCTGCGACATAATCATGCCGCGATCCACGGCTTTACACATATCGTAGATAGTTAATAGGGCGATATTCAACGCGGTAAGCGCTTCCATTTCTACCCCTGTGCGCCCGATTGTTTCTGCCGTGACTTCACAGCGCACAAGGCTGCCTGCCCGATCAATCGTGAAATCCACGCTCACGCTGGTTAGCGGGATAGGGTGGCAAAGTGGGATTAAATCCGCGGTGCGCTTAGACGCCATAATCCCAGCAATCCGTGCCACGCCCAGCACATCGCCTTTTTTATGGCTGCCGGTTTCAATCAGATGCAAGGTAGTGGGCAGCATACGAATCTCGCCCACGGCGCGGGCAATGCGGTGGCTATCTACCTTGCCCGCCACATCCACCATATGCGCTTCGCCATTAGCGTTGAAATGCGTGAGCCCTGATGCGCTATCTGCGCTCTGGTCTGTAGATCGGTAAGGCATAGGTATTGTATCAACGCCAGATAGCCGCGCAGCACAAGCGGCTAAATCATCCTGCGTATTTAGATTAGGAAAAGCCAACTCGGGGAAGTCTACATATTGCAACTGCAAGCTCTCTTGCCATGCAGATAATTTCAGCTCTTGCCTAGATAACCTTTCCATTAAGGAAGGCAAAACATCGTGACGCAACATGCAAATCGTGGGATGAACTTGCCCATCTGGGGTGCGTGCCATCACCACTTGTGTTTCATCTTGCTCTATTTTTGCCAATAACTTTTCCACCAAATCTGCAGGCAAAAATGGCACATCACAAGGTAAAACTACAAGATATTTAGCGGGGGAAGCTAATAAGGCTGAGTGAATTCCAGCCAAAGGGCCCGGATGCCCTGGATAAACATCACGCAAAACAGGCGCACCAAAACGTGCATATTCAGGCAAATTACGATTGGCCGAAATTAAAACATGATCAACAGCACGAGTCTGCCGCGATAAGGCTTCTAGGCTCCACTCTACCAAGGGGCGACCAGAAAGCTCAACCAAGCCTTTATCACGCCCCCCCATGCGGCGCCCTTCGCCACCAGCCAGAATGACTGCATCCAAAATCATGTTAAACCACCCTCAAGTACTGCCAACGATCCAGCGCGCCTTGATCACTTGATCGTGCATCAACCCATTGTAGGCAAGCAGCAGTTCCTTCTTTTTTCCAGAACGGCGCTTGTGTTTTTAGGAAATCCATAATAAATGCATTTGATTCATAGGCCGCTTGCCGGTGCTTTGATGCCGTTAACACCAGCACAATTTGCTCTGCTGCTTGCAAAGCACCAATACGATGAATCACCGTCACCGCTTGCAAAGGCCAATATTGGCACGCCTCTCCGACTATTTTAGCGAGAGCTTTTTCAGTCATACCAGGATAATGCTCTAAATGCATGGCGGTAATGCTTTGATCTAAATCGCGCACTCGGCCCACAAAAGCCACTATTGCGCCCATGCTGGCATCGTTATCAAAGCGCGCATATTCTGTAGCTAAATCAAAATCTGCGCTTTGCACCAGAATTCGAATATCCGCCATTAGCCCCCCGTCACAGGAGGAAAAATAGCCACTTCTGCATTACTTGGAATCATATCGCTGAGCTGAGCCATTTCTTGATTAACGGCGACTCTAAATATTTTATTCCCCGATAATTCCGCCGCCCAAATATCGCCACGCGATATCAATATTGCAATCAATCCAGCCACGGTTGCGGGGCTTGGCATAGGCAGCTCTTCACTTTCACAAGCAAATGCATCACGCAGCCGAGCAAAATATAAAACACGAATCATGGTCATCTCTAAAATCGCTCTTTCTTAAAACTCAGCTTGGTAAAGCTCTTAGGGCGCTGCTAGCAGCGCCCCCAAACACAAAGTAAGCCAGTAGGCCTACGATATTTCACCTAGATATCCAATAATTGATACTGTACTACATCAGCCTTACTTATATGTTTGCAGCATAGCATTAATCACCCCATTCATCGCATGCTATGGAATGGAATGAACTGCACGCTATCCCCAAGCTTAATCGTTTCGCCCACGGCAATATCCACCAAGCCATCGCCCCAAACTAAAGACGTTAATACACCAGAGCCTTGCTGTGGGTAAATCTCTACATGGCCTTGTTCATTTAACTTGCCACGTAAAAACTCACGGCGATTACCTGCTTTTTTCCAATCAAAAGCGGCCATTAATTTAAATCTTGCAGGTTGCAGCTTTAAACACGCTAAGCGGGCTAATAAAAAAGGCCGTACTAATAATAAAAAGGTCACTAAGCTAGAAACCGGATTACCTGGCAAACCAATAAAATCACAATCGCCAATTCGCCCATAGGCAAAAGGCTTGCCTGGCTTTATTGCAATTTTCCATAAATCTAAATGACCTAGCAGCTCTACCGCACCCTTGACATGATCTTCTTCCCCTACCGATACGCCACCAGAGGTAATCAGCACATCGTGCTGCTTTGCGGCTGTTTGCAGAATATCCCGAGTCAGCTCCGCATCATCCGGCACAATGCCTAAGTCAGTAATCAGGCAATCGTCCAGTAGTGCAGTCAGGGCATAGCGGTTGGAGTTATAAATTTGACCTGCGCCAAGTGGCTGTCCGGGCTCTACCAGCTCATCACCAGTCGATAGTAGGGCCACTCTTAAACGCTGCTTCACAGTGAGCTCTGCAACACCAATCGATGCGACTAAGCCAATCGCCGCAGGGCTAAGCCGCGTTCCCGCTGGCAAAATCACGCTACCTGCAGCGATGTCTTCACCCCGTAAACGAATATTGCTCCCGAGCTCAAGCGGCGCTGCGATATAAACTTGCCCATCCTCGGTGCGGCAATTTTCTTGCATCACCACCACATTGGCCCCAGCTGGAATTGGCGCTCCAGTAAAAATACGGGCCGCCTCGCCACTATTTAAAGCCTGCCCAACATTACCAGCGGCAATACGCTGCACTAGCTTAAAACTGTCGGGCCATGAGTCGCCAATATTCAGGGCGTAACCATCCATGGCGCTATTATCAAAACTTGGCACGGACACCTGCGAAACCAAGTCATGACTAAGTACACGGCCATTAGCTTGGCTCAGCGGCAACACGTCCACCCCACTTGAAACACGGGCTGCTAGGAGTAAACGGGAAAGGGCTGTATCAAAATCTAGCATGGCAAATCACTAATAAACGCCGCAATGACTGCAGCTTGGTTAAGATCGAGTACAGGCAGGGAGCTGTGAAGTGAGTAATCGCTGGCAATCGCAATAATATAGGGATCCACCAAGGCGGGGTGGCTGGCACGGCGGACTTCTAACTTAGGAATCGCCGCCGTTTTAAAGCCTTCAACCAGCACTAAATCAACGGGGGCCATTCGTGCTAGCAACGCACTTAAAGGCAGCGGCTCAGGCATTTCATGCTGTAGGACAAAGCGCTTTGGTGTAGCGAGTAATACTTCCCCCGCACCCGCGGCCCTGAATCGTATGCTGTCTTTACCCTCGGGCTCAAACTCCACATCATGATGCGTATGTTTGATGACACTCACTTTAAGTCCCAAACGTGCCAATTCTGGCAGCAGTTTTTCTATTAGGGTGGTCTTACCGCTGCCTGACCACCCCACAATACCTAAAACGCGCTGAGGACTTTGTAAGTGCAATTAAATCTCGATCCAAAAATCTTTGATTGGCAGGGCGCTTACTAAGGGCTGAAATTGCTTGCTCTCTTCATCAAACCCCAACAAAGCACCGTGCTCAAAATCAAAAAACCAACCATGTAAACTCAGTTCAGCACTACCAAGCCGCTGTTTAATCCAAGGAAAAGTCTCTAGATTAACCAACGAATCACGAATCGCTTCCAGCTCACAGGCCCGATACTGAGTAGCTTTATCGGCATGAGGTAGCTGCTGCAAGACCCGCTGCTTTGCCTTACTCGCAATATGAATCCAACGGCCCAAGAAATCGTCTTTATCCACGATATCATTACTATCCATTAAGCCTTTAATACCGCCGCAATGGCTATGCCCTAGCACCACAATCCGGCTGACATTAAGCACCGTCACTGCGTATTGCAGAGCCGCCGAGACCCCTTGATTGGTTGTTCCCTGCTCAAATGGCGGCACCAAATTAGCCACGTTGCGAATAATGAACATTTCGCCTGGTGCACATTGGGTAAGAATGGCGGGATCGACCCGAGAATCACAGCAGCCTATCAACACAGTAGTTGGTGTCTGACCAGCGCGTAAACGATCAAACAAAGCGGTTTCACCAGCAAAATATTGTTGCTGAAATTCACGAAAACCTTCAATAAACTGATGCAAATCGGCCATAGGGGTTTACCCGTAATAAAAGACCGGCTGATTATCCACCACAGACCGATTACGTGAAAGAAAAACATCCACTATAGAAAATGACTTAACCGCCGGTCTGCGACATAAACCGTACGATTTGCAACGGTGATTCCCGAAACTCATGTTTTTCTGGTTTTAATTCAATTGCCTCGGCAATCGCAGCCAAAATTTCTGTATCGGTAGCTCCTCCTCTAAGCAACGGCCTAAAAGAGAACTTTTCCTCCTGCCCCAAGCACATATAGAGCGTGCCATCGACCGCCAGCCGAATTCGATTACAGGTGGCACAGAAGTGCTGTGAAATCGGTGTAATAAAGCCAATCCGGCCACTACCGTCGCTGGTTTTCCAGTAACGCGCGGGCCCCCCCCCAACTCCAAGGCTTCGGGCTCTAATCCTAAGCGCGCCACTAGCGAATCCCTCACTTCATCCAGCGGCATATACTGCGCATTGCGCCCCGTGTCCCCCATCGGCATGGCTTCAATCAAGCGCAAAATAAAACCGTTTTGGAGGCAAAATGCCGCCATATTCTCAATTTCATGGTCATTTACGCCACGCATGGCGACCATATTAATTTTGATGGGATCAAAACCAACCGCCTTGCCCGCCATAATACCGGCCATAATCCGCTCAAAAGCAGCCTTCCCCACAATGTCTTCCAAGCAGGCTTTTTCCAGTGAATCTAAGCTGACATTAATCCGGCTAACGCCTGCAGCTTTCAGCGCAACAGCGTGCTTTTCTAACTGAGTGGCATTGGTCGATAGGGATAAATCGCGGATACCCGGTAAGGCGGCAATTCTTGCGGCCAGCAGCGGCAAATCTTTGCGCAGTAGTGGCTCGCCCCCCGTTAAGCGCACCCTGCCCACACCTACTTGGGCAAACAGCCCGATCAAGCGCGTCATTTCATCAAACGTTAGCCAGTGAGCGGGCTCTTCAAAACCAGAGAAGCCTTTAGGCATGCAATAACTACAACGCAAATCACAACGATCTGTGACTGAAACGCGCAAATAGCTGATAGAACGTCCGAACCGATCTTGAAGCATGGCTTTTCTCCTACGGCTTATTCTACTGTTTTTTTTGCCTCAAAAGCTTAGTCGGACGAGGGAGGTAAACTACTACCAAATAGATAGAAATATATTTTAAGGCCGCGGATGAGCGAAGCAAAACAAAGCCCGTCCGCAGCCTAATCACAGACAAATGTAACAAGGTAAATGCAAATTACTCGAAGCCCACTTGATAAATAGTCATCAATGGCTTCAGGGATAAACCAATATCGCCCTTCAGATGCACAATTAAAATACGGATTCAGCAAATTAAGGGCTTCAATGGTAGCTTTCGCGGACGAAAACCTCTTGTACTTAACCTCAGTTACTGAGCGGCATCAGGGCTAGGCAAGGTATAACCTTCAATTTTAGCGGCATTCACTAGCGTTTGTAGGTATTGATTCATGGCACGACGGGTTGCCACATCACTCAGAAATTCGGCTAGTTTTGCTTTTACTTCATCAAAACTCACCATTGCGCCTTCAGCCTTGCTACCTGCGCGAATAATATGTAAACCAAAGCGTGTTTCAACTAAATCAGCGGCAATTTCGCCTTCATTCAGGCTAAATGCCACTTGTTCAAATTCTGGCACCATTTGGCCACGGCCAAATTGGCCCAGATTACCGCCCTGCTGACCAGATGGGCAGCTGGAATGTTGACGCGCGAGCTCTTCAAACTTTTCTGGATTAGCTTTTACTTCGGCCAATACCGCATTAGCCAGCACGGTATCTACCAGCTCTGTTTCACCGGTTTTAAATAAAATATGACTGCCTTCTAACGTTTCACCTCGCACAAAAGATTGTGGGTTATTGTCGTAATACTGCTGGCAAGCGACCTCATCTGGATCCGTGATTTTTACTTCCGTTTGCAGCAATAAACCAATGGTTTCTTCTGGGCTAGCGGCTTCAATCGACAGCGTTGCAGCACGTTGCAACAATAGCTCACGCAAAATAAGCTCTTGCACCGTTGCATCGATCGCAGATGGAGCATCCTGGTGATGCTGGCTTTCAGCCGCAATCATTACATCGGTAATCTCAACACCATTAACAGTAATGCTCATCATTTTTCCTGAGTTCTTTATTGATTGAGCAAATGAAATGGGGGCTGAATGCACGCATTTCTAGCCCCCCAAAGCATCTACTCATGTAAAAAAATCAGAAAAGACCCACTTGTAATTCATCGAACCAATTGATAAATCTCTCTACGTCATCCCCAGAATAAACTGACCCATGCTGAGGGCAAATCATATCTATTTTTAAGCTAGTCACCCTTTCACACCACACCCGCTTTGCACTATTGGAACCCATCCAGCGCTTATGAAAGCCCTCTGCAAAACGAATATGCCGATCAAAATCAGTCACAAATAAATCACTATTTCCTTCTGGCAGCAGAGCCGCCCCTACATCGCCAGAAAAAAGCACTTTAGCCAAAGGATCATAAAGATGAAAATTTCCTGAAGAATGTAGGTAGTGAGCAGGAATCGTGCTGAGATGAGCACTCCCAACGATCATTTCACTGCCTTGATCTGGAATACTGACCATGGTGTCACTTGAGCCACCAAAGTGTGGAACAAAAGTAGCCCATAAACCAGAAATATGGCACTTCAGCTCGGGGTTAAATTCCAACCAAAGCGCCAAAGATGAAATCACATCGGGATCTTGGTGTGAGGAAAAAATAGTACGAATAAGCCGAGGATCAAGCACCGAGCTTACTGCGGAAAATACGGCAGGGAAAACTTCTAATCCACCCGGATCGGTTATTAATGCCTCCCCCCCATTAACAATGACATATTCATTGGTATCAATTAAATGATTGGGGCGCTCGGGATCCCGCGAAATGGCCAACCAACGATGATCTCCCTGCTCAAACAATATTTGGGCTTTTTTCATTTCATATTTCCAGAAATGCGCCTCAGCTCTTCTAACCTTGGCACGATGGAATCAACCTTGCTGGCAAAGTCATTAGACAACTCAGCCAGTACATTAGAATGCTCACCGGAATAGGCCGATTCAATTCTAGCGGCACGCGCAATCACCACCCCAAAAACACAAGCCTGATAGGCCTCATCAATGTATTCTGACAAACGCTGATGCACGAGTCGCAAGCGCGCCGCATGCTCATCACTGGCAAGCCGTGTACGCGAAAGCGTATCTGCTAGGTAAGTCGTATTGTCCGCAGACTGCTCAGATGTATGCAGCAACATCTGATTACGCCGCTCTTGCGTCATACTATGAGAGGATTCAGCCAACATATCTTGGCTGGCGCTACTCAGCCGATTCATACTGCCTTGCAGTTGCAATGATAGCTCTCGTAACTCGCCCGAAATCACCCCAAACCCACGGGCCATTCGGCCCGCTCGTTTGGCTAATAAAATGGCATTTAAACCCATTAGATTAATTTCAAAGCAATTCCAAATCACCATTTTTATATTTTCATTAATCAAAACTGTATTTTGTAGTTCAGTCGCAATAGCTGCCATGAGCTAGCCCCCCCCGCATAACCCGTCCCAAATAACGGGCTTTTTCTTTATAGATCACTAAGTGAAGAGAAAGAAGAGTAAGTGAACATTCCAACATAAACTGACAAAACTAAAGTCTTTTGGCTTGATTTTGTGCTGCCAGCTTGAAATATAGGCTGCAAAACATTAGACCCTTCTGCGCTTATTGCGCATAAAAGGCATAAAAATAGGCCTTCCAAAGAAGGCCCATTTCAACGGTGCAATCGCTTACACGTTAATACGCCCTACCACTCGTTACTTTCTCTGCTTTGATTTTCCACTGTCCGCCTTGTTTCACCATATCTAAAGTCTTTTGAACTACGTCGGTATAGTCTTTGGACTTATAGCTTTGGCTAAATGTAGCTTCAGCTTGAGTGTCATTTAATTGCCTAAGCTTCATATTGCTCAACGTAATAGTTATATCACCCTGCTTGCCCACGCGAGTACGACGGAATGCCTTCCATTTATCCGCGCTCATGCCATTGCTTGGCACAAAACTATCAGCGTAAAACGCTAGGTAATCATCCGTGCGTTTTTCTGCCCACGCTTTAGACCATTTGTCGGCTAGATCAATGCCAAATTGAGCGAGCTCTTTGCCCACTGGCACGTCTTTAGCTGCTTCTGGCGCAGCAGTGACAGCTACTGGGGCAGTAGTGACCGCTGCTGGAGCAAGTGATGGGCGATTTGCCATTGCGGCATCGCGATCCATCGTATATTCCTTCGGCATTTCAGCGCTACAGCGAACACGCTCATCATCAAGCTGATTATCGTCCAGCGCTTCAGGCACTGCCGTTTCTAAAGGTGCCAACTTCAGAGCTGCCAATAATTGATGCATTTGAGTAAGAACACCCGCTTCTGAGGTTTTTAAATCATTAACTGCGTTTACAACCGCGCGCTTAGCGGTAAACAACTCGTTTTCTGTATCCAATAAATCTAATAAAGTACGCTGGCCAATATCAAATTGTTTGCGATAAGCATCTCGTGATTTCTCTGTAGAAAGTTGATGCTGATCGAGGAATTTCATTTGCTCATTCAAGCGGCGAACATCATTCCACGCAATCTGCGTTGTCTGACGAATATCTCGGCATGTTTTATCACGTAATTCATAGGCGGTATTCAGCTTTTCAACCGCACCACGAGTACGCGCACTATCACGCCCACCACTAAATAAGTTGTAATTTAAATTAAGCTGAATAGTAC
The DNA here is from genome assembly GCF_004194535.1 of Iodobacter fluviatilis. NCBI lineage: Bacteria > Pseudomonadati > Pseudomonadota > Betaproteobacteria > Neisseriales > Chitinibacteraceae > Iodobacter > Iodobacter fluviatilis. Next base: position 2,026,983 of record NZ_CP025781.1, on the reverse strand, counting down.
GATCTTGAAAAGTGCCGCTAATACCATCACGATCACGATCTAAGGCTTGTTTTGCCACCAGCTCTAGCTTGGGATAATTATTTGCCTTACGTGTTTCGGCATCGCTACGTGCTGAGCGAATATTTGATACTGCAGCTAAAAAACCAGGGTTTTGCTTTAAAGCAGTTGCTAACGCGATATCCCCTTCCTTGGGCAAGGCTGTACGTAAATCTTGTGATGGCGCCAAGGCTGCGGCGGGTGCCTCGCCAACAATACGTTGAAAACGGGCAGAAACATCGTGCAAATTAGATAGATCAGTAAGCCAATTAGATTCAGCTAAGGCTAAGCGTCCAGATGCTTGTTCCAAATCAACCCGGCGGCCTACCCCTGCTTTAACCCGCTCTTCAATTTGCCCTAAAATTTCTTTATGTAACGCAAAATTGTCTTGAGCCAAGGCCACCAACTCACGGTAACGCAATACATCTTGATAAGCACGTACCGTTTCAAAGGCAATTTGATCTGAAGAAGAAAGCAACTCGTAATAACGAGTGAGCCTTGCATACCCTAAACGCTGCACTTCATTGCTCGTTGCAAAACCATCAAACAGCATTTGACGTAATGTGAGTGAAGCTCCTGGATGATTAAACCCACCGGTGTCACCACTTGGTCGCTTTTCCCACTCTCGCCCAGCAAAAGCCTGAAAATCAACTTGGGGCATATAACCACCACGCGCAGCTGATACATCTTCAACCGATGCTTTAAATTCGAACCAGCGCGCACGTAACTCGGGATTATTGCTAATAGCCCGCTCTGCTGCTTCTTGCAAAGAAGCAGGGGCAGCAGCTTGTACACCAATACTGCACAATGCCAAGGCAACAGCCAAGCATAACTTTTCTTTCATCTTTTTAATCCAGTGAGATTCGCAAGTGCAATTATTTTGATGTGCTCGCCCTGATGACGAAGTCTTTTTTATGTGCTGCCAAAATTATAGTTCAGCCTCTTTCTTTCGGCTAGCTGCGTTTATAATTGTAAGTTGGACAATTAGCTTTAATTAAACCACTATAAAGATAGTTACCTACAAACTATATACACATGCTCCAACGCCCCCCATCTTACTTACAAAAAATAACAATTTGGCTTTTAATCGCCACATCACTGGCCTTGCACGCAGCGGCAGGCTTAGATTTTGATCGTTTACAAAAATCATTAGTACTGCGCTGGGGGCAAACGCCTGTTCGCTTATTTAGCGACTGGCAAACTTTGATTAATGAGGCACGTAACGCAACTGAAACCGATAAACTAAAACGAATTAATGATTTTTTTAATCGCAGAATTCAATTTGGCGACGATCAAACAATCTGGAATGCGCCTGATTATTGGGCAACGCCCCTTGAAACCATAGGCAAAGGCGCTGGAGATTGTGAGGACTTTGCCATTATTAAATATTTCAGCTTAAAAGAACTTGGTGTTGCAAAAGAGAAACTACGTTTAACCTACGTTAAAGCTAAAATTGGTGGTATCTCCAGTAATATTAGCCAAGCTCATATGGTTTTAACGTATTACCCTAGTACTGACGCAGAACCATTAGTATTAGATAATTTACTTAATGATATTCGCCCTGCTTCACGCCGCCCTGATTTAACGCCTGTATTCAGTTTTAATAGTGATGGAATTTTTACTGGTGCAAGCGCACAACCATCAGGCTCGGTCGATAAATTATCTCGCTGGAAAGATCTTATTTCAAAAATGAAAGCAGAAGGTTACGAGACTGATTAATTATCCATACAGTGTGCTTAACATCACAATTATTTATATTAATGGGGCATTGGAATGCGAAATATATGCCCAGCTCTGCTAAGGAAATACCATGTCACTCTTTCGCCAGCTTTGGATGATGATTATTTTGGCCACCTTAGTGGCCTTTGCTGGTAGCTTTATTGTCAGCGTTTATACCGCTCGCGGTTATTTAGAGCAGCAGCTATTTACGCAAAGTAATGACAATGCCTCCTCTTTAGCCCTATCCATGTCGCAGCAAAGCAAAGACCCTGCAACGATTGAGCTAAATGTGGCAGCTCTGTTCGATACTGGCCACTTTGAGTTAATTCGCTTTAGCGATAATCACGGCAAATCGATTGTTGAGCGCACAAATAACGATAAAGCCGATGGAGTGCCTAACTGGTTCGTTAAAACCTTCCCCTTACAAATCTCATTTGGTAAAGCACAGGTTAGTGATGGCTGGAAGCAAGCGGGCACCGTCACCGTTGTTGCCCATTCACGCTTCGCCTATCAAGCGCTTTGGGAAGGCGCAATCAGACTATTTATTTGGATTATTGGTGCAGGCTTAGTGTGTGGCGCAGGTTTACAAGTGCTGCTGAACTGGGTCAAAAAGCCAATTACACAAATGGTTGAACAAGCAGAAGCGATTAGCGAACGGCGCTTTATTACCATTCCAGAGCCACGTTATAAAGAATTAAAAAGTGTCGTCAATGCCATGAACACCATGGTAAGCCGCGTTAAAACCATGTTTTCTGAACAGGCGGCACGCATTGATGCCCTGCGCAGCGAAGCCAATAGGGATACGCTCACCCAGCTACCTAACCGCAGCTTTTTTATGGGCAGGTTGTCACAAGCCTTAGAAGATGATGAGGCAGCACCCAGCGGCATTTTACTCATTATGCGTTTGCATGATTTAGCGGGCGTCAATCGCCGCCTTGGCAGAGAACGCGCCGATCAGTTTCTGCAAATGGCGGCAGGCCGGCTTGCCTCACTCACAGGGCAAGAGCCCGATTGGCTGGTAGCCCGTTTAAATGGTGCAGATTTTGCATTACTCGCCCCCAGCTTAGATCGCCAACAAGGCTTAGATTTAGCCAAAAACCTACATCAGGGCTTAGCTGAGCTACGCCAACACGAGCTGACGGATGCAGATGATTTAGCCGCCATCGGTATTGCCACATATCAGCATAATGACAGCATTAGCCAACTACTCGCAGGGACAGACCAAGCACTCGCTCAAGCAGAAAGTAATGGAGCGAATGGCACTGGCCACGTCAGTAGCGCCAGCGCTACCCAAGCCTTACCAGCCCAAGACTGGCAGCCATTATTGCAAAAAGCATTTAAAAACCATTGCTTTGAATTGGCTTCTTACCCAGCGCTTTTGGTTGATGGTCAGCCTTTGCATCGCGAGCTACTGCTGCGCTTACGCCACCCAGAAACGCAAGAGCTGCTCACGGCAGGGACTTTCATGCCCTTTATTAGCCGTTTAGGCTTGAGCAATACCCTAGATTTAGAATCCGTTCAGCTAGCTTGCGCTGAGCTTAAATTGCACGATGCACAGCTTGCAATCAACCTAGAAGCAAAATCCATTGCAGATGAGCAGTTTATTGAAGATTTGCTACTTATCCTGCAACAACATAAATATGCCACCCATCGCCTGTGGTTTGAAGTCAATGAATTTGGCTTTAGAGATGAGATCACTGCATTAGCCAATTTTGCCCAAAAAGTGCGCCCTTTAGGTTGTAAAGTAGGGATTAAACACTTTGGCCGCCATTTTGGCAGCATCCCTCAGCTTTACGAATTGCAACTTGATTACTTAAAAATTGACGGCAGCTTTATTCAAGCCATTGATCAGCATCCAGGCAATCAAAATCTAGTGAAAGCGATCATCGGCATTGCTTCTGGCCATGATATTTTAACTATTGCTGAGCGCGTACATACGCGAAGTGAATGGGATATGCTTAAAACCTTAGGCATTAACGGTTTAAGTGGCCCTGTCGCCAGCAAGGCTAAGTAAACTGCCAGCAGCAAAACTTGAATACCCCGAGCTTGGGCGATGATCCAATAAAAAACGGCCAACTTGCACTGGCCGTTTTAACGTTGATACTCATTCATTAATCAGTAATCAATTTACCCTTATTCAACAGGTCTTGGATAATTGCAGCGTCTGCCAAGCTGCCATTACTGGTTAAATCAACGCCTGCTAATACGATACGTTGGTCATCACCATTTGCATTAAACACCCCTGTGAAACTACCTGCACTACTGACATGAATAATAGTATCGGTGCCTGATTTTTCAAAATGTAAATACTGAGTTAAATTACCCGAACCCACATTGTGATTTTCTGATTGCAATAGATCACGCAAATCAAGGCGATCACCTCCGGCGTTGTAACTTGCACTATTGAAGTCGGTAATCTTATCGATATCAGGCGTGCCAACCGCTCCTTTATCCGCCAAGGCCCAGCGGAAAGTATCGGCACCCAAACCACCCGTTAATGTATCATTCCCCCCACCCCCTTCAATACGATCTGCCCCAGCTCCGGCATTGATTACATCTTGGCCTGCACCACCATGAATAATATCGCGCCCCGCCGAGCCGGTAATCGTATCAGATAGATTGCTACCCGTTACTTCTTGCCCGCTACGTACAAGGTAGTGCCCATTATTACTTGGGTCTTCAATAATATCTTGTAGCCCAGTGAGTACCGGAGCTTGTGTGCCATGGAATAAGGCCATGTCATTAATCCCTAGCGTGACATAAGCACTATCGGCGGATCCAGTTGGTTTAAATTCAACTTTTAAAGCCGCATTACCTCCTTGCTCCCAATACAACACTTCGAGATTATGCATCCCTTCACTAATGACCACGCCGGTTTGAACCCGTGTGGTTGGAGGCTGGTTGGCGTTGTATTCAAATACCGACAAACCATCAACCGCAATACGGAAACCATCATCCGCATACACGCGAATATCGTAAGTGCCTGCTGCAAAATAAGCGCCACCCACCATCCGCATAATCGAATCTGTGGTATTGCCAAAGGTACTGGTCGCAGCAAGCCCTGCCGTATCGGCTCCAGCGTTATTTGCGCCAAGGAAGTTATACAAATTGCCCGCTGTAATGGCTGAGCCTGCCGTTACTGCATTATTAGTGCCCAAATTGCCTGTCACCGCAGGTGTCACGCCATATTTAACCGCATCGGCAATAAAGGTGGCATCGCTGGCAGTCGCGCTGGCCTCGATTTGAGTGCCGACAATATTGCTACCTTGACGGCCATTAATCACCGAGGTGATATCACTGATATTGTCGAGATTGCCAACCGTATTATCTTGGCTTTGCACGTTGTATGTGATGCCAGCGCCCTTATCCGGATCATTGTTATAACCAAAGAACTCACCATGCAAGCCACGAGTAGCATCTGCAATCGCCGTGGTTGATGTGCTTAGTTGCAAGGTACTGCCTTGTGCGGGCGGAACCACATTGATAGTGAGATGGCTATTAGACTGATCTAAATCACCATCATTATCAATCAAGGTAAATCCAATATTTTCACTACTACCAGAAGTTTTAATGACTGGTGGGGTATAGGTGTATTTTCCATCATCCATATCAATTACAAATTGCCCGCCTAAAACGGTATTCACTTTTAATTGATGGGTTGCCGCATCAAAGGAATAAGTACCCGCCCCAGCTGCAGTAGTGATTGAATTACCCGCCACATTAAAGGTGTATTTCACACCATCTACAGTAATGTCATTCATATGGCCGCCATCGGCACCAAAGCCCGAAGTCACCCCTGCAACCGTTCCAGTTAAATCACCCGCATTTGGGGCCACTATCGTATCTCTTAGGATAGGTGGCAATTGCGCCAGATCAGTCACGATGATGGCGTTAGTTTCTGAGCCTGCTCCTGTGCCATTGTATGCAAGCGGATTCAAATTAACATCGGTCACACCCGAGCCTAAGCCCAAAGCGAGTGAGTTAATATGGTTAGCCTGCAAGAAGGACTTCCAAGCACCTTCTTCAGTTACATCTAAACCAAGCCCAGTATTAGGCGCTCCATCAGAAAAGAAATAACCAATATTTTGCCCACCAACAATCTTACCTGCATCAGAAAAGTGCGTTGTTACTTGACTCACTGCAGCGTCGTAGTTTGTCCCGCCGTTCGCAACAAGCCCAGCTAAAACAGCTTTAGCTTCAGTAACTGACATCCATGTTTGTCCGCCACTTTGCTGTGTGGCAGAGGAGGAGCTAAACGTAACCAACATGACTTTAACGTCACCTAAAACATCGTAATCGTCGATTAATTTAGCAATTGCCTCCTTAGCAACCTGCAGCCTTGTTTTGCCAGTGATTCCACTTGGGTCTCCCATGCTGCCGGAAATATCAAGAGTAAGAACCAAATTACTATCCACATTTGGAATCTGTACATTAGCCGTTTGGCTACGCCCAACTGGAGCATCATCTTCAACATTAACGGTGAGCGTACCTGTTGAGCTTAAAGCACCATCAGATACTTTAACCCCCACATTGAATGATTTCACATCCTCAACACTATTCACCGGATGATCAATTGGTGCTTTTAAGGTGACGGTGTAATTCCCTGCGTTATCAATGTTAATGGTTGCAACAACAGGGCCACCAACACCAGCGGTGGCGGCTAAATCATGTGTGCCACTTCCACTCCATACCAAGGCATGACCACCAGAGGACAAGGCCGTGGTAGGGGCAATCAAAGAAGTTGTTAAAACAGGACTACCAGGATCACTAATTGCAATCGTCCCAGTACGAACCGTACTGTCAGAGGTATCTGTTGGTGACCCTGTAGAATCTTTAATACCACCAAGCAAGCCCTCTTCCGAAACCGTAGCACTTGCGTTGCCAATGATAGGAGCTTGATTAACGTCGTTGTCCAGAATCCCGCCGGTAGCCGAAACGCCACCAATGGTGAGCGGCACGGTTTCTGGGGTGATTTCTACCAGTGCGTCGTCCACTGTTGGAAGAGTGACTGCGAAACCAGTGACGCCCGCAGGAACCGTAATCAGACCTGTGGTGGCGTTATACGTCACGCCATTGCTAAAGGTGGCTGTGCCGTAGTCTGCCGCTGATGCTGAACCACCACCCAAACTGAAGGCGTAGCTTTCAACCTTAGTCGTAGCCGTACTCAGAGTGACGTTGAAGACCAGATTATTGCCTTCCACCACATTGTCATCCGCCACTCCTGGGTTACCCACTTCAATGCCAGTAATGGCTGGGCTGTCGTTGTCCAGAATCCCACCGGTGACCGAAACGCCACCAATGGTGAGCGGTACAGTTTCTGGGGTGATTTCTACCAGTGCATCATCCACTGTTGGCAGAGTGACAGCGAAATCAGTGACGCCCGCAGGAACCGTAATCAGACCTGTGGTGGCGTTATACGTCACGCCATTGCTAAAGGTGGCTGTGCCGTAATCTGCAGCCGATGCGCTGCCGCCGCCGAGATTAAATGCGTAGCTTTCAATCTTGGTGGTGGCGGTGCTGAGGGTGACGTTGAAGACGAGGCTGTTACCTTCCACCACATTGTCATCCGCCACACCCGGATTACCCACTTCCACTTTGGTAATCGTTGGGCTGTCGTTATCCAGAATCCCACCGGTAGCCGAAACGCCGCCAATGGTGAGCGGTACGGTTTCTGGGGTGATTTCTACCAGTGCGTCGTCCACTGTTGGAAGAGTGACTGCGAAACCAGTGACGCCCGCAGGAACCGTAATCAGACCTGTGGTGGTGTTATACGTCACGCCATTGCTAAAGGTGGCTGTGCCGTAATCTGCAGCCGATGCGCTGCCGCCGCCGAGATTAAATGCATAGGTTTCTGGTTTCGTGGTGGCAGTGCTGAGCGTGACGTTAAAGACTAGGTTATTACCTTCAACCACATTGTCATCCGCCACTCCTGGGTTACCCACTTCAATGCCAGTAATGGCTGGGCTGTCGTTGTCCAGAATCCCACCGGTGGCCGAAACGCCGCCAATGGTGAGCGGTACGGTTTCTGGGGTGATTTCTACCAGTGCATCATCCACTGTTGGCAGAGTGACAGCGAAATCAGTGACGCCCGCAGGAACCGTAATCAGACCTGTGGTGGCGTTATACGTCACGCCATTGCTGAAGGTGGCTGTGCCGTAGTCTGCAGCCGATGCGCTGCCGCCGCCGAGATTAAATGCATAGGTTTCAATCTTGGTGGTGGCGGTGCTGAGGGTGACGTTGAAGACGAGGCTGTTACCTTCCACCACATTGTCATCCGCCACACCCGGATTACCCACTTCCACTTTGGTAATCGTTGGGCTGTCGTTATCCAGAATCCCACCGGTAGCCGAAACGCCGCCAATGGTGAGCGGTACGGTTTCTGGGGTGATTTCTACCAGTGCGTCGTCCACTGTTGGAAGAGTGACTGCGAAACCAGTGACGCCCGCAGGAACCGTAATCAGACCTGTGGTGGCGTTATACGTCACGCCATTGCTGAAAGTGGCTGTGCCGTAGTCTGCAGCCGATGCTGAACCTCCACCCAGATTAAACGCATAGGTTTCTGGTTTCGTTGTGGCGGTACTTAACGTGACGTTAAAGACTAGGTTATTACCTTCAACCACATTGTCATCCGCCACTCCTGGGTTACCCACTTCAATGCCAGTAATGGCTGGGCTGTCGTTGTCCAGAATCCCACCGGTGGCCGAAACGCCACCAATGGTGAGCGGCACAGCTTCTGGGGTAATTTCGACCAGTGCATCGTCCACTGTTGGCAGAGTGACAGCGAAATCAGTGACACCCGCAGGAACAGTAATCAGACCTGTGGTGGCGTTATACGTCACGCCATTGCTGAAAGTGGCTGTGCCGTAGTCTGCAGCCGATGCTGAACCTCCACCCAGATTAAACGCATAGGTTTCTGGTTTCGTTGTGGCGGTACTTAACGTGACGTTAAAGACTAGGTTATTACCTTCAACCACATTGTCATCCGCCACTCCTGGGTTACCCACTTCAATGCCAGTAATGGCTGGGCTGTCGTTGTCCAGAATCCCACCGGTGGCCGAAACGCCACCAATGGTGAGCGGCACAGCTTCTGGGGTAATTTCGACCAGTGCATCGTCCACTGTTGGCAGAGTGACAGCGAAATCAGTGACACCCGCAGGAACAGTAATCAGACCTGTGGTGGCGTTATACGTCACGCCATTGCTGAAGGTGGCTGTGCCGTAGTCTGCAGCCGATGCGCTGCCGCCGCCGAGATTAAATGCATAGGTTTCTGGTTTCGTTGTGGCGGTACTTAACGTGACGTTAAAGACTAGGTTATTACCTTCAACCACATTGTCATCCGCCACTCCTGGGTTACCCACTTCAATGCCAGTAATGGCTGGGCTGTCGTTGTCCAGAATCCCACCGGTGGCCGAAACGCCACCAATGGTGAGCGGCACAGCTTCTGGGGTAATTTCGACCAGTGCATCATCCACTGTTGGCAGAGTGACAGCGAAATCAGTGACGCCCGCAGGAACCGTAATCAGACCTGTGGTGGCGTTATACGTCACGCCATTGCTGAAGGTGGCTGTGCCGTAGTCTGCAGCCGATGCGCTGCCGCCGCCGAGATTAAATGCATAGGTTTCTGGTTTCGTGGTGGCAGTGCTGAGCGTGACGTTAAAGACCAGATTATTACCTTCAACCACATTGTCATCCGCCACTCCTGGGTTACCCACTTCAATGCCAGTAATGGCTGGGCTGTCGTTGTCCAGAATCCCACCGGTGGCCGAAACGCCACCAATGGTGAGCGGCACAGCTTCTGGGGTAATTTCGACCAGTGCATCGTCCACTGTTGGCAGAGTGACAGCGAAATCAGTGACACCCGCAGGAACAGTAATCAGACCTGTGGTGGCGTTATACGTCACGCCATTGCTGAAGGTGGCTGTGCCGTAGTCTGCAGCCGATGCGCTGCCGCCGCCGAGATTAAATGCGTAGCTTTCAATCTTGGTGGTGGCGGTGCTGAGGGTGACGTTAAAGACCAGATTATTGCCTTCAACCACATTGTCGTCCGCCACACCCGGGTTGCCCACTTCCACTTTGGTAATCGTTGGGCTGTCGTTGTCCAAAATCCCGCCGGTGGCAGTGACGCCACCGATGGTTAAAGGTACGGTTTCTGGAGTAATTTCTACCAATGCGTCGTCCACTGTTGGAAGAGTGACTGCGAAACCAGTGACGCCCGCCGGAACAGTAATCAGGCCTGTGGTAGCGTTATACGTTACGCCATTGCTAAAGGTCGCTGTGCCGTAATCGGCGGTTGATGCTGAACCACCACCTAGATTAAATGCATAGGTTTCTGGTTTCGTGGTGGCCGTGCTGAGCGTGACGTTAAAGACGAGGTTATTGCCTTCCACCACATTGTCGTCCGCCACTCCCGGGTTACCCACTTCCACTTTGGTAATCGTTGGGCTGTCGTTGTCCAGAATCCCGCCGGTAGCCGAAACGCCACCAATGGTGAGCGGTACAGTTTCTGGGGTGATTTCTACCAGTGCATCATCCACTGTTGGCAGAGTGACAGCGAAATCAGTGACGCCCGCAGGAACCGTAATCAGACCTGTGGTGGCGTTATACGTCACGCCATTGCTAAAGGTGGCTGTGCCGTAGTCCGCTGTGCTGGCTGTGCCGCCTCCCAAACTAAAGGCGTAGCTTTCCACCTTGGTGGTGGCCGAACTCAGAGTAACGTTGAAAACGAGGTTGTTACCTTCAACTACATTGTCGTCTGCCACACCGGGATTACCGACTTCAATCGTACTAATCACAGGATCATCGACTGGCGTAATGGTCAGTGTCAGCGTGCTACTGCCCGTGCCACCTAATGGGTCAATTACGTTGTAGGTGATAACGGGTACGGGGCCGTTGTAGTTATTTTCTGGTGTAAAGCTGTAATCGCCATTGGGCGCAATCACCAACGAGCCTACACCGGGGATAGTGGCTGGCTGACTAGTGGTAAACGTGCCAGCTAGACCTGCAATAGTGAAGCCAGTAACCGTCAACGGGCCATCTGGATCGCTATCGTTGCTCAATACATTGCCTGTTGCGGGGGTGTCTTCAAGTAGCGTTGCGGTATCTGCTTGTAAATTTGCCGGATCATCAACAGGTGTAATGGTAATAGTTAAGGTGCTACTACCCGTTCCGCCCTGTGGATCAACCACATTGTATGTAATCACTGGCACGGGGCCGTTGTAATTGCCAGCAGGAGTAAAAGTGTAATCACCACTAGGCGCAATCAGAAGAGTACCCACGTTCGGGATGCTGGCAGGCTGCCCAGCTGTAAATGCGCCGGTAAGCCCTGCAATAGTAAAGCCAGTCACCGTTAGAGCCCCGTCTGGATCGCTATCATTACTTAATACATTGCCCGTTACTGGTGTATCTTCGGCTGCCGTTGCCACATCGCTTTGTAAATTCGCAGGGTCATCCACTGGGGTAACGGTTAGTGTTAAAGTACTGCTGCCTGTCCCACCAACAGGATCAACCACGCTATACGTCACGACCGGCACTGGCCCATTGTAATTAGCGACAGGTGTAAAGGTGAAATCACCATTGGGCGCAATGACCAAGGTACCTACATTTGTGATCGTAGCCTGCTGGTTGGGAGCAAAGGTATCGGGCAAGCCCGCAACTGTAAAACCAGTAACACTGAGCGGGCCGTCAGCATCGCTATCATTACTAAGTACATTGCCAGAAGCGGGAGTATCTTCAGCGACACTAACTGTATCTGCGCCCAGAATAGAGGGGTTGGGGCTGGGCTGAATAGGTAGTGCACCTACAATGGGCAGATCTGTTGTGCCTAAATCAGAGCCTGCAAAATTAAATGCCAGCGGATTTACGCCCTCAGCAATTCGCCCTAACTCAACAAAGGAGTGGCCTTCCGCACTACCCCCTGCTCCGCCCAAACCCGCAGCAGTTGCTTCTAACTCAGTGGACAAATCTGTGCCGCTGGCGATTGCGGCCGCAATTTTATCCGTTGAAGCATTCAGATCGGCAATCGCCGCTGATGCAGCATCAACGGGGGCTGAGCCCAGCATCTGAGCGTCAACCTGTACCGTACGATCTCCGCCAATTTCTAGCAGCTCGCCATTGGGCATAAGTAGCTGAACTCGCCCATCTACCGAGGTAACAAAAATTTCATTCTCATTCAACTGTTGGCCTTCTTTTAAAGGCACAGACTTCCCAGTCGCATCTCGCAAAAAAACGCTACCATCAATATGAACAACGGTAACGTTGGGTTTGCTTGCACTAATTTGCTCGGCCATGATAGGTCAACCAGTGAATGAGTTAGGCTTTTAGGCTAGCCCCATTCCTTTGACGTTCCTACTGTACCTAAGTACAGTGCCAGCGGCCGCTGGTCAGAAAAAAGCCCCGTATAAACGGGGCAACTCTGACACAAAAATGTAATGAAAATACAAATTAGCGTATACCCTTAGACAGCAGCGTAAGTTGCAAACGATCATTCACACTGAGCTTTTCAAATATCAAGCTTAGGTGAAACTTAACAGTACGCTCAGTAATACCCAACTCACGAGCAATTTCTTTATTCGCACTACCACTGGCGGCTAAAGTAGCCACTTCGCGCTCACGATCAGTCAGCGGCCCCATCCAAGCCTGAGTATCTTTGGGTACAAATAATTTATGCATAGAGCGAATCAAGGCCTGCAAAATAGCTGGCCCTGCCCAAACCCCACCAGCCGCAATCACATTCAAAATGGCCTGCAAAGACTCGCCCGTGGCATAGGCATGGCAATAACCCCGTGCGCCCGCTGTTAATGCCGCTAGGTGTTCTTCATCGCTAGGTGTTGAGCTTAAAAAAAGTACTTGGTTAGACGTGGTATATACAAGCCAGCTGGCATCGCTCAAAGCTGGCAAGCTAGGCAAAGCCAAATCAATCAGCACCACACCACCGCTAAGCTGGCTTAATGCAGGCAAAGAACCTAGCAGCAAGAACTCTTGCTGCGTACCCTGCTGGATATGCGCAAACAAGGAGGTATCGGTAGTTAAAATGGAGAAGTTCATCGCTCAGTCAACGCATTGGATTTTGCACGAAGTACCGGTTTCAACAAATAGGAAAGCACTGTTTTTTTACCCGTTAAAATATCAACCTCAGCCACCATGCCGGGGATAATAGGTAGTTTTTTTTCTCCAGCCTTCAAGAAGCTAGCATTCGTTCTTACCTTAACGATATAAAAAGCGTTACCTTTTTCATCCACAACGGTATCTGCACTGATGTGCTCTAGCTTGGCCTCCAAACCACCATAGATAGAGAAATCATAGGCTGTAAATTTTACAATTGCTGTGGCGCCAGGGCGTAAAAAGGCAATATCTTTCGGCAAGATCCTAGCTTCTAATAACAGCGCGTCATCCCCCGGCACAACTTCAATAATATCTTTACCAGGCTGCACCACTCCACCCACGGTATTAACTTGCAATTGCTTTACAGTGCCATTTACCGGCGAGCGAATTTCTGACTGCTTCACCCGATCAGCAAGGGCCACACTACCTTCAGTCAAGCTATTGAGCTTGCCCACCGTTTCACCCAGTTCTGCACGGGCGACGTTTTTGAAACTCAGCTCTACCTCACGAATTTTGCTACCTGCCTCAGACATCGCCGATTGGATACGCGGAATTTGCGAGCCTGCAGAATCGCGCTCACCCAAATAACGCGAAACATCACGCTCTAAACGTAGGATTTCTACATCAGAAACGGCACCACTTTTCAATAAAGGCTTAGTGGCTTCCAGCTCACGTAAAGTCAGCGCATAGCCTTGGCCTGCTTGTTCGCGGCGAGTGCGTGCTTCATTTAGCTCCTGCCCGCGTTGCACCAACTGCTGCTGTGCGCCGCTGATCAAAGCCGTCATTTCAGCATGACGTGATTCATACAAGCCACGCTCTTGAATCACTATTCCTGGCGCTTCGGCCTGTACTTCAGCAGGAACAACAAAGTCTTTACCCGAAGCCAGCGCTTCCAGCCGTGCAGCCTTAGCTTTCAGCGATAAATACTGTGCCCGATTTTCTTTTAATGACGACACAAAGCGGGTTGGGTCAATCGTAATCAGTAATTGCCCCTCCTTAACCTGCTGCCCCTCTCTGACTAAGATGGCCTTCACAATGCCGCCATCCAAGCTTTGTATCACCTGTATCTGCCTTGAAGGAATCACCTTACCTTCGCCACGTGTAACTTCATCAATTTTTGCCAAACTAGCCCAAATCAGCACCACCAACACGGTTAACGCAGATACCCAGACCAAGACTCTTGCACCACGCGAGCTTTGCTCAACAATCACCCAATCGGCATCAGCAATAAAATCATTGTGATCAACGACATCCGCCGCTTCGCCTCTAAATAAATAGCGATCAAACCAATACGAGCTTTTGCTGACTAAAGCTTGCCACTTGTTGCGCCAAAATGCAGGTTTAACGGTTTTAATCTCCATCATCAACTCGTCCTACCTATTCTGCCCTGCTGCAGGGCTTCAATCACCTGCGCTTTCGCGCCATCTGCAACGACTTGCCCTTGATCTAGCACGATCAAACGATCGACCAAATCCAGCAAAGAGGTGCGATGTGTAACCAGCAATAAGGTTTTTTGCGCGATATAAGCCTTCAGGCGCGCTTTTAGTTTTTCTTCAGAAAGGTGATCCATTGCACTGGTTGGCTCATCTAGCAACAGCATCGGCGGATCATTCAATAAAGCGCGAGCAATCGAAACCGCTTGCCGCTGCCCCCCCGATAAGGAATCACCACGTTCAGAAATCAACATATCAAAACCGCGTGGGTGCAGATCAGAGAATTCCTTCACCCCAGCTAAATCAGCCGCAGCCAAAATACTGCTATCGTCTGCAAATGGCGCGCCCATGGCTATATTCTGGCGCAAGGTGCCATAGAACAAGATGGGCTCTTGTGGCACATGCCCAATGGCACGGCGTAATTCAGCGGGATCAATTTGCCGCGTATCCACACCATCAATTAACACCGCCCCTTCAGTAGGGTAATAAAGCCCAAGGATCATTTTTTCGATCGTGGTTTTGCCAGAACCAATCCGGCCAATAATGGCCATTTTTTCACCGGCTTTAAGCTTAAATGAAACATTATTGAGTACTTTTTCATCACTACCGGCATAGGCAAAGCTGACGTTTTTAAATTCAATTTCACCTCGGAATGATTCGCGGTGTAAGAAATTGCTATCTTGCGGACGCTCAACCGGCAACTTCATATGAGATTCAATCCCCGCCAGCGAGGTGCGCGCATTTTGGTATTGCATCAACAAACCAGCCACCTGACCAAGCGGGGCTAATGCACGGCCAGATAACATAGAGGCGGCAATAATCCCCCCCATTGTTACCATGTTTTCGGTGAGTAAATACACACCCACAATAATCACGACCACACTCACCAATTGGCTAATAAACGATGCAAAATTAACCGTTGTTGATGAAAGTAATTTAAGTTTTGAGCCCACTTGGGCGAGGAAATGCGTTGAGCGCTCCCAGCGACGCTGGAACTCGCTCTCCGCTCCCATCACCTTGATGGTTTCTATCCCAACCAAGCCCTCAACCAAGGTAGCATTACGCTGTGCGGATGCCCGCTGAGTGAGCTCAACCATTTCGCGCATTTTATCTTGGGCCAGCAAGGTAAAAACCACCACCAGCACAATGCCCACCATGGCAGGCACCGCCAACCACGGCGAGATCCACATCATCACCAGTAAGAAAATCAGCACAAAAGGCAAATCTACCAAGGTGGTTATCGAAGCCGACGCGATGAAATCTCGTACCGATTCAAAAGCACGCAAATTAGCCACAAAAGAACCGACCGAAGCGGGCCGCGCCTCCATGCGGATTCCAAGCACACGCTCCATAATCAAAGCGGATAAGGTCACATCAATACGCTTTGACGCTACATCAATAATATAGCCACGGATCGTTCGTAATAAGAAATCAAACGTCAACACCGCTAAAGCGCCAATCGCCAGCACCCACAGCGTTTCTAAGGCATGGTTGGGCACGACTCTATCGTAAACATTCATCGAAAACAGCGGCATGGCCAGCGCCAGCGTGTTAATCAGTAGCGCGGCCAATAGTGCATCACGGTATAAGCGCCAATTGTCTTTAACTACACTCCAAAACCAATGGCGACCCCGCACCGAGCCATGCTCTGGTGCACGGGCTTCAAATCTAAACTTGGGCCGAACAAAAATAACGATGCCAGTATGCACGTCTTGTAATGCCTCAGCACTAATCAGCTCAGATGATTCACCGGTTTCAGGAAAACATACGCGTGCCATGCCGTCATCCAGCCACTCCAGCAGTAAGCAAGCGCCTCGATCTTTAAGCAGTAAAATAACGGGGAATAAGCTGGTAGGTAATTCATTCAAGGAGCGGCGCACCACTCGAGCAGATAAGCCTGCTCGAGCTGCTGCGCGCGGCACGAGTGAGGGTGATAAGAGATTATCGCTCAGGGGTAAGCCAGCAGATAAAGCCTCACACGTCCAAGGAGAGCCATGAATACGTGTAAGCTCAGCCAAACAATCTAAAAGGGGATCAAAGCGGCTTTGATGCTCACCCACACGCCAATCAGGACGGTCAGAAGCTTTCGAATGGCTGGGGTTGGACTCGCTCATACCTGAATTTCGTTGTAGTAGTTATGAAAATATATTCTACGCAGTTTGTAAGCTAAAACATATACATTACTTAGTTAACACTAATATATAAGTAAATGATTACATTTTTTAATCGAGTAATACTTTTCCAGGGTTCATAATTCCAGCCAAATCAAACGATTGTTTAATTCTTTTCATTAATGCTAATTCCAAGGGATTTCTGTATTTAGCCAAATGATGGCGCTTTAATTGTCCAATCCCGTGTTCTGCACTGATACTGCCGTTATGCTTTGCAACGCAAGCATAAACAATATCATTCACCATAGGCTCATCTGAGTAAATCGCTGCAGTTTTATCTGCTCTAAATACGTTGTAATGCAAATTACCATCGCCCAAATGCCCAAATGCAATAATGGCGGCATCACTGAAAGCCGCCGCCAACTCTTGACCACATTCAGTTAAGAAATCAGGAATACTGCCTACTGGCACACTAATATCATGCTTAATACTTACGCCTTCTCTGCGTTGAGCCTCTGGGATATGCTCTCTTAACTGCCAAAAATCTCTGGCTTGCTTACTATTTTGTGCCAACAAAGCATTTTCACAGTCTAAAGTAACGAGCACTTGCGCTAATTGATCGCTTAATACCTCGCTATCTCCCCCATCCGATAGCTCCAGCAGCGCCGCCCATTCAGGCAAAGGCTTAAAAGGGTGAGGCAAGCTAGGGCATTGCTTAGCCAACAACTCAAAACAAGGCTTGGAAATCAGTTCAAATGAAGTTACTCGGTCACCCACTGCAGCCTGAACGCCGCGGAGTAACTCTACCGCAGCGGCAGGATGATCCAAAGCCACCAAAGCCGTTGCATGGGCCGTTGGCAGGGGGTAAAGCCGAAGCACCGCACGGGTAATCACGCCTAAAGTGCCCTCAGAACCAATAAAGAGCTGCTTTAAATCATAACCAGTATTGTCTTTTCGTAGCCCGCGCAAACCGTCCCAAATTTCGCCATTGGGCAGCACGACTTCCAAGCCCAAAGTCAGCTCGCGCATATTTCCATAACGCAGCACATTCACGCCGCCCGCATTGGTCGCTAAAGCGCCACCCATGCGGCAAGAGTCAGCCGCAGCCCAATCGGCAGGAAACAAGCGATTTTCCGCGCGCGCAGCAGCCTGCACCTGCGCCAAAACAGCGCCTGCTTCTACAATAATGGTGTTGTTATCGCTGTCCACCTTGAGTACTCGGTTCATTCGCTCCAAGGACAACACCAAGGCCTTGCCCGATGTATCAGGCGTAGCAGCACCACAAAGGCTGGTGTTTCCACCTTGCGGAACAATAGCAACGCCGTACTGGGCACAAAGCTTAATCACAGCCGACACTTCTGCGGTGCTGCGCGGCCTAGCCACCGCCAATGCCGCTCCCTGATAACGACGGCGTTGATCTAAGCAATACGCCGCAGTAGCTTTGCCACTTAAAACACCCGCCACATCAAGCAACTGGCTTAATTCATTTAAAAAAATGTTCACACGTAAAAATCCTGCCGCTGTGCATGCGCACTGATCACCCGTTGGCAATGCCCAGGGTCTTTGGCATAGGTTATTTCACCGGCCGCAGGCTTATAAAAATCATATAAACGCGATACCCAAAAGCGCAGCGCCGCCGCACGTAATAGCACGGGCCACGCGGCAATTTCATCCAAGCCTAAGGGGCGAACTGTTTGATAGCCATGCAACAATGCCTTGGCCCGCAGCGAATCGATATCGCCTGATTCTGTTACGCACCAATCATTCAGCGTGATAGCTAAGTCATAGGCCAACACATCATTGCAGGCGTAGTAAAAATCAATAAAACCGCCCACATGATCGCCATTGAGCAAGACGTTATCGCGGAATAAATCAGCGTGAATCACGCCTTGGGGCAAGTGATCAAAACAATGCTCAGCCTGTAAAGCCAACTCGGAGCGCAATTGCTCGGCCTCATCCGTGCCCATTAACTCAAACAGCTGTGGCGCGGTGGCATTCCACCATTTTGGCCCACGCGGATTGGGCATTTGCCCTTGGTAGCTGCGCGCAGCCAAATGCATTTGCGCCAGCATTTCGCCAACCTCTGCGCATTGCAAAGCACTAGGCTCATCGACCACCGTGCCGGGCACACACTGCACCAACAATGTTGGCCGACCATTTAACTCATCAACATATTGATCTTCCAAATTGGCAATCGGCGCGGCCACTGCAATGCCATGATGGGCAAGATGAGCCATTAAATTGACGTAGAACGGTAGCTCATCGGCAGCCAAGGTTTCAAACAGAGTCAGCACATAGCGGCCATGCGTGGTGGTCACAAAGTAATTTGTGTTAGTAATCCCAGCAGCAATACCTTTAAGCTCAAGCAAGCTGCCAATGGAATAACGCTTTAGGAAGGGACCGAGGTCTTCCACTGTCACGGTGGTAAAAACTGACATAGATTTGACTCAAATGGGCATTCTTAAACTGGTTTTCCGCCCACAAAAAACACGCAAATATAACGTTGAATTATAAATAACAAGCGCGAATATCCATCTCAAGCTTGCAATCACTGCTCATGCTTTTTGTGTATTTCGTAGACTATTCATTACTTACGATACTTCATCAAAATTCAAAAATGACCCAGCGTGGTACTGATAAATTACTGCCGCCCAAATCATCACTGCGGTCAAAACGTCCTTGCCCTTCTCTATCGATCAAGAAATAAGGCTTACCCACTTTAGGGGTTACTTTCATCATGTAAAGCTTACCTTTTAAGCGATACTCTGCAATGGTTGCGTCAGATTTTTCGATCACCTTGATTTCTGGCTCATCCTGCACTTTTGCCTCGCTTTCTTTGGCTGGCAAAGGTGGGGGCGCATCACTCGGTGACGCAGCAAAGGCGTAACTGCTCAGTAATAGGCTAAGCAAAATAATGCGCATGATCGTTTCCTTGTTAAAGTCGCTACTGGAGTCTGAATTATTCTTTACACGGACAAGCGCTAATTGACGTCTTTTATCGTGGAATACATCGTACAAAGCTGACATATAAACACAGCAGCTTAGGCCTTATAATACGCTGGATTTAATGTCTTCCAAATATCAATCCGAACCTTGGCTAGCGGCAAACGCACCAGTGTTTTCATTTTTCTTACACTTAGTATAGAGAGTTTCATCGCATGGCGACCCTGCTTTTAATTGACGGCTCTTCCTACCTCTACCGAGCCTTCCATGCGATCCGCGATTTGGCGGCTCCCGATGGCACGCCCACCAATGCCCTCTATGGCTTTGTGAATATGCTGAAAAAACTACGTCAGCAAACCCCCGCCGATTATATCGCCTGCGTGTTTGATGCCAAGGGTAAAACCTTTCGCGACGATTTATACCCTGAATACAAGGCGCAACGCCCATCCATGCCCGACGAGCTGCGGGTGCAAATCGAGCCCATTCACGCCGCTGTGAAAGCCTTTGGTATTAAGATTTTGATGGTGGATGGCGTAGAAGCTGACGATGTAATTGGCACCCTTGCAAGCTGGGGTACAGAGCACGGTATTACTACCATCATGTCTACCGGCGATAAAGATATGGCACAGCTAGTCAATCAGCACGTGCGAATTGAAAACTCAATGACCGAAGAAGTGCTGGATATCGAAGGCGTGATTAATAAATTTGGCGTACGTCCTGAGCAAATTGTCGATTATCTAGCGCTGATTGGCGATACCGTAGATAACGTGCCTGGCGTACCCAAATGCGGCCCTAAAACCGCACAAAAATGGCTAAGTGAATACCAGACACTAGACGCCATCGTCGCCAATGCCGATGCAATCAAAGGTGTGGTTGGCGAAAATCTGCGCAATACACTGCAATGGCTGCCAATGGCCAAACAACTGGTCACCATTAAATGTGATCTGGATTTAAGTTGTGAGCTACCACAACAATTTACAGATTTAGCGCCACAGGCAGAAGACTGGGATACGCTGCTGGGCATCTTTCGCAAAGCAAACTTCAAAACTTGGATTCGCGAGGCAGAAAGTAAGATAAGCACCGTGACAGCCCCCACCAGCGGTGATTTATTTAGCGCCCCAGCCGAACCTGCCGCCACAGCGGAAATCATCAGCGAGTCAGCCCCTATTGAGCGCCACTACCAAACCATCCTCAGCCAAGAGCAGTTAGATGAATGGCTAGAGCAACTGATGGCCGCCGATGTGGTTTCGCTAGATACCGAAACAACGGGTCTTGACACGCTCAATTCGCAAATTGTGGGCATGTCTTTTTGCATTAAAGCAGGTCTTGCAGCGTACTTACCCCTTGCTCACTGCGGGCCAGATGCAGTGGAACAGCTACCGCTAGATGCCACGCTAGCCAAACTGAAACCTTGGTTAGAATCCGCAGAGCACAAAAAGCTAGGCCAGAATTTAAAATTTGATCAGCATATTTTTGCCAACCACGGCATTGCACTGGCTGGCATTTCTGACGACACCATGCTGATGTCTTATGTGCTGGCCAGCTTTGAAAAACATAATATGGATGCACTGGCCGAACGCGAGCTAGGCGTTGCTACAATAAAATTTGAAGAGCTCTGCGGCAAAGGGGCCAAACAAATTGGCTTTGACGAAGTTGCGGTTGAGATTGCCAGCACTTACGCCGCAGAAGATGCCGACATCACCCTGCAACTTGCCCACGCCATGCTGCCACGGCTAACTGGCGGGCTGGCTACGGTGTACCGTGATATCGAAATGCCCTCGCGTGCGGTGCTGTTTGAAATGGAGCGCACCGGCGTATTGCTCAACAGCCACAAGCTAAATCAGCAAAGCCACGAAATTGGCCTGCGCTTACTTGAAATCGAACAAACCGCTTACGATTTAGCTGGCCAGCCATTTAATCTGGCCAGCCCTAAGCAGCTTGGCGAGATTTTCTTTGAACAGCTCAAGCTGCCGGTGATTAAAAAAACCCCTAAGGGCGCGCCTTCTACCGATGAAGAAGTATTGCAGGAACTGGCCAAGGATTTTCCGCTGCCCAAGGTCTTACTTGAGCATCGTTCGCTTTCTAAACTTAAATCCACCTACACCGACAAACTACCGCTCATGGTAAACCCGCGCACCGGCCGCGTTCACACCAGCTATAACCAAACCGTCGCCGTGACTGGGCGTTTAAGCTCTACCGAGCCTAACCTGCAAAATATTCCAGTTAAAAGCCTAGAAGGCCGCAAGATTCGTGAAGCCTTTATTGCTCCCAAAGGCTGGCAGATTATGTCGGCCGATTACTCGCAAATTGAGCTGCGTATCATGGCGCATTTATCTCAAGATGCTGCAATGATTGCTGCGTTTACTTCTGGGGAAGATATTCACCGCACCACCGCTGCCGAAGTGTTTGGCGTAGCACTTGATCAAGTTAGCAGCGAGCAACGCCGCTACGCCAAAAGCATTAACTTTGGCCTGATTTATGGCATGGGCGTGTTTGGCTTGGCCGCGCAATTAGAAATCCCGCGTGACGCGGCTAAAAACTTTATCGACCGCTATTTTGCCCGCTTCCAAGGCGTAGCCATGTATATGGAAAACATCCGCGCCAGCGCTAAAGAACACGGCTATGTAGAAACCGTTTTTGGCCGCCGCCTGTGGCTACCAGAAATCAAATCATCCAATGCCGCACGCCGCGCCGGAGCAGAACGCGCCGCAATTAATGCCCCAATGCAGGGTACGGCGGCGGATTTAATTAAACTAGCCATGATTAATGTTGCGAATTGGATTAAGACAGAAAAACTACAAAGCCGATTAATTATGCAGGTACACGATGAATTGGTGCTAGAAGTGCCTGACCATGAGGTGGCAATGATGCGTGAGCAATTGCCGATTAGAATGGCACAAGCGGCAGAACTTACAGTTCCATTACTCGCAGAAGTGGGCGTGGGCATGAATTGGGGAGAAGCTCACTAATATATTTCCCCTCGTTGCCTTTACCGAAAAGCGAGGGGCAGATGACAAAAACAGCTAAATTTCTATCAATAACAATGCTTGCTTTGTCAGCCTATAGTAAATAGTCTAAAGTCTAAGTACTAATCAATACCTCTAATCAATGACAATAATCCATTCCCCTTTCAAGCAAAATATAAGTTGGCAATTGCTATGCGCAGCACTACTACTGCTCATTGTGCAACCTGCTGCTGCCCTCACGCTTGGGGAATTGACAATTCAATCATCGGTTGGCCAACGATTTAAAGGCTTTATCCCCTACCAACTCGCCCCCGAAGATGGCTTGGCAGAAGACTGCAATAAATTAAGTGTTATTGCTACAAACAATGACCTACCAGGATTAGGCCAAGCCTCATTACGCCTAGAAAGTAATGAGCGCAGCGGACGAATTTTAATTCAATCGGCAGATCCCCTATTTGAACCGGTAGCCAGTTTTAGCCTCAAAATGGAATGCAAAGGACAACAACTACAACGTAGTTACACCGTCTTTTTAGACCCTGCGCCCATCAATCCTCCAATCATTACAGAAGAAGCATCTTCAAACAAAGTAATCACTAAAGCAGCGACTAGGTCGCCACGCGCAGCTCGAACCAAATCGACCCAAAAGCAAACAACAGAACCAAGCAACAACGCCACCAACTCGCCCAAATCGCCAGAGACCTCTCTCACATTAGCCCCTCTACCCGCCACAGTGGGCCAGTTGCGGATTGAGAGCGAGTTAAGCAGCAAAAACGTAGCACCCGCCGTACTGAGCCCTGAAGATTTAAAAACCAAAATTGCGATGATGCAGAGCCTGCAAGAGCAGCTGCAATCGGAAATGATACGCCTGCAAAAATCGATGCTTACCCTGCAAACCTTGACTGGTGGCCAAGTCGTCGCCAGTAGCACAAGCAGCGCGCCTACAGCACACTTAAATATTGATCAAGCAGAAGAAACAGCTCCCCCCAAGCCCAGCGCCATCAGCCCCCCACTCCCTGCCCCAACCGCTGTTCAAAGGCACCCTACTGAAGCCACCAGCAGCAACCGGTGGATTGTCTTAGTGCTCGTGCTCTTGGCAGCCGTTGCAGGCGGTTGGATCTGGCTGCGCCGCAAACAAAAACAAAATACATGGGAGCCTGACTCTGATAGCAGCATCTCTAGCATACACCGCAGCAATATCAAGCCCATCCCAGCGAATACTCAAGAAGGGCACTCTATATTTAGGCACAGCCAGCTGTTTTATGGCGGCATTGAAGTGCAAGAGGAAGATGGCAGCGCCACGCTAGAACGCGCGCAATTATTGGTTGCCCAAGGCGAAACAGACAAAGCCATTGAGCTGCTGTATATCACCATTAATGAAAATGAAAACGAAACAGAACCTTGGTTACTACTATTCCGCGTTTTACGCCAACAGGGCATGAAAACTGAATACGCACAACTTGCCAGGCGCTTCCATGATCTCAATGGAGATAAGGATGACTGGGCCTTGGTGCGTAATATTGGTTACCGACTCGACCCTGAAAACCCGCTATATAGCCCACCTGAAAACGCCCTGCCGCATGTTGAAGCAGAGGCAAAGCCGGTTAATCTTGCGCAAACGCCAGCGCCTATAGACATTGAGCACCCCATAGAAATTGAGCTGCCTTTAGATATCACTCTGCCTGCCAAACTAGCAGAGCCAGAAAACATGGTGGTAGAAGTTGAGCCGCAGCGACCACAGGACGCCATGTTGATGGATTTCTTAACCGCAGCAGCAGAAAATACTGAGCAAAATACTTACAGCTCAGACAATGCGCCCTTGCAAATAATCTCGCTAGATTTGCCACCGCTTGAGTTTGTTCCCCCGCCGGAAGAAGAGAATAGCCCGCTTGATCTTTCTTTAATTACTCCTGAAGAAGAAACCATTGAAGCAGCCACGGTTCCCGATAACGCCGAAGAGGTTTTTGAAGAAATTGATTTAGTGGAGCTCGATATCGAGCTACAACCACCACTGTCCTTTTTTGAGCCGCATAAAAAATAAGCGGCAAACTCCTGCAGACAGCCCACAGGCGGCTAATGATAGAATGCGCCCTTGTATGAAAAACTCAAGGAATCGCAAGTGATACTGCCTACTCGCCTCGTTATTGCAACTCGTGAAAGCCCGCTTGCTCTCTGGCAGGCTAACCATATCAAGGCGAAGCTTGAGGCGCTCTATCCAGAGCTCACCGTTGAGTTGCTTGGAATGACCACTCAAGGCGACCGAATTTTAGACGTCACTTTGAATAAAATCGGCGGTAAAGGCTTATTTGTTAAAGAGCTAGAAACCGCGATTGAGGAAGGGCGTGCCGATTTGGCCGTGCACTCCATGAAAGACGTGCCCATGCTCTTGCCAGCAGGCTTTGCACTGGCCGCCATTGGCGAGCGTGAAGACCCCCGCGATGCCTTTGTCTCAAACCAATATCAATCCCTAGATCAGCTTCCTGCTGGTGCCATCGTTGGCACCTCTAGCCTGCGCCGTGAATCGCAACTACGCGCTCGTTTCCCTCACCTGTTAATCAAGCCCTTACGTGGCAATGTAGGCACACGTTTAGGCAAATTAGATGCAGGTGAATACGACGCCATTATTCTGGCCGCATCCGGCTTAATTCGACTGGGCTTAGGTAATCGAATCAAAAGCGCCATTTCCCCTGCTGATAGCCTGCCATCGCCAGGACAAGGCGCGCTAGGCATTGAGATTCGTGAAGATAGAGAAGATTTAAAAACCCTATTAGCGCCACTAAACCATGCCATCACGGCAGCCTGTGTCACGGCAGAGCGCGCCTTATCACGCCGCTTGGGCGGATCTTGCCAGATTCCACTGGGTGCTTTTGCAGAAGAAGACGATGGCTTTTTGCGCCTGCGCGCCTTTATTGCTAACCCAGATGGCAGCGATATTGTGTATGCCGAAGCCAACGGCTCACTCGCCGCCGCCAATGGCCTTGGTTTGCAAGTTGCTGAATTACTTTGCACCGAAGGCGCAACAGAGATCTTAAAAAACCTAGCCGCTGCGGCTTAGCCCGCCTCAGGCGATTTATCTTGCGTGGCCTTGACTAACTTGATGCTTAGAGGGCTGGCTATTTCTCCACGCTACATTTCTAGGGCACGACTATGAGCCAAACTCTTGAAGGTCTGCGCCTGTGGGTAACTCGCCCCAGCCAGCAAGCTGTCGGCTTAATCACACTACTCAATGAGGCTGGCGCAGAAGCGGTAGCAATGCCACTACTGGAAATTGCCCCCGCCGCCGATCCAGCCTCGCTAGTGGCGGCTTTAGCTAACTTAGCGCAATTTGATTTAGCGATCTTTGTTAGCCCATCGGCGTTAGATGCCGTGTTTGCACAATTACCGCAGTGGCCAAAAGATTTACCGATTGCCGTTGTTGGCCCAGGTAGCGAGCGCCGTGCCAAAGAACTAGGTGTGGAACAAATTATCTGCCCAAGCAGTCAATTTGATAGTGAGGGCTTGTTACTTGAGCCTGCCATGCAAAACTTACAAAATAAAAAAATTGTCATATTTCGCGGCAATGGTGGTCGTGAGTTATTACCTAAAGCCTTACAAGAGCAGGGAGCACAGATCACCTTGATCAGCGCCTACCAAAGACAGCCTCCCCACTTTGATCTAGCACGCTTAAATGCCGAATTAGCCGCTGGCTGCGATGGCATCGTCATTTCTAGCTCTGAAGCGGCGCAACACTTATTTCAGCTCGCTGGAGATGGTGCGCTGCAAGCGTTACAATCACGCATATATTTCGTGCCTCATCCGCGCATTGCAGAGTCACTGATCGCTTTAGGTGCCAAACAAATAGAACTAACAGATGCGGGGGATAACGGTATTTTACGTGGCCTACATCAGCACTTCACCCATCCCCGCTAGGAAACCAGACCAAGATGACTCAGGATACTTCTCAAGAATCACTTTCTGCGGCACTGCAAACTCCCAGCCGTCGTTTTATTCCTCAAACGGCCATTGTGCTTAGTACTGCAGCCTTAATTGCCTCAGGCGGCGTATGGCTATACCAACAGCAGGCTATGGAGCAGCTCAAGCTGGATGTAAGCCGCCAACTCGCCAATAATAAAACCAGCGCCAGCCAACTGACGCAGCAACTCGCCGAAAATACTAAATTACAGCAGCAATTTGTCGGCAAGCTGTCTTTGCTTGAAGCCAAGCAAGCTGAATCTCTAAATCAGCAGCAAGCCCTAAATAATATGTA
Source organism: Iodobacter fluviatilis (assembly GCF_004194535.1). NCBI lineage: Bacteria > Pseudomonadati > Pseudomonadota > Betaproteobacteria > Neisseriales > Chitinibacteraceae > Iodobacter > Iodobacter fluviatilis. Next base: position 2,000,432 of record NZ_CP025781.1, on the reverse strand, counting down.
TGAGGCACTTACGCATAACGAAACACACCGCGCCTTATCAGAAATCGAACAAATCTTGGGTTTTGCCAGCCAGCAATTGCAATTAGGCGGCAATATCAATGGAGCCCTGTTGGCACTGGCCAATATCGATCAAAAACTCACTCAGCTCAATCGCCCTGAGCTTATCAGCCTGCGCCAAAGCATTACTCGCGATATTGATACGCTAAAAGCACTACCTTATGTAGACACCATTGGCATTAGCGCCAAGATCGATAGCCTGATTTCAGGGCTAGATGACTTACCCTTAGCCATTGATAGCTATCGCCAGGCCCCGCCTCAGGCCGAGGAATCAGTCAGCATCACCGCATTTGGGCGTTTTTCTGATGATCTCTGGCACCAGCTTAAGCAGCTGATTAAAATTCGCCGAATGGATAAACCGGAAGCCATGCTGCTATCCCCAGAGCAGGGCTTTTTCCTGCGCGAAAACATTAAGCTCAGATTATTAGACGCCCGCACCACGCTGATGCTAAAAGATGAAACCAGTTACCGCAGCGATCTTGCCGCCGCGTTACGTTATTTAGAGCAATACTTCGATCAAAAATCCCCCCAAACCGCCACCTCTATTGCCACGCTTAAGCAACTGCACTCACAAGATTTAGTGATTACCTTGCCAGAGCTGGGCACTAGTTTGGCCGCCGTTCGCAGCGCACGCACGATTGCAGAAAGGGCTAAGCAATGACCACGCTTTGCCGCATCAGCTTAACGCTCACTTTTACGGCTACACCTAAGGCTATCCGATGAGAATCCTATTTTGGATCATCGCCCTATTTGCGCTGGCAGTCGGCCTGACCCTATTTGCCCAGCTGAATACCGGCTATGTACTCCTGTTTTTGCCACCTTGGCGTATTGAAATATCGCTGAATGTGTTCGCCATGCTGACCTTGGCAACCATTACCCTGCTGTATTTACTGCTAAGGCTAATCGCCGAATTTGGCGGCTTGCCACAACGGGTTAAGCAATACCGCGAACGTCAGCAAAGAGATGCCTCCATTCAACTAGAGCGTGAAGCGCGCTTAGCCTTTTTTGAAGGCCGCTATCAACGTGCTGAGCGGCTAGCTGGTGAGGCGCTCAATAATAGCGAGAATAACGATGCCTTCGCCGTGAATGCGCTATTGGCCACGCGAGCTGCGCATCAAATGCGTGATTTTGCTCGCCGAGATCAATACTTAGAAAAACTTCAACAGCGTTTTGGCAATCAGCACTTATCTGCAGCCATGATGGCAGCTGAACTTTATCTGGATGAGCGCCGCTATAGCGATGCGAGTAATGCCCTTGCCGCAGCAAGGCAAATCTCACCCAAGCTCACTGCCGCTCTGCAATTAGAGCTACGTTTGCGCTTACGTGAAGAAAACCCAGACGCTATTTTACGTTTGGTAGAGCAGCTAGCCAAAAGCGAAGCCGTAGATGCAGAGCAAGCAAGACGCATCCGCAATCAAGCTTATTTGCTAAAGCTAAAGCAGCAGCCTTTATCCAGCCAGCAATTACAAGACTGGTGGCATAAGCTGCCAAGCGGCGATAAAACCCTGCCGCAGCTGGTAGAAGCCGTAGCCGACAGCCATAAGCAGCAAGGTGAGCCTGCCTTTGCCCGCATCTTGATTGAAGAAACGCTGCGTAATGAATGGTCCAGCACGTTAGCGGGGCGCTATGGCTTACTTGGCTTAACGGGCGAAGCTTTGATCTCTCAGCTACAACAAGCTGAACTCTGGCTGAAGCAACACCCTAAAGATCATTTACTGCTACTGACCTTGGGCAGGCTCTGCCGTGCAAGCGCACTCTGGGGTAAAGCACAAACGTATCTAGAAGCCAGCATTGCTGTGCATCCTACGGCGGTTGCCCATGCGGAATTGGCGGAGTTATTAGATTCGCTAGATAAAAATGATGTCGCTAGCAAGCATTATCGTGCCAGTTTGTCCTTGGCCTTACCGCAGGCTAGCTTGCTGTAGCGCTAAGACAAAAAACGGCTGCATCTTGCAGCCGTTTTGCTTATTTCACCGCTTGTTTTTTCGGTGGAGCAGACGGTTTAGCTTCATCAGAGAAAGCGATCCACGCAAAGGGCGCAGAACTTTTATTACGTTCAAAGAAACTAGGTGGCGCTGAAGCATCACGAACAGGAACAACGGGTTTACGGACTTGCGTATGAATTAGCATTTTAATGCCCCCGAGTAAGTTGCAATAGCATATTACGCGATGGCAATACAATACATTGGAATAATTACCTGCTAATTGACTTAAAACAAGATACGAATTGTCCATGCAAGTAACATAAAAGACACAAAGATAAACAATTCCTTACTTATCTCCGTAAAACAAGTAAAAAACTCACCAAAACTGCGCTAAAGCCAAGTAAAAGCCCTCGCCCCACCTTTAGCCAAAGTAAAATAGTAAAAAAATACTTACAAAAGATCAGGCGACATGACCGCCCGCAGCAAGTAACTAATTTGTCCCGCTCTAACCCGCCTTTGTAGCCACCAACAGCCACCACGGCGCACATTCCAATCTAATTCTTTACCTGCCATCAGTACCGCAGCGGCATGCCCAAGCTCAGTCTGATGGCCAACCAAGACCAGTACCTTACCCGTTTCACGCGGCCAATTACTCACCTCTAAATAAGTGGCGGCACGCGCACCAGGATTAAGCCTTGCATCGATTTTAAATTGCTTACTTAATGCCCTAGCGGTTTCTTGGCTGCGTAATGCCTCACTAGAAATCACCGTAAGCGCAGCACCATTTAAACGTTTATTCAACCAAGCTGCCATTTTCTCGGCCTGCTTGCGTCCTTTAGCCGTCAGCGGACAAAGCAAATCGTTTTCGCCCTCTTCCGCTTCGGCATGACGCCACAAAATTAAATCCACAAACTACGCCTTTATACGATGGAATAAACTGGGGCAGCCTCCCCCACAAGCATCACAGGCCATTCACATCAAATTGAACCAAGATCATCAAAAGCGAATCGCCTAGCAGCCTGTCGGACTTAGACGGTCGAAGCGAAAAATCGCATGGTCGAGACCAGATTTTGCCGGATTTGCAGCGCCAATAACGAGTTATTGGTCAAAAATCTGGTGAAATATAGGCCGATCAGGTGATTTTGCAGCTGGCTGATGCTAAGTCCGACAGGCTGCTAGAGCAAGTAAGCACTCCCTCTAGGAAAACACCCGCTTTTATCCCCTAAACTTAACTACGTGGCGTAGCCGTCAATTCTGCCAATAGAGTTGCTTGTGAAGAGCGTGATTTACCGCCACGCGCCGTCTTGCGACGATAGCGGCCATCCGACAACATTTCCCAAGCTTGGGTGTTGTCCACTAAACAAGGGCGTAGGCTTTCACGAATCACACGACGTTTTACTTTTGGATTTAAGATCGGGAAAGCAATCTCAATGCGGCGGAATAAATTACGCCCCATCCAGTCGGCAGAAGACAAATACACATCTTCAGCACCATCGTTATAAAAATAAAACACGCGATGATGCTCTAATAAGCGCCCAATAATCGATCGAACCCGAATATTGTCCGACACCCCAGGAATACCTGGGCGCAGTGCACACACCCCGCGCACGATCAGGTGAATCGTCACCCCCGCTTGCGATGCCTGATACAGCTTATCGATCACCGTAGGCTCTAAGAGCGCATTCATTTTTGCGATAATGACCGCCTTACGCCCTTCCTTGGCGTGGGCAATTTCTTTATCGATATACTTTAAAATATTCGGCTGCAAAGTAAACGGCGCTTGCCATAGCTGATGATGATCGCCAGCCAAGCCAAGGCCGGTAAGCTGCATAAACACATCATTCACATCGCTGACGATTTCTTCATTCGTCGTCATCAAGCCAAAATCGGTGTACAGCTTAGTGGTACGCGGATGGTAATTACCTGTGCCAACATGGGCATAGCGGTTTAAGCGCCCTTCCTCTCGGCGCACAATCAGCAACATCTTGGCGTGGGTTTTATAGCCATATACGCCATACACCACGTGCACACCTGCCAGCTCTAGCTTGGCAGCCCAGTTAATATTGGCTTCTTCATCAAAGCGCGCCATCAACTCAACCACCGCCGTGACTTCTTTACCACGCCCTGCCGCCTCGCTTAAGGCTTCCATCAAAGCTGACTCAGTGCCGGTACGATAAACCGTCATCTTAATCGCCACCACCTGTGGGTCCCTTGCTGCCTGCTGCAGCAAATCAATCACGGGGGTGAAACTTTGGTAGGGGTGATGCAATAAAATATCGCCTTGGCGAATCGCGGCAAACATATCTGGCTGCTTGCGTAGCTCCGAAGGAATCCCCGGTACAAACGGTTCAAACTTTAGATCTGATCGATCAACCTGATCTGGCACTTGCATCAAGCGCACTAAATTTACTGGCCCGTTTACGCGATATAAATCAGCATCTTTTAAACCAAACTGATCACGCAAGAAATCTTGTAAATGCTTAGGGCAGTTATCCGCCAGCTCTAAACGCACAGCATCGCCATAAGAGCGTTGCGACAACTCGCCTTTTAACGCTGCACGTAAGTCTTTTAGATCATCATCATCCACCGATACATCAGAATCGCGCGTCACGCGGAATTGATAACAACCCAGCACCTGCATGCCAGAAAACAACTCATCCACATGCGCATGCAAAATGGAAGATAAGAAAACAAAGCCGTTTTCCACACCAGAAATCTCATTCGGCATTTTTACAAAGCGCGGCAAAATACGCGGCGCTTGCACAATGGCAATCCCCGAGCTACGGCCAAACGCGTCGTTGCCTTCTAGCTCAACAATGAAATTGAGGGATTTGTTAAGTACTCGCGGGAAAGGATGCGAAGGATCAAGCCCAATCGGCGTTAGAATCGGCATCAACTCGCGGAAAAAGAAATCACGCACCCATTCGCGCTGCTCATCACTCCACACGCTGCGGCGGAAAAAATGAATCCCCTCTTTAGCCAGCGCGGGGAACAGCACCTCTAGCAGCAAGCTATATTGGCGATCCACTAAATCATGCGCTTCCCGCGTCACCAACTCAAAAGCCTGCTGCGGAGTCATGCCTTCTGGCAGTAAACGCGTGGGGTTATGACAAATATTTTCTTTAAGCCACGCTACCCGCACTTCAAAAAACTCATCCAAATTGGACGAAACAATGCACAAAAACTTCAGACGTTCCAACAAAGGATTACTAGCGTCCTCCGCCTGAGCCAATACTCGGCGATTGAACTCCAATAACCCCATTTCACGATTGAGCATTAACTGATTGTCTGTAGGTTTGTAACTCATCTTTCTTCGCTTTGGTATAGCGTTACACGCTGTCAGGAATAAATAAAACCCTAGAATGGATAAGGTTTCGAGCCAATTTTAAGCTTCAAATTCAATCGCGAATTTCACGCCAACTCTGCCAATTAAAACATTTATAGCGTAAGCACGTTTTTTAACCACGCCATACATTAACGCAGGTCACCTAAACCGCCTTTGCCAACCCTATCTATATTTATGAGATTGCGCTTCACCCACCCTACACACACTTTCTAATAAAAATACTCTGCCGCCTACAGCAGAAACAACACAGGCCACTCTAAGTGGCCTGTGCTTAAGAATTATTGCGGCACAAAGCCTGCGGGCATTTCTGCGCCATCGCCAAAGAAATAATTCTCTAACTGCTGCTGCAAATACTGCCGCGCACGCGGATCAGCCAAGCTCAAACGGTTTTCATTAATCAACATGGTTTGGTGCTTAATCCAAGCCTGCCATGCTTCTTTAGACACATTCTCAAATACCTTCTTACCCAAAGCACCTGGCAATGGCGGGAAATCCATCCCCTCCGCTTCACGGCCCAGCTTTACACAGTTCACAGTGCGGCTCATTAGTATCACCTCAATAATATTACATTTATGTTTCTAGAAAATGACAAAAGCTGCATGGGAGTGGCAAGAACGCCAAATGCATAGCAGCAAGTGTTGACTCAGCCAAGGTAGCCATGATTATAACAGAGGCAAGGCCCCCAGCAGAATCAGCCAGCCTAAGTTCACAGCCTGAATCAAGCCTTTGGCAAATTGCATTAAGCCTATCATCAACCCACTACACATCGGCTTGTGCAAGCCCCTCCAAAAATTACAAAAAATTACAAAAATAAACTGCTTGTAATAATACATAAAAACCCTAGTAAAAATCCGTCTTTACACGCCGTTTTTTCACACTTCCCCCTAGCTAAGCTAGCCAGCCAAAACAGCCTGCCTAAATGATATTTAGGCACAAAAAAACAGGTTAAATTACCCCAGAAAAGCGCATATAAAAAAATATTTAGTGAACCCATCCAAGATAAAAAATCAAAAAATGCCATTCTGAAACAGTGACTTAAATAAATCTCTAATATGTAAATAAAATTCAAAGAAAGCTATATTTATACCATTGACGCAACACGATACAAAACGTTACATTTCGCCATGAAATTAAGAAAAATCTTACGTCTAACGTCATAAGCAATGACGAATTAATCCTTACAGCCCCATCACATTTTTAATATGCATCCATTCTTGGTTTGATAATTTGGTGGAATAAAGAAACTACTCTAAGTATTGGTCAAACTCGTGTTTTTACCTATCGATACAGCGCTCAATGCGCTGTTTTACTTTTCAGCAAAGAACGGCAACTAAGATGGCGCGTAGTCCATCCGCCATTACGCTAGCCGTATGGAAAGCACTCTTTCTACGCGAAGCCGTCGGCCGACTGTTCTCCGGCCGCGCCACTTGGTTTTGGCTGCTGGCCGAGCCAATGTTTCATGTGGCCTATCTGGTTTTTATTTTTACCGGCATTCGCGTAAGCAATATCGGCGGCATCGATACCACCATCTGGATTATGGTTGGCATGCTTGCCTACTTTATGTTTAACCGCACCGGCACACAGGTCAAAAATGCAATCAATGCCAACCAGGCACTATTTGCTTATCGGCAAGTAAAACCAGTCGATACCGTGCTGGTGCGTGGCGCACTAGAAGGCTTTTTGATGATTATCATCAGCAGCATCTTGCTAATGTGCGCCGCGCTATTTAATCACCCCATTACCCCTAGCAACCCTCTAGCCGTACTCGAGGCTTTTTTTGGGCTATGGCTGGTTGGCATGGGCTTTGGTTTGGTGGCTTCTATTTTTAGCGAGCTAGTCCCAGAGCTGGGCAGGGTCATCAATTTAATCATGATGCCGCTGTATATGATTTCCGGCGTGATGTTCCCCATTGCCACCGTACCGCAGCCCTACCGTGACTGGCTGTTGCTCAACCCTGTAGCGCATGGATTAGAGGCCGCTCGCCTTGGTTTTGCAGGCAATTACCATGCCGTACCCGAGCTGAGCATTGCTTATATCTATAGCTTTGCCCTTGTCAGCATCTTTTTAGGCTTGGCTTTACATCGCCGCTTTGCCCAAAGGCTGACCACTAAATGATTATTGCTAAAGATGTGCATAAGCGTTACCTCACCGATCACGGCCCCGGCCGCTGGGTGCTGCAAGGCGTTAATTTTACGATTCCACCCAAGCTGAATGTCGGGCTGATCGGTGCCAATGGCGCGGGTAAATCCACCCTATTGCAGATTGTGGCGGGTGTTGATCACCCCAATAAAGGCAGCGTAGAGCGCCAGTGCAAAGTGTCTTGGCCGATGGGCTTTGGCGGTGGCTTGCAAGGATCCTTAACGGGCCGACAAAACTCCAAGTTTGTTTGCCGCATTCACGGCCACGAAGACGATATTCCTGATCGGCTAGCCTTTATTCAAGACTTTGCTGAGATTGGCGACGCTTTTGATCACCCCATTAAAAGCTATTCATCCGGCATGAAGGCAAGGCTGCAGTTTGCCATGTCTTTGGCTTTTGATTTCGACGTTTATATCTCGGACGAAGTGACCTCGGTGGGCGATGCCGCATTCCGCAACAAAGCCGCTGCCGCCTTTAAAAATCTAGCCGATAAAGCGGGGCTGATTATGGTGGCGCATGGCGAGGCCACGCTAAAGCAATTTTGCTCCGCAGGCATTTGGATACACGACGGCAAGGCGCACTGGTTCGACCAGATCGACGACGCGCTAAAAGCATATAAAGACACATTAAAGAAATGATTAGAAAATTTAGAAATGGCCGTGTTGCCAAAACATGGGCCAGAAACCGCAAAAAATGGTCGCCGCCACTCAAGCGCAACCTGATTTTTAGCATCGCCCTAGTTGCCTTTGCGCTATCGGCCTTTTACTGGCTGGCGCTTGCATCAGACCGCTATGTATCTACCGCGCATGTGATTATTCAACGCACTGACGTGGCCGGTGGCCAAGGGATGGATTTCTCTAGCCTGTTGGGTGGATCTGGCGGCAATCGCGCCGATCAGCTGCTGCTACGCGATCATCTGCTGTCTATCGACATGCTTAAAAAGCTGGATACCCGCTTAAATTTGCGCGCCCATTACAGCGATAGCCATCACGATCTGCTATCCCGCATGTGGTCTGTGGATAACTCTATCGAACACTTTTATAGCTATTACCTATCCCGTGTAAGCGTGGAGTTTGACGACTACACCGGCGTGCTGATTATTAAAGCCCAAGGCTACAACGCAAAAATGGCCCAAGCCATCACCGCCTTGCTGGTGCAAGAAGGTGAGCTATTTATGAATGAAATAGCGCATAGCCTAGGTAAAACGCAGGTCGAATTCCTAGAAAAACAAGTGATCACCATGAACGAGCGCTCCATCAAAGCGCGCCAAGCGGTATTAAGCTACCAAAACAAACAAGGCCTTGTCTCCCCACAAGCCGCAGCAGAAAACATCGTCGGTATTGTTGCCAAGCTAGAAGCACAACGCACCGAGCTAGAAACCCAGCGTAGCGCCCTGCAATCTTATTTAGTCCAGGATCACAGCAGCATTATTCAGCTGAATCAGCAAATAGAAGCCATCAATAAGCAGCTTGCCCAAGAGCAGGCCAAGCTAACCTCGCCCACAGGTAAGCCACTAAACCGCACCGTAGAAGAGTTTCAGCGCCTAGAAATGCAGGCGGCCTTTGCCCAAGACGTTTACAAAGTAGCACTGGTGGCGCTAGAAAAAGGCCATATCGAAGCCACCCGCATGATCAAAAAAGTATCGGTTATTCAAGCCCCAAGCCAACCCGAATACCCACTAGAACCACGCCGCTATTACAACACGCTGGTATTTATGCTCGTCATCATGCTCATGGCCGGTGTGGCCCAGCTGCTGGCCGCCATTATTCGCGACCATAAGGACTGACCCCATGAAAATCGCCTCTATCCTCATCAACAGCATGCTGGCCCTGCTTTGCAGCACAGCCGCTGCTGCCACCAGCCCGTTTGAAATCAGTGCCGCTCAAAAGCAAGCGAAGCAAGAACAACAACTCGCCAAACTAGCCAAGCCCGCCGCCGACGAGCAGCCCTTAGCAGAGCCACCACAACGCTATGACTACAGCACTAATTTAAAAAGTGATGTATTTGGTGCCAACCTATTTACCGGCGCATTTGCCCGCGCAGGCGCCACCCAATTCAACCCTGATTACGCCGTGGCCGTGGGTGACAAAATTCAAATTCGCCTATGGGGCGCGTTTGATTTTGACACCTCGCTGACCGTAGACCCCAAGGGCAATATTTTTCTGCCCCATGTTGGCCCCGTCACGGTCTTGGGCGTGCGTAATCAAGATTTACAACGCATTGTAGAGGCCGCCGTTGCCCGCACTTTTCGCAGCAATGTAAACAGCTACGCCAGCCTAGCCGCCGCCCAACCCGTGCGTGTATTTGTTAGCGGCTTTGTAAACCGCCCTGGCCTGTATAGCGGCACCAGCATGGACAGCCTGCTGCATTACCTAGACCAAGCAGGTGGGATAGATGCGGAGCGCGGATCATTTCTAAACGTGCAAGTAAAGCGCGGCCAAACCATCCGCGCCAGCGCCAATCTTTACGACTTCTTACTAAACGGCACCATGCCGCTAATTCAACTGAGCGATGGCGACGTTATTTTTGTAGCGCCACGTCAACGCAGCGTAAAAGTAAGCGGCCTAGCCGCCAATGCCAAACGCTTTGAATTTAGCGATAAAACCCGCACCGTGGCCGACCTGATCAACATCACCAAGCCCAACGCCGCCACCACCCATGTGCGCGTGATTCGCAACACCGGCAGCATCAAAAATATCGAATATTACCCACTAGGCGATGCCGCCAGCGTGGCACTACAAAATGGCGACGAGCTGGAATTCACCGCCGATAAAAAACCCGGCAGCATCACCGTGCGGGTAGAAGGCGAGCACAACAGCGCCCAAGAATACGTAATGCCCTACGGCGCACGCATGAGCCAGCTGCTAGCGCAAATCCAATTCACCGATCATTCCGATCAAGCCAGCCTGCAGCTATTTCGCCAAAGCGTAAAAACACGGCAAAAGCAAATGCTGGATACCTCGCTGCGATCCCTAGAAGCCGCCGCCCTCACCGCCCGATCAGGCACCAGCGACGAAGCCGTGCTACGCAAACAAGAATCAGAGCTGATCTTGCAATGGGTAGAGCGCGCCAAAAAGATCGAACCAAGTGGCCAAGTTGTGATCGCCCAAGCCAGCAGCCGCGATCAGCTACTGCTAGAAAACGGCGACGTATTACGTGTACCCACCAAAGACGGCCTAGTACTGGTCAGCGGCGAAGTGCTCTTCCCCAACGCAGTGGCTTTCGACCGAACACTACAGCTAGATGATTACATCAACCGCGCCGGTGGCTACACCCAAAACACCGACGTAGCCCGCATCGTAGTCGCCCGCCGAGATGGCAGCTTTAACGAAGCCAGCAGCGAAACCGGCATCTTTGGCTCCGCCAAAAGCAAAATCGCCATTCAATCTGGCGACGAGATTCTAGTACTGCCAAAAATCGACGTGAAATCAAGGCAGATTTGGAAAGATATGACACAGATTATTTATCAGATAGCGGTAAGTGCGAAGGTGGTACTGGGACTATGAACATCCAACTAAAAAATACAAAACACACGCCAATCAACAAAATTGTCATCGTCGGCCATCCACTATCAGGCTACCAAGATGTAGAAGCTCTACTTAATAGTGGGGGAATGAATGCTGCACTGCCATCACGTCGAGATGGATTTTTGCCCGCAGAAATCAGCATGGCACTCTGCAAAGCGCACCATGTGCCTCGTTTCGAGCTAATGAATTCGCCCGCAGAAATTAAGCAGATTGAAACAGCGGCGCTTTGGCATGGCATGGCGCTCGATCTTTTTCTTGGCAATATTGATCAGGAATTCTGGGGCTGGGCGGATCCGCAATCCGTGTATTTGTTGAATTACTGGCAATCACTCGACCCGCAAATTGCTTTTATTCTGGTCTACGACACACCACAGCAGCTGATCAGCCAAGCATTTGATGAGCAAACACAGCTATCAACAGAAGCGTTGGAAAAAACCATACACGGTTGGTGCGCCTATAACGCCGCCCTGCTGCATTTTTACCATCGCAATACTGAGCGCTGCCTGCTTGTGCACTCACAACAGGTACGCGAATCCACTGCGGCCTGCTTACAACAAGTGCGCACTCGTATTGGTGCGCCAGTCCAAACTGTCAGCGAATGCGGCCGTGTTAGCCACATTATTGATGTTACTACTAACGATGAAATCGCTCGTCAACAGCAAACCAGTCTCAAAACCTATATTGCACAGGCCCTGATGCACGATCAGCCTGACAGCATGCAGCTTTATGAAGAGCTGCAATCGGTCGCCAATCTACCACTGGTCGATACGCCATCCAAGCCAGCCAGCCCACTGGATGCATGGCTGGCAATGACAGCTATGCAATCCCAACACACAGAGCAAATCACACAAGTAGAAGTGAAGTGCCAAGAGCAAGCAGCGCACATTCAGCAGCTCAATCAACAAATAAGCAGCAGCAAAATACAGCTTAATGAAAAGCAACAGGGTATTGCCCAGCTACAGTTGAGCCTCGCTTCAGACCAAAAACAAGTACAAGAGCAGCAAAAAGAAAATGCCCTGCTCCTTGCTCATCTACACCAAGTACAAGAAGAGCTGGAACGCCAGTTTTTAGCCGATCAGCAACAAAAAATCAAAGCTCTGCAAGTCAGTGAAACATTAGCCACTGAGCGCAAAAAGGATATCGACAAGCTGAGCTTAGAAAAAGCCAAGCTTGCAGAAGAGTATAAAAAAGAAGTTGCACAGCGCAAAAAAGACAAAGAACAACATGCGGCAGAGCTAATTGCACAAAATACTCAATTAAAAAATCAACTCGCAGCAGAACTGACCGCACAAAGCACGCAGTTAAAAAAACAGCTCGCAGCAGAGCAAGCCACCATTCAAGCAAGCGCATTAAATAAACAACTCACCACCCAATCTGCACAAGAAAACGAGCTATTACTCCGCCAGCTGCATCAAGTTCAAGAAGAACTTGAACGTTATTTTCATGAGAACCAAAAGCTCAAGCACCCAGTTGCACCGCCAAAGCCAAGCTACTATGGGGCTGCAGATCGCATCAAAACCCAGCTTTCTTACAAGCTAGGTGCAACCATGATTAGCCAATCCAGCAGCTTATCCGGCCTGCTCACCCTGCCTTGGGCGTTAATAAAACAAGTGCGTGAATACCGCGCCAACCACCAAGCCAATATCAAACTACCGCCCATCCAACAATACAGCGATGCGCATGAAGCAGAACGAGTTAAACAACACCTCTCCTACCGCCTAGGCACAGTACTGCTAAGCAGCGCCCGCAGCCCGCTAGGTTGGCTAAAAATGCCTTGGGTGATGCACGGTGAAATACGTCAATTCAAATTAAGCCGCAGCAGCAAATAAAAAGACTTACCCCTACTACCCAGCAAATGACATCGAGTACAAAAATGCATAACAGCACCATTTCACACACTTCTTACTTGCATCATTTTCGCCATCAAATGCCACCCAAAAATATTATTGTCGTAGGGGCGGGAGCGGGTAGCTGGGCCAATTTGCTGAGCGAATGGGAGGTGGGCGACGCACACTTCGTAGAAGCCGATAAAAACCAAATTCAACATCTGCGCAGCAAGCTTGCCAAGCATGCAACATGGCAAGCACATACCGCCGTAATGTGGCATGAATCAGCAGAAATCAGCTTTTACCAAGCAGCCAACCCTGCCGAAAACAGCAGCCTGTCGCCCGATACCCTTGCCAACCTTTGGCCTAATTTTAAAACCTTGGGGCAAGAGCAACGCCAAACCACCACCCTTAATCATTTAATCAATGAGATTCAAGCTGAAACGCCACCCAATTGGCTGATTGTTGACTGCTTACCCGCTTTAAACATTATTCAAGGCGCAGGCGCATGGCTGAATCATTGCGAAGTCATCATTGCGCGTGTCTTGCTGAGTGATAAAGGATTTACAGGTTTAAATACCAGCAAAGAAGAGCTAGATACCTATTTAAATAGCCAAGGCTTTCATTTTGTTTCCCTACAAGAAGAACGCCACCCCAATATTGGCAACGCACTCTATGTGCGTAATGTAGAGCAAGTAATCCAATACCCAAGCCAAGCATTAGAAGCAGAACAACCCACAGGCAACAACAATCAACAAATGCCCGTAATCACAGAAAATGACGTATCAACAGAAAAATTACAGAATCAAGTAGTAACGATGCTAAATGAAAAAAACATAAGCCAAGCAGCTAGCAACTCCGCAACTACAGCATTAAAAGCTCAACTCGAAATAGCCAACATATCGGCCGCTGAATTTAAACAACAGTTAGAAATCACTCAGCAAGCAACAACAACGGCAGATAAAGCACCGCAGGATAACAAAGCCCAACTGGATGCCGCTAACCTTGCCAAGGACACACAGCAAAAGCTAGATGAAGAGCGCCAAGCCAAGCTGCTTGAATTGCAAAAACAACTAGATATCGCACTTATCGCCAAAACGAGCAGCGAAAAAGCACTCGCAGAAGTTAAAGCACAATGTGATCTTCTCAATATAGAAAACGAGAAAAATATTGCCTTAGATAAGAAATTAGACCTGCTATTAACTGAGCAAAAGAATTATAGCAATCACTTACAGGGCAATTTATTTGCAGAAATGACCCGAGGCCTTAGCAACACCGCCAAGCAAATTGAATCGTTTATGGGTGTACAGAACTACCTAGAAAACGGCAAAAGCCCACTCAGTTTTCATGGCTGGCCGATTAGCCCGGATATTGCGCTATTTTTGCTAGGTAAAATCGAAGAAAAAAATTACGATTTGATTATTGAATTTGGCAGCGGCACATCGACCGTGCTCTTTGCTAAAGCGCTTTTACAAAAAAATAAATCAACCACCCTCACGCCAGTACAAGAGATTAATTCAGTAACATTTCAAAAAAAGATTGTTACCTTTGAACATAATAAAAACTATTTTGAACAGACACTAAAAAACGTAGAACAACAAAACTTAGCACACTTAGTTGATCTTGTGCATGCACCATTGGTTGATTATCAATATAACGAAGAAGATTACTTATATTACTCATGCGCAGATAAATTAAAAGAAATATCAAAATCACTGAATGGCCGTACAGCTAAGATATTAGTATTAGTTGATGGCCCTCCAGGCGTTACAGGCCCGCTTGCACGTTTCCCTGCTATTCCCTATCTATTTAAATATTTAGGAAATCATCAATTAGATATTGTGCTAGATGATTATAATCGTAAAGAAGAAAAAGATACTGCCGAAAAGTGGAAAGATCTGTTTATAAAACGAAATATAAATTTTTTAGAAGAGAATATTCCATGTGAGAAAGGTGCATTTTTTTGTAGTATTAATTAAATAGCATTAATTTTTATAATATAACATAGCGCAAAAAAAACATCATGAAAGATGAAATTATAAGCAAAGCAAATCAGTCATACATGAGTGGGGATTATTTAAATGCTTATAACCTTTACAAGCAAGCTGCATTAAGAATGAGTACAAACAGCTTCGACTTAAATATATTACTATGCGCAAACAGACTAAATAATATTTCAGTCAACAAAGAAAAATTACCAAGCGAAAATTCACCATATTCATTAACGGAATTACATAAAAATAATCCTGAGCAGGTCTACCTAAACCTTGAAAAACGGAACAATCCAATTTGGCTATCATTAGGTGAAAATTGTCTCTCAGATAATATCTTACAACGCCATGGTTTAAAGTCATTTAGCTCTCCTTATGCAGCTTCGCGTTCAAATATTGACTATGTAATTGCTTTGGAAAAAGAAAATTATGCAAGTATTTTACTGAAAGAAAACCTTGTTTATGAAGATGCATGGGGGAAAAAAGTTGTTCGTTCAACATCGATAATAAATGCAGATGATATTTATGAACCCAGTTGTAGCAAAGGATTCGAATTTACTCACCATGATCCAATATCATCCATCAATGACAGGAATAGTTTTCAAAGAAGAATTCAGCGCTTAAACGAGTTCAGGAAAAAGAAAGATGTTGTATTTCTCTATCACCATAGAATCACAGAAAGATCTAACCTCATAAAGCTTAGAGAAAAATTTTCTACGTTTATTTCATTTTATCTTGGCAATCAATCAAACTGCCATTTGATTTTTTTCTATCAAACATTAATTCCTAAAGGGGGAGACAGCTTAAATCTAATTTCGTTTCATCAAATATAATTGAGTTTGAATTCTTCACTGAACGCGCATGGGGGGAAATAATCTAGATGACTTTTGGGCAAGAAATGATGATGACCTAGTTGCTCTGATGTTGCAGCAAGCAGCTCAATATTTTTACAAGAAGATATATTAATTTTTTATAAAAAATACGCCACGGGAGAAAGGTGAATTTTTTTTGAATAATTTAATAATTACACAAGCGCCTGACCTATGAAAAATGAAATCGTAAGCAAAGCAAACCAACTATACATAAAGGGAGATTATTTAAATGCCTATAATCTCTATAAAAAAGCAGCCGCAAAGTTAAAAACAAGTAGCTTTAACTACAATTTGTTTTTATGTGAAAAAAAATTAAATCTTGACGTATGCACGCAAGAAAAATCCACCACAGAAAATGATGCAATAACAAAACTGCTGCAAATAAATGCCAACGAAATAAAATCGAGCGCGCAAGAAAAAAGCAGATACCTCGCCATTTTTAATGATTTAAAGAAAAAAAAATCTGAGCCCGCTGAGGCAAGAAAAATAAACCCAATTCCTAGTGATTGGCCCAAAGATTTAACATTAGCTCCACTTCCAGAAAGTACAAATGATTTTGCATGGCAAGCTGCGCGAAACATTACCTTATGCCCAAGTGAAACACAACTTGTTGGCTTAAGTATTGTTATTCCTACTTTTAATCGGACAAACATCCTTGACATTACCTTAGCATGTCTTGTTAACCAAAAAACAAATTATAGATTTGAAGTTATTGCCGCCGATGATGGTAGCCATGAAGAATTAACTCAAATATCAAGAAAATATGAAAATTTATTAGATATAAAATTTGTAAGGCAAAGAGACTATGGATACCAATTATGTGCAGTACGTAACCTTGGATTACGCACTGCAAAATATGACTATGTTGCTATTTTAGATTGTGATATGGCCCCAGGTATTAACTGGGTAGAGTCATATATGGAACTATTAGTTCAATCATCTGATGTTGCACTAATTGGCCCTAGAAAATATGTAAACACTCAAGGGCTTGTTGCTGATTCATTCTTAGAAGATCCTAACTTTCTAGCTTCTTTACCCGAAATCGTCACCAATAATAATGTTGCTGGTAAAGTAAACGGTGTTGCATCCGTAGATTGGCGCTTAGAACATTTTCAAAAAACAGACAATTTACGCTTATGCGATAGCCCTTTCCGGTTCTTTAGCGGAGGTAATGTTGCCTTTGCAAAGAAATGGCTAAGTATTGCGGGCTGGTTTGATGAAGAATTTACCCACTGGGGCGGTGAAGATAATGAGTTTGGTTATAGATTGTATCGTGCTGGGTGCTTCTTTAGAGCGATAGATGGCGGATTAGCATTTCATCAGGAGCCGCCAGGTAAAGAAAATGAAACGGATAGGGCCGCTGGCAAGGCAGTAACAATTAAAATTGTTGAACAAAAAGTCCCATATTTTTATAGAAAATTAGAGACTATTGATAAAGCAGTTATTAAACACACCCCATTAGTTTCTATCTATATTCCTGCATATAATTGCGAAAAATATATTGAACAATGTGTGAACAGTGCTCTTAATCAAACCATTACAGACCTTGAAGTATGTATCTGTGATGATGGCTCAACCGATGCTACCTTAGAAATATTAAAGCATAGCTATGGTCAAAATCCCAGAGTTCACTTTCTCAGCAAAGAGAATGGCGGAATTGGCGCTGCATCAAATGCAGCCATCAAACTTTGCCGTGGCTACTATATTGGCCAACTAGATTCTGATGATTTTCTTGAGCCTGATGCGGTGGAACTTTGTTTAAAAGAATTTATGAGTGATAAAAAACTAGCATGTGTTTACACCACCAACAGAAACTTAAACCCTGATGGCTCATTAATTGCTAACGGATATAACTGGCCAGAATATTCGCGTGAAAAATTAACCACGGCAATGATTTGCCACCACTTCAGAATGTTCACCATGCGCGCATGGAATTTAACCTCCGGATTCGATGAAAAAATAAGCAACGCCGTAGATTATGACATGTACTTAAAATTAAGTGAAGTTGGCCCATTTAAACACTTGAATAGAATTTGTTATAACCGTGTTTTACATGGTGAAAATACTTCTATTAAGAAACTAGGTCTGCAAAAAGAAAATCATTTTTCTGTTGTCAATATGTCACTGCAACGCCAAAATATAAAGTCTATAAATTATAGGCCACTAAATGATGATAACGATGCATGTCGTAAATATTATTTCACTTGTAAATAAGTACGCGAAAGGGAAAAATTATGCCATTAAATATAACTGTCACACATAATAACGATACAATTAATTTTAACTATTCATTTTCAGAAGGAACATTTAGTCACCAATTAGAAGTATTAGATAGTTAATTTAGAAAGTTACAAAATACTTCCAATGACTGACGCTGAAATACTAAACTTTAATATTGCAAAAAAACTAATAGAGAAAAAATAAAAAAACATAGAAAACCAACAAATTCACCATCTTACTACAAATTCAATTATGAATTTAATTTCATCAATCAAAGACAAATTAATTGTAGAGCTTAAAACGTGAAAATCACAATCGCAGGAACAGGCTATGTTGGCCTTTCTAATGCCATTTTATTGGCACAGCATAATGAAGTTGTCGCGCTCGATATTATCCCTGCAAAAGTAGAGATGCTAAATCGTAAGGAATCCCCGATTGCAGATAAGGAAATTGAGGAGTATCTGCAAACTAAAGCGCTTAATTTAAGAGCAACGCTGGATAAGCACGATGCTTATTCCAATGCGAATTATGTGATTATTGCTACGCCCACTGATTATGATCCAGAAACAAATTACTTTAATACTAAATCAGTAGAGGCGGTGATTAAGGATGTGATGGCGATTAATCCACAAGCGGTAATGGTAATTAAATCGACAGTCCCGGTGGGCTATACGGCAAAAATTAAGGTGCAATTTAATTGTGAAAACATTATTTTTTCACCTGAATTTCTGCGTGAAGGCACGGCGCTGTATGACAATCTGCATCCTTCGCGCATTATTATCGGTGAATGCTCTGAGCGGGCAGAAATCTTTGCTGGTCTATTAACGCAAGGGGCCATTAAGCAAGATATTGCTGTGCTATTTACTGTTTCTACCGAAGCCGAAGCGATTAAATTATTTGCCAATACTTATCTGGCCATGCGCGTTGCTTACTTTAATGAACTGGATACTTACGCATCCATGCTAGGACTGGATAGTAAACATATTATTCAGGGTGTGGGTTTAGACCCGCGAATTGGTGAGCATTACAATAATCCATCATTTGGTTATGGCGGTTATTGCCTGCCAAAAGACACTAAACAATTGCTGGCCAATTATCAGAATGTACCACAAAACCTAATTCGAGCAATTGTGGAATCTAATACTACACGTAAAGATTTTATTGCAGAAAACATACTAAAACGTAAACCAAAAGTAGTTGGGTTTCATCGTTTGATTATGAAATCTGGCTCAGATAATTTCCGCGCTTCTAGTATTCAGGGTGTAATGAAGCGCATCAAAGCCAAAGGCATTGAGGTGATTATTTATGAGCCGAGTTTAACTGAAGCAGAGTTTTTTCACTCTAAAGTGGTGAATGATCTAGCACAATTTAAGCAATTATCTGATGTGATTGTGGCCAATCGTATGAGTGATGATTTGAGTGATATTGCGGATAAAGTATATAGCCGCGATCTATTCGGCAAAGATTCATGATTCATAAGCTATTGTTTTATTGGTTTTTTTATAAAAAACAATTTGCTGAAGCACTGGCCTACTGTGATAAATCGCTACTGCTGCGTAGCGATTTTGAGCTGTATGCGGCGTATCGCTTGGGGCTTTATGAAGCCGTTGCCAATTGCTCTTTTAAACCTAGGCATTGGCGGGGTAATGTGGCGATTGCCCTATCACTGGCTGCTTGCGGCCGTCATGCTAAAACCACCGCTGCCGTGCATGGTTTGCTTACGCAGCGCAGCTTTACACGGCACAAAGCAGCTTTGGCTGTAGGCTTAACCTCCTATATGCCAGAGCTTGCGTTTGACATTATTCAAGATACGAATGTGCCTGTAGGTTTGCGGGCTGCCTTATTTTTGGCTACCGGCCAGCAGCAGCAAGCAGCCGATTTATTGCGCGCAAACCGAGCCAATAACTTAGAAGAAAAACCAGAGCAGCGGCTATTACTTAGTAATGCCGTGCCATCCACACCGGCAGAAAAACTTACAGATATAAATATTTTCCTTACCAGTTATTCTTTATCGCCCTTAGCTTTATGCGATAACACCCAGCCACCCAGCGTCTTAAATTTAAAACCTGCCTGCCCGCTACCAAGCAAGATAGGGCCGCTGCTTACAGTACTCATGACGGCCTATCAAGCCAGTGAGCATATTGAAGCCGCTATTTATTCTGTGCTGGCGCAAACATATCAAAACATAGAAATCATTGTGATCAATGATGGCAGTACTGATAAAACCGAGCAGATTGTGCGAGCAATTGCTTTGTCTGATCCGCGCGTTATTTATCTGGGGCTGCCGTGCAATGTTGGCACTTTTGTGGCCAAAAATATTGGCTTGAGCCATAGCTCTGGTGAGTTTGTGACCTGCCATGATTCAGATGACTGGTCACATCCCATGCGGCTAGAACGACAAATCCAGCCTTTACTTGATAACGAGCAGCTTGTTTTCACCACTTCGCAATGGGTACGTATTCAGGATAACGGCATTTACTTTGCACGCCAGCTTTATCCGCTGCTGCGCTTAAACCCCGCTTCGCCTCTGTTTAGAAAACACATAGTGCTCAAGCACGCAGGCGGCTGGGATGCAGTTCGCACAGGTGCAGACAGCGAATTTTTAGCCCGCTTGGAGCTGGTATTCGGGTCTAAAGCCATGCACCGCGTAGCCCAGCCACTAGCCTTTGGCGCTCATCGTCCTGATTCACTGATGACAGCCAAAGATACGGGTTATTGCACAAATGGAATATCCCCAAACCGTATGGCGTATTGGCAATCTTTTACCCAATGGCATATTGATGAATTAAGAAATAAACGCAAACCTTACATTGCTACAGGCATTCAGGCAGCAAGGTTTTTTACTGCGCCTGATTCAATACAAGTTTCATCTAAAGATATTGCAAGATGCATGAACCAAAATATATTTATACCATCCAATTAATAAATGCATTTCGTATACTAATACAACAACAGGAATTAACTTTGTGATTGGCATTTGTTCTTCCGGTATTTGGTCTATTCCGCATATATCTTCATTTCTTGAGCTGCCGCTATTCAAGATTCGGCGATTGACCACTACTGCCTCAATACAACAGCTCAATAGCATTGCAGGCTGGGGCCAGCGCCCGAGTACGCGCTTATCCCGTGCGTTGGCGGCAAAGTATCAGCTTCCTTTTCTTGCACTAGAAGACGGTTTCTTACGCTCGTTTAATACTGGCGAGCATAGCCCGCCTTTGGCTTTGGTATTTGATTCGCAAGGTATTTACTACGATTGCACCGGCCCTTCGGCTTTGGAAACGCTGCTTAATTCTAATGATGATTTGCTAGCGGGCATTACGGCGGATGTGACGCGAGCTAAGGCTTTGCTGCTGCAGCATCAGCTGAGTAAATACAATCATGCGCCGGTGTTGGATCAGGCTTTGCTGCGCGGCGATGA
Source organism: Iodobacter fluviatilis (assembly GCF_004194535.1). Taxonomy (NCBI): domain Bacteria; kingdom Pseudomonadati; phylum Pseudomonadota; class Betaproteobacteria; order Neisseriales; family Chitinibacteraceae; genus Iodobacter; species Iodobacter fluviatilis. The sequence continues at coordinate 1,979,111 of NZ_CP025781.1, read as the reverse complement.
TCGCCAGCGGGTACTGGTGATTGATCAAACGGCTGGGGATATGAGTGTGGCTTTGGGTGGTGCGAGTGCGGCTAGTTTTAGCCAGATGCTGACTGCGGCTTACGCCGAAAACCCTGACGCTACGGTTTATGTAAAGACGCATCCAGAGGTTACGTCAGGGCGTAAGCAGGGTTATTTAAGCCATGTGCAAGATGATGAGCGCACGGTAGCGTTGCGCCAAGCGATTAACCCGCTAAGCCTGATTGAGCAGATGGATAAGGTGTATGTGGTGACGTCCACCATGGGTTTCGAGGCTTTGCTGGCTGGCAAGCCGGTCAGTGTATTTGGCATGCCTTGGTATGCGGGCTGGGGCGTAACGGACGATAGTCAATGCTGCGCGCGCCGCACTCAGCATCGCTCTGTGGATGAGTTGTTTGCGGCGGCGTATTTCCATTACAGCCGCTATTTAAATCCTGTAAATCATCAGCGTGGCACGATTTTTGATGTGATTGATTGGCTGATATTGCAACGCAAAATGGCCAAACATTATTCTGGCCGAATGATTTGTGTGGGCTTTAGGCGCTGGAAAGCGGTGAATATCAAACCGCTGCTGTCACTGCATGCTGGGCAGGCTTTATTTGTAAAAGACGCGGCTCAGGCGGCGGCTTTAGGGCTGCAAGCGGCAGATTGCTTGGTGTTTTGGGGGCGGCAAGCGCCTAAAGGCGTGGCAAAGCTGGCAGCTGAATCTGGCGCGCGGCTGCTGCGCATGGAGGATGGCTTTGTGCGCTCGGTGGGCTTGGGCTCAGATTTAATCCGCCCACTGTCGCTCGTGCTGGATGAGCAGGGAATTTATTTTGATCCTAGCCATCCTTCTGCTTTAGAACACATCCTAAATACCACAGCATTTTCAGCGGCGGAATGTGCGCGCAGCCAGCATCTACGCCAGTTCATCACTGAGCATGGCATCAGTAAATATAATTCAGAGCCGCGTGATATCGCACTATGGCCATGCACTGGCAAGGAAGTTGTGCTGGTGCCGGGCCAAGTCGAAGACGATGCTTCGATTCGCTATGGCTGCAGCGATGTTAAAACCAATCTTGGCCTGCTGCAGGCGGCCAGAGCGGCGCATCCCAACGCATTTATTGTCTACAAGCCGCACCCGGATGTGATGTCGGGCAACCGGGCGGGCAAGCTGGCGCTGGCTCAGGCGCTGCAATTTGCGGATTTTATGGAGGCTAGGCTGTCGGTGGTCAGCTGCATCGATGCCTGCGATGTAGTGCATACCATGACGTCCCTCACCGGCTTTGATGCGCTGCTGCGTAATAAGCGGGTGGTGGTGTATGGCCAGCCGTTTTACGCTGGCTGGGGGCTTACCGAGGATGTATTAAACGCTGGCGCGGCCTTTGCTCGCCGCACACGGCCATTATCACTAGATGAATTAGTGGCGGGCACTTTATTGCATTACCCACTGTATTGGGATTGGTCTTTAAAAGGCTATACCCATTGCGAGGCGGTATTGCAGCAAATTATTCAAACCCGTAATACGCTTGAAGCCCAAAATGGGCTAGAAAAACTGCGCGTTGGCTTTGTACGTCGCCAATTACGCAAGCTTAATATATTAGCGAAAGCTTGGATTTTTAAATCATGATTAATGAAGGTATTCAGGCATTTGCTGGCAAACGCGTGCTGTTATTACAAGGGCCGGTTTCCACATTCTTTGCACGCTTGGCAAAAGATTTACGCAATACTGGGGCAGAAGTTTTTAAAGTAAATTTTAATGCCGGTGATTGGTTTTTTTATCCGCGCAATGCCATTAATTATCAAGGCAAGATGGAGGATTGGCCTGCTTATTTTGAGGCGTTAATCAAACGGCTAGATATTGATGCCATTTTATTATTTGGCGATTGCCGACGTATTCATCAAGATGCACACGCTATTGCTGATAAGCACGACTTAGAAATCGGCGTATTTGAAGAAGGCTATGTGCGCCCAGATTACATTACACTAGAGCGATTTGGCGTCAATGCTTACTCAAAATTATCCCGCGAGCCAGCGCATTATCAGGAAAAAACAGCTGTTCCCAAAAAACAGCCTGTGGGTAATGCGTATTGGGCGATGATTTGGTTTGGATTTTGGTATGGCAGCATTGCAGCCTTAGGCAAAGTTTTCTTTAGGCATTATCAGCATCACCGCCCTTTATCACTGCTGGAGTTTTTTCCGTGGATGCGCTCGGCACGGCGTAAACAATGGTATCGCTGGGCAGAGCGCGGCACACAAGAAGAGCTGATTACGCATTGGGACAAGCAATTCTTTTTAGCGCCCTTGCAAGTATTTAATGATTCACAAATCACCGTGCATGCTGATTTTGATGGTGTGGAGCACTTTATTGAAGACACGCTGCACTCCTTTGCTCAACATGCGCCAAAAGACACACTACTGGTTTTTAAGCACCATCCAATGGATAGGGGCTATCGAGATTACACAAAGCTAATTAACAAGCTAACGCGCCAAGCCAAAGTGGCAGCTCGGGTGCTGTATATCCACGACCAGCACTTACCCACGCTGCTTAATCATGTACGTGGCGTGGTGGTGGTGAACAGCACCGTAGGCTTATCCGCCCTACACCACGGCGCGCCGACTATTACCTGCGGCAATGCAATGTACGATATTGCGGGCCTTACCTATCAAAACGGGCTGGATCAATTCTGGCAAGCGGCCCCTAATGCCAAGCCGAATAACGCCTTGTATCTGCGCTTTAGAGATCATTTAGTGGCCAAAACTCAGCTTAATGGCAGTTTTTATAAGCCACTGAAATTACTCGACTCATACACAGGCCTAGTGTGGGGAAGAATAAAAACAATAAATAGTGAAGTTCAAGCAAAAAATGGCAAACTTAATGCCAATCCAATAACAGAAATCAAGCAACATAAAATTTCAGGACAGCAGAATCAATTAATCTTAAATAGATTAATCAAAACAAACAGCCAAGAGTAGATATCACTGATCAATAAGGAGTAAGCAGCCAAGTTAGTGCCATATAAATAGCTAATCGCTTACGCTCAACAATTATGCCATTTAAATATAAATTAACGAAAAAAAGCATTACAAACCATAATCAAGCAACGTCTTTACAACCTTAATAAAATGAAGATATGCTATGTAAAAAATACACAGAGTAAATATTATGCGCAGCAAAATTCCATATGCATTGTTCTTTTGCTTGTTTAGTGCATCTACATTTGCCGATTACTCTCTTTTAATAGATGGCGTATCCAAGCATTTTGGCTGCAAAAAAAACAGGCATAATCCCTGTGAATATAATGAAATAAACCCAGGTTTAGGCATTGAATTATCTTCTAAAACAAGCAATTGGGGCATCCCATTTATACGCGCCGGAGCCTATAAAGACTCCTACTCCGATGCCGCAGCCTACGCCGCAATGGGTGTACGCCAAGATTGGGAAATCAGCGGCCCCTTTCGATTTGGAGCGGGTGTAATGGGTGGATATTTAAAAAGCAAACGTCAAGATGGCGCTATTGCACTCCCGTTTATTTATTTGACATACAAAGATTTAGCCCTTGAATTAGGTTATATCGCCGATACGCAAATTCTTAATCAAAGAAACAAAGCGAAAAGCCTTGCCACCCTAGGGTTTCGCTGGGATTTTTAAAAAATATTCCTACCCAGTTTTAACAAAAGAATCATCTCCATGCAAAAAGCCCAGCATCATCTGCTGGGCTTTTTGTATTCAAGCAATTAATTTATTAATTGCTGATCAGGCTTTAAACATTGAATAAGAAATTCAACACATCGCCGTCTTTCACTACGTACTCTTTCCCTTCTGCACGCATCTTGCCCGCTTCTTTTGCGCCTTGCTCACCTTTGTATTGGATGAAGTCTTCAAAAGCGATGGTTTGGGCGCGGATGAAGCCGCGTTCGAAGTCGGTATGGATCACGCCAGCGGCTTGTGGGCCGGTGTCGCCTTTGTGGATCGTCCAAGCGCGTACTTCTTTAACGCCAGCGGTAAAGTAGGTTTGCAGGCCAAGTAAATCGTAACCTACGCGAATCAGGCGATTCAAACCTGGCTCTTCTAGGCCCAGCTCGGCGAGGAATTCTTGCTTGTCGGCGTCATCCAGCTCGGCGATTTCGGCTTCGATTGCGGCACATACGGCGACAACTGGTGCGCCCTCTAGAGCGGCATGGGCGACCAAGCGATCAAGCAGCGGGTTATTTTTGAAGCCGTCTTCGGCCACATTGGCCACGTACATGGCTGGCTTGATGGTCATCAGGCAGAGTGATTTAATCGCCAATACTTCGTCATCACTCAGGCCAGCCGAGCGTGCTGGCTTGCCGTCATTTAGCAATGGGATCAGCTTTTCTAATACCGCCACCATTTGGATGGCTTCTTTGTCACCAGCGCGGGCTTTTTTGCTATCGCGGGTGAATACTTTTTCTGCCGTGGCCAAATCGGCCAGTGCCAGCTCGATACCGATGGTTTCGATATCGGCGATTGGGTCTACACGGCCATTCACGTGAATGACGTTATCGTCTTCAAAGCAGCGAACCACGTTCACAATCGCGTCGGTTTCGCGGATATTAGCGAGGAACTTGTTACCCAAGCCTTCACCTTTAGACGCGCCAGCCACAAGACCAGCGATATCAACAAACTCTACGATCGCCGATTGGACTTTTTGCGGTTTAACGATTTCAGACAACTGAGCAAGGCGCACATCCGGCACTTCAACGATGCCAACGTTAGGCTCGATGGTGCAAAAAGGATAGTTTTCAGCCGCAATACCGGCCTTGGTCAGTGCATTAAATAGTGTCGATTTACCGACATTAGGCAGGCCAACAATGCCGCATTTGAGACTCATATCAATCCTTTTGCCGCAAATCGCGGCCAACATATACTTTAAAAGCGGGATTTTACCCGATTGTGAACGCCGCCGCTCCCACCCTGAACAAATCCCATTGGCAAATAGGGGTGATTTGCTCGTGTTCAGTGGGGAAACCCAGGTCTTGAACCACTTCGACCCCAGAGAACACGGAATTTCACGGAGAAAAACGAGGGTTTAGTAAAATTGTTTGTTATGAATCTAAAATCAACGCCAAACCGTCATCCCCGAATGTTTTAGTCGGGGATCCAGCAGCGCAGCTAGATTCCCGCCAAAAGCATGCGGGAATGACGACGTTTCAAAAACAGTAAATTAATCCGAACCAGAGCCTAAGGTTTCTTTCCCCGCCCCCGCCCCGTAAACTGCAGCTCCTTTGCCTTTTATTGCCCAGCTCATGAGTAAACGCCGTACTTCTCCCCTACCGCATCGCGATGGTATTGCCCCGAGTTTTTTGCAGCTGCCTGCGGGGCAATGGCCTGATTTGCTGACGTTTTTAATCACCCGCTTTCCGCACATGCCTGCCGAAATTTTGCGTGGGCGTTTAGAGCGTGGCGAGATTGTTGATCATCAAGGCGAGGTATTAAATGTTGCGAGTAGCTACCAGCCTAATGGCCGCATCTGGTATTACCGCGAAGTGCCGGAAGAAACGCCGGTGCCTTTTGCCGAGCACATTATTTATCAGGATGAGCGCTTGCTGGTTGCCGATAAGCCGCACTTTTTGGCCTGCATTCCGGCTGGGCGTTATTTGCAAGAAACGCTGCTGACTCGACTACGTAAGTCGCTAGGAGCGCCCGACATTGCGCCAATTCATCGCTTGGATAGGGAAACAGCAGGGATTATGTTGTTCAGCCTCGATCCAGCCTGCCGCGCTGGCTACCATGCGCTGTTTTCTGAACGCGATGTGGCAAAAGAATACGAGGCGATCGCGCCTTTTCGCGCTGATTTAGAGCTACCCCGCGTGCATCGCAGCTTTATGCAAGAGCAACAGGGCATGTTCACCATGGAAGAAGCGCCAGGCGAGCCCAATAGCGAAACCTATATCGAGCTAATCGAGCAACGCGGTGAGTGGGCGCGTTATCGCCTTAAGCCACACACCGGCAAAAAGCATCAGCTGCGCACGCATTTAAGCGCCCTAGGCGTGCCTATTTTGAATGACCCTTGGTATCCAGAATTGTTGCCCGAAAAAGGCGACGACTTCAGCCGCCCCTTGCAATTATTAGCAAGGGCGATTGAGTTTGTTGATCCGTTTACCGGTGAAAATCGGCGTTTTGAAAGCCAGCGGGAACTGTGCTGGCCTGAATAGAAGTCGCTCTAAAAGGCATCGCTTGATGCAGGCTTAGGGCGGGTGAAACCCGTGTATTTTTCAACACAGCTCGCGGGTTTCACCCCGTAGGCGCTAACCAAAGTCAAAAAGATCTTTTTATGCCTTCGGCACGTTGATTTTGGAGCGGTTGGCCACCGCGGGGGCCTTCCTTTCTTGAACGGCCAAGAAACGAAGCCAAAGAAGGCCGCCCCAAACAGCACGAAGGCCCCTCACTGCGGACAATCGAGGTGGCGTCAATTCAACTCGCTTCGCTCAAACACGAATTGACGATTACCCCACCCCGTTTGTTCCTCGTTTCGGCGTGCTTCAGGGGGGATTTAAGCCCCATGCCGAGAGCGTGGGCATCGTGTTTTTTCTATGTTTGCTAATGAAAAAACATTTGGTTAACACACATGGGGTTTCACCCGCCCTACGTAAGCAACCTTACTTCTTCACCGGCCGCTGCCAGCCGTAAATCGTTACCTGCTTAGCTCGTGCCACAGTCAGCTCGCCAGCCGGTGCGTTTTTGCCGATCACCGATCCTGCGCCTGTGGTTGCGCCTGCACCAATAGTGACGGGTGCAACCAGCACATTATTCGAGCCGATGCGCACTTCGTCTTCAATCACGGTGCGGAATTTATTCACGCCGTCGTAATTGGCCGTAATTGTGCCTGCGCCCACGTTCACCTTACTGCCCATGGTGGTGTCGCCGATATAGCTCAGGTGATTTACTTTAGAACCTTTGCCGATGGTGGCTTTTTTGACTTCTACAAAATTGCCGATATGCACGTCATCGGCCAGCTCCGCACCGGGGCGAAGACGCGCAAATGGGCCGATGAGATTACCCTTGCCTACTACCGCGTCTTCCAGATGGCTAAATGGGTGAATGATGGCATCGTCATGAATCGTTACATTCTTTAAAACGCAGTTAGCACCGATTTTTACGTTTTCCCCAAGCAATACTTCGCCTTCAAACACGCAATTCACATCGATAATCACATCCATGCCGTGGCGCAACGTGCCGCGAACATCGATACGCGCAGGGTCAATCAAGCTTACACCCGCCAGCAACAATGATTGGGCGATCTCGGCTTGGTGAATGCGTTCCAGCTGAGCCAACTGCACCTTATTATTAATCCCTTCGGCTTCCCAATGATCTTGCGGGTGCACGGTGGCGATCTCAATGCCATCGCGCACAGCGAGGGCAATCAAATCGGTGGCGTAATATTCGCCTTGGGCATTGTCATTTTTAAGCTCACCCAGCCAGCCTGCTAATTTAGCTGTTGGCAGCGCCAAAATGCCTGTATTCATTTCCGTAATGGCGGCTTGCTCAGGGCTGGCATCTTTTTGCTCAACAATGCACGTTACCTTGCCCGCAGCATCGCGAACAATCCGGCCATAGCCAGTCGCATCGTCCAAGATATCCGTCAAAATCCCTAACTGCCCTTGGCTGCTGGCGGCTAACAGCGCCTGCAGCGTGGCTAAGCGAGTCAAAGGCACATCGCCGTATAACATCAGCGTGGTTTCACTCTGCAAATACGGCAAAGCCTGCGCAAGCGCGTGGCCTGTGCCTAGCTGCTCGGCCTGATGTGCCCAAGCCAGATCCTTGCTATCTAGTAGCTCTGCTTGCACCTGCTCACCACCGTGGCCATACACCACCACCAACTTGCTCGGTTTTAAATGTCGCGCAGTATCAAGCACATGCCCCAGAAGCGGCTTGCCCGCCAAGCGATGCAAAACCTTTGGCATTTTGGAATACATACGCTTGCCTTGGCCGGCAGCGAGAACAACAACATCAAGCAAAGCGCTCATACGACAAAACCTAGTAAGCTAAAAGACATTATTTTAACCCTTTTTGTGCGAAAAACTGGCGGAAAAATGTAATATGAGTTCCGTAGGGCGGGGAAACCCCATGTGTGCTAACTAATTAGTTTTTTCATAAACAAACAGTAAAAAAACACTATGCCCACGCTCTCGGCACGGGGCTTAAGTCACCCTGAAGCACGCCGAAGCGAAGAACAAGCGGGGTGGAGCAGTCGTCAATTCGTGTTTGAGCGAAGCGAGTTGAATTGACGCCACCTCGATTGTCCGCAGTGAGGGGCCTTCGTGCTGTTTGGGGCGGCCTTCTTTGGCTTCGTTTCTTGGCTGTTCAAGAAAGGAAGGCCCCCGCGGTGGCCAACAGCTCCAAAATCAACGTGCCGAAGGCACTAAAAAGAACTTTTTGATTTTGGTTAGCACATATGGGGTAAAACCCGCCAGACTTTTGCACGAAATGCTACAAAAACGGCGGGTTTCACCCACCCTACGTTCTCCGACCTTATCAGGCCAAATAACGCTGTTCTAAATGCTTACGAAAATGCGCTGGGTTGAGTGATTCACCTGTGGCACGGCGGACCAGTTCACCCGTTTCCCACTGGCTGGCTTGGCTCCAGATATTGGTATTCAGCCAGCTAAATATCGGCTCTAAATCACCCACAGCGATGCGCTCGTCCAGATCTGGATGCAGCTTACGAATCGTGGCAAAGTATTGCGCTGCATACATAGCTCCCAGCGTATAGCTCGGGAAATAGCCAATCATGCCATCAGTCCAGTGGATATCTTGCATGCAGCCATTTTTAAAATTGCCCTTGGTATCCACGCCCAAATAAGTCTGCATTTTTTCATCCCACAGTGCGGGCACATCATCGGCTTCGATTTCGCCATCGATCAGTGCGCGCTCAATTTCGTAGCGCAAAATAACGTGCGCTGGGTAAGTCAGCTCATCGGCATCAACACGAATAAAATCAGGACGCACGCGGGTATACATCTTGGCCAGATTAGCCGCTTCAAACGCAGGCTGATCGCCTAAATGCTTTTTAACCAGCGGGCTAATCAGCGCCAAAAACGCTGGGTTTCGGCCTAATTGCATTTCGAACGATAAGCTCTGGCTTTCGTGAATGCCCATAGAGCGAGCGCGCCCAACCGGCAAGGCCACCGTTTCACGCGGCAGGCTCTGCTCATAACGGGCGTGGCCGGTTTCATGCACGATGCCCATCATGCTTTGCATAAAATCATCTTCGCGATAGCGGGTAGTAATACGCACGTCTTCTGGCACACCACCGCAGAAGGGGTGGTTTGATACATCCAAGCGGCCACCTTCAAAATCAAAGCCCAATAAAGCCATTACTTCTAAACCCAAAGCACGTTGTTTTTCAACCGCAAACGAGCCAGTCGCAGCGATTAGTTGCTCGGTGCCTTGTTTTTCCATAGCTTGGCTAATCAGCCCTGGCAGCCAGCTTTTAACATCAGCAAAAATACGATCCAGCTCAGCGCAAGTCATGCCCGGCTCGTATTTATTTAAAAGTGATTCGTAAGGCGATAAGCCAGTTTCCTTTGCCAAGAGCTGTGCTTCTTCGCGAGATAAACGTACTACTTCACGGAAATTTTGTAAAAAACCCTGCCAATCGTTATTTGATCGCTGAGTCCGCCACTCATGTGAGCAGTGCGATCCCACAAGTGTCTTGGCTTCTATCAAGCTGGCAGGCAGCAAATTGGCGTGCTCCCACTGACGTTTAATTTCACGCAGGCTGGCTTGCTCAGCCGTGCTTAGATCCCCAAGCTCTGCCGCATTAATCAACTCGGCCAGTGCCGAGTCAGTCAAAGTGTGATGAATCAACACGCCCAGCTCGGCCATCGCTGCACCGCGCGCATCATTGCCTTTAGACGGCATCATTGCAGCCTGATCCCAACCTGCGATCGAGCCTAAATGCTCATAGCGATAAATACGAGTAAATGTTGCAACAACAGCTTGATAGGCAGTTTGGCTCATTAATATAAGACCTCTATAGATAAGAATACTTATCATGCCAGTTTGCATGACAAGTGCAACTGCTTTGAGCCCTAGCAGCCTATCGGACTTAGACGGTCGAAGCGAAAAATCGCATGGCCGAGACCAGATTTTGCCGGATTTGTAGCGCCAATAACGAGTTATTGGTCAAAAATCTGGTGAAATATAGCCCGATCAGGTGATTTTGCAGCTGACTGATGCTAAGTCCGACAGGCTGTTTGCGCAAAAGAACCTTCAGGTAATGCAGCATCTCAGCCAGACGACAGCTAATCTATATGTAGATGAAAGCAAGGAGGCCCCAATATGCAAGACCTAAAAATAATATGGAAAATCATGCTCCCGGTAGGCTTACTCACCCTGGTTACGCTATTGATTGTGCTGCTAGCACTGCACGCCATTGCATCCATCAGTAGTCTTGCCTCTTCAGCTTTAGATGAAAATGCCCACAGAGTATTTCTTGCTAATCAAGCGGCGTTTTTTATCACGAGCACCACCACCGATGATCGCAACCAAATTCACGCTTGGAGTACGCAAATGGAAGCAGCTGCCGAGCAACAATTTCAAATTAATTTAGACAAGGGGCGCAGCGCTTTAGAAAAATTGTATGCAATAGAAAGCGACAACAGCCGAAAAACATTGATCGATAATGCACGCAAAAAATTACTGCAATTTGAAAAACTAGATAAAGAAGCTTTTAAACTAACCCGGCAAGGCATGCCCACTGAAGCCTATGCCCTTATCAATGGCGATGCTTACACCGCTTATAAAGCCGCAATGGGCTATCTCAATCAATTAGTAAAATTAGAACAAAATGATATTGCAATTTCACGCGCACAGATTGATGCACGGGGTAAAAGCACGTTTTGGACGGTGGTGATTGCGACGGTTTGTGGCTTTTTGACTAGCCTTGCAGCCGTATGGCTTAGCACGCAACAAATCCTAAAACAATTGGGTGGCGAGCCTGCTTACGCGACTAAAGTAGCCCAACAAGTTGCCGCTGGCGATCTTAGCTTGCAAGTTATGCTGCACGCAAACGATCAAACTAGCCTACTGTTTGCTATGCGCCAAATGGTAGAAAAACTAAACACTATTGTTATTCAGCTCAGAAACGCCACACAAGCCACCTCGATATCGTCTTCAGAAATTTCTAACGCCGCCCAGCTACTCTGTAAAAACACCAATATCAATGCCAATCTACTAAAAGAAAGCAGCAGTTCCATTGATCACCTCAGCATCAGTACTGAAAGTAATACCCACACAGCGCGTATTACCAACGCCATGACTCGTCAATCCACATTAGATGCCCGCAACAGCCGTGAATCAGTGCAAGAAACCACCTTGGCCATGCTTAGAATTGCCAAAGAAATTAAAATTATTGATGAGATTGCCTACCAAACCAATCTACTGGCTTTAAATGCCGCTATTGAAGCGGCACGAGCAGGGCAAAATGGTAAAAGCTTTGCGGTAGTAGCCGCCGAGGTCAGAAAACTAGCCGAGCGCTGCCAAACCGCAGCACAAGCAATTGGCGAGTTATCCCAGAGCAGCGTACTGCTTGCAGAAACCGCCAGGGAGCAGCTCAATCAAATTGAGCCAAATATTAGAAAAACTGCCGACTTGGTTGAAGAAATAGCCGCAAATAGCCACGAGCAGAACCAAGAGCTTGATCAAATTAGTCAGAATATTGCCGAAGTATCGCAAAGAGTAGAGATCAATGCCGCAGCATCCGTACAACTATCGGCCACTGCCGAACAACTCGCTGAACAAGCCCTGCAAGTGCAAGCTCAGCTTGCATATTTTAAAGTATAAAAGAATGAATCTAACCATACTTGTCTCACAAAGCCTGCAAGCTTGGCCAAAGGGTAGCGACCACTAGTGATGCTGGTTTTGCCCCGTCATAAGTGATACTTTTTGATGTAATTTTGAGTCTTTGTAAGATTACTCGCCATGCCGTCTTTTAAAGTGCAACGAATCATCCAGATCCGTGTGGATCAGTTGCCTTACATTCTTCCCATAGCACGTCAGCTTGACCACTGAAAAGGCGAGGTTATCGATACTTTTGTCCCGCTTGGTAAGCGTGGGAAAATTGTTAAAGTTCGCTGGATTGCCTGTTGCGCTACCGAGAGGGATGTCACCATGGAGCATTCAGAAGAAGATCTACAGCTCGCATAAAACACTTTAAGTGCGTTTTAACAGACAAATAAAAAGGCAGCCGAAGCTGCCTTTTTATTTACCACAAATACTTCACCACTAAAGCTTAGTGACCACGCTTTTTGAGCTTGTCGATCACGGCAAGTTTTGCTACCGCTTCTACTAGCTCGGCCTGAGCCATCGCAAAGTCCATCGATGAGCCGTGGTTCTTAATTGATTCTTCGGCGCGGCGTTTGGCGTCTAGCGCCTTCGCTTCGTCGATGTCTTTACCGCGAATAGCAGTATCTGCCAACACGGTAACCACATGAGGCTGCACTTCTAACATGCCGCCCGAAACATAAAGAATCACTTCTTCATCGCTATTGGCAACTTTGATGCGCACCGCTCCGGGCCTCACGCGAGTGAGTAGTGGGGCGTGACGCGGCAGAATACCAATCTCACCTTTTTCAGCAGGAGCCGAGATAAACTCAGCGACGCCAGAGTAGATCAGTTGCTCTGCACTTACCACGTCCACATGCATTGTCATTGCCATGGCACTAATCCTTATTGCATGGTCTTGGCTTTTTCAACCGCTTCTTCGATGCTGCCTACCATGTAGAAGGCTTGCTCTGGAAGATGGTCGTAATCGCCATTAAGAATGCCCTTGAAGCCCTTGAGGGTTTCTTTCAGTGGCACGTATTTGCCTGGAGAACCAGTAAACACTTCGGCCACATGGAAAGGCTGTGACAAGAAACGTTGGATCTTACGTGCGCGGGATACCGACAATTTGTCTTCAGGAGACAATTCATCCATACCCAGAATCGCAATAATATCCTGCAGTTCTTTGTACTTTTGCAATGTTTGCTGCACACCACGCGCAACAGCGTAATGCTCTTCACCCACCACTTGCGGATCAAGCTGACGCGATGTTGAATCGAGTGGATCAACCGCTGGGTAAATACCCAGTGAGGCGATGTCACGCGAAAGAACAACGGTTGCATCCAAGTGAGCAAATGTTGTTGCTGGCGACGGATCGGTCAAGTCATCGGCAGGCACGTAAACGGCCTGAATCGACGTAATCGAACCTGTCTTGGTCGAAGTAATACGCTCTTGCAGGGCACCCATTTCTTCAGCCAGAGTGGGTTGATAACCCACGGCAGAAGGCATACGGCCCAAGAGTGCAGATACTTCAGTACCGGCCAGTGTGTAGCGGTAGATGTTATCTACGAAGAACAGAATGTCACGGCCTTCATCACGGAAGTGTTCGGCCATCGTCAAACCAGTCAGCGCTACGCGCAAACGGTTGCCTGGTGGCTCGTTCATCTGACCGTAAACCATCGCCACTTTATCAAGAACATTGGAGTCCTTCATTTCATGGTAGAAGTCGTTCCCTTCACGGGTACGCTCACCTACACCAGCAAACACGGATAAACCAGCGTGTGCCTTAGCGATATTGTTGATCAGTTCCATCATGTTAACGGTCTTACCCACACCCGCACCGCCGAACAAACCAACCTTACCGCCCTTAGCAAACGGGCACATCAAGTCAATAACCTTGATACCTGTTTCTAATAGATCGATAGATTGGCTAAGTTCGTCGAACTTAGGTGCAAGTTGGTGAATCGAGCGCTTATGCTCGCTCTTCACTTCACCGGCTTCATCAATTGGGTTACCGAGCACATCCATGATGCGGCCCAGTGTAGCGTTACCAACGGGTACCGTAATCGGTGCGCCAGTACCACTTACCAACATGCCACGCTTCAGGCCGTCAGTACTACCCATTGCAATCGCGCGTACTACGCCGTCGCCGAGCTGTTGTTGTACTTCCAGCGTCAGGCTGACTGCGTCGAGCGTGATCGCGTCATACACCTTGGGCAGGCTGTCACGTGGAAATTCCACGTCGACGACCGGGCCAATGATTTGTACGATTTTACCTTGGCTCATCGTTATTCCTAATCCCAGTTATTCATTGTGCATCAGGGCCATTACACCGCTGCCGCGCCAGAAACGATTTCGGAGAGTTCCTTCGTAATCGCTGCTTGACGGGTTTTGTTGTAAAGGAGCTGTAGATCGCCGATCACATTGTCTGCGTTATCAGTCGCCGCTTTCATCGCCACCATACGGGCCGCTTGCTCAGAAGAAATGTTTTCCGCTACGGCCTGGTAAACCAATGCCTCAATGTAACGGCTCATTAATTCATCGATCACAGTCTTAGCATCTGGCTCAAACAGGTATTCCCAGTTGTAGCCTTTTTTAGGCTCGCCAAATGCGTTGTCTGATAGCGGCAACAGCTGCTCCATCACTGGCTCTTGCTTCATGGTATTCACGAAACGAGTGTAAACGAGGTGAACTTCGTCTACTTCACCAGCAACAAAGGCATCGATCATTACTTTGACCGGGCCAATCAGCTGCTCAAGGTGCGGGGTATCGCCGAGTCCGTGCGCAGAGGACAAAACCTTTGCGCCGTAACGGTTCATAAACCCAATACCCTTGTTACCGATCGCGGTGACAGAGGTTTCTACGCCGTCTTGATGCCATTCCTTCATACGGTTCACGGCCAGACGTAGGGAGTTGGTGTTTAAACCACCACACAGCCCCTTGTCTGAAGTAATCGTAATCAGGCCCACACGCTTAACAACGTCGCGCTTTTGCAAATAAGGGTGCGTGTAGTCAACAAAGGCAGCGCTCAGGTGTGCAGCCACATTACGGATTTTTTCACCGTAAGGGCGTGCCGCTCGCATACGCTCCTGAGCCTTGCGCATTTTTGATGTCGCAACCATTTCCATAGCACGGGTGATCTTTTGCGTATTTTTTACGCTCTTGATCTTGGTCCGAATTTCTTTACCGCTTGCCATGATTTGATCCTTGTCTCAACGTATCAAATCAATACGCAGCGCTGGCCTTGAAGGCTTCCACGGCTTTCACGATTGCTTTTTCGTCATCAGAAGCAAGGTCACCCTTGTCTTCGATACGAGCTAGCACGTCAGCATGGTTAGCTTTCAGCTCTGCCAAGAATGCCGCTTCAAACGCTAATGCTTTTTCAACTTTGATGTCATCAAACACACCCTTGTTGATCAGCAATAACGTAATGGCCAGTTCAGAAACTTTCAACGGGCTGTATTGACCCTGCTTCATCAGCTCTGTAACCATCTTGCCACGCTCAAGTTGCTTACGTGTTGCTTCGTCCAGATCAGAAGCGAACTGCGCGAACGCAGCCAATTCACGATACTGAGCCAGAGCCAAACGTACACCACCACCAAGCTTCTTAATAACCTTGGTCTGCGCTGCACCACCTACGCGAGAAACCGAGATACCGGCGTTCATCGCTGGGCGAATACCCGCGTTGAACAAGTCAGTTTCCAAGAAAATCTGACCATCAGTAATCGAAATCACGTTAGTTGGAACGAATGCAGATACGTCACCCGCTTGGGTTTCAATAATTGGCAGAGCGGTTAAAGAACCGGTCTTGCCTTTTACTGCACCGTTAGTTAGCTTTTCTACTTCTGCTTCGTTAATGCGGGAAGCACGTTCCAGCAAGCGCGAGTGTAGGTAGAAAACATCGCCCGGATACGCTTCACGGCCCGGAGGACGGCGCAGTAACAGGGAAATTTGACGGTAAGCTACAGCTTGCTTAGACAAATCGTCATAAACGATCAAAGCATCTTCGCCGCGGTCGCGGAAGTATTCGCCCATCGTGCAACCGGAGTATGCAGCGATGTATTGCAGAGCAGCAGCTTCAGAAGCAGCAGCAGCAACCACAATGGTATGACCCATCGCGCCGTGCTCTTCTAATTTGCGCACTACGTTAGCGATCGAAGAAGCCTTTTGGCCAATCGCAACATAAATACATGTCACACCATTGCCTTTCTGGTTGATGATCGCGTCCAGAGCAACGGCAGTTTTGCCGGTCTGACGGTCACCAATGATCAGCTCGCGCTGACCACGACCAACTGGCACCATGGTATCAATAGACTTGATACCTGTTTGCAGTGGTTGCGACACAGATTGGCGGGAAATAACGCCTGGCGCAATTCTTTCGATTGGTGCAGATTCTGTTGTACCCAATGGGCCTTTACCGTCGATAGGCTGGCCAAGAGAGTTAACAACACGACCAATCAATTCACGGCCGACTGGAACTTCCAGAATACGGCCGGTACATTTGACTTCGTCGCCTTCTTGAATGTGCTTGTAATCACCAAGCACAACGGCACCAACAGAATCACGCTCTAAGTTGAGCGCAAGACCGAAGGTATTACCCGGGAATTCCAGCATTTCGCCCTGCATAGCCTCTGACAGGCCGTGCACACGAACGATACCGTCTGTTACGGAAACTACAGTACCAATGGTACGTGTTTCGGAAGCAGTCGATAAATTCTGGATCCGAGCTTTAATCAGTTCACTGATTTCGGACGGATTGAGTTGCATGATTTCTCCTAACTCTTCAGGCTCGAAGCGAGAGCGGTTAGCTTGCCGCGGACAGATGCGTCTACGACCAGATCACCTACCGTCACCTTCACGCCCCCGATGAGTTCCGGGTTAACGCTGACTTGGGCCGTGACCTTGCGGTGCAGCTGTTGGGAAAGTGTTGCTGATAATTCAGCAACTTGGGCATCAGTCATTGCAAAAGCGGACTCAATGCTGGCTTCAACTTCGCCAGCATCGGCTGCTTTGTACTCTTCAAATAGCTCTGCTACTGCCGCTAGGGCAGTAAAGCGGCGATTTTCAAGTACGGCGTCGATGAAGTTATGCACTTCATCGCTCTGCTGACCACCCAATAATCCAAGCAACAGCTCCTTAACCTGAGCCACGGAAAACTTTGGATTAGCTACTACTTCTAACGCCAACTCGTTGCCTGCAATCAGGGCGAGTTGGGCCAACACATCCGACCAAAGTGGGAGCGTGTTGGTTTCTTTAGCTAGACGAAAGATAGCTACGGCGTAGGGCCTTGCGACGGTAATGAGTTCTGCCATGACGCTCTTACAGTTCCGCTTTGATGGATGCTAACAATTCAGCATGGGCACTCGCGTCAACTTCACGGCGCAGAATTTGTTCAGCGCCTTGTAGCACCAAACCTGCAAGTTGTTGACGTAATGCTTCTTTTGTTTGCTGAATTTGCTGGTCAATTTCCGCTTGAGCGCCGGCAACAAGGCGTTCGCCCTCTGCCTTTGCATGGCCCTTGGCTTCTTCAACCAATTGCGCGCCACGCTTTTCAGCTTGCGCAATGATTTCAGCGGCGTGCTGCTTTGCTTCGCGAAGCTTGTCAGCTGCTGCTTTTTCGGCCAAAGCAAGATCTTGCTTGGCACGATCAGCAGAAGCTAAGCCATCAGCGATACGCTTAACACGCTCTTCCATCATATGGGTCAGCGGAGGCCACACGAATTTCATCGTGAAGATGACCAAGATCGCAAAAGTGATCATTTGGCCAAAAAGCGATAGATTAATATCCACGCTGTTGTCCTCCTAAAAGACGGGCTAGATTACTGAGCAACCGCATTAAGCAGAGGAGTCAGGAACGGGTTGTTGAATGTGTAAAGCATTGCAACACCAACGCCGATCATTGAAATAGCATCTAACAAACCAGCAATAATAAACAGCTTAGTTTGCAGAACTGGGATCATTTCTGGCTGACGGGCAGCAGATTCTAAGAACTTACCGCCAAGCAAAGCAAAACCAAGTGCAGTGCCGATAGCAGCTAAACCGATGATGATCGCGGCAGCGATAACAGTCATGCCTTGAACGCTAGCAATTACTTCTGGTGCAACCATTTCTAATATCTCCAAGAGGAAGGTTGGGTAAAACAAGGGGAAAGCGAAACGCTCATATAGACCAGCCTAAGCTGGCCCAGAGGAAATTAGTGATCTTCAACCGCAAGGCTGAGATAAACAATCGTCAACATCATAAATACGAAGGCTTGCAGGGTAACAACCAAGATATGGAAAATGGCCCATGGTGTGCCAAGAATCCACTGCGCCCAGAATGGCAGTAACGCGATCAGAATAAAGATCAGCTCACCGGCATACATATTGCCAAATAGTCGCAAAGCTAAAGAGATCGGTTTAGCTACCAACTCAACCATCTGGAAAGCAAAATTAACTGGCGCTAACAACACGGTCATTACTAAACCTTCAGCATGGAATGGCGCAGTAAATAACTCTTTAAGCCAACCCACAAGGCCCTTAGCTTTAATAGAGAAACCAATAATCAACAACATGACAGACAAGGACATCGCAAAAGTCTGGTTCACGTCGGCAGTTGGCACAACGCGGAGCTTTTCAATGCCAAATACATGCAAGCCAATCCAAGGCAATAGATCAACAGGCAAGAAATCCATGGAGTTCATCAAGAACACCCAGCAGAAAATCGTTAAACTTAATGGGCCAATTACTTTCGATTTACCGTGAAAAGCGTCTTTAATTTGCGAATCAACCATTTCAACGATTAATTCCACAAAATTTTGCAATGGGCCTGGTACACCCGATGTCGCCTTTCTTGCGGCATAAGCAAAGACACCGACAAAAAGGAGACCTAAAGCGAGAGCAACCCAAAAAGTATCCAAATGGAAACCATTCGCTGCCTGATTAAAGGATAAATGGTGTTGAATATATTCGGTGGCGTTAGCGGGTGCGTGGTGTTCAGTCATTTTATTTTTTGCCGTCAAATTTTATCAAAAGCCCAAACCAAAAGGCACTGGTGGTGGCGAGATAACCCACAAACGTCCATGGCCAATCTGCCTTTCGGTACAAAATAAACAACGCCGCAAACGCGACGAGTGTACAAACCAACTTGCACATTTCAGCAGCAAAATGCTGCTTTAAAAGTACAGCTGGCGGAGCGTATTCAACACGATATGCGATGGCTGCGTACAAAACACTGCCTATCACCGCGATAAATCCGCCCAGTAAACTTGAAATTGCCGGATTTTGCCCCAAGATCAAGAAGAGTAAGAAAGCCGTACTAATGGCGATTCCAATCTTTAGTCGGATGATGCCCCGAACCTGTGCTTTCCCAATCATTGCTTCACCACTAGGGAAAAACCCCGCGATTATACTGACCTGATTTGTGTTGCGTCAATTTTACCTATTGAACTATTCAGTAAAATTTACTTGTCATTCAAGTAAGTCACAAGTAAAAACCTGCTTACTTACAAAAGGCCGGCACATAGTTAGCCATAACTTTATTACATCTTTCTAAGCAAGCTATTCAGTTGTTCTGAGCTACTGTACTCGATGGTGATTCGGCCACTCCCCTGTTTACCAGGCTTAATGGATACTTTGGCCCCCACTCGCGTAGATAGTTCTTCTTCTAAACGAAATATTTCTGGATCAGGCTGCGAAGCGGGTTTTTCTATCGCTGTTTCTTGTTGTTTTTTAACCAAAGCTTCGGTTTCTCTCACCGATAAGCCTTTTGCAATAACTCGCCTTGCCAGATCAAGCTGCAATAAAGCATCCAAAGGCAGCAAGGCGCGAGCATGGCCCATACTGAGCTGATCAGCCATTAGCATATTCCGCAGTGGCTCAGATAAACTTAACAGTCTTAATAAATTTGAAACGCTGGCTCGGGACTTTCCTACCGCAAGTGCCGCAGCTTCATGTGTCATACCAAATTCTTCGATCAAGCGTGCAATACCTAACGCCTCTTCTAGCGGATTCAAATTTTCGCGCTGAATATTTTCGATTAAAGCCATTGCCAAAGCGGCTTCATCGGCAATTTCACGTACTAAAGCAGGAATCTCCGTCAGCCCTGCTTTGATAGATGCTCGCCAACGGCGTTCACCAGCGATAATTTCGTACTTATCTAGCCCAATAGGCCGTACCAGCACAGGCTGCATTAAGCCCTGTGCTGTAATTGATGCAGCAAGCTCATCTAATGCAGTTTCATCCATCTGCATACGAGGCTGATACTTGCCCGGCTGCAAAGCCGTAATTGGCAAGTTTTGCAAAGAATCCTGACTATCCCCCATCAAGGCATCTAAACCGCGACCAAGTCCTTTCATTTTCATGCTGTGGGAATCTCTTCTAGCAGGTTATGACGGGCCAGCAATTCTTCAGCAAGTTGAAGATACGCTTGTGCGCCTTTGGAGTGTTTGTCGTAGGACAAGATTGGGCGACCATAAGACGGTGCTTCGGCCAAGCGAATATTACGCGGTATGACAGTGTGGTAAAGCTTGCTGGTGTAATGTTTAATCAGTTGATCCGAAACTTGCTGCGCCAAAGTTGAGCGTGGATCAAACATGGTGCGCAGTAAGCCTTCAATCTCAATTTTACGATTCATCGAATGTTTAACGCGTTTAAGCGTATTCACCAAGTCAGATAAACCCTCCAGTGCGTAATACTCACACTGCATCGGGATCAATACGGCATCCGCCGCCACCAAGCCATTCAGGGTTAGCAGCGTTAACGCCGGTGGGCAATCTAAAATAATGTAATCATAGTGCTCGCTGACTTGGGCTAAAGCGTTTTTAAGCCGCGATTCTCTGTGCTCCTGATTCACCAGCTCCACCTCGGCCCCTGCCAAATTACGATTGGCGGGTAGTACGTCGATGCCTGCTAATTCAGAATGCTGAATAATCTCTTGAATCGGCGTTGCACCAAGCAAAAGGTTATACACAGAGCTGGCTAATTTCGCTTTATCAATCCCTACGCCCATCGTGGCATTGCCCTGCGGGTCTAAATCCACCAGCAGAACTTTTCTGCCCAGATGAGCCAGACTTGCAGACAAATTGACGGCCGTAGTGGTCTTACCTACGCCGCCTTTTTGATTGGCAATTGCCAGAATTTTCATCTTTTAATCCTTCACTGGCCGTTAATAAAACGTAACTATGCCTTAACTACATGCACCAGATGACGTTCAGCATCGATACCTGGCACTTTTAAATGATCCACGTGGGTAACTTTAACAGTTGCAGGCAAATGAGCGATTTCTTCAAAGGGGTAAACGCCTTTTAAAGCTGCCCATTCGCCATCCTCAGCCAATAAATGGCTGGTCAGTTTAATAAATTCACCCAGCTCGGCAAAGGCACGCGAAGTAATGATCTGGAATGGTGCTTCTGGCTTATATAGCTCCACTCTTTCGGTCAGTACCGTCACATTGGTGAGTTTTAATTCAGCAATCACTTGGCGTAAGAACGTGGTTTTTTTATGATTTGAATCGAGCAAAAATAATTGCCAATCTGGCCGTGCAATCGCCAATGGAATCCCAGGCGTACCAAAGCCCGACCCCACATCCAAGATACGGATATTCTCGCCCTTAAACTGTGGCAAAGGTGCCAGCGAGTCCAAAATATGGTGTGAAACCATACGCTCTGGCTCACGAATTGCCGTTAGGCTATAAGTTTTATTCCACTTAGCAATCAAGGCCACATATGCCAACAAATTTGCGGCTTGGGACATCGATAAATCAATTTTAAGCTCAGTCAGGCCAGCGGCCAGTTCAGAAAATAGGGAATCAGAAGCTGTCATTCAGTAACCTTACTCGCATCAAGCGCTTGTTTTTTCTTGAGATGAACCAGCATTAAAGCAATAGCTGCTGGGGTAATTCCTGAAATTCTGGACGCTTGGCCCATGGTTTCCGGCTTATGCTTGCTTAATTTTTGCTGAACTTCCTTAGATAAACCCGATACCTGTGCGAAATCTAAATCCTGGGGTAAGTTGAATTCCTCTAGATTATCGCGGTTAGCCACTTCAGATTGTTGCCGCTCGATATAACCCTGATATTTCAATTGAATTTCTACCTGCTCAGCGACGAGTGGGTCTTCAACAGCCGGTTTGGCAATTTCCATAGTCATCAAACTATCGTAGGAGACCTGCGGACGGCGCAGTAAATCGGCCAGCGTGTATTCACGCTCAATCGCTTTACCCAACACCCGCTCAGCGTCGCCTACCGCAAGAATACGTGGATTTACCCATGTCGTGCGCAAGCGTTCCAATTCTAAATCAATTGCATCGCGTTTTTTGCAGAAGGCTTCCCACTGCGCATCACCAATCAAGCCCAGCTCACGGCCCATTTCTGTCAGACGTAAATCAGCATTGTCTTCGCGCAATTGCAGGCGGTATTCGGCACGGCTGGTAAACATGCGGTAAGGCTCGGTCACGCCATTGGTCACCAGATCATCCGCTAATACGCCTAAATAAGCTTCATTGCGTTTTGGCGTCCAAGCGTCTTTTTCACGCACATAGAGGCCCGCATTTAAGCCTGCCAGCAAGCCTTGCGCTGCAGCTTCTTCGTAGCCCGTAGTGCCATTAATTTGCCCAGCAAAGAATAAACCAGCAATGCTTTTGGTTTCAAAGCTGGCTTTTAAATTACGCGGATCGTAGTAATCGTATTCGATGGCGTAGCCCGGACGCAGAATATGTGCGTTTTCCATACCGGCGATCGAGCGCACGGCAGCCAGCTGAATATCAAATGGCAAACTGGTCGAAATACCGTTTGGATAATATTCGTGCGTATCTAGGCCTTCAGGCTCTAAGAAAATCTGGTGGCTGTCTTTATCGGCAAAACGATTAATTTTGTCTTCGATACTTGGGCAATAGCGCGGGCCAACGCCTTCAATTTTGCCGGTAAACATTGGGCTGCGATCAAAACCACTGCGAATAATCTCGTGCGTTTTAAGATTGGTGTGCGCCATCCAGCAAGGTAATTGCTTAGGATGCATGCCGACATTACCACGTACCGAAAACACCGGCTCTGGCGTATCGCCGTATTGGGCTTCTAGTACCGAAAAATCAATCGAGCGGCCATCAATGCGTGGCGGCGTACCGGTTTTTAAGCGCCCAACCGGTAAATTTAAATCGCGTAAACGTGCCGCCAAGGTGACCGAGGCTGGGTCGCCAGCACGGCCACCAACGTGGTTTTCTAGGCCAACGTGAATTTTGCCAGAAAGGAAAGTCCCTGCCGTCAGCACCACCGCACCCGCTTCAAAGCGAATACCAATTTGCGTAATCACGCCAGTTACACGATCACCATCTAGGGTTAGATCGTCAACGGCCTGCTGAAATAAATCCAGATTGGGTTGGTTTTCCAGCATATGACGAACGGCCGCTTTATAGCGAACGCGATCAGCCTGAGCACGAGTAGCACGAACAGCAGGGCCTTTGCTGGAATTCAGCGTTTTAAACTGGATGCCGCCAAAATCGGTGGCCAGCGCCATAGCACCACCTAAAGCATCCACTTCTTTAACCAAATGACCCTTACCAATCCCACCAATCGAGGGATTACAAGACATTTGGCCAAGGGTTTCAATATTATGCGTGAGGAGTAAAGTTTTACTCCCCATGCGCGCGGCCGCCAACGCAGCCTCAGTCCCAGCGTGACCGCCGCCAACGACAATCACATCGTATCGAGTAGGATAAAGCATAGTGGGCATTCCAGCAGGCAAAGGGCAATTATTTTACGCCCTATCTGCCCCGACGACTATCACGGCGCGACGAAAAGAAAACGCCTCGATGATCTCGAGGCGTTTCACGTGAAACAAAGATTATTTACAGCAGACCAAACTCACGCGCGGCTTCAATCGCTGCGCCTACAATACCGGCATCATTTTTCAGCTCAGCGGGCACAACAGGGAAACGCAAGCCCGTTAATTCTGGAATAAATTTCTCATGTTTCTTACTAATTCCGCCGCCAATAATAAGTAAATCTGGCGAAAGTAATAATTGTAGATGCAAGATGTATTCGTTAAGCCGCTGTGTGTATTCTTTCCATTTTAAATCTAAATCGTCTTTTACTTTACCGGAGCAATACTTTTCTGCAATGTCATTGTCTTTTAAAATAAGATGGCCCAATTCGGTATTGCTAATTAATTTACCATCCATAATTAATGCACTACCAATACCTGTACCAAGCGTGATCATTAGTACTTTCCCTGAAATACCTTTAGCTGCACCAAACACCCCTTCGGCCAAGCCAGCAGCATCTGCATCATTAATTAATTTAAGCGGTAAACCCGTTACTTGGGCCAAAATATCTTGAGCAGGTGCATTCATCCAAGAACCATCTACATTGGCAGCAGAAAGTGTAACCCCGTTATGCACAATGGCAGGGAAAGTACAGCCAATCGGGCCTTGCCAGTTGAACAGTTCAACCAATTGCTTAACCACCAACCCCACAGCCTCTGGGGTGGCAGGTTGAGGTGTATCAATCCGAATACGTTCAGCTAAAAGCTCGCCAGTTTCGACATTAACCGGTGCACCTTTAATCCCTGTACCACCGATATCAATGCCCAAAACAATTTTGGGGGAGGTGAATTGTTCAGTCATGGTTTATTTACTCTTCAAGAGTGTATTGATTATTTTTATTTAAAAATAAAGCACCGTTTTATTTTGGAGCAGGCGATCTAAGCTCTACTAAACGTTTTTTATCTTCTTCTGCTTTAGCTTTTACCGTTTCAATTTCAATTAATTTAGTTTTATTGTCATTCTTTATTTCCTGCAACTCTTTTTTAGCCAAGCCATATTCAGTATCCAAATCAGCAGGGATAGGTTTATTCTTTTTATTTAAACGACTCATTTGTTTTTCTATGCGTTCTTTATGCTGCGTTGCCGTTTGCAGACGCATGGTATTTGCACTCATTGCGGATTGAATAATGCTAATACGCCGATCTCGAATAATATCTATTTCTTCAGGCCGAGAAAACGATTCTAGTAAGGCACGGTCTTTTCGCTGCTGCTCTTTTTGCTGCGCTTGTTCCTGCAGTTTTTTTTCTTGCTCCTCCTTGCTAACCACAGGTAAGGGCGTGGTTTTTACCATTCCTGATTTATTAAGCTCCGAAATACCACTGCTAGGAGTAATCGACGGTGGCTTGTCGCTGTATTGCACCCTGCCCGCTTCATCAACCCAGCGATACAGCTTGGCTGAAACGGGTGCCGTACATAGCGCCAGCAGTAAAAAAGTAAGAAAACTACGCAACATAAAATATACCTTTTAGATTCCGTACTGATTACGATAAGCACTTACTTTGGCTAGCTTCTCATCCATACCTGCCTGAGCGCCCAAATACCCTAGCAAATCATCCAGTGACGCAATTGGAATCACAGGGATTCCAAACTGCTGTTCCACTTCTTGCACTGCAGACAACGCACCTTGGCCACGTTCCATACGATCAAGCGCAATTAAAACCCCCGCTGGCTCGGCGCCTGCTGCACGAATCATATTCACCGACTCACGCACTGAAGTACCGGCAGAAATCACATCATCAATAATCATCACTCGCCCTGTAAGCGGAGCACCTACCAGTACGCCGCCTTCACCATGGTCTTTGGCTTCCTTGCGATTAAACACAAACGGCACATTACGGCCCTGTGCGGCTAATGCAACCGCCGTAGCCGAAGCAAGCACAATACCTTTATAGGCTGGCCCGAATAACACATCAAACTCTACGCCAGATGCTTGTACCGCCTGTGCATAAAATTGCGCCAACGCGCCTACCGATCTGCCGTCACTAAATAAACCTGCGTTAAAAAAGTACGGCGATTGACGGCCAGCCTTAGTGATAAAATCACCAAAGCACAGCACATTTTGCTCTACAGCAAAAGAAATAAAGTCGCGACGAAAATCACTCATGCTGCATTATCCTGTTTTATTGTTCTCAATACTGCGAAGCATAACATTTCTTACAAAAGGACACCGAATGCGCATTATCAGTGCTAATTTAAACGGCATTCGCTCAGCTGCAAACAAGGGCTTTTTTGAATGGCTAGCCACACAAGATGCCGATGTGGTGGCCTTGCAAGAACTTAAAGCACAAGAAGCCGATCTTTCCCAGCAAATGAAGGCCCCCGAAGGGCTAAAAGGCTTTTTTCACTATGCGAATAAAAAAGGCTATAGCGGCGTAGGCCTCTATTGCCGCCGCGAACCAGACCGAGTCATTACCGGCCTTGGCATTGCGGATATCGATTTTGAAGGCCGCTATTTGCAAGCCGACTTTGGCAATCTTTCTGTGATCTCCCTTTATTTACCATCGGGCTCTTCATCAGACGAGCGCCAGCAGGTTAAATTTTCATTTCTAGAACGTTTCCGCCCTCATTTAGAACAGCTTGCCGCTAGTGGCCGCGAAGTGGTTCTGCTGGGAGACTGGAATATCGCTCACAATGAAATCGACATTAAAAACTGGAAAGGCAATCTGAAAAACTCAGGTTTCTTACCAGAAGAGCGTAGTTGGTTGGGTAAACTATTCAGCGAGCTAAATTTTGTAGATGTCTGGCGCAAGCTTTACCCAGAAATTCCTGGTTACACATGGTGGAGTAATCGCGGCCAAGCCTATGCCAAAGACGTAGGCTGGCGTATCGATTACCACATCACAACACCAGGTATTGGCGCTACAGCGACAACGGCATCTGTATATAAAGAACAAAAATTCTCTGATCACGCCCCGCTGATTGTGGATTACGATTACCAGCCTTAAAAACTTGCTCATTCATATAAAAATCTAAAATCTGTAGACACAGAGAACACAGCACTTGAACGCAGATGTTTTTTTTCTGTGTACTCTGCGTTCTGCTTTGGCTCTGTATCTACAGATTTTCTTCACGCTCTGATTCACTTTTCCACGGTGCAACCTTAAATAGTAACAACATGCCCGGAATAGCCAGTGCAGTGCATAAGAAGAAGAAATTAATCCAGCCCATTTGTTCTACCAACCAACCCGTGCTGGCATTAATAAAGGTGCGAGGTACGGCAGCCAAACTAGTAAACAAAGCAAACTGAGTGGCGGTATAACGTGGATCAGTGGTTCTTGCGATATAGGCGGTAAATGCAGCCGTACCCAACCCAACGCCTAAAGCTTCAAACGCTATCACGGTCGCCAGCGCTACCTTATCTGCCCCCATCGTCGCCAACCATGCAAAACCCAGAATAGATAAAACCTGCACCACCCCAAATAGCCACAAGGCGCGGTTAATACCCAGCTTAACCATCCATATACCGCCAACAATCCCACCAAAGACGGCAGGCCAAAGGCCGGCATTTTTAGCGATCACGCCAATTTCTGTTTTACTAAAACCCAGCTCTAAGTAAAACGGCGTAGCCAAAGCCGTGGCCATGCTATCGCCTAATTTATATAAAAAGATGAACGCCAGAATCCACAATGCATTACGCCAGCCATGACGGGTCATAAACTCATGGAATGGTTCAATCACCGCTTCACGCAGTGATTTAGGCGGGCGAACTAATTGTGGCTCGCTCACAAGCAACGTCATCACAATACCCGGTAGCATAAACAGGCCTGTAATCATAAACACCTGCGCCCACGGCAGATGATCTGCAAGAATCAAAGAAAACGCGCCGGGAATCAGGCTAGCAATACGATAAGCATTTACGTGCACCGACGTGCCAAGACCCAATTCTTCGTCACTTAGAATTTCACGTCGATAAGCATCAAGCACAATATCCTGACTGGCACTAAAGAACGCCAGAGCGGTGGCGAGATAAGCAATCGACCATAAATCTAGCTTGGGGTTAAATAAACCAAATGAGGCGATTAAAACCAGCAAGGCGAGCTGAGTAAGTAGCATCCAGCCCCGCCGCCGACCTAGCCCCGGCACAGCATAGCGATCCAATAAGGGAGCCCAGATAAATTTCCACGTAAATGGGAATTGGATCAGCGCAAAAAAACCAATCGCTTTTAAATTAACACCTTCACTTTTTAACCACGCAGGGACTAAATTAAGCAGGATATATAGCGGCAAACCCGAGGCAAATCCGGTAAACACACAGATCAACATGCGCCGAGACAACAAGAGTGATTTCCAGTGAGTAGTAGTCATAGTGTCTGGCGGTAAAAAAGAGGCATTACCTTACCTTAAATTCAACATTTCAAGGACATACCTGTGCGCATTATTAAAAAATACACAGGCTATTTTTACCAAAATGGTAAGCAAATACGCCATTTCCGGCACTCTGCTGGTAAACCCCAATAGGACAAGCAGGATAAATCAAGCTAATGTTAATTCAAACGATCGTTTTGACACGCCACAATTTCTACCTAAACGCAGCGATTAAGCACCAAGAAGAAAAAAGAAATCAGCTTGATTTTTAATTAATACCATTGCTGGGAAATGCACCGATGTCGACCTACACACAGCTATTAAGCCCGCTCGATCTGGGCTTTACCACCCTTAAAAACCGCGTTTTGATGGGGTCCATGCACACGGGGCTTGAAGAAGCCCCTGATGGCCCTGAGCGCATGGCGGCCTTTTATGCCGAACGCGCAAAAGGCGGCGTGGGTTTGATCGTTACCGGCGGCATCGCACCCAATGCAGCAGGCCGTATTTATGAAGATGCAGCCATGCTGGCCGATGAATCTGATATTCCACGTCATCTGCCTATCACCCAAGCCGTGCACGATGCAGGTGGTAAAATCTGCCTGCAAATTTTACACGCAGGCCGCTACGCCTACCATACAGCCAGCGTTGCCCCATCCGCCATTGCTTCACCCATCACGCCGTTTACACCACATGCCTTAAGTGATGCAGAAATTAAAACCACCATCGCTGATTTTGCTACTACCGCAAAACTCGCGCAGGCGGCTGGCTACGATGGCGTAGAAATCATGGGGTCGGAAGGTTATTTAATTAACCAATTTCTTTGCAGCCATGTAAATCAACGTGACGATGAATGGGGAGGGGATGCCACCCGCCGTCAGCGTATCGCGGTTGAAATCAGCAAAGCCGTCCGCGCTGCGGTTGGCCCCAACTTTATTGTGATTTTTCGCCTATCTTTGCTTGATTTAGTCCAAGATGGCAGCACGCTGCCCGAAGCGATTATCCTTGCCCAAGCACTTGAAGCAGCTGGCGTTACCCTGATTAACACCGGCATCGGCTGGCACGAAGCACGTATCCCAACCATCGCCGCAGCCGTACCTCGCGGTGGCTTTAGCTGGGTAACGCGCAAATTAAAAGACCATGTGTCCATCCCGCTGATCGCGGTAAACCGCATCAACACCCCAGAAATTGCCGAGCATATTTTAGCCAGCGGCGATGCGGATATGGTGTCCTTAGCTCGCCCGCTTTTGGCCGACCCTGATTTTGTCAATAAAGCCGCGAGCAAGACCGCCAATCTGATCAACACCTGTATCGCCTGTAACCAAGCTTGCCTAGACCATGTGTTTGAAGGCAAAGCAGCCTCTTGCCTAGTCAACCCTCGCGCCTGCCGCGAAACCGAATTCCCGATTGCGGCCAAAACCCAGCAAGCCAAACGCATCGCCGTGATTGGCGCAGGCCCAGCCGGATTATCTTGCGCTACTGCCGCAGCTAGCCGAGGCCACAAGGTCACGCTGTTTGAAGCAAGCGCTGCCATTGGTGGCCAATTTGGCATTGCCCAGCGCATTCCCGGCAAGGAAGAATTCACCGAAACACTGCGCTACTACCGCAATCAGCTTGATTACCTTGGCGTAAATGTAAAACTCAATCATTTTGCCAAAGCGGCCGAGCTAGCCGGTGAATTTGATGAAATCGTAATTGCCAGCGGTGTAAAACCACGCGTACCAGATATTGTTGGCATCGCCCACCCCTGCGTAGTTTCCTACCCAGCCCTGCTGCGTGGCGAGGTAAAACCGGGTAAAAAAATTGCGATTATTGGCGCAGGTGGGATTGGTGTTGATACCGCGGTGTTCCTATCAGAAACCCATAGCGATCTCAGCCCAACAGACAACTTTATCCGCGACTGGGGTATTGATTCCAGCATGAGCAGTGCGGGTAGCTTAGCCAAACCGGCCATGCAGCCTAGCGGCCGAGAAATCTGGCTATTAAAACGCAGCAAGGGCAAGCCTGGCAGCGGCCCCGGCAAAACCACTGGCTGGGTACACCGCGCCACCTTGCAATTACGCGGCGTAAACCTGCTCGGCTCAGTTGAATACCTGAAAATCGACGATGCTGGTCTGCATATCAAGCAAAATAACGAAGAGATCTGCCTTGAAGTCGATCAAATCGTGCTCTGCGCAGGGCAGGAATCAGTCACCACACTTTGGGATGAACTCAGCGCAGCCGGAGCGCCCGTCCACCGCATTGGCGGAGCGTTACTTGCCGGTGAAGTAGACGCCAAACGCGCCATTGCCGAAGGATTTAATTTAGCGATGGGGTTTTAAGCTAGAGCCTATTGGACTTTGGGTGGACCTAAGGAATAGCTTAAAATAAGCTCCAAAAATGACACCCTCAATAAGATCGTCATTCCCGAGTGTTCTTGTCGGGAATCCAGCGGCTCTGCTGGATCCCCGATAAATACACTCGGGGATGACGGGCCAGCCATTTCAGGAAGTTAATATAGGGCAAGTCCGGCTGAGCGGCCAGATCGGGCTTGTGATTCACAAGCCCATTTTTACATCGCTAAGGCAATCACACCCGTAGCAATAAAGACCGCCCCCAGCAAACGTAATAGCCGATCACCCTCTCCTAGTAATCGCCCACCAATTAAGGCAGCAAATAGCATAGAGACTTCGCGGGCAGGAGCAACGTGGCTGAGCGGTGCGGCCTGCATGGCAAATAAGACCAATACATAAGAAATAGGGCTGATCAACGCCACAATCAGCGCGTATTTCCATTGTGTTTTCCACAGGGAAAGCGTGGTGGCTTTGCCTTTTAATAAGGGCGGCGCTAAAAAAACAATCCGAATAAAATTGCCAAAGTAATCCAGCAAAATCGGTGAAAGTAATAAAACTTTGACGGCATAGCCATCTAAAACCGTATAACTGGCAATAAATAAGCCTGTTAGCAGGCCATAAAACAGCCCCTGCCTTACGCGTGGCCCTTGGCTAACGTCCTGCATCGTTTTAAAGATTTTGGGCCCACCGGCAATTAAAAATACCCCAGCCACAACCCCCAACATTCCCAGCATGCCCTGTAAAGACAGCACTTCGCCAAGCAAAAATACCGCACATATCGATGAAATCAGCGGCCCAGAACCACGTGCTATCGGGTACACCACAGTTAAATCGGCCTTGCGATAGCCTCGAAGTAGCGCCACAAAATACAGCACATGTAAAACGCCTGAGAGCGCAACAAAAGTCCACTCAAGCCTGCCCCAGCTTGGCACCACGTCCCAGCCATAGTAAATGCCGACCGGCGCCCAGACCACCATAATTATCAGGCTAGAAAAGCCAGCAAAACGCGCGTCTCCACCGGCTTTTTTCGCCGCAATATTCCACAAGGAATGAATAAAGCCCGCCAGAATAACCAGAGCAAAAGCAGAAAGCGGCATCAGTCAAGATCACAATGTATTTGCAGGCTTTCAGTTGAGTTTAAGTGAATTCGAAAACCCTCATTGATAAGAGCCTCTTTTACCTGACACAGCGGAAGTACATATCGCTCCACTCGGCGTTTTTGCCAAAATAGTGGAGTAAACACGCTCAGAGGTAATAGCCGTACACGACGCCCATGCAGAAGAAAGGACACATCAATATGAGTACCGTCCACGTCGTGGCCATTACTTCCAAAAATGGCATCTATCTCACCTTGCCTACTGGAATAACAAAAGCGAAATGTGCGAATACCCAGAGAACGAAACTTATTACGGGCGAAACCAAGCTGAGATTCTTTTTTTTCATAGCCCCGAGTCAAAATCAAACCAATGTGCTCAGGTAAATTCGTCTGAATGCGCTGCAATTTACTAAATACATCTGAATCTACCTGCACCTGCTGAGCTGGCCATCGCGGTCTGATTTGCACTTTGGCATAAATGCCACGATTAAGAGTAAGTAAGGTCAAATGCAGCGCCTTTAATTAAAAAAACGATAAAACGAAAACATAGCAAATACTGGATCAAGCGCCTTGCTTAGGCATCAAAAACCACAGAATCAAATAAACAAAAATACCGGGAAACGCCGCCGATATGCAAGACACAATCACAAAGATCAGACGCAGCTTGCCCGAGCCTATCCCCAGATAATCAGCCAGCCCTCCCATTACCCCTGCAACCCACTGATCATCACGACTTCTGCGTAAAACTTTATTCATGGTTTATTTCCTAGTTAGCACTGCGATTTGCAATCCGTTCCACCAAAAATAACACGTTTTTGCTTTGCAAATAATCAAACAAATACCCCAATCAAACTGTATCGCTCCAGCGAAGCCCCAAAGGAAGCGCTATGGGAGCAAATAGAAAGTGCAAGACTCTGCGCTGGCTTTTGCCTGATGATTTTGACGATGAATGCAAAAGCAAAGGCCGCATCAACAAAGCGCTACCAGATTCAGCCGCACAGACGATCTCTTGCTGGCGAGCTAAGACAGCATCCTCCGCCGTTACCAAGCCTTGCAAATGCGATCCTGGCACCAAGCGTAGCGGGCCATCATCTGCCCCACACGGATCCAAATGAATCCTCACCGCAATCAGCTGCTGCAATATCTCAACAGGTGCTTGTACATACAGCTGGCCTTCTTTAACTGACCAGCCCTGCAATGCAGGGTGCTCAATACGCTCTGCCACAGGAATGCTTAAATCTTGATGCACCGCGACCAGCCAATTTCGGGAAGCAGATTTTTCAAAAAAGGTGCACTGAACCGCAACCATGCCTGCTGGAATCAATGGTGATAAAACCGGATTCTGGCGTATTTTTGCAGAAAGAGAGCGGCACCCATCTTGCGATAAGAAACGCCGTGTTCCTACCGTGGTGCAACGCATTTTTTCAATCTGCCCAGCAATAGCTCTACATTCCGCAGGGTTTAATACGGCGGAAACCAAAGCAAAGCCATCACGCTCAAATGCATTCATATGTATCTATGCCAGGAAGATATTTTGATATCCAGCTTACCATTACTTTTTATTCCAAAAAAAAACCCGTCATCACTAACGGGTTTTTATAGAGCGTTAAGCTTTTATTTTGCTAAGGCACTAGCAACATCGCCGGCATGTTGCCCCACAATCAGGTGGAATACTTGTTCACCCTGTGGCATCACGCCTTCTACACCCGCTGCTTTTAAAGCGGCTTCATCAAGGCGTGAAGCATCTGCAAGCTCTACACGCAAGCGCGTACCCGCAATGGCTTCTAACTTACGAATGTTAGATAAACCACCCAAAGCCGCCTGAATTTGCATCGCTTTACCATGAATATCGCTACCACCCGTAGCGCTTGCCTTGGTAGAAGTCACTGCCGCTAGTGCCTGAACTGGAGCAGTTACGGCGTCTGCTTCAGGGCCTGCTACTTTCAGGTAATTCACCATATCGGATTTCAGATTGTCTGATTGCGTACCAAAAATAGCCTGAATACCATTACCTACCACCATCACACCAGCAGCACCCATGGCTTTCAGCTTAGGCTGATTCACTTTCGAGATATCTTTAACCGAAATACGCAAACGGGTAATACATGCATCCAAACCGCTAATATTGCTGCGACCACCAAATGCCAGCACTAATTCACGTGCACGGCCATGCTCGCTGCTATCCACAATGTGCTCTTCCGCCGTTTCGTCTTCACGACCCGGTGTTTTCAGATTGAGTTTTACAATCACAAAGCGGAATACTGAGTAGTAAATCGCTGCGTAAACCGCGCCCAGAGGCAGAATCAACCACCAGTTTTGCGCGTATTTACCCAAGGCATTAAACATCAAGAAATCAATACCCCCTTGTGAGAAGCTAAAGCCCATATGAATATTGAGCGAGTTAGCAACAAACTGGGTAGATGCAGCCAAGAAAGCGTGAATCACATACAGTTGTGGAGCCACAAACAAGAAAGCAAATTCAATTGGCTCGGTAATACCGGTCATAAATGAAGTCAGCGCAGCTGAAATCATAATACCGCCAATTTTGACGCGGTTTTCCGGTTTGGCTGTGTGCCAAATGGCAATAGCCGCAGCAGGTAGGCCAAACATTTTGAACAAGAACGCGCCAGACAAGATCCCGGCAGTAGGGTCCCCGGCAAAGAAGCGAGCAATATCACCATGTACGGCTTTACCACTTGCATCAACAAAATTACCAATTTCAAAGAAAAATGGCACATTCCAAATATGATGCAGACCAAACGGCACCAACATCCGTTCCACAAAACCATACAAAGTCGCGGCTAAGCGTGGATCTGCATAGGCAGCCCATAAGGAGAAGCTCTTAATCACACCTTGAATCGGAGGCCAGATCAGCGACAAGATCACGCCGACAAAGATCGCTGCGATACCCGTTGCAATCGGCACAAAACGCTTACCGGCAAAGAAGCCAAGGTAAGGTGGTAGCTCGATGCGATAGTATTTATTGAATAAGCCAGCCGCCAGAGCACCGGCGATAATCCCGCCAAATACGCCGGTTTCCATCGCCTTCATACCCATCACCATGGCAGGTTCAGAGCCCAGTACCGGCGCCATCACCCCCATCGTTGCCAGCAGTACAACATAGCCAACCACGGCAGCAATTGCAGCTACGCCGTCGTTTTCGGTTAAACCTAAGGCCACACCAATTGCAAAAATAAGAGCGAGATTACCAAAAATCGCACCGCCGCCTGCGGCCATCAAATGTGAAACAACTTCCGGTAAAAAAGAAAAATTGGAAGCACCAAAACCAAGCAATAAACCCGCTACCGGCAATACTGACACCGGTAACATGAGCGATTTGCCGATTTTTTGCAAAAATGCAAAAGCGTTTTTAAACATCACTTTCTCCGTACCGCCTACTACTTGACAAAGCCAAGCAGCTATTTTCTTAAGACAGAATTTCCATATAGCGTGGGGCATCTGCACCAATAATAAGATGGAAAACTGGACCATTAACAGGCATCACTGCCAAAACACCGGCATTTTGTAATCGCTCTAAATTACAGCGGCTTGCATCTTTCAGTACCACGCGTAAACGCGTAAGAGCCACCAGTTCTAAGGAGCCAATATTGCCCCAGCCACCCAAAGCTGCAACCAACAAAAACGGAAAACTGTCACGCATGGTATTTTGATCTTTTAAGATTGATTCTCACGCATAAGGCGCAGTGCCACAATCCATTGAACACCGCATGATATAAGACTTTAGAGCTTGACCTGTCCGCTTGACAAAACAGGCCAATAGCGGCCTGTTTTAATCATCATTTAATCAGCAAGCTGCTGAGATAAACGCGTACGCACTTCTGCTACCGTACCCATTTGAAGCACTTCAGCCGCCAACTTTTGGCAATCCGCTTTCGACAATGTACGCACCAAGGCTTTAACAGCCGGAATAGCCGGTACGCTGACGGATAATTCATCCACACCCATACCAATTAACAAGGGAACCGCTGAAGGATCAGATGCAATACCACCGCAAACCCCTACCCACTTGCCATGGGTATGCGCCCCCTTCACGGTGTTAGCGATCAAACGCAAGACACCTGGGTGCATTGCATCGGCATCTTTAGCTAGCTTAGGATGGCCGCGATCCATCGCCAGTGTGTATTGGGTTAGATCGTTAGTACCGATCGAGAAGAAATCCACTTCACGAGCAAAGATTTCTGCCATCACTGCAGTAGCCGGCACTTCTACCATAATCCCGATCTGTACTGCAGCGGTAACACCTAGCACTGCTTTTTCTTCCGCCACAATGCGCTTCACTTCACGAACTTCTTCTAAAGAAGTAATCATCGGGAACATGATGGCTAACTTAGCGTGTTCGGCAGAGCGCAAAATCGCACGAATTTGTGTATGCAATAATTCTGGCTCGGCCAAGCATAAACGCACACCGCGCACGCCCAAGAAAGGGTTTTCTTCTGCAGGCATCGGTAAATAAGGCAAAGGCTTATCGCCACCCACGTCTAAAGTACGAACAACAAAAGTTCTATCCTTGCCAAGTGATTTAGCAATATCGCTATATATTTTGTCTTGTTCGGCTTCTGAAGGCGCTTCGGTGCGTTCTAAGTACAAAAACTCGCTGCGTAACAAGCCAACACCTTCACCGCCGAGTTTAACGGAGTGCTGTGCTTCTTCCAGCCCGCCAATATTAGCGACTACTTCAACGCAAACACCATCAGTAGTGGTAGCGGGCTCAAAAGCTGCAGCCAGCTCTTCTGCCTGACGTTTTGCTAATTTAAGTTGGCGTTCACGAATGCTACTGACTTCTTCTGGCGAAGGATTTAAACGCAAACAACCCTTGCTGCCTTCTAAAATAACTGGTGTACCGTTGGCCAATTGCAATGCGGCATCTTCGATGCCACAAATCGCCGGAATATTCAGAGATCTAGCCAAGATCGCTACGTGGCTAGTTGCTCCGCCACCAATCGTACAAAACCCAAGTACTTTATTGCGGTCTAAACTTGCGGTATCCGATGGGGTTAAATCTTCTGCAATCAGAATGGCATCATCTGGCACTTCAAACGCTGCCTCTTTAATCCCAGCAATCAAGCGCAATACACGGCGGCCAATATCGCGAATATCATTAGCTCGGCCCGCTAAAATTTCATTTTTAAGCTTCGCTAATTTATCAGCGTAGCTGGTAAATGCAGCGCGCCATGCAAAGCCTGCGCTCTTCCCTTGGCTAATCGCGGCAGTAGCCAAGTCTAATAAATCAGGATCGGATAATAACTCTTGGTGAGCGGTAAAAATTCCTGCCTTTTCCGGATCGGCAATCTCACCTTTCAATGCTTCTAACTGCTGATACGCTTCTTTTAGCGCAACATCTAAGCGACGTTTTTCTAGCTCAGGCTTGTCACCTGCTTCATGCACGTCGATCACTTCTTGTTTTACTTGGAAAATATGCCCAACAGCCAAACCTGGTGAGGCAGACACACCCATCAGTACATTTGGATCATTCGATTTTAATGCAGGCCGAGTTTGTGCCTTAGGAATATGCTTTGCAGCCACCGCAGGCAATACACCACCACAGTCTTCACCTGAACCACTGGCAATCAGCTCTGCTAGTGCTTTAGCGGCTTGACCTGCATCCGGGCCGATGGCTTTTACAAAAATCGAATCTCCGTGCTGAACTTCCAAGCCCATAATCGAAACTACGGATTTTGCATTGGCTTCATCACCAGCGCGAACTAACTTGAGTTCAGATGTAAAAGTCTTGGCCATATTGGCAAGCACAGCGGCAGGACGTGCGTGTAAACCCGTTGGATTTGGCACAATCACGGCCGCAGATTGAATAGCAGCATCTGCTTGTGGAGCGACGCTACTTGCATTGCCAACCAGCGTGGCACCTGCTAAATCTAAAGAAAGTAAAATGTCTTGCCCAGCAACAACCGTTTTTTTAGTTGTTGGGGTGTACTTAACCACTTTATCTCCCGTTGTAATGACCATTTGCGTCAATAAGCTCAAAGCTTTACGCGCAACCAAATCGGCATCAAACTCAATCAACGGCTGACCAACTTTTACTTCTGCCCCCTCGGCCACTTTAGCGGTAAAACCTTCACCACGCATCATGACCGTATCCAAACCAATATGAATCAGCACTTCAACACCTGCAGGCGTGGTAATGGTAATCGCGTGCCGTGAAGAATGAAGTTGAGTCACTTTACCGGCAATAGGTGCGAGCAAGTGATTGGAGATTGGGTCAACGGAAATCCCATCTCCCACCATTTTTTGAGCGAAAACCGGATCAGGAACCGATTCGATAGCAACAACAACACCAGACAGCGGTGCAAATAGATCCAGCCGAGAGGCTTGAGTCGAGTTATTCATGGCAACCTCGTTATTGGGGGTAGTGCTTGTAAAGACTCTTTGTCGGCTTTATAGCCAATCGGGATGTAGCAATCCGTTGCACTTAGGATATTTCTACTGGCTGCTAGTTTAGTGCTTAGGCAAAGAAAATAATTGTGAATTTATTGCCTTTGTCATTGCATAAATTTGCGTTATCTCACAAAACAGCTAAATTTGGCAAAAAGATACATGTCATCTAGCTAAATAATGACTGTGCAGCCCAGAAACATACATGTGCATGACTACAACAAAATGTAATCAGCGATTAGGATTTCGCCAAATTCTTTGACCGCTTAAAATGTAATCTAATCGTAAGTCCCAAGTATCCACCGCTAATTGTTCCACATGCTGCACATCAAAAGCTAAGCCCACTAAACGGGGCTTTTTCCATACCCGACGCCAGCGCCGAAACTCAAAAGTGCAATCGTAATATCCACCACCCTGCCCTAAACGAGCCAGATTTGAATCAAAACCCAACAAGGGCAGAAACACGATATCCAGATCACGTGGGGAGCATGGCACGCCAGATTGCAGCTCCAAAATGTTTTGTGGACCAAGCTTCCAACGATTTTTAGCATCCAAACGTACAAAAGTAAGCTTTCTACCACGCTTTGGCACTTGTGGCAGATACACCTCTACACCACCTGAAATGGCACGTAGCATTAATAGCCAAGGAGAAAACTCACTGCCTGCAGGAACATATGCCGCAACTTTTAGGCCACGCCGCAATAAGCCAAGCTGCTTTGCCTGAATAGCAACAGCACTTTCTGCGGCATGTCTTTCAAGGGGGGTATTGAAGCACGAGCACGACGTATCAAACGCCGCGCTTCGGATTTGCTAGATTTACTGATGATATTCACGTGATGTGAAACAATGAAGAGCTTCCCGCGAGTGCCGTCCGACGAGCAATCTTGAACCGAAGGTTCAAGCGGTCACCGACCGGATGCCATCAGGTGCATCCAACGGGGGATGCGCACAACAGGCACACTCATGGCAGGCAACCAAAGTAATTATTGGTTCAGAGAGACAAGTCGTAACAAACACCGCAGGAAAGCATTGGTTTACACAATTGCCACATTAGGAAAACATATCAGTCTGTTCGCCAATTACTGCGTCAATCGCTGAATTCATGTTGGTAATTCTACGCTGAATTGTAGCAATGTCAAAACCCCCATCAACCCGCGTATGCAAATATTCATGCGTAATATTTAACGCAGCCATAATGGCAATTTTTTCCAAACCAACCACCTTACCAGACGCGCGAATCTCATGCATACGCTGATCTAGGAGCTCTACGGCCTGTACTAAAGTCGCTTCTTCGTTTTCTGGACAAGCCACACGAAACTCACGGCCCATGATAGAAACGTCGAGTTGCTTAATCACCGCATCACTCATTCTGATCCTCCGGCAGTTTCGCCAAGATAGCAGCAACTCTTTCTTTGCTGCCCTCTACCTTAGCGAGCAAACCTTGATTTTGCTGCTGTGTTAGCAATAATTTCTGGCGTAAGCCCCGATTTTCATCGCGTAACTCACGACAAAGCTGAGCCAATTGCCCAATTTTGTCTTCAAGATTTACAAGTTCAGCTTCCATCAGTCACTTCCAAAGCTACAGAGCAGTCAAATTCTAAGACATTTTTCTAGAACACGCCTCGCCAATAATGAAACATTCTAAGCAATTAGCCCTGCTCAAAACATCATTTCACAAATCTGGGTCTGGCAACTCGGTTTCATCCGTTGGGTCATAAACCGGCATTTCCAAGAAATCATCCGGTGTTTCCAAAGTGATGCGGCCTAATATTCCAGCACGAAATTCAGTCAAAATCATATCAGCAGTTTTTTGAGTATCGATACGGCCACCCGACAGCATCGCACCACGTTTTTTACCAATCAACTCAAACAAAGGCTCTGCATCACCCAGCAAATCTTTCAATTTATAGCGATCAAGCAAGAGCTGTGGATAGCGTTCGATCAAGCTTTCAATGGCGTACAAAGCCACATCCACTTCATCATAAGCATTACGACCAATCGATCCTGCCATTGCTAAACGATAACCAGAATCTTCATTCTGCACTTTTGGCCACATCAAACCTGGCGTGTCATACAAAATCATCCCCGCCAAAGTCTCTACTCGCTGCTGCATCTTGGTCACACCAGGGGTATCTGCCACTTTAGCAATTTTACGCTTAGCTAAATGATTAATTAACGTCGATTTACCGACGTTAGGAATCCCAACAATCATCGCACGAAGTGGTTTTTCTTCCCCGTCACGATGTGGCGCTAAAGCCTGACACAGCTGAGGAATCAGCTTAGCACCCTGAATTTTATTATCTTCGCCCAACAATACCGCTTCTGTACCTGGCTGAGATTTAAACCATTCAAGCCAGATTTTATTAAGTCTTGGATCTGCCAAATCTGCTTTATTCAAAACCTTGAGGGCAGGACGCTGCCTTAAGCGGCGCATCGGCTCAATCATGGGATTGCTACTAGACAGTGGCAAGCGAGCATCAACCACCTCAATCACCAAATCTACCTTGGCCATGGTCTCTGCAACCTGCTTGCGGGCAGTGTTCATATGCCCTGGAAACCACTGGATCGCCATCGAACCCCTCCGTCAAAACGAGCCATTATACGGTGAAAAATCAAACGATCCATCAAATCAACTACTTGGGCTGTGGGCAATATCAACTGACTCTGTGGATAACCACAAAACATGAGAAACCCAAAAAACTATCTCCAAATTGTCCACAGGCCAAACAGATTTCACACCCAGCCTTGTGGATAAGTTAAGGTGTTGAAAAATATAATAAAAATGACTTATCCACAGAAAACATCAACCCTTATTAGTTGTTCTTATATCTTTCTTCTTAAATGAAGTATTAAAAGAAAAAAAAGGTGTAAATATATTTTTCAACGCAAAACATCCAAAAAATGTTCTAAAATCGCAAGCTTGAAAGACAAGGACAGCAAAATGAAAAAATACTTACAGCTGACACTAGTAATCAGCATTGCTATAAGCATCACTGGCTACTTACTTTTTCAAGCTCCAAATAAATCAGCACCTGATATAAAATTAACCAGCATTCAAGGTCAAAATCTAAACCTGTCTACATTAAAAAACCAAATCGTTTTAGTTAACTTTTGGGCAACAAGCTGCACTGGCTGTATTCAAGAAATGCCTGAACTTATAAAACTACAAAAAAAATATGAAACAAATAATTACAAAACAATTGCAGTAGCAATGGATTACGATATTCCTGAATATATTGAAAATTATGTAACAGAAAAAAAATTACCTTTTTTTGTTCAACATGATTCAGATGGAAAAATTGCTAAAGCATTTGGAGATGTTGGATTAACGCCTAGTACATTTTTAATTAATAAAAACGGTAAAATAATTAAAAAATACGTTGGGGTTGCTGACATAAATGAAATAGAAAAACTGATCAATAAAGAAATAAAAAACATATAAATATTAGTTTAAAATCAATTAGTTACCTATTTTTTTAAAATAAAACCGGTCTACATAAAAAATGTACTTAAATACATGGCAAAAAAAAACGACCCGCAGGTCGTTTTTTTAAAAAAAACTAATCATATTTCTGTAAAAACAATTTTAGCTACAGCAAGTGTATTTAATATATCTTCATCACTATGTGCTGCAGAAACAAATCCTGCTTCAAATGCTGACGGAGCTAAATATATTCCTTTATTTAACATTCCATGAAAAAATGCATTGAATCGAGTACGATCAGAATTCATTACATCTGCAAAGGATACTGGGATATTTTCACTAAAATAAAAACCAAACATTCCACCCACACTTTGGGCATTAAAAACAGTGTTGGTCTCTTTAGCAACTTGAATTAAACCCGTAATTAATTTATTAGTTTGCTGTGTTAAAGAATTAAAAAATCCAATTTCCCTGATCTTCTTTAAAGTAACCAATCCTGCAGCTACTGCAACAGGATTTCCAGAAAGAGTACCTGCTTGGTAGACCGGCCCTAAGGGCGCCAGCTTCGCCATAATATCGCTACGACCACCAAAAGCCGCGAGCGGCATACCACCACCAACTACTTTTCCTAAGCAAGTTAAATCAGGTTTGATGCCATGTAAGCCTTGGGTACATTGTAAATCAACACGAAAACCGGTCATGACTTCATCATAAATCAGCACTGCACCGTATTTGATGGTTAAATTTCTCATTGCTTGTACAAAAGTAGGGCTAGCTTGCACCATATTCATATTGCCAGCGATGGGTTCTACAATGATGGCGGCAATTTTATCGCCGATTTCAGCAAATAATTGTTCTAGGGCTGCTACATCGTTATAAGGTAAAACTAATGTATCAGCGGCAACTGACGCAGGAACACCAGCTGATGAAGGATTATCGAAAG
Source organism: Iodobacter fluviatilis (assembly GCF_004194535.1). Classification (NCBI taxonomy): domain Bacteria; kingdom Pseudomonadati; phylum Pseudomonadota; class Betaproteobacteria; order Neisseriales; family Chitinibacteraceae; genus Iodobacter; species Iodobacter fluviatilis. The sequence continues at coordinate 1,937,022 of NZ_CP025781.1, read as the reverse complement.
TTAATAAGCCAGAACCCGCCTTTACTAATAAGCTATCGGCATGACCGTGGTAACAACCCTCAAATTTCACCAATTTATCGCGGCCTGTAAAACCTCGCGCAAGGCGAATAGCACTCATTGTGGCCTCTGTGCCGCTAGAAACTAGGCGAACTTGTTCGATAGACGGTAGCATTTCACAGATTAAATCGGCTAATTCCACTTCTAAAGCCGTTGGTGCGCCAAAACTCATGCCATTTTTAGCTGTAGAAATCACTGCTGCTACTACATCAGGGTGGGCATGGCCTAAAATCAAGGGGCCCCAAGAGCCAACATAATCAATATAACGTTGATCATCAGCATCCCAAATATAAGCACCCTCACCTTTTTTAATAAAGAGTGGCGTACCGCCAACAGAACCAAAAGCCCGAACTGGAGAATTAACACCACCAGGAATATGCTTTTGTGCAGCAGCAAACAATTGTTGATTTTGATTCATGTCGAGATCCAAAATAGAAAAGCAATATGATAGCGCTATCAATCTGCTAGAGCATTGTTTAGCTATTACATGTTGCTTTGTTTTTCTAGTAACGTAGTTTTATATTTGTTACTACATAGGTATTAGAGTCTGTTGACATTTGATTCACAATTGCCCTGAGCCGGAAAACGGCCAGACACAAGACATGTGACGAAGGCAATAACGGGTTATTGTCGAGGAGCATCACGCAGTGAATGGTCATTTTCCGGCTCAGCCCCAAAAATGGGCCAAACGCAGCCGTGAATGAAACGTCAACAGACCCTAGCAGCCTGTCGGACTTAAGACTGATCTACTACGGAAAAGCCGGATTTGGCCAGATTTCACGCATTTTCTTGTTGAATAGCCAGCTATTCGCCTCAAAAACCCGCGAAATCTGTCTCAAACCGATCTTTTCCTCGCTACGATCGCTTAAGTCCGACAGGCTGCTAGGATCAATTTAAATATTAGGCACAAAAAAATAAGCACCTCTGTAAAGGTGCTTATTTTTTGTTGGGCTTCGTTTCACTCCGTATCAAGCTCCGACTATATGGCTATTAAATTGCAGCTGTTTAATATCACCAAGTTGTATAAGCATGCTCAGAAAGATAGCTATTAAAATAGCGTGGATCATCTGAAACTTCCTCACCTAACCACTCAGGTTTATCAAAATATTCATCGCTACTTGTTAGCTCTAATTCAGCAATAATCAGAGGAGCATTTATGCCGTGAAATTCGTCGATCTCCCAAGTATATCCAGCAAATTCTACTAAATATCGAGTTTTATCGAGTAATATTGGGCAGAGTTTAAGTAGCTCGATTGCGTCTTGTTTGGGAATTTCATATTCAAATTCCACGCGCTCAATGCCTTCTGTTTTGCCTTTTATGGTTATAAATCCCTGCTCACCTTTTAAACGAACCCGCACAATTCGGTTTAGGTCACTGGATAAATAACCTTGAGCAATACGGCTCGATTGCTGCACTGCACTACGCCAAACATCGTTGTTTAATAAGAATTTACGTTCAATTTCTATGCCCATATATCTTCCTAATTATTAAAACGGCTTAACCACCACCAAAATCACACAAGCGGCTAAAACGAGTACAGGGATTTCGTTAAAAAAACGATACCATCGATGGCTGCGTGTATTACAGTCGCGGGCAAAATCTTGGCAAATCTTCCAACACCAAGCATGGTAAGCGATTAAAACGGCAACTAAGGTAAGCTTTACATGCATCCAACGCCAGCCTACACCCATATAAAAATCAAAATATGACCACAGCCAAATCCCAAAAATCAGCGCCAAAATGCCCAAGGGCGTCATAAAGCGGACTAATTTTCGCTCCATTAGTTTTAAACGCTCAATTGTTGCTGAGTCTGTGCTCATAGCATGATTTACAAATAGCCTTGGTAAATAAAACAAACCTGCAAACCAGCTCGTAATAAAAATAATATGCAGTGCTTTTATCCAGAGCATTAATTTGCCTTTTTAGCGGGATATTTACGCAGTGCAACATCGTACAAACCTTGTACCGCTGGAATTTTAGCCTGTAAGTCTTGAATGCGGGTTTGGTTTGATGGGTGAGTTGATAAGAATTCAGCGGGTTGGCCTTGACTAGCAGCGGCCATTTTTTGCCATAAGCTCACTGCTGCTTCTGGTTTATAACCTGCTCTGGCGGCTAGCTCTAGGCCCATGGTATCGGCTTCGGATTCATGCTCGCGGCTATTAGGTAGGAAATAACCCACTTGTACTAGTTGATCGGCCATACCCATATAACCGTCGTATTTACCCCCTGTAAGGATGGATAAACCTTGCATGGCTAATTGCTTGTTATAGGCGCTACTCATGCGCTCACGGCTATGCTCTCTTAAAGCGTGGCTGATTTCATGGCCCATAATTTGGGCAATTTCATCATCAGTTAGCTTTAGTTTTTCGATAATGCCAGAGTAAAACATGATTTTGCCACCCGCCATGCAATAGGCATTGAGCTCTGGGCTGGTTTCAACATTGACTTCCCAATCCCATTTACTAGCGTCGCCACGAAAAACGCTGGCTTGGGGAATGATGCGATTGGCAATACCACGTACCCTTGCCGTCATTTGCTTATTGCTATTTAGCGTGCCTTTGGACTGCGCCTTACTCAGGGTTTCTTGGTAGGACTGCAATGCCATTTTGTCTACTTCTTGCTCAGACAAAAGCATACTCATACTTTGTTTGCGGTTGATATTAGTAACACCGCTATCGGTTGTACTGACTTGCTGACAGCCTAGCAATAGTGTTGAAAGAACAGTAACGCTAATCAGTTTTTTCATAGCTATCCTTTAGACTTCTATCATCTCAAAATCATCTTTTCTAGCGCCGCAATCTGGGCAGGTCCAGTTTGGAGGAACATCTTCCCAAGAGGTTCCAGCGGCAATTCCATCATTAGGTAGGCCTTCAGCTTGATCGTAAATAAAACCACAAATGAGACACATATATTTTTTCATTCGATTTACCTATTAAGTAAGTTAAAATTTAATTTTACCTGATTCAGTGAATACCCTCATGACTGCCAGCCCCCCTATTGTGCTTGTATTTGCCGGCAATGATCCTACTGGCGGCGCTGGACTTGCTGCAGATATGCTGGCTTTGTCGTCACTCGGTTGCCATGTCACGCCAGTTATCACCGGCATCGTTATACAAGATAGCGCAGGTGAGCAAGATGTTTTACCTATTGATAGTGAATGGGTTGAAGATCAAGCACGCTGCATTCTTGAAGACATGAAGGTAGATGCCATTAAAGTAGGCTTAATTGCTAGTATTGAAGCCCTTACCGTTATTGCTGAAATTGCCTCAGATTACCCAGAAATTCCACTGGTATTAGACCCAGTCTTCTTCTCTAAGCCAGATGATCACTTAGCTAGCGAAGAGTTACTTGCTATGTTGCGAGAGCTGTTATTACCACACACTACGCTACTAATACTTAATAGTATTGAAGCGCGGTATTTAGCTTCAGATGATCCTGATGAGCAAGTTGATTTAACGCTAGATATCGCTGCTAGTCGAATTCTAGACTGGGGTTGTGAATATGTGTTGATTACTGGCACGCATGAAAACACCCCTAAGGTGATTAACACCCTGTACAGCGATATGGGCCGCTCTAGCGTTGATACATGGGATCGCTTAGTGGGGAGTTATTACGGCTCTGGAAATACGCTGGCTGCGGCTATTGCAGGCGCTTTAGCTAATGGTGCTGAGTTTATTGAAGCCGTTAAAGAAGGCCAAGATTACACTTGGCAAACGCTGCAGGCGGCTTATCGTCCAGGTATGGGGCCGCAGATTCCAGATCGATTCTTTTGGGCCCGTCCTGTTGAAGAACAAGGCGCTGTTGATGAGGCTAAAGATCATTCTGCTGGGTAAGGGCTGTTTCACGTGAAACAGCTTGCTAAGAGATGATGAAAGAAACAAAACAACCGCCATGCCTGCGTTTAGAAAAAGCCATTGATCGTATGGTGCGTGGCTTAGCTGCGCCTTTACAATTAGCCGATTTGGCAGATGTAACACATTACTCACCTTGGCATTTAGCGCATCGTTTTCAAAGCGCATATGGCGATAGCCCGCAGGCATTTTTATGGCAATTACGCTTAGAGGTGGCGGCATCTCTTTTGCAATGGTCACCTTATTTACCGATTGGGCAAGTGGCCGATTTAGTTGGTTTTTCTTCCCCAGCTACTTTTAGTCGTGCATTTAGCCGTAGCTTTGGCTTTACTCCCAGCGATTTACGCGCTGGCCGCGCCGTGGCAATTGGTTGGATGGCTAACAATTTAGGTGAAATGTCTTATCGCCCTGGCCCTTCTATTGCGGGTAGCAAAATCGATAGAGTGTGGAGTTGGGACGAAGTGGAGTCTTGCATCACCCTTGCCGATTGGCCTGCGGAGCGAATGGCTTATCAGAGAGAAGTGGGTGATTATGGTGTGCATCTAGATACGCTGCGCATCAATTTTCAGCAGCAGTGCTTGCAGGTAGGATTAAACGCTGATCGTTGGTTTGGCTTGGTTTGGAGTGATCCAGCCACCACACCTGCTGGCCGGCGCCGTTACGATGCTGCGGTTACTATACCTAAGGCCTTTAAACTACCTCGGCATCTTGGTGAGTATCAGCGCCCTGCTGGGCGTTGGGCAGTATTTAGTCATGTGGGGGAGTATGCAGATATCGGCCCACGTTGGCGCGATTTAATGCTGGTTTGGTTGCCATTTTCTGGTTGGATGCTAGACCCGCAGCGGCCACGAGTAGAGAGCTATTACGATGGCAGTTATGATCTCTGTTTGCCTCTATTACCAGGGCGTAGCATTCAAGACCGTTTACCAGAGATTTTGCCTGAGCTGCTGAAGCTAGTTACAACGGTGGTGATTGATAAATAGTGTTTCACTAAAGCCCAGATCTTAAACTACGGAGCCCGTAGAGAACACGGAATTTCACGGAGCAAAACGATAAGCATTTTTTTGTGTATGTTTTGTTCTGTGCCGGAGATTTATGCTGTTTGTGAGGATTGCCAACACCAGTGCCAAGGCTCGTAGAGATAGCCATATTGATTGCCACGTGGGAAAGAGAGCGTAAAGCCAAAATCACCTGCATTTATAGTTAACCAACTAAATGCGCTGGTATTTTCAAAAGCTTCTTCAACTACGGGGCCACCGGGTTGGTAGATATCGATGGCGCGGCCGGTGTGGTGTTCGCTGCAGCCTGGTGGGGCAAGTACTTGCAATATCTGCTCGATATCCTGCCCCGCGGATAGTTTTCTTTTAATTAGCTCGCATTGCCTGCTCGATGCCCGATAGGCAGAGGTGATTTGGATATCAACTCCTGCTGCTTTGGCCGCTGTCTGCATGGCCAGCCAGCCAGCGGCTGCCTCAGGGATAAGCTGCCATACTCGCCCATCCGCTGCTATTGCAACATTGACCAGTTCGCTGGCTTCTTCAAATAATTGCAAAGGACGACGGTTAAGCAAATCCAGAGGGATCCCTAGATCTGCCCACGCCGCTGCAATTGCTGCTGACATATGTATTGGCATATTAAAAGCCTGGAAACTTCAAAGCAGAACTAATAGGTTTGCCTTTACGTGCACGCTTGCCTTGATAAGGGGCCATTTCATTGACGTTAAGTACCCACTCCACGACTTTTCCTGCGCGGCCAGTGCCATTGATAGTCAGTTTTTCACCATCGCAAATGGTAATAGCAGCAAGGCTGTCTTTATCATCTAGGGCCATCGTAATCACACCACGCCCTCCTCCTGCCAGCTGCTTAAATTCGGCGAGGGTAAATATATGCAATTTACCGCCTTTAGATAGGCAAGCCACTTGCGATGTTTCACGTGGAACAAAGGTGGAAACCTTCAACAGCGTCTCGCCTTCTTCGATGCTTAAGAAGCTTTTACCAGCTTTTTGGCGGCTCATTAAGTTTTCAAATAGGCAGTAGAAGCCATAGCCGCTAGAGTTGGCGATAACTAAATGATCCTGTGGTCTGGCGGTGAGTAGCTGCACGATCTGTGTTTTGGCGGCCAGATCTACGAGCGTTGTTACGGGTACACCATCGCCTCTGCCGCCTGGAATCACCGATGCCTGAATGGTATAGACGCGGCCGTCTGAGCCAAACATGGCAATTGAATCGATTGAGCGGCACTCAATAAAGGCCAGTAGTGTATCGCCGTCTTTAAAGCTTAAGTTCTGTAGTTCAAGTGCATGTCCTTGGCGGGCGCGCATCCAGCCTTTTTCTGACAAGATAATAGTCATGGGCTCGTCTACTACGGTGACTTCCAATGAGGCGCGTTCGGCTTCCACAATCAAGGTGCGGCGTGGGTCGGCAAATTTCTTTTTGTCGGCTTCAATCTCTTTAATAATGAGTTTTTGCATGACGTCAGGCGAGGCTAAAAGATGCTCTAACTCTGCTTTTTCTTTTGCCAAATCTGCCAGTTCTTGCTCAAGCTTAATGCCTTCTAAGCGGGCAAGCTGACGTAAACGAATCTCTAAAATATCTTCGGCTTGTCGATCGCTTAAATTAAAGGCTTCGATCAAGGCCGCTTTAGGCTCGTCGCTATGACGAATAATGCGGATTACTTCGTCGATATTCAGAAAGACAATTAAGCGCCCTTCCAAAATATGCATGCGATCATTAACTTGGCCTAAGCGATGCTCGGTGCGGCGGGTAACGGTGGTAAAGCGAAAAGCAATCCACTCGGAAATCACCTGCTGCAACGATTTTTGCCCTGGGCGGCCATCAAGGCCAATCGTCACCATATTGATGGATAAGCCACTCTCTAGCGCGGTGTGCGCCAATAGTAGCTTCATCATATCGTCTGGATTTTGCCTTGATGATTTTGGCTCAATCACCAAGCGAACGGCGTTTTCCTTGCCGGATTCATCCCTTACTCGATCAATCAGCGAGAGAATCAGTTGCTTGGTTTGAATCTGCTCTTGGGTAAGGGCTTTCTTACCTTTCTTGATTTTGGGATTACTTAAATCTTCAATTTCTTCCAATACTTTTTGTGTGGAAGTGCCGTGCGGCAATTCATTAATGACGATTTGCCACTGGCCGCGAGCTAGGTCTTCTTTAGTCCAACGGGCGCGAACTTTTAAGCTGCCTCGGCCATTTTCATAGGCCGTTACAATATCCTTGCGTGGCGAGATAATCTGCCCACCACCTGGCAAATCTGGCCCCTGGATATAGCTGAGCAAATCACTGGTCGTCAGCGTAGGCTTTTTAATCAGTGCAATGGCCGCATCGGCAACTTCGCCTAGATTGTGTGCTGGGATTTCTGTTGCCATTCCTACCGCAATCCCAGATGCACCATTCAGCAGCAGTATGGGTAAGCGTGCAGGCAATAGCGCTGGCTCTTGGAAAGCGCCATCATAATTTGGGATGAAATCGGTGGTGCCTTTATCAAGCTCACTCAGTAGTAACTCAGCAATCGGGGTTAAACGCGCTTCGGTATAACGCATAGCCGCTGCGCCATCTCCATCGCGGCTACCAAAGTTACCCTGGCCGTCAATGAGTGGATAGCGCAGTGAAAAATCTTGGGCAATACGCACCAGAGCGTCATAGGCCGATTGATCGCCGTGTGGATGGTATTTACCCATCACATCACCCACGATACGCGCTGATTTAATTGGCTTAGCATTGGCAACCAAGCCAAGGCCATGCATGGTGAAGAGAATGCGGCGTTGTACTGGTTTTTGCCCGTCTTCTACCTGTGGCAAAGCGCGGCTTTTAATCACGCTCATTGCATATTCTAGGTAGCTTTTCTCGGCGTAAAGCCCTAGCTGTACGGATTCGCCATCATCTGGAGTCGCAGAGATCTGCGCTTCAACAAAGCGGCGCGGTTCATGATCTGCAATGAGCTCATCTGTATCATTAGGCTCTATATCGTTAGCTTCTATATCGTGGCTTGTCATAGTTTCACGTGGAACATTCGAGGATGGGATTGTTTCAATACATGCTGTCACAATAGGTCGGGTGAAGCCCGCCAAGGCAAGATAGTATGCCTAGTTAGGCGCTGGAATCTACCCACTTTTTATGTATTGTGTCCTCATTAAGATAACTCTATGCAAAAAATAGCTTATTTAGTTTTGATTTTACTTTGGTCTACCACCCCTTTGGCGATTAATTGGAGTGTACAAGGTGTGCCTTTTTCTTTGGCTTTAGCTGGACGTTTTGGCCTAGCCGCCGCGCTTGGCTTATTGGTTTTATTACTTAGCCGTAAAAAAATACCTAGAAGCAGCTGGCCAGCTGCTGCCTGTGCTGGAGCAAGCACCGCCTTGTCGATGCTTTGTGTTTATTGGGCGTCGCTTACCGTATCGTCGGGCTTAGTGGCGGTGTTGTTTGGATTAATTCCGCTCGCTACGGCAGGTTTTTCATGGCTTTGGCTAGGTTTAAGTCTAAACCGTGGCGAATTATTGGCGATGGCCATGGGGATGACAGGCTTATTTATTATCTTTGTAGAAAAGCTCAGTTTAAGTGGCGTAGCGGGAGTGCTGGCTGTGCTGATAGCCGTTTTGATTCAAGCCGCTGCTGCGGTAAAGTTAAAAACACTGGCTGTCGGCCAATCACCGCTGGCGGTCAATGCCGGTGCACTGGCGATTGCTGCTGTGCTGTTGAGTATTGTTTGCACCATGCAGACGAGTAGCCTTGCATGGAATTTCCCTAGTCAGAGTATGCTGGCTATTGCTTATTTAGCAGTATTTGGTTCGGTGCTGGGTTTTAGCCTGTATTACTGGCTGATCCGTGAATGTAAACCGATTACAGTATCGTTGATCTCCATTATCACCCCTGCTTCGGCCTTATGGATGGGACATAGCCTAAATGCTGAGGTGATATCAGGTGCATTAATTGGGGGAACAGCCTGTATTTTGCTGGGGCTGATGGTTCATTTGCTGGCGCAACCTCGTCGTGAGGCCTCCCCTTACCATAAAGTTCATTTTGGTAAATAAGAAAGCAGCCTTTGCGTAGCGCCACGGTGTGTAGCGGCAAAAACTAAGCCTGCTTCTCCCATCGCCCTACTCACTTTAGGATGAGCTAATAAATATTGTGCTTGGGCGATGATGCTGATGGCGTCTTGCCCTTGCCATGCGGCGTGATTGGCGAGGGCGGCTTGGGCGGCTTCAGTAAAATTATAGGTTGAAGGGCCAAGTAATACGGGGGTGGCGATGGCGCAGGCTTCGATTAGATTCTGACTCCCAAATGGCAAAATAGAGCCACCGATAATGGCTAGATCGCTGGCTGCATAGTAGCGGGTCATTTCCCCCATAGAATCCCCAAGCAAGACTTGCACGCGGCTAGGGATAGATTTTTCGTCCCATTGGCTGCGCTTTAGTAAGGCTAAGCCTCGATCAGTGAGTAGTTGCTCAACGCTAGCAAAACGCTGTGGATGGCGCGGTACAATGATCAGCAACAAGTCTGCAGGCCAGTCTGTTAGTGCATCAAGGATTAATGCTTCTTCGCCATCGCGGCTGGATGCCAGTAGCAAAACCTTGCTCCGCCCAATTGCCACTCGCCAGTTTTTACCCTGCAAAATTGCGTTTTCATTGGGTAGATTATCAAATTTTATATTGCCAACGATGGCGGTATGAACGCTGCCAAGCTGCTGCAAACGTGCTGCATCCTGCTGGCTTTGGGCCAATACGCCAGCCAGCCGTGCTACGGCGGGTTGAACGAGATATTTAATTTTTTGATAACCCTTGAGCGATTTCTCAGATAAACGCGCATTGGCTAAAAACAGCGGGATATCGTGTTCGGCACAACAATGGATTAGATTGGGCCAGATCTCGGTTTCCATCAGCAGGCCAAATTGCGGCTGATAATGTTTTAAAAAGTGCCCTACCGCACTTGGATAATCGTAAGGCAGATAGGCAATCTCGGCTTGTTCAGCAAATAATTCTTGAGCGGTGGCGCGGCCAGTGGGCGTCATGCAAGTGATTAATAATCGATGCTTGGGATATTGAGCTTTTAGCTCAGCAAAGAGTGGTGCTGCTGCACGGGTTTCGCCTACGGATACGGCGTGCAGCCAAATTAAGGGAGCTTGATTTGGGCTGCTGCGATAAAACCCCAGCCGCTCTAGCCAATGCTGGCGATAGTCGGGCTGGCGTTTTGAGCGCTTAAGTAGATATAAAAAAATAAAGGGAAAAGCGCAGTAAAGCAGCGCTCGATATAGCCAGCGGCTCATGCCAAGCCATCCTTGGTTGCTTGCCAAACGCTGTTTAAATCTGGCGGAGCGCCGTTGCTGCCTAGGTTTACAGCGTAAGTGCTGGCCAAAACACCAGTAAGTAGCGGATCAGACGCACAAAAAATCGCCACCACGGGCACTGCTACAGCCGCTGCTAAGTGAGCTAGGCCAGTATCAACGCCCACTACAATCTGGCTACCTGCTAGCAAATATGCGGCCTCAGCTAGATTTAAACGCGGTGGGCAAAGCGCATATGGGACAGCCGCTGCCAAGCGCTGGCTGCGTTCTTGTTCAAGCATGCTACCCCAAGGGAAAATTGCGATGATATTTAGCTCTAGTAGGCGCTTAGCCAAATCAATCCAGTGTGCTTCTGGCCATTCCTTATCTCTGCGGCTGGTGGCAGAAAGTAGAACGGCGTAGCGAGATTTAGCAAGCCAAGGCAGATCTAGCTGCGGTACTTTCAGGCCGTAATCAATTTTGTTATCGATAGTGTAGTTAAATATGTGGGCGCTTAATTGGCGATTTCTTTGGATGGCGTGTTGATCACGCGCGACTGAATATTGTTTGTGGTAAACCAAGCTGGCAAGACCTTCACGAGCGGATTGCCTATCGTATCCACTAATGGGGCCTATTGCTTGTTTGGCAATAAAGGCGCTTTTAATTAAGCCTTGCGAATCTAAAATTAAATCATATTTGCATGATCGTATATGAGCACGAAAGTTTAAAAATTCTGCTTTAGATTTGAGTGGAGCCTTACGCCAACGTCTCAGTGCCGTTGGAATAATTGATCGCACCGCCGGATGCAGGCTTGGTAGGTCAGCAAAGCTCTCTTCTACCACCCAATCGATAGCAATATCGGGCCTATGCCTTGCTAAATCGCTAAGAGCAGGGAAATTATGAATGATGTCCCCCATCGAGGAGAGACGAACAATTAGGGTTTGAAACATGCGCGCATTCTACCCGTACTGGCTTGATAACGACTACACTGCAAGCGAAGTATAATTTACAGGATTAGTAAATAATGATTGATGAGCTATTGGCTGTTTTACCTTGGATACTTACGCTTATTATGATTTCTTTATGGGCTTGGAGCGAGCGTTTGCGTCGTGTTCAGAATTTAAAACTTACTATGTTAATGGGAAAAGACTCGCTTACAGGGCTATCCAATCGCCGGGATTTTTTAGAGTTGGCCGGCAGAGAAGTGAATCGAAGCCAGCGATTTTCTAATCCTCTAACTGCTTTAATTGTTGATGTTGATGACTTGCGTAATCTGAATAGCACTTATGGAACGATTGGTGGTGATTTAGCTTTAAAACATTTAGCTAATGCTTGCCGGCAAAGCGTGCGTGATTTTGATTTGATTGCGCGCTTCTCAGGAGAAGAAGTCGCATTAATTTTACCCGATACGTCACTAGATGGGGCAATTGTGGTGGCTGAGCGCATTCGTAAAAAATCTGTAGAACAAAGAATATCCATGCCAGACGGCCTAGAATTCACCATGACTGTGTGTATTGGCGTGGCGCAAACCAAAAATGAAATGGATAGTTTAGAAGACCTATTATTAGCGGCGGATATTGCATTGCAGCGCGCTATGGAAAATGGCCCCAATAAGGTTATGTACTAGATCACGATTGAAATGTACGTCCCCACTATCTACTTGCGCGATGATAGCTCATCGTCTACGGTGCTTCTTTTTGCTTGGCCATTGTATGTCTACTCCTAATCAAGCACTCGCTCTTGCCGCGCTGAATCATCAATCTAATTTAACTAAACCTCAGGGTAGCTTGGGTAAGCTTGAAGAGCTGGCCGTGTGGTTTGCTGCGCGCTCTAATTCGGCGATACCTGGGCGTTTACAGCCAGCCATCGTGGTGTTTGCTGCTGATCATGGCGTGGTTGCTGAAGGCGTTTCGGCGTTCCCAAAGGAAGTGACTGGGCAGATGGTGGCCAATTTTGTTGGCGGCGGAGCAGCAATTAATGTGTTGGCGCGTGAAGTGGGTGCCAGTTTATCGGTGGTTGATGTGGGTGTAGCCAGCAGCTACTCCACGGTGGTGACCAGTGGTGCACAGTTGTTTAGAGTACCGGTGCGTGCGGGTACGGGTAATTTGCGGGTTGAGCCTGCAATGAGTGAACCAGAATGCCATAAGGCTTGGTCGATTGGTGTTGGCAGTGCGCAAGAAGGGTTTATTCGTGGCAAAACGCTATTGATTGGTGGTGAAATGGGTATTGCTAATACCACGGCCGCTGCAGCCTTGATTTGTGCGCTCACTGGTATCGAGCCAGAAGAAATTGTTGGCCTTGGCACAGGGATTTCGGCGACCAGCCGTGAGCATAAAGTACAAGTGGTTAAAGATGCGTTGGTGCGGGCGCGTGCTGCGGGCGCAGTCAGCGCTAAAGATTGGCTGATGCACGTAGGCGGCTTAGAAATCGCCGCTTTGGCAGGTTTTTACACTGGTGCTGCTGAAGCGGGTATTCCTATTTTGCTGGATGGTTTTATCACCACCGCTGCGGCACTTGTGGCGGTAAAAAACCAACCACGGGTAGCAGATTGGCTGCTTGCAAGCCATGTATCGGATGAAAAAGGCCATCGTCATGCCTTAGCAGCTTTACAGCTAGAGCCATTATTAGCTCTGGGTTTGCGCTTAGGTGAAGGAAGTGGTGCTGCATTAACGATTCCGCTGATTCAAAGCGCATTGGCTTTGCACCGTGAAATGGCGACCTTTAGCTCTGCCGGTATTGCTACTAAAGAATGAGTAGTTTTCGTTTAACACTGCTACGCCACGGGGCAACAACGGCGCCTGCTGGCATGTTAATTGGCCATAGTGATTGGCCGCTCTCTGCCTTGGGCGTGCAGCAGCTTGCCAGCCGCGCCGAGCACTTTGCACGTTTCCCCCCCAGCAGCGTGGCCAGCTCGGATCTATGCCGCTGTGCAGATTCTGCACAGCAGCTAGCAGCTAGTGCTGGCGTAGATTGCCATATCGATAGCCATTTGCGCGAGATTCACTTTGGTGAGCTGGATGGCTTGGCTGAAAGGAGCCCCGCGCAGCAGATTGCGTTGGCGCTATGGCAGCAAGATTTGTCCGCCAATTCACTTGGCATAGAAGCTTGGACGGATTTCTCGGCAAGGGTCGCTACCGCCACTCAAGCATGGCTAAAAGCTGGTCAAGGCGAGCATCGGGTATTGATAACCCATGGTGGCGTGGCTAAAGCATTGCTCTTGGATTGGCTGGGCCTGCCTCTTACACGGCATAATCAGCTGTGGCTGGCTCATGCGGGCTTAATTACCCTCTACTGGGACGATGACTACCCGCCTATTTTGCAAGGCATAGATAATGATGTTCGATTGGCGTAAGCCTGTACTGGCGCTGCAATTTTTAACCCGTTTGCCTACGCCGCAGATTCGTGATTTTCAACCTAGCCTGCTTGCTGCAGCCGCGCCGTGGTTTCCGGTGGTGGGTTTATTGATTGGGGCGTTTTTATCTGCCCTTGTGTACTGGTCCAGCTGGATAGACCCTTGGCTGGCGGCTTTAGTTGGTTTTTTGCTTTGGACATGGATTACCGGCGGCCTGCATCTGGATGGCCTTGCCGATATGTCCGATGGTTTGGGAGCAGCCCATCGAGATCCCACACGGTTTTTAGCCGTACTTAAAGATCCACATCTAGGCAGTTTTGGAGTGCTTGCCTTGATTGCCCAATCTGCTGCCAAGCTGGTGTTGTTGATGCTTTTAGCCAAGCAAGGAGCATGGCTATCCTTGCTATTGATTCCTGCCTGGGCGCGTTTAGGCGTGCTGTATTGGAGCTGTTTACCTGCACTAGCCCCTGGCATGGCTGAGCAATTTGCTTGGCAAAAAAGCAGCTGGTCTTTATATATTATTTTGGCGTTGCTCTTAGCAGCATCCTATTTTCTGGCCTCGCCTTTATTAGCGGCCCCGCTGTTAATTTGGGCTTATGCAAAGTGGCTGATGCATAAATTAGGCGGCATGACAGGTGATTGCTTGGGGGCGGGGATAGAAATAACAGAAACAGGGCTGTTATGCTGTGCCGTATTGCTGAAGCCATTTCTTCTTTTTTGATGTTATGCGGCTCCCTTAAGCCGCGCTGAGCAAGGAACAAGCGGTACGGGGTAATCGGCTATTCGTGTTTGAGAAAAACGAGTTGAATCGAAGTCATGCCGAAGGCCTTAAAAACTAAAAATGCACAGCTACGTTGTGCTTTATCAGGTGAAGGTATGAAAATTATTCGTAGTATTGAAGTCTGGGAAAAGGGTATGGATGGCGGTTTTATTGGCCATTTACCACTGGCAGAGACCATCAGCTTGCCATTTCTCTTTAATCTGTTTCGGCATGAACAAGATAAGCCAGATGAAGAGATGAAGCTCTCCTATATGTTAGACGCTGCGCGTATCGCCCTTTTGCAGCCCTATGTGGCGGAGCTTATGGATTTGGCGCTGCATGATTATATTTTGACGGCCCATGGCCAGCCTGATTACTAGTTTTTTAATGCCTCCTACAAGCTAGCCATTAAAGGAATTTATGCTGCGCTTACTTTGCATTTTAATGCTCGCCCTACCCGTACATGCCCAAACGCTGCGGATTGCTGCTGCATCTGATTTGGCTTCTTGCATTGAAGACTTAAATGCAGGATTTAAGCAGAGTCAACCTAATACTGAGTTCAAAGTCAGCTTAGGTTCGTCTGGCAACTTCTACACCCAAATCGCCGCAGGTGGGCCGTTTGATGTGTTTTTATCTGCCGATCAATCCTATCCAAAACAGCTGGCTGCTAGTGGTGCTGCAGAGTTATCAACCCTAAAACCTTATGCGATTGGCCGCTTAGCGCTATGGACGATGCAGCCTAATGTGGTGCTTGATTTGACCCGCTTGGGTGATGTAGGGATTAAGCGTATTGCCATTGCTAATCCAGATCACGCTCCCTATGGTCAAGCCGCCCGTGCCGCTATGCAGCAGGCAGGGGTATGGGATACTGTCAGCCCCAAATTAGTATTGGGTAATAATATTGTTCAAGCGGTGCAGTTTGTACAAACTGGCAATGCCGATGTGGGTTTAGTGGCGTATTCATTGCTGAAGTCGCCCGCTTTAAGCGGTGTTGGCCGATCCTTGCTATTGCCGGCCCAAAGCCATTCACCGTTGATTCAGGCCGCGATTGTGACGCGTTACGGCAAGAGCAATCCACTGGCGGCCAGCTACGTGGATTTTCTACAAAGTAATGCTGCCCGCAGCACGCTACAACGCTGTGGTTTTGATCTGCCGGAGCGCCATTGAGCCCTGAGCTTTTTGCCACGCTGTGGTTAACGCTAAAGTTGGCGGGCGTTACCACGCTGTGTCTCTTGCCAATTAGTATTATTTTGGCGCGCTGTCTGTGTGAATGCCGCAGCAACTGGGTGCTGTTGCTAGAAATAATCGTCACTCTTCCCATTGTTTTACCACCTACTGTGATTGGTTTTTATCTGCTGCAGATTTTTGCCCCGCAAGCTTTGGCTGGGTCTTGGTGGGTAGCCATATTTGGCCAGCCGCTGGCGTTTAGCTTTAGTGGGCTGGTGGTGGGATCTATCCTCTACAGCCTGCCCTTTGCTGTGCAACCTATTCAAACCGCTATACGCGGTGTTTCACCCGAGCTAATCGAATCTGGCCGTGCCTTAGGCGGTTCGGCAAGCAAGGTGTTTTGGGGTGTGGTGTTACCCGCTGCTAGGCATGGCATTTATAGTGGCGCAGCGCTTTCTTTTGCCCATACCGTGGGCGAGTTTGGCGTGGTGCTGATGCTGGGCGGTAATATCGCGGACGAAACGCGTGTTGCATCGATTGCATTATTTGATGCTACGCAGCGGCTTGATTACGCCAGCGCGCATCAATATGCCATCGCACTATTGCTGATTGCTGCGGTAATGGTATTGGTAATTGCAGGGCTGAGGCGTTATGCAGATTCGGTGGGCAAGTCTTAGTTTATTATTTTTTGATTATCATCAATTACCCTATATCTAGTTGAGCATTGATAGTTTAAACACCATATATTGTGGTCTGTGAAAATATTCTACCCTGATCTAGGTGGGGAAAAATGACCATATACCCGCAATATGTGCTGAAACGCGATGGCCGCATCGTGCCTTTTGATGTTGATAAAATTCGTCTTGCCCTGCTGAATGCCAGCCGCGTAACAGGTGAATTTGATGAGGCAGAAGCAATCCGCTTAAGCTCGCTGATTAGCAGCCGTTTGCAGGGTGATCTCACCCCCACTATCGAGCTGATTCAGGATCAGGCTGAAGAAGCGCTGTTGCAATATCATTATCTAAAAACCGCCCGTGCCTTTATTGCTTATCGTAGCCAGCATGCACGTTTGCGCTCCGATGTGCGCACCGTGGTGGATGTTGAATCGTCAATTAATGAATATCTGGATCAATCTGATTGGCGGGTGAATGCCAATGCCAATCAGGGCTGGAGCCTAGGCGGGCTGATTTTAAATACCAGCGGCAAGATGATTGCCAATTATTGGCTAAGCCATGTTTATCCGCCAGAAATTGGCGAGGCGCATCGCTCTGGTGCCATGCATATTCATGATTTAGATATGCTATCTGGCTATTGTGCGGGCTGGTCTTTACGCCGCCTTTTGCAAGAAGGATTTAATGGCGTGCCGGGCAAGGTAGAAGCCAAACCGCCTAAGCATTTCTCGGCCGCCATTGGCCAGATTGTTAACTTTTTAGGTACTTTGCAAAATGAATGGGCGGGCGCTCAGGCATTTAGCTCATTTGATACCTATATGGCGGCGTTTATTCGTGCGGATAATCTGCAATACAAGCAGGTAAAGCAATATATCCAAGAGCTGATTTACAACCTGAATGTGCCCAGCCGCTGGGGCACACAAACGCCGTTTACTAATCTGACTTTCGATTGGATCTGCCCAGAAGATTTACGTGAACAAATCCCCTATGTGGGTGGCAAGGAAATGCCATTTAGCTACGGCGATTTGCAAACTGAAATGGATATGATTAACCGCGCCTATATCGAAGTGATGATGGAAGGCGATGCGCTAGGGCGTGTGTTTACTTTCCCTATTCCCACCTACAACATCACCAAAGATTTTGCTTGGGATCACCCCAATACCGATCTTTTGTTTGAAATGACCGCTAAGTATGGCCTGCCCTATTTCCAGAATTTTTTAAATTCGGATTTAGAGCCGCATATGGTGCGCTCGATGTGCTGCCGCTTGCAGCTTGATCTGCGTGAGCTATTAAAACGCGGTAATGGCTTATTTGGCTCGGCTGAGCAAACCGGCTCGCTGGGCGTGGTCACTATCAACTGCGCGCGTATTGGTTATGAATTCAAAGGCAATGAAGCGGGCCTTATGGCGCGTGTTGATCAGCTGATGGATTTGGCCAAGCAATCTTTAGAAATTAAACGCAAATTGATTGGCCGCTTAATTGATGGCGGTCTTTACCCCTATACCAAGCGCTATCTGGGTACGCTGCGTAATCACTTCAGCACGCTGGGGGTAAATGGCATTAACGAGATGATTCGCAATTTTAGCGATGATCAAGACGATATCAGCTCGGAAGCAGGTTACGCCTTAGCAATCCGTTTGCTGGATCATATTCGCGCCAAAATGACCGAAATTCAGGAAGAAACCGGCCATCTTTACAATTTGGAAGCTACGCCAGCCGAAGGCACGACTTATCGCTTTGCCAAAGAAGATAAAAAGTTTTATCCCGATATTTTGCAAGCAGGCACGGTTGAGCAGCCCTTCTATACCAACTCCAGCCAGCTGCCGGTAGGCTTTACCGATGACCCATTTGAAGCCTTGGGCCGTCAGCAGGAATTGCAGCGTAAATACACCGGCGGCACGGTTTTGCATCTGTATATGAACGAGGCCATTTCCAGCCCCGCAGCGTGTAAAGCACTGGTGAAAAAAGCGCTGACCAACTACCGCCTGCCCTACATCACCATCACGCCTACTTTCTCTATTTGCCCGAAACACGGCTACCTGAGCGGCCACCACGAGTTTTGCCCAAAGTGCGATGGCGAGTTGCTGGTGAAGAAGAGCTGTGTGCTGGGATGAAAATTCAAAAAGGTCTGTAGACACGGAGCGCACAGAGTTAAAAAGCAGCACACAGAGAGACACTTAAGAAGTTTTGTAGGTTTTCTCTGTGGGCTCTGTGTTCTCACTGTTCTCTGTGTCTACAGATCTTTTTCGACCTTAAACTACATTTAACAGGAAAAAATCATGAGTGATTTATCGGTTCAAACCCAGCTATCTCCTGAGCTTAAAGATGAAGAACGCACTCGCTGCGAAGTCTGGACGCGGGTGATGGGTTATCACCGGCCTATTAGTAGTTTTAATATCGGGAAGAAAGGCGAATTTAAAGAAAGGCAATTTTTTAACGAATGTAATACCGTTCAATAATGATGCCCGCGCCCAAGATTGGCGGCTTGGTGCCGTTCTCTAGCTGTGATTATCCCGGCGAGCTGGCTTGTGTGGTGTTTTTGGCTGGCTGCCCTTGGCGCTGTGGCTATTGTCATAATCCGCATTTACAAGCGCGTGAGCATCACGATGCAGCACCACAGTGGGATGAAATCCTGATCTGGCTAAAAACGCGGCGTGGCCTCTTGGATGCGGTGGTTTTTTCGGGCGGTGAGCCACTGACCGAGCCTCAGTTACCCGAGATGATGCGTGCTGTAAAAGCACTCGGCTTTAAAATTGGCCTGCATAGTGGCGGCGCTTATCCCAAGCGTTTGCAGGAATGCTTGCCCTATTTGGATTGGGTGGGTTTTGATATTAAAAGCGATTTTCTGCACTACGAAAAGATCACTACCATCGTAGGCAGTGGTGCTGTCGCTAGCGCTTCTTTAAAGCTGCTATTGGCGAGCAAAGTGGCGCTGGAATGTCGCAGCACCATCCATCCCAGCTTGCATAGCGAGGATGAGCTGATCGCCCTTGCTAGAACCTTAAGCGCTGCAGGGGTGCAGCGCTATGTATTGCAATCCTTCAGGCCAGCTGGTTGTATCGAGCCTGCACTGGTTAATTCTGCGCAGCTTCATTTTCCTCAGCGTGCCACTTTAGCGGCAATTGAGCAGCAGTTTGCGTCATTTGAGTTTGTACCAACACTTGTTGTCTAAAGGCGCGGTAAGCTTGTTTTAGGCTTGAGAAAATCAGAAAGTTGGCGTGTAATTCATCTAGCTTGTGGTGTCTGGTGGCAATAAATTCGGTCTGTGATTTGCGCCCTGATAGCGCCAGTGCGATGCCGCGCTCTTTTAAATCTCTTTGCAAAATAATGATGGCTTCTATTCCAGCTAGATCAATCTGGTTAATCGGCACGGTATCTAGCACCACCCACGAGACATGGCTGCCTGCACCGTCGGCTAGCGACAATACGCGTTGGCGGAAGTAATTGGCGTTAAAGAAATTAAGCGAGGCATCAAAGCGATAAACCAGCATGCCATCAATCGGCGCAGCGCCGGGGTGGTGGGATAAATCGTGAAAGCTGTTTTTGCCAGGATAAACACCCAGCAGGCTTTCATGCGGCCGGGCCAGCTTAATAAGTAACCGCAGCGTCGCCATTAACACTGCAAACAGCATGCCCTGCATCACGCCTACACAGGCCACGCCAATAATGGTAAGGATGGCAATACCGTATTCGCCACGGCTGGCTTGGCGAAAATAAATAAAATTAGCAAAACTCATTAGCCCAAACGAGGCGGTAATCAGTACGGCGGCCAGCGCGGCAATCGGCACATATTGCAGCGGGGCGGTAAACAGCGCGATGGCAATGGCGATAGACGCCGCAGCGACTAGGCTCACCATTTGCGTTTTACCACCGGCATGATCATTGACTGCCGTTCTGGAATCCGCGCCACTAATCACAAAGCCCTGTGAAAAAGCAGCCGCAATATTCGCCATACCCAATGCGGTAAATTCTCTATCGGCATCGATTTCATAACGATTTTTAGCGGCAAAGCTGCGTGCCGTTAGAATGGCGCTGCTAAAGCTGATTAGCGCCAGCCCTGCGCCTGCGCCGAGTAATTCACCCAGATGGGCTCTGGGGATGGTGGGCCAGTGCAAAGTGGGTAAGCCAGCTGGCAATAGGCCAATCACTGGGATACCTGCAGATTGTAGATTCAGGCTAAAAATAACCAGTGCCGCCACTGCCATCGCAATAAGGGAGGTGGGGAGCTTAGGTAATAAGCGCTTAATAATTTGGATAAAAACCAGTGTGCCAAGGCCAATGATGGCCGTTGCTGGGTGTAGCTCTGGTAGGCGATTTGGCAGCTCAAGAATGCGGCCAATAAAGTCGTGCTTTTGAAAAGTAAAACCGAGTAATTTACCCAGTTGCCCCAGCGCAATGCTGATCGCTACGCCATTTAAAAAGCCTGCTAGAATCGGCGGGGATAAAAAATCGGCCAGAAAGCCTAGTTTAAAGCGGCTAGCCAGCAGGCAAAACAGGCCGGTAATCAGTGCCAAGGCTACTGATAGTGAGATATATAGCTCAGGCAATCCAGCCGCCATCGGCAGTAAAGTTGAAGCCACCATTGCACAGGTCGCCGCATCTGGTCCTACAATCAATTGCCGTGAAGAGCCAAATAGGGCGTAAGCCACCATGGGTAAAATACTGGCGTAAAGACCTGCAATAGGGCTCATTCCGGCTAGCTGGGCATAGGCTACGCCTACTGGCAGGGCGACGGACGCCACAGACAATCCCGCCAGTAAATCCTGACGCCAGCAATCACGCGGGTAGTTAAGAAATAATGCCAGCCCAGGGATGGTGCGTAGAAAGAATTTGTTCAATGCCGAGTCCTGTTGCGTAGCTAACGTTTTTTGTAGGGTGGGCAAAACGTTTTATCTTGCGCACGCGGTTGATGCACGAGCGTTGGGTATTGATGATTCGCTTATCCTTAGCAAATCACCCCCGCCTGATCCCTGCAAAACTGAATAAACCGGCGTAAGGCTGCTGAATGATATTTTTGTTTGTGCCACGCAAGGTACAGCTGGCGTGGGAAGCGCTGCTGGATGGGCAGGCAGACTAATCGCCCGCTGCTTAGGCGGTCTTTTACGGCCAGCTTGGAGATAAAAGTGATTCCTAGCCCCTGCTCTACCGCTAGCATCACCGCCTCCAGTGTATTGAGCTCTAATCCAATGCGGCTGTTACTGAGCTGTGGCTGGATCAGTTGCTCAAATTGTTCCCGATTACCAGACATAGGTTCTCGCAGTACCCATGTTTCGCCATTTAAGGTGGTGATTGCCAGCTCTGCCTTGGTCGCCAATGGATGAGATGTTGCCGCTACAATGCACATTTCATCTTGTAGCCAAGGATCGGCGATTAAATCGGGGTGGTGATTTTTGCCTTCGATCAAGGCGAGGTCTAGCTCAAAATGGGCGAGCGCATGGCTAAGGATATGGGTATTGGCAATAGAGATACGCGGGGTGGTGGCTTGCTCGGAACGTGCTAGCAAAATAGGGAGTAGGTAATTGCCTATGGTTTGGGTGGCTCCAAGGCGTAGCTGCCCAACAGGCTCGCTATCACTGGCAAACATCGTTTCAATATCTAGCACCCGAGCGAGTAACTCTTCGACCACGGGTTGTAATAACTTACCCTCTGCATTCAATTGCAGGCGTGGGTGAACCCGATCAAACAGCGGCGTTGCCAGCTGGCGCTCTAACTCTTGTAAAGATTGCGAAACCGCGCCCTTACTTAGACATAGCTCATTGGCGGCCATGCCAAGATTGCCATAACGAGCTATAGCCGCGAAGGTTTTTAGCTGCTGCAGAGTAAGCTTCATATTGTTTTGCTAAACACCTAATTCAAATCATTTAGATATGATAAACAATGGCCGAGCGTTATTCTATTTATATTGTCAGAAGCAAGAAGGCCGTTATGTTTACTCGAACTCGTCAATTACTCGCCGCAGCCCCTACACCAATGGCAGGACTGGCCTTAGGGATTGCTAGCTTAGGGTGGTGTTGGGAAAACGGCGGTGAATTTCATGGTTATGCTCAATTACTTGGAGCTGCCATTGCTGCAGTGTTATTACTGATCTTAGCTTTCAAATTTGCACTGCACCCTCGTTTATTACAGCAAGATTTAGCTCACCCTGTAGTTGGCAGCGTGGTGCCTACCTTTGCAATGGCGACAATGGTGGTTTCCAAGGCGCTGGGCAGCTTTGATGTGAACTTTGCAGAGGGACTTTGGTTATTTGCCGTGGTCTTGCATATGGCGTTTCTGGTGATGTTTATCTGGCACCGCGCCAAAGACTTTGAAATCCATCATATGGTGCCAAGTTGGTTTGTACCGCCAGTGGGCATTATTGTGGCCGATGTGGCTTTCCCCGGTGGGCAGTTTGCAGCGCTTGCTCATGGTTTATTGTGGTTCGGTATTTTCTGCTACGCCGTAATGTTGCCGCTGATGTTGTATCGGCTGATTTTTAGCCATGAAGTTCCAGACGCAGCCAAGCCCACTATTGCTATTTTAGCCGCTCCTGCCAGCCTTTCGCTTGCTGGTTATCTAACGATTACCGCCGAGCCATCATTATTGATTGTGGCTGTGTTATTTGGGATTTCGCTCTTGATGACGGGAATTATCTATCTGGCCTTTTTTAAGCTGCTGGGCCTGCCTTTTTCACCAGGCTATGCCGCATTTACTTTTCCACTGGTGATTGGTTCTACTGCCTTATTTAAGCTTAGCCATTTACTTGGGCAGTGGGAGTTTGCTGCTGAATACGTGGCGCAGGTACAGTGGCTAGCGCAGCTAGAGTTGGGCGTTGCCACGGTGATCGTTGGGTATGTAGCGGTGCGCTATGTGATGTTTTTTATGCAAAAAGGCAATGAAAGCAAAGCGCTGAGACTGGCTTAGAGCGCCAATCTACTGAAGGCTGGCAAGCTATTGCCCTATAAGCTGTTTAGCTAGACGTAAAAAAGGCTGCATATCACTATGCAGCCTTTTTTTGCTTAATTTATTCTGCGGTTTTATCGCTGCCTACTTCTTCAGTAACAGCCGTTACTTCGGTCACGATTGGATCAGCAGTCACTTCAGCTGCTAGGGTAGCAGTCTGTGGTTTTTTGCGATCTTCGATATTTTGTACGAATTTGGCTGCAGCTGTTTTTTCTTCAACAGTCACATCGCCAACTGGCTTGCCATTCAGATCAAAGCGCTTGCCGCCACGAGCTACCGACTTAAGGTAGCGCACTTTGCGACAGTGAGCGGCAATGGCGCGATGCACATGATTGGCACCAAACTGTGGCAGTGCTTTTTCTAGCTCTTTGTGAACACCGATCATTAAAGGTTTAAATTGCTTCATCACCGGATAACGCTGATAAAGTAATTCAATAATCATAATTTGCTGCTGACGGGCAGATTTCTCGCCAATCGCAGATTGAAATGCTTGGGCTAAAGCTGAATTTTGATCGGTCATCATTGGAAAACTAGGGTTGGTATGAACGGGTAGCTTACCTTAACTCTGCGTTTGCATATACCGTACTATCGCAAAGTGTCGTTTATCAGTCCTTAGTAAAATGGCTGCATATTTTTTATTCTCTAGCAAAAAACGGCTAAAAATGATTGTTTCCGCTTAGTAAACTCATTATTTTGGCTATTTTTTGCCTTTTAAGGCCATTTTTCTCGGTTTTGAGCGCTAAGGGTGAAGAGTGCAATATTTGATGGAATGCATCGTTATTTGGCGATTACAGCGCCAGATTGTGGATTAAAACCAAAGAGCAGGCCGTGGCTGAGGCGATACTTATCCGCTGTTTTGGCTCTCTTGCACTAGCCCAGTGCCAATCTACATCAAGATTACTATCTGTAATTATGCTGCTACCGCGTATTACGTGCTCACGTAAACCCGCTTTAAACGCCGCTTCACGTAAAGTCCAAAGCAGATAAAAGCGCTCTTGAGCTTCTGCCTCTTCGGCGTTTACCCAGCTGGCTTCATCTTGATGCAGTGCAAATGTGGCCAATTTGGCGATATTGGCTTTAGGTCGGCAGCTTTCAATATCTAGCCCTACTCGTTCAGTATTGACCGTCACCCCCAAGCTATCCCCACTATGCGAAATACTGGCGTGCAAATGAGCAGCCTTGCTTAAATAGGGGAAAAACTCGCCTTCTTCAATATCTGCCGCTGCGTAATCAACCCCTAAGGCTCGTGTCGCTGCTTGAGCGAGCAGCATGCGGCCAAGAATAAACTGCTGAACGCGGGCGGGTGATTTCATTGTTACTAGCTTGGCTTTGCTACTGGCTGAGAGCGAATCGCTGCTAAGCGAAGGATTAAGTGAGATTTGGGTAAGAATAACTTTGACGTGAAGCATGTGTAAACCAAGGGTAAAGGATGGGGAATGATATACCTTGGTGCGAGTTTGAACTTCTCAAACAATTCAAGGCCGTCATCCTCGAGTGTTTTTATCGGGGATCCAGCAGAGCCTCTGGATTCCCGACACAAACATTCGGGAATGACGAGATAACACTACCCCGCCTTCCCATCCGCTCTTGGCTTTAAATACACCGGCATAAAGCGGCTGCCCCATAGTAGGAAGGCCAGCAATGCGCCCAAGGCTGCGGCGCAGAGCAGGGTGTTTTGCCAAGGCAACACTTCGGCCAGCACACGAGCAATGGCGACGCCATGCAGCAGGCAATAGAGTGTCCAAGCAAGGCGGCTGAGGATCAGTGGCAGGCCAGCGTGGCCCAGACTCACCCTTGTGGCAAAGCCCAGTAGCATCGTGCCAAAAAAGCCGATGCTGATGGCGTGCAGCGGTGCAAATCCCAGAATGGCCGAACCAGCTAGTAGGGCCGCATCTTGTACGGTGTAAAGCAGCATCGCGACCGCCGCCCAGGCAAAGGCAAGATGCAGCATGGCTAAGAGGCGGTTTTGGAGCGAGGCAAATAGACGCCAGCGGTAGCTGGTATAAAGTAGCAGCCCAGCAAATACGGCATCAACAGGCAGGCTGTTGAAATGCGCCAGCTTTAAGGCCCCATGGCCCCAAGACAAGGCAATCATGGCGTTTAACAGCCATAGCGGCCGCCATGCGCTGTAGTTTGGGATGGCGTTGGCAGAGAAAAACGGCAGCATTCTGTGGCTGACGGTTAAATACACCGGCAGCAAAAATCCCCATAAGCCGATTTCTATCATGCTCAGCCAGCCCGTCGTTGCGCCAAACACGGCCCAATACAGCGCCAGAGCTTGTCCTATCCACCCCATAGCAAAGGCCAGTGCAATACGAATGGCGTGGCCGCGATCTGGGGCGCTGCTGGCTAGCACACGGTTTAACCAGACGAGGCAGGCGGCCCCCCAACTAATCCAGTGCAAGGCAATGCCGAGCCTAAGCAGTGGCTGCCAAAATAGCGCGGCAATCAAGAGGGCGCTACCTATGGCATAGGTGATAAAAATCGGCACATAGAGCTTGGCTGGGGGGCTGGCCACTCCCAGCCATTTAGGCCCCGCCGTGTAGATAAAGCCCAGCATAAACAGCGGGAAAAATCCGTACAGCATCAGATAGCCATGCAAAAACATCGGTGCAATACTGCTGGGCATGGTGTTGCCGCTAGCCCTAAGCAGCATTTCGCTGGCCCACCAAGCAAGGCTTGCGATCAGCAATAAAGTGCCGCAAAAAAAGCCAACACGGTGAGGGGCGCTGAGAAAGGTTTTCATAAGGCTTTCTCACTGCTTTGGATGCGTCGGTTTGCCATGTTCTGCCCTATTGCCGCCAGTGTGGGGGCATCGAGTAGCAATTCGGCACTGGGATAAATACGGTTTTCTTCCAGATCCGCATGGGCGGGGTAGCGCTTGGAAAATTCACTGGCTAAAGCCAGAGGTAAGCTGCCACCTTGTCCTGCAGCCAGTGGGATTAGATAGCCGCGTACTTCTTGCCAGAGCAGGCCAAGTGTTTCGTGTTCGGCGCTGGTTGATGCAATGATGGCTTGCAGCTCAGCATCGCCGTATTGGCTAAGTAGCGGGAATAAATCGAGATCTTCATCGTCATGGTGCAGCGGGGCTGCCACGTTGAAATAGCGCAAGATGCCGGTAGCAGCATCTTGTGCCTTGGCATCTACACCCTCTTTAATCAGGTGCTGAGCCAGTTTGAGCGTTAAATCAGCGTACTGGCGCACCCTGTCGTGACAGGCTATCAGCATGGCGATAGGCGTTTCAAAAGTGACCGTTTCGGTAGAAAACAATGACATCTTTCCTCTCCTAATAATTCCCGACTAATTTAGTCGGATTTTACGCAGAAAGACAGTTGCATATTTGACTTAGGGCAATTTTTACCTTTTTTGAGGGCTGGGTGGGCACGGCTTTATCGTACCCACGCGGCCGCATGAACACGTGTGAATAAAAACGTACCCTCCTACATTTTGAATAAAAAATGGGCCGAATCAATCGGCCCATGGTTTTTTACGAGGGGTCTAGCAGCCTGTCGGACTTAGCATCAGTCAGCTGCAAAATCACCTGATCGGCCTATATCCCACCAGATTTTTGACCAATAACTCGTTATTGGCGCTGCAAATTCGGCAAGATCTGGTCTCGACCATGCGATTTTTCGCTTCGACTGTCTAGTCCAACAGACCCTAGTTAAATATCTGCTTCTGCTTCATTACCCCGCGCTTCTAGCCACGCTTTACGGCTGCTGGCTTCGGTTTTGCCCATCAACATATGCATCAGCTCACGCGTATTCAGCGCTACGTCGTCGTTAATGCCAACGCGTAGCATGCGGCGGGTATCGGGATTCATGGTGGTATCGAATAATTGCTCGGCATTCATTTCACCAAGCCCTTTAAAGCGGCTGATGCTCCATGCGTTTTCACGCACTTTTTCAACCCGTAGCTTGTCTAAAATAGCCGTTAGCTCACCCTCATCCAGCGCATAGAATTTACGCGGTGGCTTGGCCTTGCCGCTGCCTGCCACGTCAACGCGGTACAGGGGTGGCTGGGCCACATGGATATGCCCTGCTGCGATCAGCTGCGGAAAATGGCGGTAAAACAGCGTGAGTAGCAGTACCTGAATATGGCTGCCATCCACGTCCGCATCCGACATGATTATAATTTTGCCGTAACGCAGGGCAGATAAATCAGCCTTGCTATCCCCAAGAGTGTGTGGATCCACACCAATGGCAACCGCCATATCGTGCACTTCATTATTGGCAAAAATCTGGTCGCGATCGACTTCCCAAGTGTTGAGTACCTTACCGCGCAGCGGCAGAATAGCTTGGAAATCCTTATCACGGCCTTGCTTGGCCGAGCCACCAGCCGAATCACCCTCAACTAAAAATAACTCGCAGCGCTCTGTTTCATCCGATGCGCAATCGGTCAGTTTGCCGGGCAAGACGGCCACGCCAGAAGATTTTTTCTTCTCTACTTTTTGCGAATTCTTTTGCCGAGCTTGCGCCGCGCGGATGCATAGTTCGGCTAGCTTTTTAGCCAGATCAACGTGTTGATTCAGCCAAATTTCAAACGGCGAGCGCACCACGGTAGAGACCAGCTTTAAGCCATCGCGGCTGGTCAGCTTATCTTTGGTTTGGCCTTGGAATTGAGGGTCTAGAATCTTGGCTGAGAGCACAAAAGAGCAGCGGCCAAATAAGTCTTCTGGCAGCACTTTTACGCCCTTAGGCAGTAGGCTGTGGAACTCGATAAAGGTTTTAACTGCTTGAAAAACCCCGTCGCGCAGGCCCGATTCGTGCGTGCCACCGACCGGCGTGGTAATCAAATTCACATAGGATTCACGGTTCACTGGGCCGTCTTCGGTCCAAGTCAGCGCCCAAGCGCAGCCTTCACCCAGCGAGAAAGTATCGTCTACCTGCTCGATATACTTCTCGCCTTCAAAAATAGGGATGAGCTGGGTATAGCCCGCTACTTTTTCAGATAGATAACCGGTTAAGCCATCTGGGTAGCACCAAGCATTCTGAATAAACTCACCATTGGCTTGCTCAACCGCCAGATTTACGACCAAGCCAGGCAAGAGCACGGCTTTGGATTTGAGCTGATGCTCTAAATCTGCCAATGGGATATTTGGGGAGTCAAAATACGTCACGTCAGGCACAACATAAACGCTGGTACCGCTGTCTTTTTTAGCGCAACTACCTAGCACCACCAGTGGCTCAATCACTTCACCACTGCCAAATACCAAGCGATGTAGCTGGCCTTCACGTTTGACTTCAACCTCTAAACGCGTGGATAGCGCATTGGTTACCGATACACCTACCCCGTGCAAGCCGCCAGAAAACGCATAGGCGCCGCCGTCTTTTTTATCGAACTTACCGCCAGCATGCAGTTGGGTAAACACCACTTGCAGCGTCGGTACGCCTTCTTCAGGATGTATTCCAACCGGAATGCCACGGCCATTGTCAGAAACGCGCACGCTTTGGTTTTTGTACAGCACCACATCAATTTTAGTGGCGTAGCCGCCCAAAGCCTCATCGGCAGCGTTGTCGATAACCTCTTGGCAGATGTGCAGAGGATTATCGGTGCGGGTGTACATTCCTGGGCGGTGCCGGACAGGATCAAGGCCTTTTAAGACCTTAACGGAGGATTCGTCGTATTTAGGAGTTGCCATGTTTCACGTGAAACCGATTACTAAAGTGCCTCGGAGTCTAGCAAGCTAAGACAAAATTAACTACCACAAGGCTGTATATAAAAAACTGGCGAGGGGGGATATGCACGGGTACGGCATGCCGTGCCTTTAAATTTGTTTATTTTATTACCCGCCTAACCCTCGTCGATACTGAATGGCTTCGGCAATATGGCTGGTGCTAATGTCGTCTTCTCCGGCTAAATCGGCAATGGTTCTGGCTACTTTTAGCACACGGTGGGTAGCTCGGGCGGAGAGGGAGAGTTTTTGGATGGCTGTTTGCAGCAGGCCTCTGGCATCGTTATTTAATGGGCAATGCAGCTCTAGTAATTTTCCGCTAAGTCGGGCATTTGGCGTTTGTTGTCGCGCCTCTTGTTTTAGGTGAGCGGCAGCTACCCGTTGCTTTACCACGCTGGATAATTCTCCTGTGGCCGCGGCTAGCAGTGTGCTTTCTGGTAATAATGGCACTTCGATAACTAGATCAATTCTATCCATAAAGGGGCCAGATAATTTGCCTCGGTATCGTGCAACTTGAACGCGGATTCAATCTGGTGTAAGTTATTGATTAAAAAGTAAATTATCATTAATTTATCTAATAAATTAGTGCTTAGTTGACGATTGATAGAGTCGCATTTTTACTGGGCTAAAAAACAGCGTATTAGAACAATTACGCCCCCAAGCAACATGGGTAAGATGGCACGTTTAGGATGCAGCAAGGCTACCAAGTAAGGTGCAATACTTACGCGAATAATGTAACTCTATAAAATTTTGTGTAGTAATTACAATCAATCACAAACAGCCATCATAAAGCCTCATGTAATATACGAAGCTTCTCGTAAGCCGTTGGTTTATTATGCCCTTTGATCTGCTTGCCTCATTCGCCGCTGCTTTTAATCAAGATCAGCGCCTTATCTCTATTCAATTAGGCGATGGTGCAGCATGGGGCCAGCAGCTCTTACCCCAGCGCGTAACAGGTAGTGAGGGGATAAATCGCGCTTTTCACTACGAGGTAAATTGCCTATCCTCCAATGGCGATTTAGAACTTAAATCGCTATTAGGCTTGCCGGTGGTATTGGCGATAGAAAACGCCAATGGCGATGCGATTGAGCGTTGCGGGGTGGTGAGTCAGGCGCAGCTATTAGGTTCTGATGGGGGCTTCGCTCAATATTCCCTCACCGTAGAGCCGCCTTTTGCCTTGCTCAGACACCGCCGTACTTCCCGCGTATTTCAAAATTTATCCGTGGCAGATATCGTCAAGCAAATTTTGGCCGAGCACCAAGCTAAAAACCCTGTGTTTGCCGCCGTGCAAACGCTGGATTTCAAGCTATCCGGCACGTACGCGCCCCGATCCTACTGTACGCAGTATAGAGAATCAGATAGCGATTTTATTACACGGCTATTGGCGGAGGAAGGGCTTGGCTGGAGTTGGCTTCATCTGGCAGGAGATAGCCCCCAAGTTCAGCTGCTGATCTTTGACGATGCGTTTGCGATACCAGAGGCGCATGAATCACTGGTACGCTTTCACCGCGCTGACTCGACGGAGGAGTCAGATTCTCTTACCGAATGGGCAACTCAGCGCCAAGTAGGCAGTAGCTCGGTTTCTTTGGCTAGCTTTGATTACAAAACCACCACAACGAACCAAAGTTTTGATGAAAGTTATATCGACCAAGGCGAGGGTGGTCAACAGCTACAAGTCAGCTTTGAGGATTATGATCCTCAGTCTTTGTATTACGCAAGCGATAACGATGAACTAAGCCACTACGCAAGGCTACGTCAGCAAGCGTTGGATGCAAAAAAGAAATCATTCACCGGCACTGGTACTTTACGTAGCTTACAAGCGGGACAGTGGTTCCGCCTAGAAGACCACCCCGCTCATGAGGGTACGTCAGCGGAACAACGGGAATTCGCCATCACCGAGCTAAAATTCACCGCCAATAATAATTTCCCAGCCGATTTAACCCAGCAACTTGGCCTAGTCGCGCCCAGCTTACTGGTCGCAGCGGCTTCAGCTGCGAATCCTCCTTACCAAGTTAACTTCACCGCCCAAAGACGTGGCCAGCCGATTACGCCTAACTTTGCTCATACCGAACACAGCAAACCCACCAGCCTAGGCGTACAAACCGCCACCGTGGTTGGCCCACAAGGCAGCTCTGCCGACTCTAGCCAACAAGCAGAAGTGTATACCGACGAATATGGCCGAATTAAGGTGCAATATCACTGGCAACGTGCCGCAGAGCACCCAGAATTTGGCGCAAACCTTGACGATAAGTCATCCTGCTGGGTTCGCGTTGCGTGCCCATCCGCAGGTGTAGGTTTCGGTCATCAGTTTATCCCTAGGGTGGGCCAGGAGGTGAGTGTCAGCTTTATAGAGGGCGATATCGACCGCCCAATTGTAACGGGTGTTACCTATAACGGCAGCCATTCAGTGCCCGCGTTCAGCGGCGCTGGCGCTCTGCCTGCCAATAAAACCCTATCAGGTATCAAGACCAAAGAGCATGAAGGCGGCCAATACGGCGAGCTGCTGTTTGACGATAGCAAGGGCGAAGTGCGCACTAAATTATCGAGCGAGCACGGTAAAACCCAGCTCAACCTTGGCTACTTAATCCACCCAAGAACGGATGGAAAAGGCGAAGCACGCGGCGAAGGCTTTGAGCTGCGTAGCGATAAACAAGGCGCAATCCGCGCCAGCGGCCTACTGATTAGCACCGAAGCCAAAGGTGATGCATCCGGCAAGCAGCTAGACCGCAGCCCCGCGCAAAGCCAGCTGGAATCGGCCCTAGACACCGCCAAAAACCTTGGCGAATACGCGGCTAAACAACTTGCCGACAGCATGGAAACCGGCGACGACGATCAAACCGTCAAGCCCGACAACAGCCCCGGCAGCAAAGCCAGCACCGGCCACTTGCACCACCACGTACACGCCAGCAAAAGTTTTGAAGCGGGCAGCAATACGGATCAAGACGGCAAAAGCAAATCCAAAGAGCAAGCAGGCCAACAAAAAATCATCCTGCTGCACGGCGAGGACGGCGTGGCCATCACCACCCCGCAAAGCCAGACGATTAGCGCAGGCACAAACCTAGACCAAATCGCCCAAAGAGACAGCAACCAAAGCACCGGCCGCCGCTGGATTCATAACGTAAGCCAGCACATCAGCCTGTTTGTGGGGGGTATCAAAGACCAAATCACCCTAAAGCTGATTGCAGCCAAAGGCAAGCTGCAAATGCAGGCGCAAAGCGACGATATTGAAATCACCGCCGACAAAAACACCAAATTCACCGCCATCAAAGGCAAGGGCCTGTTCAACGCCAAGCAAGAAATTCTGATGACCGCCGGTGGCGCTTATATCCGCATCAAAGACGGAAAAATCGAGCTGCATGCGCCGGGGAAGATCAGTATTAAAGGCGGGAGCCATGATTGGAGTGGGCCGGATAAGATGACTGCCCAGCATCCAGCCTTTCCTCAAAATATGCCTAAAACACCCTTTGTGTTTAAATTTGATCAATCTCCTATGGGCGAGCAAAGTAGCTGGGCGCGGATGCCTTATAAGCTCTATGCCGATGGAGCATTAGTCCAGCAGGACGTCTTAGATGGGAGTGGCCAGCTAAAAATTATGCATGAAGTGGTCACAGGGCATTACAAATTAGAATTGGCAAATGGATTGGTTTATCAGATTCCAGTACCTAGCGAGTATAAAAACGCCTCTCAAGGAGATCTGGCAAATAAAGGATTTCATCGCTATGAGCCAGTAAAATCAAATGATACTGATGCAACAAAGCACCAAGATTCTGTCCGTGAAGATTATCGCAACCTATTTACCGGCAAAGGTGAAGTATGAGTAAATCTATTGTTACTCCCGCTGCGCTGGGGCAGACCAATGAATGCACAATCACACCGCCTTGGGTGGTGCAAAAAGCTGAATACGCACCCGTTGGAGCGAGCTTTAAGCCATTAATTAATGGAGAAAGAGCCTTTAAAGCTGTTTATGAAGCTATTGTCGCCGCAGAAAAGTCTGTTTGCATTATTTGCTGGGGCTTTCAGCCTTCAATGTATTTTATTCGTGAAAGCGATCCTGATTTAATGAGCATTGGCAAGCTATTAGAGAAGAAAGCGGAAGCGGGCGTTAAGGTTAGGATTCTGTGTTTTGCTTTTGAGTTAACCCTTAAACCTTTTTACCTCAACGTTACAGGCGTTAAGCAGGGTTTAGGTGAATCCAATACACCAGGCAGACATTCAATTGGGGTTCAAGATCGCCCAGCATATAGTGATGATGCACAGTATCAATATGACTGTGATTGGTTTAATAAATACGATGAAAATCAAGAGATGCTGGATGTTGCCGTAAAGCTTGGAAAGGCAGTGTTTGGTAATAAAGCCGCAAATAATCTACGTTTCTTTAGCCGAGGTTTTAGCGCAATAGATCGCGCACGGATTGCTGGCCGTAATTATGAAGATCAAGGATTGGCTGTTGGTACTAAAGGCGTGCTAGCGGCGACCCCCAGCCATCACCAAAAAATGGTGTTAGTTGATTATGAAACGCCCAATAAAGCGACTGGATTCGTTATGGGCCACAATATGCTTGATGAATATTGGGATAAAGATAACCACAGCTATTACTGCCAGCATTATAAAGCAGGCCGTAATGGCGTTATTGGCCCACGTCAGGATATTTCGAGCAGAGTAACTGGCCCTGTTGTGGGCAATCTATTTGCTAACTTTAGCCAAGCTTGGGAAAAAGAAACCGGCGAGTCACTGGGTAAACTTGATTTCTCACGTTACCCTATACGCAAAGA